>NZ_JARGNT010000004.1:0-76949 GCF_029210165.1 Ponticaulis sp.
GAAAGAGGCGGTCTTCGGGCCGCCTCTTTTTTATTGCGCACAGGGACGAGACGCGCTGACATGACGACCAGTCATCATGTTTCGAAATCGGAGCCCTTCATGTCCTTCCGCACCGCTTCCGTCGCCCTCGCCGCCTCAGCTCTCGCTGTCAGTGCATGCGCGACCTCAGCCTCCGAGCCCGTATCTGAATTGCAGGCTCCGCCGCTGGAGTGGTCCATTGTTATTCATGGTGGAGCTGGCGTCATTACGCGCGACTCTATGAATGATGAAACTGAGGCGGCCTACACTGCAGCGCTGACAGAAGCGCTCGCGAGAGGTAGCGATATCCTGTCGAACGGTGGCGAATCTATAGACGCCGTTGAGGCGGTCATCCGCAGTTTGGAAGACAATCCGCTCTTTAATGCCGGACGCGGCGCTGTGATGACAGAAACAGGCGGCTTCTCACTCGATTCGTCCATCATGCGTGGCGACACGCTCGACGCCGGTGCTGTCGCAGGCCTCTCTAACATCCAGCACCCGATTTCCGCGGCTCGCGCAGCGATGGAGCACTCGCCTCACGTTATGCTGGCAGGTGAAGGTGCTGACCAATTCGCAGCTGAGCAAGGGCTGGCGATCGTCGATCCGTATTACTTCTTCACGGAACGTCGCTGGCAGAGCCTGCTGCGCATGCTGGAACGGCGCGGCGTAGACGCGCCGGACCGCATGCAGCCAATGGCGCCACAAGAAGCCTCTCTCTCGAATGAATGGCTGTCATCTCTGGCATTTCCTGACGACCAGAAATTTGGGACGGTTGGCGTGGTCGCTATGGATATAGATGGAAATATCGTCGCCGGCACGTCCACAGGCGGCACCACGGCGAAACGTTGGGGCCGCGTTGGTGACAGTCCTATTATCGGTGCAGGCACCTATGCTGAGAACAATGTCTGCGGCATTTCTTCGACCGGTACGGGTGAGTATTTCATCCGTCTGGCTATCGCCTATGCGATTTGCAACCGTATCGAACTACTAGGAGAAACAGCGCAAGAGGCAGCCGATCACGTCATCCATACTGAGCTCACTGGGCTCGGTGGTGACGGCGGTATTGTGATGCTCGGGCCGGACGGTTATCCGGCATGGTCGTTCAATACTGAAGGCATGTATCGCGCCTATGAGACATCTGAAGGCCGTAGCGAAATCGAGATCTACGAATACAATGAAGGCGCCTTTTAGGGCGCCTTCTAACTAAATTCGTTGTTCGAAAAATCGCTCTAGAACGCCAGTTCCATGCCTTCAATACCCGGAAGCTTCAGAAGGATGAGCAGGTCACGCAGTTCCTGACGAGCGGCGACGTGGCTCATCGTGAAGGTGATGTTTGAGCCTTCTTCTGTGAGATCAAGAAGTGTCAGGCCCATTGGGAAGAGTTCACGGTAAATCACACGCTCGGACAGGCCTGGCGCAAGACGGAAGCCAATACGGCGCGCCAGATTATCGAGGGCCTCGCCAACACGCTGTTTGTTACGTGCTTCGAGCGGCGACATGCGGTTACGCATGACAACCCAGTCAATCGGCTTACGTGTCGTCTGCGCTTTGTGCTTACGGCAAGCCCAGACCATTTCAGCATAGAAAGACGGACGAACGACTTCGAGGCTTTGCGGGTTCACATCGCCAAGAAGGTCGAAGTCAACAAAGCTGTCATTCAGAGGCGTAATCAGCGTGTCAGCCGAAGCGTGCGCTAGACGGGACAGGAATGTGTCACCCCCCGGCGCGTCTACGATGATGTAATTGCAGCTGGCTTTGAGACGCTTCAGGCTATCGAGGAAGCGTTCGCTTTCTTCCGCCTCTGCTTCGTCCAGATTGCGCGCAACGCTCGCATCCACACGCAGTGATTCTGGCATCGGGATGTTGGAGCCGGTTGATTTGACCCAGCGTGTGCGGTTCTCAAGATAGCGGGTGAAAGTGCGCTGGCGAACATCGAGGTCGATGACACCGACCTTCTTGCCCATACGCATGAGAGCCACGGAAAGGTGCATCGCAACGGTAGACTTACCGGCGCCGCCCTTCTCGTTACCAATAATGATGACACGACACTCATGTGCATCAACTGTCGTCTTGTTCGACGTCAGGTCCTGCGCACGATCCATGAGATTAAATCCTTCGGGTTTCACGAGCACGCTCCATACAACATTGGACTTACCCTCCCCGACACAGTTTCTGTCGAGCTCTGGTCTGCCCCCAGACCTTTGAGCCTTCCAGTCTGGCTGGCTGCGATAATCTGATTCTGCGAAGCTGCTTCCGAAACTCCTGGGGAAACATCAAACAGAACGGCCTCCACCGCCTCTGTTTTTGCTGCGCTGTCGAACAGAAAGTCTGAAACGACATTATCAGAAACTGGTTCAACCGCTTGCGTCTGCGCGTCGCCCTGAGGCCGCAGAAGGTTAGCGATTTGAGCTGACAGGTCTTCCAGCGCGCTACCGAGCACATCATTGCGTCCGGCTTCGCCGTTCAGTGCGGCACCCTCATGCGCATGAACAGAAAGAGATGTCAGGGACTGAGCCTTACGCGCCGTTCCAAAAAGTCTGTTCTCCAGCTCCCGGTCAACGTTGCGGAAAGCTTCGCCTTCCGCTGCATCTTGAGGAAAGCTGGCGTGAACATGGCTCTGAGAAGGACGTAAGAGTCGTGTAAACATATTACCAAATTGAATGGTTTCGGTTAACCAAGTGTTTAAGCCGATTGCCAAAATCTTAGCGCACGCTATTGCAGGGGTCGGAATTTCACACTTCGTTCACACAGGACTTCCCCATGCAGGTTGTGCGCTCTCTTGAAGAACTTCGCGGTATTGTGCGCGGCTGGAAACGCGATGGCCTGACGGTTGGCTTCGTACCAACTATGGGTGCGCTCCATCAGGGTCACCTGTCTCTCGTGGACCTGTCCGTAGCCGCATGTGACCGCACAGTGGCGAGCATTTTCGTGAACCCGACACAATTCGCACCACACGAAGATCTGGATGCCTATCCACGTCAGGAGCAGGCCGATCAGGATATGCTGGAAGCGCATAAATGCGATCTCGTCTTCACGCCGGAAGTCGCAACCATGTATCCGGAAGGCGAAGAGACGCGTGTCTCTGTGCCCGATCTGGGTGCAAAGCTTGAGGGACAATTCCGTCCTCACTTCTTTGGTGGTGTCGCGACGGTTGTCGCCAAATTGTTTAATCAGGTGCAGCCGGATAAAGCCTTCTTTGGAGAGAAAGACTTCCAACAGGTTCAGGTGATCAAACGCATGGTGATCGACCTGTGCTTCCCGATTGAAATCGTGCCTGGCGCCACGCTTCGGGCTGCAGACGGCCTCGCCCTCTCTTCGCGTAATGCCTACCTCACACCGGAAGAGCGCCGGATTGCGCCGTCTCTCCATCTGGCGATGCACCGTGCGTCCATCCGCATCAGAAACGGCGCAGACCAGACGGCAGCGATCGCCGAAGCGATCAAAACGCTTGAAGAAGCTGGCTTTAACAAGGTCGAGTACATCACAGCCGTTGACCCGTCGACGCTTGATCCGATTGAAGGCGCAATCCCTGACCGCCCATGCCGCCTGATCGCAGCGGCATGGCTCGGTAAAACACGCCTTATCGACAATATCGCGCTTTAGCGCAGGTCTTCCATCTCTGGATAAAGATCATCCATCGGAACAGACCGGCCATTCGCCTGAACAATGCGAACATGGCTGCGGCGAAGGAAGCGCGCGTGCTCCACACCGCAGCTATGCGCGATCATTTCAACATCCTTCTCCATACGCTTCACATAGAATGCGACGGATTTTGCCTTTGTCTCTGGCACGATACCGTCCTGAAGATGCGGCTTGTGTGTGGTAATGCCTGTCGGGCAATTATTTGTGTTGCACGCCATGGCCTGAATACAGCCGATGGAGAACATGAAGCCACGCGCCGTGTTTACAGCATCCGCACCCGTACAATACGCCCAGGCAACTTCGGCAGGTACAGCCAGCTTGCCTGAAGCGATGACTTTTATCCGCTCGCGCAATCCATGCTCGCGTAATGCATCCACCAGCATGGGCAGCGCTTCACGGAGTGTCAGGCCGACATTGTCCATCAGCGCCATAGGAGCAGCGCCTGTGCCGCCGTCGCCGCCATCTACCGTGATAAAGTCCGGTGCGCTTTCAGGCCCTCTGGCATTGATGCCTTTACAGAACTCATCGAGCCAGCGCTTTGAACTTACGACTGTTTTGATACCAACCGGCTTGCCGGAAACCTCTCGCAGTCGAACGATAAAATCCAGCAGATCATCGACAGAATCAATCTCGGGATGCCGGTTCGGCGACACAGAGTCTTCGCCCTCGGGAATACCGCGCACGTCCGCAATCTCGGACGTCACCTTAGACCCCGGCAGCAGACCGCCTTTGCCTGGCTTTGCACCCTGAGCCAGCTTGAGCTCTGTCATTTTCACTTCCGGATGGCCCGTCACCTCGCGGTATTTCTCCTCGGAGAACTCACCGTTCTCGTCACGAACGCCATACTTTGCCGTACCGATCTGAAAGATGATGTCGCAGCCACCTTCAAGGTGATACGGCGACAGACCGCCCTCACCGGTATTCAGCCAGCAACCAGCCAGTTTTGCACCGCGAGACAGAGACTGGATCGCTGGCTTGGAGAGCGCACCATAACTCATACCGGAAATGTTGATCAGCTGACGGATGCGATACGGCTGCGCGCAGCCTTCACCGAAAGTCAGCTCCGGGCTTTCATTCGTCTCTTCAAGAATCGGGAATGGCGCATTGGCGAATATGGGCGTGCCGACGATATTGAGCGAGCGCGTCGAACCGAAGGGCTGGGTGTTATCTTCGCCGCCCGCCGAGGTATAGATCCAGTCCCGCTCAGCGCGGTTAAATGGCATCTCCTCACGGTCAAGCGCAAAGAAATACTGGCGAAAAAACTCGCCCAGCCGCGCGAACAGATCACGAAATCGACCGACCACCGGAAAGTTGCGCCGAACGGCATTCTTCGACTGGTTTGCATCGATGAGAAACATGATCACGATGAGCAGAACGCCAAAGCCGATGGCCAACACAAAGACCGTCGAAAGGATACTGAGGCCCTGAACGGTAATGCGCGTTAGAAATTCCATAGCCTCAGTCCTTATCTAGAAATAGGTCAGCCCGACCATTGCACCCGCTGCAATCACAACAACACCCAGAAGTATCCACGGTACAATGGACAACCGTTTCAGTGTTTTCGTCATCCGGCGGAACTGGCCTTTGTCATTCGCACGCGGAAACGGTGTGTCCGGCTCAGGAACACCAAGAAACACACAGAGCGGCGCCCATCCGTCTTTGACTTCCATGACCAGAAGGCGCTCTTTCGGAATGGCCGCTTTCACGTCATCGACATGGCGTTCAAATTCAGCGCGCGCATAGGATTCGTTTTCGAAACGGCCATCGAAAAGCCCCTGCCAGACGAGCCTGTCTGCCAGCTCGGTGAGCTTTCCAATGCGAGGAAAGCACCATTGCACCCAGCGCGGCACGGAGGTTTCGACCTTATAAATTGTGTCGCGCATTGAAGCGTACCAGTCAGCGGGCGGGCGCACAGTCAGAATGACTTTTGCATCCGGATTAGCCGCCGCAAGCTCTCGAAAGTACAGACTGGACGGAAAGTCGACACACGCATCATAGCCCTGGAATACGTCATCCCAGTCCGGCGTTTCGCCTTCCATAATGTCGTGCCACTGATTAACCTGACGAGAGCTGAGCATCACATCGAACATGTGATGACATTTGCCATAGCCCAGCTGCTCGAGCGCAGCCTTGAGCGACAACGTCCCTGTCCGCGGCAAACCCGCACCAATAATTCTGAGACTCATCCCCTGCCCCGTCGCGTCCTCGACGCTTCTTTACCACACACCTGCGTCGCGCAAAGCCCGCGTCAGCTCGGGAGGCACTTCAGCAGAATGACTGCCCGTTGCATCTTTTGGAGCATCTTCAGGCTTGAGATAGCGCCAGCCCTGAAAAGCTCTACGCCCCTGCGGCTCCGTCGGGTAAATTTCAGGGTCCAGAACCAGTTCGCAATAATTACGACCGTTCATGTCCTCCATGACATTCACCTCGACGATTTCCTGTCGGGCAAGAATAACGCCTTTGATCACCCAATAGATCGAACCGCCATCCAGCAGTTCGTCTGCACGCTTTGGCGACTGACGGGTTTCGTGGACGGGGTTTGCAGACAATCCAAGCGCCTTGCGATGCGCGATAACGCGCTTCTGCCAGTTTGCCAGATCGTCCACGCTTTCCGCGCCGACACAGAGTTTAACAAGGTGAATCATACCCGTAATGTAGTGGGTCGTTGGCGTCTGGGCAGCCCGTCTGCGAAAAAAATTACTGGCGAACCATCACGCCAATCACAGGCCCGTTTCCGGCATTGCGCTGGCGCAGAAAGCGAGATTCTTCAACCGGGCTGGAAAAGAAGAAATCAATATCGGTAATGCGCGCCCGGTAAGACCGCGAAATGTCTTCCCGCAAAATCTCACCCTGCACATCGACCATGAACGCCGAGATGAAAGAGACGCCGTATTCAGGATCCTGATGCAGAATATACTGATGAGTATAGGAATCGACACGGCCACCGCCGGGCGCGTCAAACGGACCAAATGAATGGTATTCCACACGCACCAGATTCTGACCGACCGGATCAAGCCAGGTGTAGCCAATAAGGTGCTCGCTCGCCCAACGGTCGATTGGACCATCATTGCTCGACGGTTGATGCTCAAACTCGATACGCCATAAGCGGCCCAGATCGTCAGCTTCGACGACTCCGCCCATGCTGGCTTCGAGATCATCGGGGATCAGCCAGCCGTCAGGGGAAATTTCCTCACCCCATTCTTCAACGACACGGTCCAGCTCGTCGCTCGTTCCATTCGCTTCAACGACAGTCCAGCGCGGCTCAGGCAGCTGAATTCGCGGATCGTACCGGATTTCGCGGAATGCTTCGCCGTCCGTCAGCTCGACGGTAAACGCGGCACGGAGACTTGGAGGTGGTTCAGTGCGCGCCAAAGCGGTTTCGAGCGGAGGTCTCCCCGTCGAAATCAAAAACGCCGCTGCTAGCACTGCGAAACTCATCCCATCCTCTCACCGCCCCGATTTGCCGGGCCGAAGGATGTATCAAGCGATATCCCGTACGGCCATCTCAGAATCGAGGTCCACAACAAATGTGCGTGGATTATGGTATTCAAAGGCTTTACGAACCTTCAAAATTTTAAAGATTCTTGCCAATCCGGCTTTGGAATACTGCGAAAACATTCCGTCGCGCGCAATTTGAGGCGACATTCCGAAGTTTCGGCGAAGTACGCCATTCGCATAAACAGCATTCGCGCGCACGACAGATTTAAGCGTCTGGAATTCGCAAGACAGCGAGACATTCACCATGTCTTCGTTGACGATCCGGTGCGGGCCGTTTTGCGGCCATGTCGCTACCATTCCTGGCTCAAGGCGCACTTTCATGGCCGTTTCATCGAAGTTTGGTGTGAACGGAATTTCTTCTTCGGACTCTTTGAGAACAACCGTCTCAAGGTCTTCATCTGTGAGGTATGGCGCTTCAGCCGGATAGAGCCAGACATTCTTCACACCGCGGATTTGCCAGAGTGTCACGAGCGGCACATCGAAGTGATAGAAGACCTGTGCATTGGGTGAAGAAATCAGGATGGAGGTATCCTGCTTCATCGTTTTTACGCCGGGGTTCACTTCTTCCAGTGCATCAAACATCTCTGCCGTCAGATCCGCATACTCAGGCAGATACCGGTTAGACTGGCGCATATTGATCCAGATGCGGCCGTCATGAATAGCACGGAAAAGCTCTTCACCCGACAAGTCAGGCGCATCACCCGACCGGAAGGATTCCCGATCAGTGACCTCATAGCCCATGGTATAGATGCCCATGCGATCACGCGGATAACGATCAAGCAGATCAATCAATCCCTCATCAGAAAACATGTCCCGATGCTGAAGGTTGTGATGTGCAACGATGTTTTCTTTTTCAAAAGCCGCAGCTTTGTCCGCCGACCAGTCCGTCAGTACTGTCTGAGTCATAACGATCCCACTGAATCCCTCTAGATTGCGGGAAAACTAGCAGCGAAGCCTCAAATTATATCTGCCAGCGGGACCCAAATTTCTCTTTCGGCGTTAAGACTGGGCAGGATGGATGCACGTGCAAATCTGCGCGCGGAAGAGAAAGGCCCGAATTGACTAAATCAGTACGTAAATGGGTTTCACTGATCTTCTGGTGCGTAATCGCCGCAGCAGTTGTCTGGCAGGTTCTTGTCCGCCTGCCACCGCAACACAACCCGTTCACAGATTTATCTATCAATCACCCGATCGGTTTTGCGACGGCGAACAAGGTTTCAAACCTTCAGGGCAATCCGGATGTCTGTTTCGCGTTCCTAGAAGAAGCCGAGACCGCTTTCACACGGCTTGAAAACACGACGGATGATGAAAATTGCGGCTTAACAGACGCGCTAACTCTGGACCAGTCTCGCTTCCCCTATAACGCCACACTCAGCATGACATGTCCGCTCACAGCCGGTTTGATGGTATGGGAAGAGCACTCGCTCATTCCAAGAGCGCGTGAAATTCTGGGACGCGACATCGAAGAAATCAGAAGCTTTGGCAGCTATTCCTGCCGCCGGCTTTATGGCCGTGAGAGCGGCCGCTTCAGCGAACATGCAACCGGCAACGCCGTCGATATTGAAGGCATCACTTTCACTGACGGATCAACGCTGACACTTTTGAATGACTGGGATGACGATAGCGAGGAAGCCGAATTCCTCCGCGCAATCCGTGATGATGCCTGCGAAATTTTCGGCACAGTGCTGGGACCGGAATACAACGCGGCGCATGAAAACCACTTTCACTTCGACATGAGCCAGACCGGCATTTGCCGCTAAAAAAGCGCTTGTCTGAGCCGCTGCGATTGCGCGCTTCGTTAACCATAATCAGCTAATCTGACGTTCAACTGGATGATGACCGCAAATTGTTCGACCTGATGCTTAACATCACGCGCCAATTTGCGTTACGCATCACATGAACAAGTTCGAGCGTTATCTGTGTCTAATCTGGCCCGTATTCCATTTCTGAAAGACATCCCTCTGCGCACACTGCGTGCCGCAGAAAAAGAGGCTGTATGGTTCTCGGTTCCAGGCGGCGGCACACTGTTCGACGAAGGCACAAGTTCGGATGCCATTTATTTCGTACTTAGTGGAACGCTTGGCGCATTTCGCCGTGCACCTGACGGGCGCACTGACTTTGTAGGCCATATCCGCCCCGGCGAACCCGTGGGTGAAATGGCGATGCTCGCGGGAGAGCCTCACTCAAACTCTGTTCTGGCCGTCCGCGATACGGAGGTCATCAAGCTTCCCCGCACGACCTTTATGAAGATGATGCGGTCCTCACCGGAAGTGATGGAGCGCCTGTCACGCATTCTGCTGATGAGGCTTCGCCAGAATCGCCGGCAGAACAACCGCGCGGAACCAAAAGTCTTCGCACTGGCTGCCTCCTCACCGACCATTGACTTGAAGCTACGTGCCCGCGTGCTTGCCGACGCTCTGGCACGCCTTGGCATGTCGGCCGCCATTGTAGGTGAAGAAGCAGAAAATCAGGGCGCTTCCTATTTTGACGCGCTGGAAGCCTCCAATGACGTCGTCATTCTTACCTCCACCATCGGTGACAATGCGTGGTTCAAGCTCTCGCTTAGACAGGCAGACCGCGTCTGGGTGCTCGCGCGGCCTGATGCGCGCCCGTCCGTGCCTCTCCTTCCGGATGACACCTCACCGGCGAAGACCTTCCGCCTTATCGATATTGTCCTAGTCGAGCATTCGAACGGTCGCCGTGTCTCTGAACCAACAGACTGGATCGACGCTGCCGGCGCCGCGCGCTGTTTCCACTGGAAAGGCGTTCAGGGCGGAGATTGCGACCGACTAGCCCGTGTTATGGCCGGACGCTCGGTTGGCCTCGTTCTGTCTGGCGGCGGCGCGCGCGCTTATGCACACATCGGCGCGGTGAAGGCGCTGCGCGAACACAATTGCCCGATCGACTTTCTCGGCGGCGCCAGCATGGGCGGCGTTGTTGCTGCATGCGTTGCCATGGGCTGGGATGATGACGAGATCGAGTATCGCATTCGCAAAGCTTTTGTGGAAAGCAACCCGCTGGGTGACTACACCCTGCCCGTGGTTTCCATGGTCAAAGGAAAGCTGGTCGATGAGCGGCTGAAAGAGCATTTCGGCGAGACGATGATCAACGACATGCATCTGCCGTTCTTTTGCGTATCGACCAACCTGACTGCCGGAGCGGTTCACTTACATACACGGGGAAAGCTTCGCGAAGCCCTGCGTGCGAGCATCGCGCTTCCAGGTATTCTCCCGCCATTTGTCGAGAACCGCGAAGTGCTGGTCGATGGCGCTGTGTTGAACAATTTCCCCGTCGATATAATGCGTCAGGCACATCGTGGCTTTATCATTGGATCGGACGTGGCACGCGCCCCTGAAGGCCTCGCAGCAGACGACTTCATCGATCCGCCAGGTTTCCTGGGCTGGGCGTTCAAGCACGGCCTGTCAGAAGCGCCACCGATTGCGAGCCTGCTCATGCGTACAGCGACTCTGTCAGTCGACCCGAATGCCGGGCGTGAACTGACGACCATTCTCGTCGCGCCAGAGCTTCCAAAAATCGACCTGCGAGACTGGGTAGAATTCGATCGCGCCGTCGAGGAAGGCTATAACGCCACCTGTGAGGCACTTTCCATGGCGAGCGGCCCGATTGTCAGGCTAATGAAAAACAACAGCGCCTGAGGTTCAGGCCAGTCTAGAACCGTTAGGCACGGTCTTATCGGGTGAGAACATCACAATCGCACCAGCCTCATCAGCAAAGCCAAGCGTCAGCACTTCCGACATGAAGGGACCGATCTGGCGCGGCGGAAAGTTCACAACAGCGGCGACCTGTTTTCCAACGAGCGCTTCAGCATCATAATGCACGGTGATCTGTGCAGATGACTTTTTCACGCCGACCGCAGGACCGAAGTCGATTTCCAGTTTCAGAGATGGTTTACGCGCTTCAGGAAACGGCTCCACTTCGACAATCGTCCCGACACGAATGTCGACTTTCAAAAAGTCTCCGAACTCGATCTCCGGCGCTGGTGGCGCATCTGCGGTGAAATCCATATGCATTGGGCATTCCTCTGTCTTCGAGACGAAGGCATAGCCCTCACCCGCTTGAGCTTCCAGCAATCACGCTCAACAGGGCGGCGAGATATCCTCATTGCTGAAACAATTATCACGAAAAGTGATCCGTCACGCACACGTGAGCTTGAAACGGCGTGTTTTGCTAAATTGATGTCGAGCCGTCAGATAGGGTCGATCCAATGCAAGCAAGGGACGCATGCGCAATGAAAAAGATCATCGGCTTTATTCCACACGTCATCGCCGTTTTCGCAGCGGCCGTCTTTCTGGACAGTCTGCGCTACAAATTCACTGATGCACCAGAGACGCAAGAAATCTTCGGACGCCTCGATGGATGGGCTGGCACCCTTGGTTTGGGCGGATTGTTCTCTCAGACCGGTTTGTTTTCTCAATACACAATCGGAACAGCGGAGCTCTTTGCCTCGGCGCTTCTTCTCATCGGGATTATTCCGGCTCTGCGTCGCCTGCAGGCACTCGGCGCACTTATCGCGCTGGCCGTTATGTCCGGCGCTGTCAGCTTTCACCTGTTCACGCCGCTGGGCATCGATCCGAACAATGATGGCGGCGGCCTCTTCATGTCGGCGGTTATCATCTGGGCCACGTCGCTTGTCATGCTGGTCATTCGCCGCAAGGAGCTGGCAGGTCTCGTTGGCGATGTCGGTGCGGCTCTCGTTCGCAAAGACTGATTACGAGCCAATCTCACTGTAAAAATACTGGCAAAGCCTATTCCCTGGACCGAATCCGTGCGTCTAAATGCGCAAGGTTACTTGGGGCGCGCATGGCGCGCCCGAATTTACGGGGATAGAGATCATGGAAGCGATTCTGGAGAATTTGCAGAATGTGTTCGGCGGCAGTGTCGATCTTGCAGCACTCGCGTCGGGCGCAGGCTTTTTCGGCGGCAGCGCCAGCGCTATCGCCGTAGCCTTTTTCCGGGGCGCTATCATCCGGTTCGTTATCCGCACGATTTCGACGGCTCTGCTGACAGGCGTCGGCTTTCTGTTCCTGCTCGATTTCCTCGGCTTTGAAATTGTGCCGCCGGAAGAATACCGCGATCAGTTCCAGTTTGGTCAGAGCATGGATTCAACAGAGACGATCGAGAAAACAGATGAAGACGGCAACCGTCGCCGCATCATCATTCACTCACCCTATCGCCGTCACGGCTGATCAGGCTGCGATATTGTCGCCGGATGTACGGAACGCCTGAGTTTCGGCATCACGGCGAAAACGCTCATACATGCGCATTACAGCTTCAGGACGATAATTAAAGCCGAGGCTCGAAAGATCTGCGTGGACTTTTTCCACCGCAAGATCAGCGCCCGTATTCGCGATTGAGCTCACGATACGTTTGTAAGCATTCGGTTCTGTCCGGTCACCGAAATGAGCCAGCGCCCATTCTGCAAGCTGACGGCACGACCATGTGTCGATGCGGTGCTCGCGGTAGAACAGTTCCTCGGATGAAAGCGTATTATTGTTGTTATCAGTCATGCCACATCTCCAAACGGGTTTCTCTTCATTCGAACCCTGCCTGAAATGTCGCAGACCCAGCTTAGGATCAGGTGCAAAAAAGGTTACGAAACCTCGCGGTATTCGTAACCTTTCAGAAAGCTTTAGCCGGATGAACCGGCGAAGTTTTTACACGGAATTAGCCCGCTTTAACTTGCTCGACCGCAACAGGCATAAGTTCTGCAAGCTGGGCAACAATGTCTTCGCGTGAGCGTGCAACGCCCTTCGCATCGAAGTCACCAAGAACCTTACGGATCACGTCTTCATCGCCCGGTTCTTCCAGATCCGAAACAACAACAGATTTTGCATAAGCTTCCGCTTCGTCGCCCGCCAGACCGAGAACGTCTGCAGCCCAGAGGCCGAGAAGTTTGTTGCGGCGCGCAGTCGCTTTGAAGAGTGTTTCCTGATCGAGGGAGAACTTCTTTTCTTCTCCGCGCTCGCGATCCTCAAATTGTGCCATGTTCGGGTCACTTTCCTGACTGACTTCGTTACAATGATTTCTACCCCGTTCTTTGCTAGGTTTTCCACCCTATCGCAAACAGAATCTCCGGGTTTTTCGCCGCAGATATGGTATCTTGCCTCGAAACCGTGTAGTGCCTCGCAGCTTGAAACACTCTATTCCATACAGAGCGTCGTAACCGGAGAGCCGAATGATGTCTCGTCGCCGCAAAATTTACGAAGGCAAAGCCAAGATTCTTTATGAAGGTCCTGAACCAAATACACTGATTCAGTATTTCAAAGATGACGCCACAGCTTTCAATGCGGAAAAGCATGCCGTTCTTGATGGCAAGGGCGTACTGAACAACCGTCTGTCAGAATACTTTATGACACGCCTTTCAGGCATTGGTATTCCGACGCACTTCCTCAAGCGCCTGAATATGCGTGAGCAGCTGGTAAAGCAGTGCGAAATCATTCCTCTGGAAGTGGTTGTTCGCAACGTAGCTGCAGGCTCCATCTCCAAACGCCTCGGCATCACTGAAGGCGAAGCGCTGCCGCGTTCACTCGTCGAGTTCTATTATAAGAAAGACGAACTCGGTGACCCGATGGTCTCCGAAGAACATATTGCAGCCTTCGGCTGGGCAACCCCGCAGGAAATCGACGACATGGTCTCAACGACCCTGCGCGTAAACGACTTCCTCGCAGGCCTGTTTGCCGCTGTTGGCATCCGTCTCGTTGATATGAAACTGGAATTCGGTCGCCATTTCGAAGGCGATATGGTTCGCACAATCCTCGCCGACGAAATCAGCCCTGACAGCTGCCGTCTCTGGGACCTCGAAACCAACGAAAAACTCGACAAAGACCGCTTCCGTCGCGACATGGGCGGTGTTACCGAGGCCTATGCAGAAGTCGCAACGCGACTCGGTATCTTCAAACAATCCTCAGACATCGCGTCTGTGATTGATATCAACAGCGAGCGCAACGGAGGCTAACGCTCACATGAAAGCTATCGTTTATGTGGAACTGAAGAACGGCGTACTTGACCCTCAGGGCAAGGCTGTTTCTGAAACGCTCTCCCGTCTTGGCTTCGACGAAGTCAAAAGCGCGCGCATCGGCAAACGTATCGAGCTCGAACTCGAAGACGGTCTGGCGAAGGATGCTGCTGAAGCCCGCGTGAAAGAGATGTGCGAAAGCCTTCTCGCAAACACCGTGATCGAGCGCTACCAGATCGAACTGGCAGACGCGTAAAATTATCCGGCTACGGCATTTTTTTAGTGCCGCGTCGTGAAATCGTCATAGCTCCGCGATACTGGCTGACCCCAGCTAAGATCGCGGAGTTTTTTTATGCTGAAGACTGCAAACCTACTCGTCCTGTCCGGGCTTGCGCTTTGTCTGGCGGCCTGTGGAAACGACACCACCGAGACAGCGGCTGCAGACGCGCCCGTGCTGCCGCAGTTCGTCTTTCCCGGCGAAGAAATTCCTGACCCGTATCACCGCGCCTATACGTTGACTGAAAATGCGGAAGGCACCGTTCGTGTTTTCACGCGTGAAACACGCGACGACACCGACCTCTATGAGATGTTGCTTCAGGACGACGGAAGCTGGTCGGAGCCGGTCAAACTGGACTGGCCAAAGCTGCGCTCTAACGTTGCCCCGCACTTCAGCCCGTTTGACGGCCGCCTTTATTTCGCATCGGATCGCTCCGCTCCCGGCCTCCAAAACCGCGATGACATGAACATCTGGTCCATCGAACGTACCGAAGATGGCTGGGGTGAAGCCGAATATGTGCCCGGAAACATCCATTATGGTTCGGACGAGACTTCGGTAACCACAACGGCGAATGGCGACATGTATTTCGTATCGCAGCGCCGCGAAGGTCCGGGCGGCCACGACTTCTACGTCGCCCATTATGACGAAACCACCGAGGGCTGGATTTTTGACGGCCTGCTGCCTGAGGGCAATACGTCGCTCGTTGAAAGCCATATCGCGGCAACGGCTGACGGCCGCCATCTGGTGTTCTATTCCCGCATGCGTCCAATCCTCGGTAATGTGGATTTGAAAGTGCTCACCCGCGCAGATGATGGCCGCTGGATTGGCCCTTACACGCTCGGCCCGAATATCAATTCGCGCGGCATCGAATTTGGTGCGAGCTTCTCTGCAACCGGCGACACATTCTTCTATTCTCAGGAAGGCCGCCTCGTTCAGATGCCTATGGACGCCTTCATGGCCGAAATCGATGCGGCTCGAGCTGCATACCTTGCTGACGAAGAGCTTCAGTTCCTCGGTTTTTCTGACAACTAATTAATGTAAAAGCAGGCGACGGAGCAGACGGAAACCGAAACCGCCCGCGTTTTACTAACATGAACGCGGCCGAAAGCGGCTGGAGCTCCCCTTAAAGGACACCACCTGTCCGCCCCTGAAAGCTCCACGGCCCCGATACTGCGATTGGTCGCGTTCATGCGTTTAAGTTCCTCCACGAACTTACCCAGACTGAGGACGTTCGCTTTCCCCCTGCCCTTTTAAGCGAACGTCCTTTTTTTGTGTTTTCGGCCCGCCTTCGGGATTTTCATTTGCTGCAATTACGGCTAATGCGAACGCATGAAAGCAGGCGTCATCATTTTTCCCGGTTCAAACTGTGATCGCGATGCGATTACGGCTCTGAAGGACATCACCGGACAAGATCCGGTGCAAATCTGGCACAAGACAACGGAATGGCCGAAGGGTCTCGATTTTGTCGTCG
Organism: Ponticaulis sp.; assembly: GCF_029210165.1. NCBI lineage: Bacteria > Pseudomonadati > Pseudomonadota > Alphaproteobacteria > Hyphomonadales > Hyphomonadaceae > Ponticaulis > Ponticaulis sp. The sequence goes on from NZ_JARGNT010000004.1 coordinate 15,883, forward strand.
TTCCGGGCGGGTTCTCTTATGGTGACTATCTGCGCTGCGGCGCGATGGCTGGTAATTCTCCGATCATTCCGGAACTGAAGGCTTTCGCAAATTCAGGTGGCCATATCCTCGGCATTTGTAACGGCTTTCAGATCCTGACGGAAACCGGTCTGCTCCCTGGCGCGCTTCTGCGAAACGCCGGCCTGAACTTTGTGTGCCGCAATGAACGTCTCATCGTCAGCCCGAACAGCTCTGCTTTCACATCAGAGTATCAGTCTGGCAGCGAAATCATCGTACCTGTTGCACACCATGACGGTAACTTCTTCGCAGATGACGCTACGCTCGACATGCTGGAAGGCGATGGCCGTGTGGCGTTCCGCTATGCGAACAACCCGAACGGTTCAGCACGCGACATTGCTGGTATCCTTTCTGAGAACCGCCGCGTCCTCGGCATGATGCCTCACCCGGAGCGCGCAATCGGCGGCCATGAAGGTGGCAGCGATGGACGTGCGATGTTCGCAGGCGTTATGAACGCTCTGGCGACTGCTTAAAGCCTAGATCAGCCCGAACCCACGCATCAGATAAACGACACCGATCGCAGTGAGGATGTATTTCGTCCAACTGCGAAAGGACACGTCTGTCATTTTGTCGAGAACCTTGCCGCCCACCCAGGTGCCCGTCATCGCCACGGGCAGCACGGCAATGCAAAGCCAGATAGGCGGCAACGCCCCCTCTTCTGCTGACATAAGAACCGGCAATGTCCAGAAACCGATTTTGGTGAGGTGGGCGATAACCTGCGTTGCGCCTTTTGTCGCGACGATCTGTTGACGCGTCATAACCGACTTCACAAAGAAAATATCGAGCACAGGCCCAACGACGCCTGCCAGCGTGTTCAGCGCCTGTGCAATGAAGCCAAGCACTTCAGCCTGAAACGGCCGGTTCACATCCAGCGCAAAAATCGTCTTGGGTATCCACGGCACAAATGCGAGCACGCCCAGCATGACGAAAACCGCCTGCTTGTCCGGCTGCCAGAACACCAGAAGCAAGCCACCAATCGCGATCACACCGCCGATCAGATAGCGGCCAACGATTCCCCACTGGATATGCTGACGGATCAGAAAGGCGCGCCACCCGTTTGCAAACAGCTGAACAACACCATGCAGCACCATGGCAAAGGATAGCGGGAAAATCGCCGTAAACACACCCATCAGGATGAGCCCGCCAGCCATGCCGAAAATACCGGATAAGAGAGACGTGACGAAAACAGCGGAAAAGACGATGACCAGTAATTTGAAGAGAGCTGCCGTACCCGTCACTCCCAACATGCCTGCCTCCAAACTTAGCTTCGCCGTCTGGGTAAGCGGCTTTCACTCGGGTCGCAATATGTAGCGATCGATATGATGCAACGTTTTGTCACACAAAAAGTATGGTTTTGAGGCATTCTGTCCAATAGGCATATTCCTCAAAAAAATTATGGTCTCTCTCAAGATTATGGGAGAAACCAGATGAAGTTCGATTTTTCAGACAGAACAAAAGACTATATTGCCCGCGTGTCCGCCTTCATGGATGAGCATATTTATCCGAATCAAAAAACCTATGAAGATCAGCACGCTGCGTTCGAAAACCCGTGGAACGTGCCTCAAATCGTAGATGACCTGAAGGCCAAAGCGAAGGCCGAAGGCCTCTGGAACCTGTTCCTGGCTCCAAGCCCTGAGCACGATGATGACGAGTTCCATGGAGCGGGCCTGTCCAATCTGGAATACGCGCCACTCGCAGAGATGATGGGGCGCGTCAGCTGGGCATCAGAAGTCTTCAACTGCAACGCACCGGACACCGGCAATATGGAGACCATCCACCGCTACGGTACGCGCGCGCAGAAAGAGCAATGGCTTCGCCCACTCATGAATGGCGACATCCGATCTGCATTCCTCATGACAGAGCCTCAGGTGGCCTCCTCTGATGCTACGAATATTGAGACCCGCATCGAGCGCGACGGCGATCACTATGTGATCAACGGCCGCAAATGGTGGTCTTCCGGTGCGGGCGACCCGCACTGCAAAGTCGCGATTGTCATGGGCAAAACCGATTTCAATGCACCGAAGCACGCGCAACAGAGCATGATCCTCGTGCCTATGGACACGCCGGGCCTCGAAATCGTTCGCATGCTGCCAGTCTTTGGATTCGATCACGCGCCACATGGCCATGCCGAAATACAGCTGACAAACGTTCGTGTGCCGGTCGAGAACATGCTTTTAGGCGAAGGCCGAGGCTTCGAAATAGCGCAAGGTCGTCTGGGGCCAGGCCGCATCCACCACTGCATGCGTACCATTGGCGCGGCAGAGCTTGCCCTTGAAAAAATGTGCAAGCGCCTCGTTGGCCGTGTCGCGTTCGGCAAATCCATCGCAGAGCATTCTGTCTGGGAACAACGCGTCGCTGATGCCCGCCTGAACATCGAAATGACGCGCCTTCTGACGCTGAAAGCAGCGTATATGATGGATACGGTTGGCAATAAGGTCGCGAAGAACGAGATCGCCATGATCAAAGTGGCCGGTCCACGAATCGCTTGTCAGATCATTGATGATGCCATCCAGGCCTATGGCGGCGCCGGTGTGACAGAAGACTTCGGTCTGGCTGATGCCTACGCCAACATCAGAACGCTCCGCATGGCGGACGGTCCGGACGAGGTGCATGCCCGGTCAATCGCCCGTAATGAATTCCGCAAGTATCGGGATGCCAATTACGGCAAATCCGTCGATTCTGAGAAATTCACTGAAAGCGTCGGCGCGCGCTAAGCCCCGCCACAATCTTCACAGAAGCAGCCCTTCGAAATCCTCGGAGGGCTGTTTGTTATAGCACGCTAGTTTCTTCGTGCTAACAGTTGAGCATGTTTACGCGCTTTGTCCGCCGGATTTCCCGGCTCCACAAAATCTTCGGCATGGTGATCGGCCTGCAGCTGCTCTTCTGGGTGGTGTCCGGCTTCTATTTCACGCTCTACCCGATCGAAACAATCCATGGGGATCATCTGCGTGAACAGATCGATCACGGCATACTTCGTCCTGAAGAGGTCGAAGTCAGCGTGCAGGATGCGATGGATGCCTCGGATATCTGGGTGTTTGAAGCGGAACTCTCCATGTTTCTCGGAGAGCCGGTCTGGAAGCTAAGCAATAGTCATGAGGTAAAGCTGGTCAGTGCGCGCACAGGCGATTTGATCTCTCCTATATCGGAAGAAACGGCGCTTGAGATTGCCCGCACAGGCGTGCCCGGCCTTGCCTCCTTCGAAGGCGAAATGCATCTCATCGAAGAGAACGCGCCTCGTGAATATGGCGGTCGTCTACCGGTCTGGGCGTTTGAAACCGCCGATAGCCATGAACGGGCCTATATCGATGTAAACACGGGTGACATTCGCGCCGTGCGAACCACGGAGTGGCGAATATTCGACGTGCTCTGGCGTTTTCATATCATGGACATCACCGGCGATGACCGAATTGATACATGGTGGATGAAGCTGGCCGCCTTCCTCGCCTTCGCGATGGTCATTACGGGCATCATCATTCTGGTGCAGCGACTTATGCGCGGAAAGCTGTTCAGCTAACCGCGCCAACGGCGTCAGACCGTATAGCTGACGACCTCAAATTCGATGCCGTCCTCATTATCGAAATAGAACCGGCTGCCTGGCTCATAGGTCTGGTGTGAATGGGTTTCATACCCCTCAGCCAGAACCGCTTTCTCGGCCGCCTCCAGATCGTCGACCAGAATGCCGATATGGTTGAGCCCTCCACGGGTGCGATAATGATCTGGCCCGTCAGATACGCCCTCTGGCGGAGCATAAATCGCCAGATATAGATCAGGTGTTCCGACATGGACGCTTTGCCCACCGTGAATGGATGGCCCCTTCCAGCGGATATACCAACTGAAGATACGTGCCAGCCGTTCTGCCGATTTCATCGGATCAGCCGCCGTAAAGTTCAGATGTTCAAGAGTTGCCAAAGACATGGTCCTCACTCCTTTTCGTTATGGATTGATATGTCGATGGGCCGGTTCTAATTTCTAAAGTTAAGTTGAGATCAAGAGATTTTTCAGAGAGGCAGATATGGCGCTGAAACAGGTATTGGCGATTGGAGACCTTGCCGCGCGTACGGGACTGTCTGTGTCAGCCATACGCTTCTATGAGGAGAAAGGCCTGATTACCCCGCACCGAAATGCAGGTGGTCACCGGCGCTATATGCGTTCCGATATCCGACGCCTCTCCTTTGTGATGATCACCCAGAAGCTCGGTTTTTCGATTGATGACATCGCAGCTGAAATGAGAACGCTGCCGAAAGGCCGCACACCAACGGCAAAAGACTGGGAGGCGATCAGCGCCCGCTTCATCACGGTGTTGGACGAAAAGATCAACGAACTCACCCGCATGAGAAATAATCTGAACGGCTGTATCGGCTGCGGCTGCCTCTCGCTGGATAAGTGCGCGCTCTACAATGCCGAGGACGAGAAAGGCGAAAATGGTCCCGGTCCACAAAACATATTCCCTTCGCGTAAGGAGAAGGCTTGATTAACGCTGCGTGACCTCCATTACTGCAATCGCAATAAGAGAGGGAGAAACGCATGGCTTACACGCCATTTGATCTGACCGGTAAGGTCGCACTCGTCACTGGTGGCAACCGCGGCATTGGTCTCGGCATGGCCGAAGCACTCGCAGCATCGAACGCTGATGTTGTGCTCTGGTGCCGTAATGCGGCGAGCGCAGATGAAGCTGTCGCAAAGCTAAAAACACTCGGCACAGGCGACGCAACCGCATTCTCGGTCGATGTGTCCGACGAACAATCTGTCGTAGACGGCATGGCACTCACGAACGCCTGGAAAGGCCGCCTCGATACCGTGATCGCAAACGCTGGCGTTTCCGCACGCGGTATTCCGTTCATCCAGCAGGACACACAAACCTATCGCGACGTATTGTCAGTGAACCTTGATGGCGCTTACTGGACTTTGCGCGAAGCGGCGAAAGTTATGGTCGAACGCGCCAAAGACGGCGACCCGGGCGGCTCTCTCATGGTGACCGCGTCTATGGCTGCTGTAGAAGGCGCGGCGCGCAATCAGGCCTATGCGGCAACCAAAGGCGGCGTGATCTCAATGGTCAAAGCGACGGCCGTGGAACTCGCCCGCTATGGCATTCGCGCAAACTCCATCCTGCCAGGCTGGATCGCGACGGATATGACATCGAATGCTCAAGGCGATGACAAGTTCGAAGAGAACGTGATCAAACGCGTACCTGTTCGCCGCTGGGGCAAGCCGGAAGACTTTGGCGGTATCGCGGTCTATCTCGCATCCGACGCGTCATCCTTCCATACGGGCGACACGCTGCTCGTCGATGGCGGGTACAGCATCTTCTAATGGCGCTCAGCGGGACCATCCGCATACAAAAAGAGCGCTGCCCTCCTCAAAGCAGCGCTCTTTTCAAGCTTTATAAGTCGCTCTTAATGCTCGGTGTGAGCTTCGACTTCAGCCTCGACATCCGCTTCAACTTCTTCAGCTTCGTCGGTCATGTCTTCAACTGCGCCTTCGACAGCTTCGACGCCTTCGTCGATCATGTCGCCAGTTGCTTCAAGCATTTCGCCAGTCGCTTCAGCAGCATCTTCGGCGCCAGCTTCGATCGCCGCGCCAGCTTCAGCTGCCATTTCTTCAGTTTCGGCAGCAACTTCAGCAGCAGCCGCTTCGATTTCTGTCGGCTCTTCGCCTTCACCGCTACAAGCCGCGAGCGCGAGTGCAGCTACCGCTGCGAATACAATGTTCTTCATCTGGTTTCCCCTAATGCAAGGTCGGGATTCGACCAGTGCCTTATATACAACCTTCGAAGAATTCGCGCCACGAAAACCTAATGCAGGTCGCCAGATATAAATATAGCGTCCTACTTTTAACCAATAAATACATGGGAAGGAAACAAGAATGGGCATCAAGACACCGCTAAATACTTTACTCGGAACCGAACACCCCATCATGCTGGCTGGCATGGGAGGCGTATCCTATGCCGAGCTAGTTGCTGCAATGTCTAACGCAGGCGGCTATGGCGTGCTCGGTATGGCGGGCACAGGGCCGGACTTCATCGAAGCCCAGATCGCCAAGGTAAAAACCCTCACAGACAAGAAATTTGGCGTAGACTTGCTCGCCGCCGATCCTGAAAGCCTGGAGCGTTCCATTGATGTGATCATTGAAGGCGGCGCAGACAGCTTTGTAGCGGGTCTTGGCGTGCCAATGCCGATCATGAAGAAGCTCAAAGACGCTGGCGTGAAAGTTATGGTCGTCGGTGGTGCAGTGAAACATGCCATTAAAGCCGAGGAAGCCGGCTGTGACGCCGTTATCCTGCAAGGCGGCGAAGGTGGCGGACACACAGGTCTTGTCGGCACCCTCCCCCTCGTCGCGCAGGCCGTAGAGGCTGTGAAGATTCCGGTGATAGCTGCCGGCGGCATTTATGACGGACGCGGCATAGCAGCCGCTCTCAGCCTTGGCGCTGTAGGCGTGTGGATGGGCACGCGCTTCATCGCGTCAGCGGAGTCCCATGCCGCAGACACCTATCGCAACGCCATTGTCGGCGCGACAGACGCCGATACGACCCGCACGCGCTGCTATTCCGGCAAACCGATGCGCGTGCGCACCAACCCTTACGTGCTCGACTGGGAAAAGCGCCCGGAGGAGATCATGCCGTTCCCGCATCAGGCTATCCATTCAAGACAGGTGGATGTGCTCAGCGGTATTGCAGGCGTTACAGACGAATCCCGTCTGGATATGGAAAAGTCGTGCTTCGCTATGGGTCAGTCCGCGGGCGGCGTGAAAGAGGTGAAGCCTGTCGCAGAGATAGTGGCAGACCTGATGAGCGAAGCTGAAGCTGCTATCCGCAAGACCAACACTCTGCTGGTCTGATCAACTCATCTCAATTCAAACTACAATCCCCCCGCGCGAGTCGGGGGGCTTTTTGTTTTTGGCTTCCGCTTCTTTGCGCATGACATAATCCATCTTCGCGCGGGCCAGTTGTTTGATTTCGTCTTCAGTCGCTGTCTTAGGAGCAACAAAACGGACCTCACGGCCCGTTTCGCTGTCTATGGCTGCGATTTCAAGCGCATGGCCGACAGGCAGGATCTCGATATAGATACTGCCCTTATCGGCCATTGGCGCTTACGCTGCTTTTGGCAGACCGAGCTGCTTCCAGATCGCAAGAAGTGCAGCGACGAGGTCATTCATCATCTCTTCTGTATGGACAGGAGACGGTGTGAAGCGCAGGCGCTCAGTACCTTTAGGAACAGTCGGATAGTTGATCGGCTGAACATAAACGCCGAAGTCGTGCAGGAGCGTATCAGAGAGCGCTTTGCAGCGTTCCGGATCACCAACCATCAGCGGCACGATGTGCGTGTCTGATTCCATCAGCGGCAGGCCCGCGTCACGGAATTTCTGCTTCAGCATTTCAGCTTTTGCCTGATGTTCGGCACGCAGACGGCGGCCTTCATCTGTGCGAAGTTTCGCGACAGATTTCAGAGCGCCAGCAGCCATGACCGGGCAAGTAGACGTCGTGAAGATGAAGCCCGGCGCCATAGAGCGGATCGCGTCGACAACTGCTTCGTCAGACGCGATATAGCCACCCATCACACCGTAAGCTTTCGCCAGCGTGCCTTCGATAATGTCGATGCGGTCCATCACGCCATCGCGCTGGGCAACGCCTGCGCCTTCATGGCCATACATGCCAACAGCGTGAACTTCATCAAGATACGTGATCGCGTTGAATTCATCTGCGAGGTCGCAGAGTTCTTTCATCGGCGCGACATCACCGTCCATGGAATAGACAGACTCGAACGCGATAACTTTCGGACGGTCAGGATCGTCATTTTCCATCAGCGCACGCAGATGACCGAGGTCATTGTGCTTGAAGATACGACGGTCGCAGCCTGAACGACGAATACCCTCAATCATGGAGGCGTGGTTCAGCGCGTCAGAATAAATGATAACGTCCGGAAGAATCTTAGCGAGCGTAGAGAGCGTCGCTTCGTTAGACACATAGCCGGAAGTGAAGAGGAGCGCTGTTTCCTTACCGTGCAGGTCAGCCAGCTCACGCTCCAGATCTACGTGGAAACGGGTTGTGCCGGAGATGTTGCGTGTACCGCCAGAGCCAGCGCCGAACGTATCGACAGCTTCGTGCATCGCGTTGATCACGTCATCATCCTGGCCCATGCCAAGATAGTCGTTAGAGCACCAGACGACGATGTCTTTCTCTTCGCCGTGCTCGAAACGCGCAGTCGCACGCGGGAAAGACCCACGGTGACGCTTCAGGTCAATAAATACGCGATACCGCCCTTCTTCGCGAATGGTGCTGATCGCTTGCTCGAAAGCCTCGAGATGCTTCATTATATTTTCCTCGCGGGTGGACGTCTGGTGGTCAGCGCCCAGTATCTGGCGAACACATTACCCAAATGATCACAAAAAGAAAAAGGCCGTTTCGCCGCATGTGACAATCTAAACGCAGCGTTTTTTGGACCCGTTTTGGGAATATGCCCGTTTCCTCCTCATAGACTACTGTTTTTTATATTCTTTTAGCCTCAAAACAGCAAGAGATACCTTACTGCACTAAAATGCATGTATGTGCAAAGAATTGCCCCGTGCGACCTTTTTACCGCTCAGAATCAGAAGTCTTCTACAAAACCGGGCGATTTTTCAGTAAAATTTGCGGTGAATACAAAGGGCGATGCAAACTTTGCATGTTACGACGTGAGCTGGAAACCCGGGTGGAGACTAAGCTATGTTCAGATTCATGACCGTGATTGCAGGTGTTGCTGCCCTTGGCCTGACGGCCTCAGCGCAGAATGCATCACAGATTGCGAGCGTTCAGGCCGGTCACTCCTGCGCCGGATGCAATCTGTTTCAGGCCAACCTCTCCTATCATGATCTGCCCGCGCTGGATCTCTCCGGCTCACGCCTGCGCCAGTCTGACCTCAGCCTCTCCACGATGAATAACGTCGATTTCGAAGCGAGCGACCTCTCCATCACGAATCTGTTTGGCGCACGCTTCACTGGCGCAAACTTTCACGATGCGAATCTCAGTCGCTCTATTATGGTTGGCGCGTATTTCGGCGGCGCAAATCTGACAGGGGCCAATCTTTCAGGCGCAAACATCTCCGGCGCTGAACTTGAGACAGCGCGCGGGCTCACCCAAAGCCAACTCAACATGGCATGCGGAGATGCAGCGACGACACTTCCAAACGGCCTGTCTGTGCCCTCCTGCGCACACTAAACCTGGATAACTGCCATTCCGCTGGTCCTTACATGGAATTAAGTCGACGGCCTTTCCCAGTATGTTATCAACAGCGCATGAAACTTTTCAGCGCTCTTGCCTGTACTGTTATTGCGGCCTCCGGGTTGCATGCTCACGCCTTCCTTTTTGATGGCGGGACAACGATCATGTATCAGCCGCGCATTGGCGGCCAGCTGAATGGAAGCAACTTCACCGGCGCCAATCTGAACGGTCGCACGATGAACAACGCGCAGTTCGTAAACTGCAATATGACCAACACATCGCTTCAGGGTGCCCATGCGCCGCGCGCACACTTCGCGGACTCACGCCTTTACCGGACAAATATGTCCCGCGCTCACCTTGAGGAAGCCCGCTTTACAGAACTCACGCTCGACGAAATTCAGGCGAACCAGATTGACGCGCCAGCGCTCAATATGATGGAAGTCGTGATAGCACGTTCGAACTTCTCAGACGCTTCGCTCGTCGCCGCGAACCTTGCTGGCGTGGACGTCTCTGAATCCAACTTCCGCAAAGTGAAGTTTATCAGCGCGCATCTGGCTGATGTCCACTTTGATACCTCGAACCTGAACGAGATCGACTTCTCGGCTGCATCTCTCACAGATGTAGGCTTTGTGAATGTCGACCTGACGCAAGCAAGCTTCATTGGCGCGACACTCGCCGATGTGGACTTCAACGCCGTTATCCTCGGCGATGTAAGCTTCCTTGATGCACGGATGTTCGACATTCGCTTTGAGAATGCCGAAGGCCTTACACAGGCCTCCTTCGAAGGCGCATGTGGCGTGAGCGTACACGGCCTGCCTGAAGGCGTGACACTGCCGGTCTGCCAGTATTCAGGCTTCAGCGCCGAAGACTAATCTTCAGGCGCTGTCCTATGCCGGACATCAAGCCCCCGACGGCCCCTCATCCAGCTTTGGAAACAATCCCACAACCGATACGCCAGAGAGGTTATCTCTTGCATACTGCCCCAGCGTCCCAATGACCTTGCGGGTATTTTGAGGCGCTGCATCGAGTTCCTTCACAAACCCGTCCAATGCAGACTTTGACTTCATTGACGCGATAGCCGCCCAATTTGCCGGGATACTCACAAAACCGCCCATAAGATTTCTCCTCTGTCAGAGCATCATGCCCTTTCGGGCTAACCACAAACCACTTGTGATCAATTGCTCACTAAATACCGGAGAATAAGGCGAAATTGCGGCAATGTGATCATTTGCTTACAAACTTTCTACTCACGGCAAAATTGACTTCAGCGGTTCGCGCAACGCGAAGAGTCTGCTACCTGTTTCGACATGTCCATTTTCGGAAGGGGTGACTAATGGCTGAACTTTTTAGCATTTCCGGGCTTTCGACCCTGCTGGTTCTGATACTGCTACAAGCCGTACTTGGCTTCGATAATCTTCTTTATATCTCGATTGAATCAAAGCGTGTCGGCGAAGAAGGCGGCAAAGCCAGCATGGTTCGACGCTGGGGCATCGGCCTGGCCGTTGCGTTCCGGATTGTGTTGCTAGTTATCATTGTGAGCCTGTTTTCAGTGCTCGCAGCGCCGTTTCTGACGATCCCTCTGACAGGTATTTTCGAAGCCGAATTCAACCTTCAGAGCCTCGTTACGCTGTTCGGCGGCGGCTTCATTATCTACACCGCGATTAAAGAGATTTCGCACCTGCTCGCGGTTGAACATATCGAGCACACTGAAGGCAATAAGAAAAAATCGGTTGTTCAGGCGATCACGATGATCGTCTCCATGAACCTGGTATTCTCATTCGATTCAATTCTGTCAGCCATGGCAATTGCGAACACCCGCAATGAGGCTGGCGACATTGAGTATCAGGTTTGGATTATGGCAGTGGCCATCATCCTGTCTGGTATTGGAATGATCCTGCTCGCAGATCGCGTCGCAGAATTCCTGAAAAAGAACCGGATGTATGAGGTTCTTGGCCTCTTCATCCTGTTTATTGTAGGCGCCCTGCTCGTATCAGAGGGCGGCCACCTGGCTCATATGAAGGTGTTTGGCTATGAAATTCACGCCATCGAGAAGTCTACCTTCTACCTTGTGATTTTTGTTCTGGTCATGACGGACATCATCTCCACTAAGTACCAGAAACGGCTTTGGGCTCAGCGGGAGGCTGAACTCCGCAGCGGAGGTAGCGAGCACGCAGCCGCCGAGGCGGCCGAGGCTGCTATGCGTGGAAAACACTGAGAGAGGTAAGATCATCAATCCGGCCTTATTTTATTATCAGATCGGCATACGCAGAATGTCCTGATAGGCCTTGATGACCTGATCACGAACGGCGACGACGGTTTCCAATGTGGCTTCGGCTGCGGCAACCGCCGTCACCACATCCACAAGGTCAGCGCGGCCTGTTGCCGCCTGCACCATAGCTGTCTCTACAGTCTGCCCGGCACCAGATGCTGCAGACACTGCCTGATCCAGCATATTTCCAAAGCCTGCGCCCTGAGCCTCCTGAGCCGAGCTACTGTTCGGTGAGTTTGCGATTGTACGCGCTGTATCGAGATAGGCGCGGGCAGCAGCTAGAGAATCAATAGCCATGAGATCTTATCAACTCCAGTTTAACCGCGACGCAGAAGGTCCAGCGCGCGATTGATCATCGCTCGTGAGCCTTCGATAATGTTCAGATTCGCTTCGTATGTGCGCTGCGCTTCGCGAATGTCAGCCATTTCGATCAACGTCTGAACGTTTGGAAGCTTCACAAATCCGTTCTCATCCGCAGCCGGATGTGTGGGGTCATACTCGACAGGAAAGTCGCTCTGATCCTGAGCCGTGCGCACAACCTGAACACCATGCGCACCGGTTTCGCGATCAACCATCTCACGGAAAACCGGCATGCGGCGCTGGTACGGGTCACCGCCTGGCGTGTCGGATGTAGAGTTCGCGTTCGCGACATTCTCGGCAGCAAGACGGATACGCACAGTTTGCGCACGAAGCCCCGTAGAGGCAGCGGAAAGTGCAGAAAAAAGATCAGCAGACATGTGTTCTAACCTTCACCTTAAACCGTCATCAGGTCGGAGACCGTGATGCGAGCCGAATGAGTGAGAGCCCTTTCTGATAAAGGCTCAGTGCCGTGTCGAAATCAGCGCGTGTCTGATTGAGACGCAGCATTTGTTCTTCAACCACAACCGCGTTGCCATCCATTGTGACTTCGCTGTCAGGTGTCGACAGAGTACGCACGAGCGGTCCTGGCGCAGCGGTGCCCTGAATGTGACCGTTTTGCGTGGTCGCCAGCCCTACACTTCCGACCGATGGCTGGCTGTAGCGACTCAGCGAACGTTCGAACGCAGCCTGATCGACATCGTTGGGGACGTAACCCGGCGTGTTCGCGTTCGCGACGTTCTCAGCAACGGTCTTCTGGCGCGTCTCAAGCATGTTGAGGCGGTTGTTCAGAAGCTGGAAAACAGAAAGATCGCTCGGCAATATCATTCCGGTAAATTATGCCGAGTCAGTTAATACCTGATTAAACCTACTTAACGGCGCTCCCGCGCAACCGGTTAACAGCCCGTTAACCAATGCGCCCCAGAACTCTTAACAAAGCTTAACGGCCAGAACGGCTTATAAGAGGCGTGGTATGGATACTGTTACCGCAATGCGGGCACTCGCGGCACTGGTATTAGTGCTTGGCCTGATCGGCGGCCTCTATTGGGGCCTGCGCCGTTTCACCTCTCTCACACCCGGCGTTTCAGACAGCGGAGAGCTGCGCGTCAAATCCTGGCGCCCATTCGACAGCCGCAAAAAGCTCGCCGTCGTTCAGTGGGGGGATGAAGAGTTTCTGATTCTTACCGGCCAGACGCAGGACACGCTGATCTCCAGCCGCAAGGTTCCGGGCGACGTATCCGCCGAATCCGGAGAAGAGAACTGATATGTTGCGTATCGTTGGTCTTCTGATTCTCGGCTTGATTGCTGCTGCGGGGCTTCCGGCTCTTGCACAGGAAGTCACTGTCGATCTTGGCACCGGTGCGGGTCTGAACCGCAATATCGTTCAGCTGATCGCAATCATCACTGTCCTTAGCCTTGCGCCGAGCATTCTGGTAATGACGACCAGCTTTGTACGTATCGTTGTTGTTCTGTCTCTTCTGAGAACAGCTATCGGCCTGCAACAAAGCCCGCCAAATGCTGTCATCATTTCGCTCTCGCTGTTCCTGACTGGCTTCGTCATGGCGCCGACATTTGGCGAGGCATATCAGTCTGGTATCGCGCCTTACATGTCCCAGGCTATCGATGTTGACGACGCCATTCCGCGTACGCTCGCGCCTGTAAAAGCCTTCATGGGTGAGCATGTAAACGAGACTGATCTGGAACTTTTTGTAGGCTTTGCGAATCTCGAAACCCTTCCGGATACGGCCGCCGAAATGCCGTTCGAAGTGCTGGCCCCTGCGTTCATGATTTCAGAACTGAAGCGGGCGTTTGAAATCGGCTTTATGATCTTCCTGCCCTTCCTCATCATTGACCTTGTTGTCGCTTCGATCCTGATGAGTATGGGTATGATGATGCTGCCGCCAGTGACGATTTCACTACCGTTCAAACTGATATTCTTCGTGCTGGTCGATGGTTGGCGATTGCTGACGGGATCTCTCGTTGAAAGCTTTATCGCGGGGCCGCCCGTTCCCTAAACGGACTTCCAGAACGCTTGAATGATAGCGCCGGCCTGTTCCGGCGCTTCGACGATGCCCCAATGTCCGCAGTCTCTGAGGATATGTAGCGGGTATCGCCACTCCCGTTTAAAGCGTTCGGCAACCTCAATCCCGACGAACGGATCATGTTCGCCCCAGATCACGCATCCCTTTTTCGGTAGATTGCGAAGGTCTGCCACCCAGTCGCCGGAGAATTTCAACCCCGTTGCCGAGCGATACAATTTCAAAATGGAGTTACGCATTCGCGCATCAATCGCGCTGGCTTCGTCGTCGACAATGCTTTCCGGCATGCCGGCTTTTTGCAGCACTTCGCCCAGCTTCATAAATCGCCAGGACGCCATTGAGGCTTCACCCAGAACAGGTGTCGCCCAGAGGCGTGCCATACGATGCCCCTTATACTGACCATCAATCAGTGCGTTCGCGACAACAAAGCTTTTTACGAGATCAGGTCTGAGACTGGCCGCGCGCAGGGTCAGAAGCGCGCCCCAGTCATGACCGACGAGGCGGACCTGACCGCCCTCGCCTGCATGGTATGCCATCTGCTCTATGAGCCAGTCTGCATACTCGTCTTTAGTACACCCAAAGCCATCTGGAATGGGCGCAGCAAACCCGGGTAAAGACAATCGGACCGTTAGCGCCTCTTCCAGCCCCAGATGAGGCAGAAGCGGCGACCACATATTCGCAGTGTCCGGGACACCATGAACGAACAGGGTCTTCATGCTTATTGTGCCGGGTTATATCCTCGTTATTCGAGGTCTTCCTTCAGAATAGTCATCTGGAACTGGTAAGACGTCTCGCCTTCTTCTTCGATACGGAAGAGCAGCGCGATGAACTCGTTGTCGAGATATACCTCAAGCGAGTCAGACGTTTTTTCACGCGACTCGACCCGAATAGCCGGATTGAGCTGGGCTTTGAGATAAGCCTCTACGCGGGATGTTTCTTCTGGGCTCATTAGAGAATCCTTTTTTTGAATCTGGGCGACACAATAGTCCGGTTTGCGTCATAAAAAAAACCAGCTGGCAGCGGATAATTTCCGCTTTCCAGCTGATTTTGAGCTTGTTTCGATGGAGTTCAGAGCCTGCGATCAGGCTTCGTCATAAAAGTTCTGGTTCATGCTCTCGGCTTTGCCGCAGCACGGACCACCAACCGGACGCGCAGGGACACCTGCAACTGTACAGTTCTCACTGACCGGTTTCAGTACCACGCTGCCTGCACCGATAACGGCGCCATCACCGATATTGATATTGCCGAGCACTTTTGCGCCAACGCTGACGAGTACGCCATTGCCAATTTTCGGGTGACGGTCATCAATCTCTTTGCCTGTGCCGCCAAGCGTCACGCCTTGCATGATGGAGCAATCGTCGCCAACGACGGTCGTCTCACCGATCACAATACCGGTCGCGTGGTCGAACATTACGCCCGAACCGATCTGCGCCGCAGGATGAATATCTACGCCAAAAAGCTCCGACACACGCGACTGGAAGAAAAACGCCAGCGTGTCGCGGCCTTCATTCCAGAGCCAGTGCGCAACGCGATGCGTTTGCAGCGCCTGAAACCCTTTGAAGAAGAGAAACGGCTGAAGGAAAGAACGGCATGCAGCATCTCGATCCAGAACCGCGACCATGTCGCGTTCGGCCGCCGCTTCCAGAACCGGGTCGGCATTATAGGCATCATCAAAGATTTCGCGGATCTGCAGCGCGTTCATTTCAGAACCGGCAAGCTTCTGCGCGAGAAAGTAGGATAGCGCATCGCGAAGATGGTCATGGCTGAGAATTGCCGCGTTCAGCAGACTGGCGAGCGTTGGCTCTTCAGCCGCACTTGCTGCAGCTTCAAATCGAAGCCGCTTCCACACAGGCGGCATAGCCCCCGTCGTTTCAGGCATTGCGGGGCTGATTTCGGTCTCAATAGTCATAGACCTCTCCTATCGGTTCAGACACGGAATGCCTGTTTGTCATGACAGTTTGCCTATGTGGTGACTCAATTTCAATAAGGCAAACCTAAACAAGTCTGTGAGGTTTAAGTGAATTAACCACCCAGCGATCACGCTGACCCTGGCAGGTATTCACCTTTTCCGTCACTCTCGGGAACGTTTTTTCCGCCCATCATGTTCCGCAGCTTCATACCAAGCGAGAACATGGCTGGCGAGAAATAGAGCGCCAGCAATGCCGATCCGCCGACACCCACAGCAATAGAACTCGCCAGAGGTAGCCAGAACATATCCTTGGTGAGAATAAGCGGCACGAACCCGCCCATCGTGGTGAGCGTTGTCGCCACAATATGACGGCTCGCCTGCACCACAGTATCCACCTGCGCATCAATATCGCCTGCACGTGCGGCAGGATTTACCTGCAGCGCAGACAAAACGACAATCGTACCGTTGATGGCGATCCCCAATAGTCCCATAGCGCCGATAATGGCGTTGAAGCCCATTGGCAGACCAAACGCCCAGACACCAATGAACGCGATCCCAATGGACAGGAAGCCAGACAAGAGAACCAGAAATGACTTGCGGAACGAGTTGAACACCAGTGCGACACACCCGGCCATGGCGATAACCAGCGGCAACGCTGCACCAAAGAGATTACCCATCGCATCGCCGCGCTCTGCTGCCTCACCGCCCAGCACAATCTCATAGCCTGGTGGCAGCTCAAAACCTGCCTCATCGAGTTGAGCCTGAAACTCGGTAAACACCGGCGCTGGCAGAGCATAAGGCTCGATAGACGCGCGAATGATATTTGAACGCACGCCATTCCGATGCGTGATCACCGCGATTTGGGGGGCAAGCTCAAGATCGCCTAGCGCAGCAATGGGCGTTCCCATCGGATTATCTGGCCCAACCCCGACACGCGCATCTCGCAGACTGGACAGTGTGCCCCGACGTTCTTCCGGTGCGATCACGCGGACAGGAATCTCTTCCACGCCTTCAAGTACACTGCCCGCACGAACCCCTTCGAGTTCGGCATTCATATCAGCGGAGATATCCTGCAGACGCACTCCTGCGAGGTCAGCCGCCGCTTCGTCTGCCATCAGACGAATGGTTGGCGCCCCTGTCTCAATCGTAGACCAGGAGTAGGTCACGCCGCGCACATCATTCAGAATACGGCGCGCCTCCTCACCCAGTTCGTTGAGCGTCATGATATCGGGGCCGTTCACGAAGAACTCGATCGGCGCGTTTACCGGCGGCCCCTGCTCGAATGGCAGCGACAGGAAACGTGCCTCCGGAAATTCGTCGCGCAACTCCATTTGCAATGTCGGTACAATCTGACGGGTCTGGGCCGCTGACGATGTGGTCACCCACCCCGCCGCAAAGCCGGACACTCCGCTCTGAAAATTGAACGCGTTATAGTAGACCCGCGGCGCACCTTCACCGATGGTCCAATGCACATCCTCTATGCCCGGGTAGCTGCGAATGATCTGGGTCGCGCGTTCGGTGAGCGCCTCGGCTTCGTAAATCGTCGCGCCAGGGGGCAATTGCACATCCAGCTGGAACTGATCGCGCTCTGTCTGCGGGAAGAATTGCGATGGCATCACCGCAGCCACGAGATACATGCCAAAGCCGAACAGAGCAAAGCTCAGGAATAATGGCCCGATCGGAAAACGAAGTGATTGGCGCAGCGTCCAGCGATAGCCTTCGCTGAGGATCGGGAAGCTGAAACCGTCCCGCCACCAAACTGACTTTTCACCTTCAACGCGGTCGCGGTCGAACCAGCCTGCAAATGCTGGCACGACGGTCATAGCCAGGAAGAAGGACGAGCAGACAGCGAAGATCACCGACACGCCAATCATGCCTACGAATTCGCCCGCCCCGCCCGGTAGCATCGCGATCGGCGCAAACGCCAACGCCGTCGTCAGCGTGGATGCAAACAGCGGACCAAAAAGGTGATGAAGTGACTGCTCGATAGCTTCAGAACGACCAAGGCCATGCGCCCGCTTTTGTTCAATCTCGTCAACAACGACAATGGCGTTATCGATCAACAGGCCAAGCGCAATGACCAGTCCGGTCACGGACATCTGGTGCAGCGGCATATTGAACATCTGGAATAGGATCAGAACCAGACAGACCGAGAGCGGCAGCGCCGTTCCAACGATCAAAGCGGCACGCCAGCCCATAGACACGAACAGCACGACAAACACGATCAATGCGGACACAAGAAGGTTCTTCGCGAGACCTTCCAACCGCTCTGTCGTGTAGCCGCTCTGGTCGAACAGAACATTCACCTCAATGCCGCGCGGCGCGTTTGCTGCGAATTCCGCGACAAGCTCGCGTGCACCTTCCGCCCACTGGTCCACCCGGTTGTTCGGCTCGATATAGGCAGACACCATGATTGCAGGCCGGTCATTCCGACGCGCCAGCACACCCGGTGGCGACTGTTCGGTTTTCACGACGTCTGCGACATCTCCCACACGAATGGCCGAACCATCTGCACGCTGGATCAATGGCACTTCGCGGATGCGGGAAATCGACGTGAACTCGCCCCCCACTTCGAGGCCGAGATTGATCTCGTTATTGCGAACCTGACCGGCAGGCGCTTTTGAATCAGCCTGCGCAATAAGACCGGCGACCTGACGCACGCTAAGCCCAGCCGCAGATAGCGCTTCAGTGTCTACAACAACGCGTATCTCTTCGGTGACGAGACCAAAAACTTCGGTCTCTTCTGTCCCCGCATAATTCTGGAAACGCTCTTCCAGATCACGCGCCATACGGTTCATCACAGCGAGAGGCGCCTCACCTTCTCCGGTCCACTCAATACCTGCTGTAAGCGTTGATGCGCCGACATACTGGCGTCGTACCGTTGAGGGTTGCACGCCCTGAGGCATGTCTGCTGCGGCAAGGCCAACCTGTTGACGGATAAGCGTCCAGGCCTCGTCCACACGAGACGGGCTCAAATCTTCGCGAATGCTCAGACGGATCTGTGAAACGTTACCGCGCGATGTGGAGATCAACTCATCAATTTCAGTGAGTTCCTGAAGCCGCGTTTCAATCGGGTCGGTGACTAGCGCTTCAACACGCTCGGCATCAGCACCCGGAAAATATGTGAGAACGAAGCCGTAGCGCTCAACCAGCGTCGGATCTTCCTGCCGACCGAGATTGAGCAGCGCGCCAATGCCTGCCGCGACGATTATCAACACCATCAAAGCGGTCAGACGCGGGGTCCTGAAAAACAGCGTAGCGAGGCGCACAGTCTCAGCCCCCCATTGCGAGGTCTGTGTGGACGACAGGCGTGACATTCATTCCCGGCACCAGACGGTGAAGCCCATCCATAACGAACATGTCACCGTCATGAAGCGCACCACGAACGAAAACGCGATCTGATTCTGAATGAATGATGTCGACCAGCTGTCGGTCAATCTGATGCGCGCCACCTTCGGCCTCACGCACAACATAAACAGCCCACAGACCGCGGCTCGCCTCTGTCAGCGCCGAAATCGGCACCCACACGCCGCGCTGGTCCAGCTCTTCGCTCATATTCAGGCGTGCTGTCGCACCCGGCGCGATACCGGTTGCTTCGGGAAGCTCGAAAATCGCGGTCACCGTACGGCCATTGGTCTCAATTACACCGGTGATTGCCTTGAGACGCGCAGACACCGTGCGCCCCTGTATGCTGATCGAATAATCGTCATCAACTGAAAGGCGGGACGCGACGTCAGGCGGCAAGCCAATACGCACTTCAGGAACGCCAATTTCGACAAGCTCGAGCATTGGCTGCCCCGGCGCTGCGATAGCTCCCTCATCCACGCGGCGCTCTGTAATTACGCCGGCGAATGGCGCACGGATGGACGCCAGCTCGATCTGTACCCGCAAAGTTTGCGCCTGGGCCTCGGCGGCTGCCAGACGCGCATTCGCAGCATCGACCTGCGTCTGCACTTCATCGAAGCTCTGGCTGGAGAGGAGATCGCGCTCAATCAGGAAGGCCTGACGCTCTCTGGTCGTTTCAGCGAGTTGAACGGCCGCCTGTGCCTCGGAGGTCTGCGCGTTAGCTGCGCGAAGACGCGCATTCAGAGCACGCGTATCAAGACGGGCAAGCACCTGATTTTCTGTGACAGAATCGCCAATATCGACATTGATCGACGTGATCCGGCCACCCGTCTCAAAGCCAAGGGCGCTGGAACGGCGGGCAAGCACAATGCCGGTGAACTGCTCATCAAGCACCAGCGTATCGCGATACACGACAGGCGCAGCATTCACACTCAGTGCACGGGCACGTTCGGTCGGAATATTGACCGGACTTTCCTCACCACGCTGAACGTAGATAAACCCCGCAACCGAGAGAACCGCCACACCGATGACAGCAAGAAAGATTAGCCCACGGGCAAAAGAAGGCTGCTTCGCCCCATCCTGTGACATCGCACAGCTCCTCAGAAATTTCTGAAGAACATATATACCACTGAACACCGTTAGAAAAGTGAACAGTGTTCTTTTTTGTTTGAAGAAAAGGGTATTACGCCTGCATTTTTGCCGGGTTTTGAATGCCGCGAACCAGCTGGTCTGCGGAAAATTCCAGCACTTCCTCAACGGTCATCTGAGAGCCGTCCGCACGCGTCATGAACACAGCAGGTTGATGTATAAGCGCTTTTGCAATGCCGTGCATAGACATAGCAATCGAGATAGCCGCCATATGACAGTCCAGATCAGGACGGAAAACACCCTGCGCGACGCCATCACGCAAACCGTCACATAAAAAACGGAAAGCGACTGCACTTGGCGTGTTTTCATCCTGCATCAGCTCCGACTCGTCGGCGCAGTCGTCAACCGGACCGGACGTTGGCGTGAAGGCCGCAACATAATGGTGTGGCTTCTCCATCGCCGTACGCACATATGCTTTCGTGCAGTCTTTCACGAAAACCCAGCTGGACGGCTCGTCGCCAATCGCAGTTTCGATGTTACGCACGAGACGCATGAAGAACGCCTCTTTGAGACATCCAACAAGTTCGGTTTTGGAAGCAAAATACTTATAAATTGCGGAAGGCGAATAATCGATCTCGTCCGCAAGACGGCGAATCGACAGGCCTTCATAGCCCTCTTCCGCGAAGACGCGCTCTGCCGCTTCGAGGATCGTCTGACGGACTTTTTCGCGGCGGCGCTCTGCCGGCGTTTCCAGTTTTCTCTCTTGGGAATCAGGTGCAAATGTTGAGATATCTGAGTTCATTCCCAAGTGTGTAACTCAGTTTCAGGCGTAAAAACAGCCTTCACGCGCACGACAACACAGCACCGCAAGGAATTTCAATGAGCGATCCGGTCTTCCATCTTCCAGAAGCAAACGCCTGCCTCAGCACAGCCAGCACACCGGAGACCAGCGCAAAAACCTTGCTTAGCCAGCGACGCTCGACGCCCGTGAAGCTGATGAAGCCAGATGCGAACGGCCCCGACGCTGAAACGCTGGAAAACATCATTTCAACGGCGCTGCGTGTGCCTGACCACCGAAAGCTTGAGCCGTGGCGACTGCTGGTCATCAAAGGCGACGCACGTGAAAAACTGGGTGCATTGCTTGCCGAGAGATACGCAGAACTCAATCCTGACGCCAGTGATGCAGCACTCGCAGAAGAACGAAACCGGCCAATGCGCGCACCGCTTTGCGTGACTGTTATTTCCAGCCCCGATCACACACACAAAACACCGGTCTGGGAACAGGAATTGTCTGCAGGCGCCCTGTGCATGAACATGCTCTATGCGACGCACGTTGCGGGCTTTTCTGCGAGCTGGATATCAGAATGGTGGGCGTTCGACGAAAAAATCGACCGGGCGCTGGGCCTGCAAACAGGCGAACGCATCGCCGGACATATCTTCATTGGGCAGGCGAGCGTCAGCGAACTGTCTGAGCGCCCTCGCCCGTCCTACGCACATAAGGTCTCAACCTGGGGCTAAGCCCGCTCAACCGCGACCGCGATATGGCGCAACACCCGTTTCAGGCACCCAAAGGCCTGGCGGAATTTCGCCAGACTGCCAGAACACGTCGATAGGAATGCCACCGCGCGGATACCAGTATCCTGCGATACGGAACCATTTGGGCGCGAGCAATTCTGTAAGTCGCTTCGCAATGTAGAGCGTGCAGTCTTCATGGAACGCGCCATGGTTGCGGAAAGACTGCAAGAATAGCTTCAAGCTCTTTGATTCTACGAGGAATTCACCCGGCGCATAGTCGATTACGATATGGGCAAAATCAGGCTGGCCGGTTACCGGACAGAGCGACGTGAATTCTGGCGCAACAAAACGCGCGCAGTACAGCATGTCAGGATGCGGGTTCTGAACACGCTCCAGCTCAGCCTGTTCTGGCGTCGCCGCTGCATCAACCTTTTCACCGAGCTGATCCAGCCCTGTATAAATATCGTTCTGGCCCATTACGCCGGTCCCATAAGAAGCAAGTAAATATAGACGCAATAGCCGAGCAGCAGCACACCGCCCTCCCATCGCGCGAGTTTGCGCCCTGTAAATGCAAACAGGACGAGGAAGAACATAGATAGGATCAGGCCGCCGAGATCCCGGCTCACACTGATCTGATCAAGCGGAACGTTAAATGGCATAATACCTGACGTAATACCGAGAATACCGAACACGTTGAACGTGTTGGAGCCAAGCACGTTGCCAAGCGCGACATCCGGCTTTTTCTTGAGCGCCGCCATGACGCAAGTTACGAGCTCTGGCAGGCTCGTACCAATCGCAATAATGGTGATACCGATCACGGTTTCAGACAGCCCGACCATGCGCGCAAGCTGCACACTGCCGTCGATAAGAAACTTCGCACCCAATACGATACCAAGAAGCCCACCAATCGCCATCGGAATGGCGATCATCAGAGGAACATGCGCATCCATGATCTCTGCTTCGTCGCGGTGCAGCTCGGCAGTATCGCTATGACCGCCCTGTTTGCGGTCACTGTAGAAGCTGTAAATGATGATGCCGACAAGCGTGAGGAAGAGCGCAACGCCGGTCAGACGAGAGGCAAACCCGTTGAAGTAAATAAGCGCCGCGAGCGCCAGTGTCGCAGCAATCGCAAAAACGCCATCACGCGCCAGCGCCTTCGGATTTGTCGCGATCGGGTAGATGACCGCCGCCGTACCGAGCACAAGAAGGATGTTCGCAATATTGGATCCGAGCACGTTACCGACAGCGATACCCGGGCTATCGGACGAGACTGCGTTCAGAGACGCAACAAGTTCAGGAGCCGATGTTCCAAAGCCGACAAGCACGGCACCGATAAACAGATCAGAGACCCCGATACGGCGCGCCAGAGCCACCGATCCGCGGACAAGAAACTCTCCGCCCAGGATCAGGCCAACAAGCCCTCCGATGATCATCAACCACATCATGCTTTCAAACCCACGCTAATTGGGCTTCCTTATGGACGACTCGGTCGTCGGTTCCAAGGTTAGCCGCAGCGATTACAAATGGTATGTTCAGGGGAGAAACGCAAATGTCCATTTCAACAGATTTATCAGGTCGCGTTGCAATTGTTACAGGCTCGGCAACAGGGCTTGGCGCAAGCATAGCGAAGCGTCTTGCCGAGGCTGGCGCCAATGTCGTGATCAACTATTCACGCAGCAGCACAGAGGCTGAAGCCACCGCAGACGAATGCCGCGCCTTCGGAGTGGACGTCCACTGCGTTCAGGCCGATGTGTCCGAAGACGCCGACTGCCGCAAACTGGCTCAGGTCGCGTCGCAATACGGGCGGCTGGATGTACTCGTCAATAATGCAGGCATCACAAAACAGGTGCCGAACCATGCTGACCTTGGCGGTCTGGATAAGGATGACTTCCTGCGTCTGTATTCGGTAAATGTCGTCGGCCCGTTCATGATGGTGCGCGCAGCTGAAGACCTGCTACGCGCAGCGCACGAGAAAACCGGCATCGCAAGCGCCGTTCTCAACACCTCCTCTATTGCAGGCGTGACAGGGATAGGATCATCGGTCGCGTATGCTGCGAGTAAGGGCGCATTCAATACGATGACGTTATCTCTCGCACGCGCGCTCGCGCCCGCAATCCGTGTCAATGCAATCTGCCCGGGCTTTATCGGTACGCGCTGGTTCAAGGATTATATGGGCGAAGAGAAATATAACCGGATGGAAGCATCGGTTCGCGCCGCGACCCCGCTGCAACATGCCTGCGATGCGGACGACATTGCGGACTCGGCAATGTTCTTCCTGACAGACGCATCCAGGCACGTCACGGGCGAAACACTTTTAACCGATGCGGGAACCCATTTGGGGTTTGCGCCGTTGAAGGCGCGATAGACGAATAATACGGCATTCACCTGAAATGCCGATTCGCAATCGTTGCAAGAAAGCAACACAAAATCACCTGAAAGCGGTCACTCACAACACTCTTTTCATTACATAAATTACAGAAACGCCGGATATTTTGTGTCAAATTTGCAACGATTTGACACAAAATATTCACCAAAATTCTGAAAGGTAAATGCGCACGATCTGTGACCAATTCGAATTTTTGGTGCTTACGTCTTGTGCACACTGAATATTTTCAATCAGGCAGCAACAAACGTACTTGCTGAACAGGCCCCCGATTAACAATTTGCGTTCAGGCATCGAGGTATCACGCGGTGACTTTAGCGCAGTTAAGGTTATTGTCCGTGCCACATGCTTGTGCGTCTAGGCGTGCGGTTTGTAAAAACATGGGGAAACATAATGATCCGTAAAATTCTGCTTGCTGGCGCTGCCAGCCTCGCAATCGCAGCACCTGCTGTTGCACAAGAAGTTTCCGTAAGCGGTAACGTTGCTATTTCTACTGACTACGTTTGGCGTGGTGTATCCCAGACGAATGGCGACATGGCTATCTCTGGCGGCTTCGACCTCGAGTCTGGTGGCTTCTATGCCGGTACTTGGGTTTCTAACGTTGATTTCAACGACTCTGCAGACACAAACATCGAGTGGGACTTCTACGCAGGTTTCGCTGGTGATCTGACAGAAAACGTCGGCTTCGACATCGGTCTGATCTACTACGCTTACCCAGACTCCTCTGGTCTGGACTATGACTTCGTAGAACTCTACGGCGGCCTCTCTACTGAGCTCGGCGCAGGCGTTGGCCTCTCTGGTTACATCTACTGGGATCCAGACAACGAAAACATCTACGTCGAAGCAGCAGCTGGTTACGCTCTGACAGAAACACTCGGTGTTGACGCAACTGTTGGTAACTACTCCTTCGATGGCGGTGGCGACTACACAACATTCTCTGTTGGTGCGACTCTCGCAACTTCAGTTGGTCTCGACCTCGACTTCCGTTACTGGGACACAGACATCACTGGTGCTGACGACGCATTCGTCTTCACAGTGTCTAAAGCTCTGTAATTTCTTCCTGCACACGCAGGTTTGAAACAGAAGGCCGGGTTCTTATGAACCCGGCCTTTTTGTTGGCGTTATTATATGAAACAAAGACTTACACTCTAAGAAATCAGGATCATCCATGACACCAGTTGAAGCGCTACAGCCTGTTATTGCCCTTTTAGGAGCAGGTACCGTTGCCGCTTTAACGTCCAGAGCTCTGAAGCTCAGCCCTATGGTTGGCTACATTGTCGCCGGCATGGCAATCGGCCCGTACGGCCTGAATGCCATAGAAGAAGGCGACGTGACCCATCTGCTCGCTGAAATGGGCGTTGTCTTTCTGCTTTTTGATATCGGCCTGCACTTCTCATTGAACGAAGTGAAGAACAGCCGGCGAGATATATTCTTCCTCGCTCCGCTTCAAATGGCCATTTGCGCGCTCGTATTTATCGGCGGCGCAATCATGCTAAACATCAGCATACCTGTAGCCATCGCCATAGGCGTATCGCTAGCTCTCTCCTCCACCGCCGTGGTCACACAGATTTTGGGCGAGCGGGATTTGAACACCTGTCCGGCAGGCAGGTCGTCGGTCGCCGTGCTCGTCTTTCAGGATGTCGTCGCGATCTTCCTTTTGATTTTCGCAAACTCGTTGGAATCAGACCCTGCACGCCTCGCAACGGCTATGGGCATCGCCGCAGGACAATCCATTCTGGCCTTCATAGCCGCCGCATTGATCGGCCGTTACATGGTACGCCCACTCTTTCGCATTCTGGCATCGGCTCAGGTGCCGGAAATCTTCACCATGACAACGGTATTGATTGTGGTGGCTGCTGCGACGGCGACCGGCGCGATCGGGCTATCATTGACGCTGGGTGCGTTTCTCGCAGGGATGGCCATCGCTGATAGTCCATTCCGTCACTCCATCCAGACGGAAGTCTCTCCGTTCCGTGGCCTGCTGATCAGCTTCTTCTTCGTGAATGTCGGCATGATGATCGATCTGCCTTCAGTCGGTTCGAACATACTTCTGGTCATTGCCGTCGCACTGGGCATCATGCTGATCAAAACCGTGATGATCTTCCTGGCGGCGCGCATCAATAAGTGGAACCTGCCGGGCGCGACCCGCCTCGCATTCCTATTGCCTCAGGCGTCGGAGTTCACGCTCGTTGTCCTGTCGCTCGCCGCAGTTCGTGTCGGCACGCCTGGCAACTGGATTTCCATTCTGGTTGGCGCGACGGCACTCTCACTGGCACTGGCGCCGGCATGGGCAGGACTTGGCATTAAACTTTCCCGACGCATCGCGAAAAAGCTTGCCGAAGGCATTATCACGGGCACGACCCGCAACGGGGCTCAGGAGGTGCAGGAAAAGCCTGAAGCCATCCTGTTTGGCATGACACCAAGCAACCGGATCATCGCTGACGCTCTGTTGCATCTGAACATTCCTCATGTCGCGCTCGACAATGATCCGAAACGGTTCATCGCGGCCGCATCCGACGGATATAAAGTGACCTTCGGGATCGCATCCGATTTTCGTATGCTGAGCACGCTGGATGCCATGCAGGCAAAAGCTCTCGTGCTAGGCCTTCCAAACTACACCGTCTCCAAAAGCCTGACGACTGAGGTGAATGAACGCTTCCCGAAACTTAAGCGCTTTGTTGTCGTGGAAACGGTCGAGGACCATGCACGTCATATGTCGTTGGGTATGCACCCCCACCTTGGCAGCACCTCCATGGATTCCATCGCCCTCGCGGGCGAAGTCCTTCGTACTCTGGATGTCTCCGAAGAGCGCATTGACGAATGGACAAGTGCAGAAATCGAACGGCTTGGGCGTGACGAAGCCACTGCGAGCACGCCGGAAACCACCGAAGCAGCTTAGATTTTCTGCTGTTTCTGAAATCCTCTTCCCACCCTCACGCGTAGTAAGAGTGGAGAGGATACTGGAATGCTGGAAAAACTACCCGAAGGGTACAATGCCGTTGTGATCGGAAGCACGGGAGAGATTGGCGCAGCCATTCTTAAACAGCTGAAATCGGATAAACGCTGCGCGAACGCGGTAGGTCTCTCACGAACCACACAGCTGTCCGTCGATTATAGTGCTCCGGCATCTCTTCAGGATGCGGCCTCGCAGCTAAAAGCCGAACTGGGCGACATCCATTTTCTGTTTATCGCCACCGGAATCCTTGCCTCATCAGATGGCGCCTCACCTGAGAAAGCCTTCAGTCAGCTAACGCCGGAAAGTCTGTCAGAAGAGTTTGCAATTAACGCAGCGGGACCGGCTCTGGCCCTCGCTGGTTTCATGCCCCTCCTCCCACGTAATGCGCCATGCACCGTCGCATCTCTATCTGCACGCGTAGGCTCGATAGGTGATAACGGGCTTGGCGGCTGGATCAGCTATCGAGCCTCGAAAGCCGCCCTCAACCAGATCATGCACACTGCGGCAATCGAACTTGGACGGAAGAACGACCAGGCCGTTTGTGTGTCGCTTCACCCCGGCACGATTGAAAGCGACCTATCGCGTCCGTTTGCGCGCGACCGCTTCACCCATACCGCAGACGAATGCGCGGCGAATCTTCTCAGCGTGCTCTCAAACCTGACGCCCGCTCAGAACGGTGGCTTCTTCGATTATGCCGGCGAGGAGATCGTCTGGTGAGCACGCGTAATCTGATCCTTATTCTCGGCGACCAACTCTCACCTGAGATATCGTCTCTACGAAATGCCGATCCGGAAAAAGACACCATCCTTATGTGCGAGGTCATGGATGAAGCGTCTTATGTGAAACATCATAAGAAGAAGATTGCCTTCATCTTTTCTGCCATGCGCCACTTCGCAGCGGAGATGCGCGATGCAGGATGGACCGTCGAATACACAGAGCTGAAAGACGCCGATAATGCGGGAAGCCTTTCCGGCGAACTGACCCGCGCCGTCGAACGTCTGTCCCCGGATAAAGTCATCATGACAGAGCCTGGCGAGTGGCGGGTTCTTAAATCCATACGCGGCTGGGGCGCGCAGGCAGAATGCGCCTTTGAGATGCCAGATGACGACCGTTTCGTCTGTTCGACCGCAGAGTTCCAGAACTGGGCTAAAGGGCGAAAATCCCTGCGCATGGAATACTTCTATCGCGAGATGCGCAAAAAAACCGGCATTCTGATGGAGGGAGATGATCCTGCCTGCGGGCGCTGGAACTTCGACTCAGAGAACCGCAAGCCCGCGGCAGATGACCTCTTCATCCCAAAGCGCATGAGGTTCAAGCCGGACGGTATTACACAAGACGTTATGGAGCTCGTGGAAGAAGAATTTCCGGACAATTTCGGCAAGCTTGAGGGCTTCTGGTTTGCCACCACCCGCGACGATGCTGAAAAGGCCCTCGATCACTTCATATCAGACGCCCTATCCTGCTTTGGCGACTATCAGGACGCGATGCTGATCGAGCACAAATTCCTCTATCACAGCCTGATCTCTTTCTACATCAATGTCGGGCTTCTGGACCCGCTGGAAACCTGCCGCCGGGTTGAGAAGGCCTTTCACGACGGCAAAGCGCCGATCAATGCGGTTGAGGGCTTCATCCGTCAGATCATCGGCTGGCGCGAATATGTGCGCGGCATCTATTGGATGGTGGGCGATGACTATGTAAAAAAGAACGGCTTCAGCGCGACACGGTCCCTGCCCCACTTCTACTGGAGCGCTGATACAAAGATGAAATGCGTGGCTTCCGTTGTGAGCCAGACGCGCGATGAAGCCTATGCGCACCACATCCAGCGCCTGATGGTGACCGGCACATTCGCGCTTCTTGCCGGTATCGATCCATTCGAAGTCCATGAATGGTATCTGGCGGTCTATGCAGACGCCTTTGAATGGGTAGAAGCCCCGAACGTCGTCGGCATGGCGCTTTACGCTGATGGCGGCTTTCTGGCGTCGAAACCGTATGCAGCCAGCGGCTCTTACATCAATAAGATGTCGAATTATTGCGGCGACTGTCAGTACGCAGTCTCAAAAAAGACCGAAGAAGGTGCCTGCCCCTTCAACTCGCTCTACTGGCACTTCCTGATTGAGAACCGTGAGACTTTGAAAGACAATGGCCGTATCAACCGCGCCTATTCCACATGGGATCGCATGAGCGCCGAGAAACGAAGTGCATATCTGGAACGGGCCGAGCACTATCTGTCGTCTCTCGACACGTTGTAGTTATGCTCAAGTGATCACAGCCCATTCGATTGACGTTAGGTAAGCAAAAATTTCCTCCAGATTTATTCCTGGAGGGAATTTCAGACATTCTATTCCGGTATGTTATGCCTCGCGCGCATTTTTCTTGCGTTTCCTGCGATTTTCTTCCAAAGCCCTAGTTAACGCGAGCGGCAACTAGTCATGCCTGTTTTCAGGCTGTAGGGTCGCGCCATAACTCGAGGGAGAAAACTATATGCGTGACGCAGTAATCCTTTCCACCGCACGTACTGGCCTTGCGAAGGCCGGTCGTGGTTCTTTCAACAACACACACGGCATCACAATGGCCGGTACAGCGATCAAAGGCGCTATGGAGCGTGCTGGTATTGATCCTGGTGTTGTAGAAGACGTTTACCTCGGCTGTGCGCAGCCAGAAGGCGCAACAGGCCACAACGTTGCACGCAATGCTGCACTCTGGGCTGGTTGCCCGTCCACAGCGTCTGGCGCAACAATCAACCGCTTCTGCTCTTCAGGCCTGCAAGCTATTGCAAACGCTGCATGGACAATCAAAAGCGAAGGCGCTCCGGTTGCTATCGGCGGCGGCGTTGAATCCATCTCTCTCGTGTCCGGTTCTGGCAACATGAACCGCTCTAACTACACAGAAGAGAAGCTGATGAAAGAATGGCCAGCCATCTGGATGACCATGATCGAAACAGCTGAAATCGTTGCAGACCGCTACGGCGTTTCCCGTGAGTATCAGGACGAATACTCTGCCCTGTCTCAGGCGCGTACAGCTGAATTCCAATCTTCTGGTAAAATGGCTGAAGAGATCGTTCCGCTCACAACGATGATGAAACTCGTCAACAAAGAAACAGGCGAAGAAACATTCCAGGAAGTCACTTGTGACCGCGACGAATGTAACCGTCCGGGTACAACTGCTGAATCTCTGGCTGGCCTGAAGCCTGTCTTCAAGAACGGCCAGGTCGTTAAAGAAGGCAAGTACGTCACAGCGGGTAACGCATCCCAGCTTTCTGACGGTGCTGCTGCGCTCGTTCTGATGGAAGCGAAAGAAGCTGAACGTCAGGGCAAAGAGCCACTCGGCCGCTTCGCTGGCTTCAACGTTGCTGGTTGCGATCCTGACGAAATGGGTATCGGCCCTGTCTTCGCCGTTCCACGTCTCCTCGAGCGTCACGGCCTGACAGTTGACGACATCGACCTGTGGGAGCTCAACGAAGCTTTCGCGTCCCAGTGTCTCTACTCCCGTGACCGTCTCGGCATCGACCCAGAGAAATACAACGTCAATGGCGGGTCTATTTCTATCGGTCACCCGTTCGGCATGACTGGCGCACGTTGCACAGGCTCTCTCCTTCTCGAAGGTAAGCGCCGCGGTGCGAAATGGGGTGTTGTCACCATGTGTATCGGTGGCGGTATGGGTGCTGCTGGTCTCTTCGAGATCTTCTAAGCCCTGCGCTTCATATGAAGTTCAAAAGCCCGGAGCATCTGCTCCGGGCTTTTTTATTCTGGTGACCATCGAATTCGAAACGTCTGCCTTTCCAGAATGAAGAGTATCATCCTACTCGCACCGCGACACAAAATGTGTCACTAGCCACTGGCGAAATTTCTGATTTCCATCGATCTTCTCTGAAAACATAAAGGGAAGAAACATGACAGCCCTCAAACTCAGACACCTCCTCCTTCCTGCCCTCGTCGGCGCAATGACAACCGCCCCGCTCGCGGCTCAGGAAGCCACGGACGCGACCCGCGCCTATAATGAGGCATTTGCCGAAACCTTACCTTTTTCCGATGATGCTGACTTCGAACGCGCAGCGCGCGGCTTCATCGCGACGCGCGAAAACCCGCTCATTACAACAGAATCGGGCCAGACAGTCCTTGATCTTTCTGCCTATGACTTCGCTGAGGGCGACGTCCCCGACACAGTCAATCCAAGCCTTTGGCGCCATCTTCAGCTGCTCCGTCAGCATGGCCTGTACGAGGTTGTTCCGGGGCTTTGGCAGGTTCGCGGATTCGACTTATCAGTCATGTCTGTCATCCGGACCGACACAGGATTTGTCATTGTCGATCCCCTCCTATCGCGGGAAACCGGCGCTGCAGCGATGGAGCTCGTTCGTCAGGAACTCGGTGACCTACCGGTCCATGCCGTCATCTACACCCACAGCCATGTCGACCATTTCGGCGGCGTCAAAGGCGTTGTGACAGAAGAAGACGTTTCATCCGGACGTACCCAGATTATCGCACCGCATGGATTTATGGATCATGCCGTGTCTGAAAACCTGCTCGTCGGCCCTGCCATGCGACGCCGCGCTGTTTATCAGTTCGCCCGCCGCATCCCTGCTGGTCCGACAGGCCATGCCGGGAATGGCATTGGCGCGGGCATCGCAAACGGTAACCGCACCCTTATCCCTCCGACCATTTCCATCAACGACACCGGTGAAACACTAACCATTGATGGCATGGAGTTCGTCTTTCAGGTGACACCTGGCGCCGAAGCACCGGCAGAGATGAACTTCTTTCTCCCGTCACTCAATGCGCTTTGCCTCGCTGAGAATGCCAACCCGACCATGCATAATGTGCTCACACCACGTGGAGCGCTTGTTCGCGATTCGCTGGCCTGGGCCGATTACCTCACAGAATCTCTGCGCCTGTGGGGCGATGAAGCAGACGTTGTCTTCACCTCGCATGGCTGGCCGCGTTGGGGACACGAAGACATTTACGACTACATGTCCTCCCACCGCGACGCGTATAAATTTCTACATGACCAGAGCGTGCGCCTGATGAATCAGGGCCTGACCGAAATGGAAATAGCAGAGCAGATCGAGCTGCCTCCGTCTCTGGCGCGCCAATGGTTCAATCGGGGTTATTACGGCACGATGAGCCACAACTCCAAAGCCGTCTATCAGCGCTATATGGGCTGGTATGATGGCAATCCGGCGAACCTCAACCCTCTGCCTCCTGAACAAGCGGGCTCTCGCTATGTGGAAGCAATGGGCGGGGCAGATGCAGCACTCAACATTGCTCAATCCGCCTATGAAGATGGCGATTATCGCTGGGCAGCACAGCTCGCCAGTCACATTGTATTCGACGATGCCTCCAACATGCCTGCACGCGAGCTGCTGGCCGAAGCCTTTGAGCAGATGGCTTATCAGGCAGAAGGTATGCTGTGGCGGAACATGTATCTAACCGGCGCTCAGGAAGTGATCACGCCTCCACCGGCGAGCGCAGCGATTGCTATGTCCGGTGACTTCCTCGCAGCGACGCCGAGCGGAGACTTGTTCGACATCCTCGCCGCAAAGATCGATCCGGCCCGCGCCGGCGAGCGCGCCGTGTCCGTTCGCTTCAACTTCACCGATCGCGAGGAATCACACCTGCTGAGCCTCAGAAATTCGGTTCTCGTGCACGAAACCAGCGTAGATGATGACGCCAACGTCACCCTGACAATGCCGCGAATGGCATTCATGGCTATCCTGTTCAATGGCCAACCGGCCGCACCATTCATCGAACGAGGCACAATCTCTGTAGATGGTGACCTGTCCGCCTTTGAAGGGCTCATGGACAGCATGGAAGTTGTTGGCAATCCCGAACCATTCAGTATCGTTCTCCCTTAAGGAACCAGAGAGCCGGCCCTTCAAGCCGGCTCTTTTCAAAAGGACGCGATGCGATGGCCACCGGTAAGCTCAATGTCGATCAGGACGTATTGGATGAAAAACTGCGGTTTGCCGGATATCACGTGATGAACGTGTTCCTGGAAATTGCCCGCCAGATGGGCCAGAATACGGGCCTAGATGCTGCGTCCATTCTGATCCTGGCGACCATCAATAATGCTTCGGTCCAGCGCCTGATCCGTCACCCCGGAGAGATAGATATTCACTCGACCAAGGTCGGCGCCAACATTGACGCCTCACACTTCCATTCCATCTCCCGCCGTGCTGTTGCCGACGCGACCGGCCTCAACCGCGAACTCGTGCGTCGTAAGATCAACAAGCTGATCGAAGCCGGGATTGTTCAGGAGGACGAACACGGCGTGAAGACGATGAATGTCGTGCTCAACCCCCTCGTGGGAAAGTCTGTTCGCAGCTTTGTAGGAGCCCATGCGCACGCCACCAACCAGCTGATTTCAGAAGGTATCCTTCGTTAGAAGACATTCATAATTCCCCTCCCGACTTTACCTTTTGCGCCAAACCGTGCAGGAAGCGCCAAAAGATAAATTGAGGAAGCACTTATGAGTAATCCTGATCTCGACTATCTGGATGAGAATGCAAAAAAAGACGGCGTAACTGTCACCGCTTCAGGTCTTCAGTACCGCGTACTGGAAGAAGGCACAGGCTATAAGCCGGGCCCTCGCGACAAAGTAAAAGTTCACTATGCTGGTCGCCTCGTAAACGGCAAAGAATTCGACAGCTCTTACAAGCGCGGTCAGCCGATTGAGTTCCCGCTCAACGCTGTCATCGCAGGCTGGTCTGAAGGCGTTCAACTGATGCAGGAAGGCGCGAAGTACGAATTCGTGATCCCGTCCCAGCTCGGTTATGGCGCACGTGGCGCACCGGGCGCGATCCCGCCAAACGCGACCCTCGTCTTCGACGTCGAGCTGATCAAAGTCGGCTAAGCCCGATTGATCCGGAATTCAGAAGGCGACCTCTCATAGGTCGCCTTTTTTATTATCTTAGCGCTTGCGCGTTGATGAGATCAGTATAACGCGCCGCGACCTGCCCCAGATCAATCTGGTTGAGGAAGGTCGAGTACGATAAATACGCCAGCAGATAACGCGCATCTTTCGCCCATGGCGGCATGAACTGCGGACGTTTGATCAATTCCTGATGAGCTAAAACATCCATAGCCTCAAGGTCTTGCAGGTCGATCTTACCAACAAACAATAACTCTATCAGGCGCGTATCACCGGCGCGGATCGCCGCTCTCAAATAAGAGTGCACCTCTACCAGTCCGGAGAGATAAACACCGTCTTTCGTGAAGGGTGCACCGCCGTCGACAAGGCCACCACGCACAATACGGCGCGCGCTCTCAAAAGCCTCAAACGGCGCGTCGCGCGTCGATTTCTCCCGGAAGAAATTATAGAGGTCGATAAAGTCTGCGCCATTCGCCGACATATCAATCGCGATGACGCGGTCAGCCAGACGGCGGAAA
Organism: Ponticaulis sp.; assembly: GCF_029210165.1. NCBI lineage: Bacteria > Pseudomonadati > Pseudomonadota > Alphaproteobacteria > Hyphomonadales > Hyphomonadaceae > Ponticaulis > Ponticaulis sp. Next base: position 50,377 of record NZ_JARGNT010000004.1, read on the forward strand.
CGGCGTGGATCGATTGAGCCGGTAATAAACTCGGCGAACACCGCCAGCCCTTCCTGAGTGCGCGCATTGCCCGGATGGCTTTCACCCAGAATCTGGAAACGGTCATGCCTGCTGCCGTTAAAGCCTGTCGCAATGTGGATCAGCGCTTCATGCTGAAGCAACTGCGAGCAATCGAGATCAGAAAAGCTGGCATCCTCACGAAGCTTCACATAGTCGCGCCCCGCTGCTGCCTTGGCAGAGACCTCGCTTGTTACGATCACTTCAGGCGTATCTTTGCCAAAATGCTCAGGCAGCTCGGCGTCCAGCTGCGCTTTTAATTGCTGCGCGGTAAGGACGACCGGCTTTTCCAGCTTCAGCGTGCCTTCGTCGAACTCAGACAGCAGCCCATCAAGGCGGCGCGCAAGATCAAGCGTAGTGACATTGCCATCGGCAATCGGCTGCTGCGGAGATCCATACAGCTCGTTGGAGAACACGCAGAAGCCGGCAGTGCCGATAGACGCCAGCATGGCAGCCGTCTGCTCGCCTGTCTCACACAGGCGCAAAAGCCACTCATGGACAGCACTATCACCGTCGATCAGCTCACGCGCAGCCTTAACGCGCTCGACCGATGGATGCGGATCAATGCGAGTGTATGTAGGCTTGGGAAGCTCCTTAGCATCTGCCGCGAAGAATGCGTCGGCTACGCTGCGATCCCAGTTCGTAGACTTGAGAACAGGAAGCCGGTCCTCGGCCTCAAATAGCAGGGTCGCGGCCCGGTCGAGCCGGTCCAGTTCTTTTTCGGAAAACTCAGGCAATCAATGCAAATCCCAAATGAGCCGCTTCATGGTCAAAGCTGAATCGGCATTTAGGGTAGCAAAGGGTCCGCCGCAATCAGAAATTACGCAATGACACCAGTCGACAGACCTTCAAACCAGGCCCCGAGCGCGAGCGAGTCACGGCGGTGACCACCAATCCTCTGAAGCGCTTCTTCGTCTTCGCCCCATTGCTCCATTTGCCAGAGCTCATCAATGATGGAGATGTCGTAGGCATCAAGCGCTGTAAGCTCTTGCTCGGCAACAGCCATAGACAGTATTGCGGACCCGTAGAGACCAAGCGCCATGCCAAGACCGGTAAGTGCGAAATCGTTCTTGCCTGCAGCATAAGCGCCAATCGCCTCAATGCTGGCAGGCGGCTGAGGTGCATTCATAACGCCCTCAGTCGGCATCAAAAGCACACCATGTTCACGGCTTGCCCAATCACGCAGCGGACGGAAATGCCCTTCCTGACGGTCACGGAGCTCTGTAGGGCCCTCCGCGAGGTAACAGACCAGATCAGTACCGGCATACTTCTGCACTTCAGCGATCAAGGCATCGCGCGTGTCAGGCGTACGGTCGAGCGCAACATTGGCCATGCGAGTGAGCGTCATGGTTGGAAGATCGATCTCTTCAATCTGCCCCTCCCACTCTTCCGCAACGGAAACAGCGAGCGCTTGCGTCGGCAGCGCCAGCTTGCGCTTGGCAGGCGTTACAGGCGTGCGACCGTCGAGTTCAACGTGCCAGCCGGTTTCGCCTTCAGAGACAGAGACAGTTTTATAAAAGCGCTTCGGCTTTTTGAGAGCAGATCCATTAGTCATGCGCGCCTCTATACAGAATTCTGAGCAAGGGTCACCCCCTCACTCTGTCACGCCTCGACGCGGGCAAATGTCAGCAATGCGTCAGACAGGCTGTCCATCTCATGGTGGATGTGATGCGCTTCAGCGGCTTCTAGCTCATGCGTTTCACCAAAGCCCCAGCTTACGCCGTGTGTGACCACGCCAGCAGATCGGCCCATATGGATGTCGTGAATGGCATCGCCTACCATAACAGTCTGCTGAGGCTCTACGCCGACCGCTTTCATGGATTCGGCGACCATGAAAGGGTTCGGTTTGCCCGGCCCATCATCAGCGCACCAGATCGTATCGAAATACCGGCCAAGATCATGCATACCGAAGACAGCCTCTACACCGCGACGGGATTTGCCGGTCGCAACCGCCATGAGGCAATTCTGATTGGCAAGCGCCTCGAGAAGCTCCACCGCGCCGTCATAGAGCGGTTCGCGGAAATCAGGGTTCTGCGTGCGATGCGCCACAAAGGCGTTCTTATAAGCCTCAGCCAGCGCAGCAACGTCTCTGTCGGACATGCCCTCTGGCGCAAGAATGCGACACCCATCCTCAAGCCCGAGCCCGACAATCTGGCGGGTGCGGTCATATTCGGGGGGCGTCAGACCAAAATTCTCGAACGCGGCGGTCATCGCATTCTGAATGACCTTCCGACTATCAACAATGGTCCCGTCAATATCCCAGACAACCAGCCTCAGGCTCATTCAAACGGTTCCCACGGGTCCTTGCCTGCTTCTTCCAGCAGGAAGCCCAGCGTCTTGAAGGTTTGCATCATGTGAGGCGGCAGGGGCGCGGTCAGGGTCAGGTCCTTTCCGTTCTTACGCGGAATAACGAGCGCCCGCGCGTGAAGGTGCAGACCGTCCGCCAGACCGTTCAGCGGCTCGCGGCGGCCCGGATATTTCGGATCGCCGATGATCGCGTTCTTGGTCTCTTCCATGTGGAAGCGGAGCTGGTGGGTGCGCCCTGTCAACGGAGACAGCGCCATCCAGGCTGCTTTCTGACCTGCCGTCGAAATCACCGAGTATTCTGTAATGGCGTGCTGGGACCCTCTCTCGGACTGGACAGCCGGGACCATACGCTCTTTGTCAGCGCCTTCAGTGCCTTTGACCATCCAGCTACGAATCTGCCCGCGGATCGGATGCGGTACGCCTGCACACACCGCCCAATAGACTTTCTTGAGCGTGCGGTCGCGGAACATGTCACCGAGTTCAGACGCTGCACGTGGATGTTTGGCGATCAGCAAGACGCCTGACGTGTCGCGGTCCAGACGGTGTACCAGACGCGGGCGATGCTCGCCTTTCATCAGTGCATCCAGCATCCCATCAATATGGCGGTTCGTATTTGTTCCACCCTGCACGGCCAGCCCCATCGGCTTGTTCAGCGCAATGATGTCGTCATCTTCATAGATGAGCATGTCACGAATGAAGGCTGCGTCCTTGGCAGACACCGTCTTGGCGCGTCTCTCTTTCGCCTTGTCGAGATCTTCTTTGGTCGGCAGAGGCGGCACACGAACCATCTGGCCTTCTTCAAGCCGAGTGTTCGCTTTCGCGCGCGCGCCATCAACACGGATCTGTCCCGTGCGCAGGAATTTCTCGACCTGCCCCTGTGTCACGCCCGCATAGCGACGCTTGAACCATTTATCGAGACGGGCGCCCGATTCCTCGTAGCTCACCTCGATGAGCTGAACCTCTCCGCTCACATCAGAACCTTTCGTATGATGAAGAGGCCGGCGAATACCATAAGGACACCAAGAATGACAGAACTTCCGGCATAAAGCGCAGCCTGAGTGTAAGCCTTACTTTCTACCATGCGTGCCGTTTCCAGCGAGAACGCGGAAAAGGTGGTGAAACCGCCCAGAATTCCAGTCGCCAGAAATATCTGTGCGCCACCTGCGCCAGCAGCGCTCTTATGCGCAAACCATCCGATCACCAGCCCCATGAGCAGCGATCCGACGATGTTCACGGTGTAAGTGCCCCAGGGCCAGCCCGGCCCCATAAATCGCAGCATCGCGGCCCCTACGCTGAAGCGCAGCGCAGAACCGATTGCGCCGCCAACCGCCGCAAATATGAGATGCTGTATAAACATGGTGTCTCTCTGCCCCAGTCTGCAGGATTGAGCAATGAGATCAACACCACTTCACCCCTCGCGGAAGAAGCCTTTCGGGAATAGCGACATAAATATCCGCCTTCTCGTCAGATAGGCAGACGTGTCCGACAGCACATCTGCAAGACGCCGCGTCACGGTTGCCGTGATTGCGTCGCCCGACGTGTGCACATCAAAGCCTGCAGCACGAAGACTGGTTGCGGGCATATATCGCTTCAAATCACCGCCCAGCGTCAGCGCCCATCCCGCTCCTGACGCCACGGGAAACTCATCCGGTTTGAAGGGCGGAGAATTCAGATAACAGGACAAGCCTGAAATGCTGAGGCTCAACTCTGCTGCGACGACCAGCCCCGCCCGCAAAAGTCCCTCATAATACGCCTCATAATCAGTCGATGCAGAATAGTTGCCCTCCATCGCCCAGTTTGACAGAGACGACGCCCCTTCTGAATGCATGACGAAGCTATCGAGGTAAGGGCTCGAGCGCTGCAAGCTTGGATGGTACAACGCGCCAGTGTCTTGGCTGCCCATGATGATCGGCCGCGCCCACTGGTCCGCGATGAAGGTCCCCTCGTCTCTGAAAGGCCCCTGATCATCGTCATATGGCTCGTGAGAGGTGTCGCAGTCAGTCAGCGTCACGTTGAACGCAGAAAGCGGCGCAAGCGTCTCTGTGAGGCGCAGAAACGCTTCTGCGTGCTTTGCAGTTGCCATTGGACCGGAGAAATATGCACCGGCCGATACGATCATGCGTGGCCGCCACCCACAAAGCCCTCAAACTCGGGCGGCGCTGGCGCAGTGTAATCAAACTGTCCGCCAATCGGGTGTGGCCCCTGAATTCGGTGCGCATGGAGCATGAGACGAGAGGCGCTGTCGCCATCGCCATAAATACTGTCGCCAAAGATCGGGAAGCCGGCATGTGCCAGATGAATACGGATCTGGTGCATACGACCGGTCTCCGGACGACATTCGATCAGACTGACACCATCCTGCACTGCAAGCGTGTGGAAGCGAGTCAGTGCCGGTTTAACGTCCTTCACGTCCGCCTGCCCGCCAATGCCTGAAATCTGCATACCGTGCTCAAGACGGATGGTTCCAATCGGGCTATCGACCCGCGTCATGCGCTTGGCATTGCCCGGCACGAGAGCCAGATAGGTTTTCTTGATCTCACGGTTTTCAAATGCACGCGACAACGCGGCCGCTGCCGGCTGTGTTTTCGCCGCGATGATGATGCCTGAAGTCTCCGCATCAAGTCGGTGCACCATGCGCGGTCGCTTGCCGTTGGACTTCGCAAACGCCCAGAGAAGCTTGTCGAATGTCTGGTCGTCAGTCTTACGCGTCTGACACGGCAGTCCTGCCGGTTTGTTGAACGCGAGGATGTCGTCATCTTCTTCGATCAGGAAGGAATGGACGAAATCTTTTTCTTCGTCCGTCAGCCAGACGGTTTCACGGTTTCTCATTTTAGCGGCTCCCTCGCCGGTTCTGTAGGCGGTCGCGCAAGTCTTCGAGATACCTAAGCTTCTCCCGAATGCTTTTCTCGCGTCCGTCACCTTTAGGATCATATATCTTCAAGCGACCTACGCCTTCCGGAAAGTAATGCTGCCCGGAGAAGGTATGGTCTGTGTCGTGGTCATAGATATAGCCATCGCCATATCCCTGATCTTTCATCATATCCGTCGGTGCGTTCAGGATATGCTTTGGCGGATTGAGATGCCCCGTCTCACGCGCAGCCAGCTTGGCATTCTGGATCGCCATCTTCACTGCGTTTGACTTGGGCGCTGTCGCCAGATGGATCACGGCATGCGCAATGGGGTATTCGCCCTCGGGCATGCCTAGCCGTTCAAACGTACGCGCTGCTTCGGACGCGACCATAAGCGCGGTCGGGTCGGCAAGGCCGATATCTTCGCTCGCGATCACAACGAGACGCCGCGCAATATAGCGAGGGTCTTCTCCGCCCTGCAGCATCCGCATCAGCCAGTACATGGCCGCATCCGGATCAGAGCCACGGATCGATTTGTGGAGCGCCGAGATGAGATTGTAATGCCCCTCGCCCGCTTTGTCGTAAGCGGCAGCACGTGTGGTCACGAGCTTTTTCAGCTGCGCGAGGTTTAGCGTTCCGCGATTGCCTGCATAGCGATAGACGTCCTCGACCATGCCAAGGAAATACCGGCCATCACCTCCCGCCATACCGGTGAGGTAGTCAACGCCCTCAGGCGTGAGCGGCAGCGGATCACCCATATGCGCCTCGGCACGTGCGATGAGCTTGTCGAGCGATGGACGCTCCAGCGCCTCAAGCACGAGCACCTGACATCGCGAAAGCAGCGCGCCATTGAGCTCGAAACTTGGGTTTTCTGTTGTCGCGCCTACGAGTGTGACAACACCCTTCTCGACATACGGAAGAAAACTGTCCTGCTGGGCTTTGTTAAAACGGTGGATCTCATCGACGAAGAGCAGCGTTCCCTGCCCCATGGAGCGGCGGTGTTCTGCTTTTTCAAAAACCGTACGCAGGTCTTTCACGCCGGAGAAGACAGCCGAAAGGGCCTCGAAATGCAGTCCGGTACCGTCCGCCAGCAATTGAGCAATGGTCGTCTTCCCGACACCCGGAGGCCCCCAGAGGATAACCGATGACAAGCGACCGGAGGCAATCATACGCCCTAGCGGCCCGTCCGCACCGATCAGATGGTCTTGCCCAACGACCTCAGAGAGTTTCTGAGGCCGAATCGCCTCAGCGAGAGGCTGAGGCGCGCTTTTATCTAATCCGGCTGCCTGAAAGAGGTCGCTCACGCCTAGAGCCTGAAACTTTGTGACAGGCGCCGTCCATTACGGTCGACAGCGATCTGCCAGACACGCAGCTTGCTGCCGTCTTCAGCCTCAGCATTGAGAGCCTCCTCAAGCTCTTCGACTGTTGTGATGGCCTGACCGTTCACTTCGATGACAATATCGCCCGGTCGCACACCAGAGCGGTACGCGTAAGACCGGCGAACGATGCGGTTTACGAGGACACCCTCATCAAACGGGTCGCGGCGAAGTTCTTCTGCCAGCGCAGGTGACAGGTTCGCGACCTCTGCGCCCGAAAGCGGGTTCTCACCTTCCAGAAGGATAAGTTCGGCATCCGTTGCACCAGGAGGCGCTGTGACCGTCATATTGAGCGTACGCTGCTCACCATTACGGAGAATACTGATCGGCGCTGAGTCGCCCGTAGCGAGAGTCGCAGACAGGAAGCGGAGACCATTCTCATCAAACACATCGCGGCCATCAAACTTTAGGAGCAAGTCACCACGACGAAGTCCTGCGAGATCTGCAGGACCATCAGGATAGATTTCGGTCACAAGAAGCCCGCCCGGGCGTTCCAGTTCCATTGAGCGTGCAATCTCTGCCGTAACAGCCTGCCCGCGCAGCCCAACCCAGGGACGCACTACACGGCCTTCATTGATGGCGGAATCAACAATCCGCCGCACCATTTCAGAAGGAATGGCAAAGCCAATGCCGTTTGACCCGCCAGAGCGAGAGAAAATGGCGGTGTTCACACCAACCAACCGACCGGCGTTATCAATCAACGCCCCGCCCGAGTTACCCGGATTGATGGCTGCGTCTGTCTGAATAAAGAACGCATAGTCAGAGATACCGACGTCTGTACGCGCCGTGGCAGACACGATGCCGCTGGTGACTGTCTGGCCGACACCAAAAGGGTTGCCAATCGCCAGTACGAGATCACCCACTTCAACAAGGCGCGTATCTGCATATTGAAGCGTCGGCAGCACTTCGCCTTCAGGATCGATGCGCAGAACAGCAAGGTCTGTACGCTCATCAGCGAGGACCAGCTCTGCTTCGAACTCACGGCGGTCGGACAGTACGACGCGCAGCGCGTCAGCGCCCTGAACCACGTGATTGTTCGTCACAATGACGCCGTCCTCGCCTACAATCACGCCTGAACCAAGAGATGACTCGACGCGCTCTTGCGGCACGCCAAAAGAATTCGGCCCGAAGAAGCGATCAAAGAAAGGATGCCCGGAATACGGATTGGCCGACTGGCGCACCAGACGTTCGGAATAAACGTTTACAACAGCCGGTGACGCTTCGCGGACAAGCGGCGCAAAAGACATCTGAATGTCTTCGCGGCTCTCTGGAAGCAATTGCGCATTTGCCGGAGTCATAACCGGCAGAAGCAGAAGACAAGCGAGCGCGACCAGGGCCGCGCTCAAAGCTAGAAGAATTTTATTTATGTGTCGTGTCATGATCATGAGTAAACCCTCCGACCATGTCCGGATTTGGGCGGTTTCTGGCCAAACTGCAAGACCCGCTCCAAATTCAGCAGTGCTTAGTCGTCAGCGAGCTCGAGCTCAGCTGCGACACGCTCACGGTCACCTTTGCCTTTAGCGTCTTCGTCACGTTCGACGAATTCGATAACAGCCATAGGCGCATTGTCGCCGTGACGGAAGCCAGCTTTCATCACACGAACGTAACCACCGTTACGCTCTTCATAGCGAGGGCCGAGCACGTCGAAGAGTTTCTTCGCCATCTCAACATTGCGCAGTTTAGAAATCGCGCGACGACGGGAAGCGAGGTCACCTTTCTTAGCGAGAGTAACCAGCTTCTCAATGATTGGACGCAGGTCTTTCGCCTTAGGCAGAGTCGTCACGATCTGCTCATGTTCAATCAGAGACGACGCCATGTTAGCGAACATCGCTTTGCGGTGCTCTGACGTGCGGTTGAGTTTACGATGTGCGAGTCCGTGACGCATGACTAAACTTCCTTATCGGCTCTTCGCCGTTAGATCTGATCTTCGTATTTTTTGGCCAGGCCTTCGATATCTTCTGGCGGCCAGCTTGGTACGTCCATACCGAGGTGCAGGCCCATTCCGGCGAGCACTTCTTTGATCTCGTTCAGAGACTTACGACCGAAGTTCGGCGTACGAAGCATTTCGGCTTCAGACTTCTGAATGAGGTCACCGATATAAACGATATTATCATTCTTCAGGCAGTTCGCAGAGCGTACAGACAGCTCAAGCTCATCAACCTTCTTGAGAAGGACTGGGTTAAAGCCGAGATCCGGCTCGTCGTCCTGCTCAGATTTGTCATCTGGCTCTTCGAAGTTGATGAAGAGACGCAGCTGGTCCTGAAGAATACGAGCTGCGTAAGCAACTGCATCTTCCGGAGAAATCGAACCGTCAGTTTCAACGTCAAGCATCAGCTTGTCATAGTCGAGAACCTGACCTTCACGTGTGTCTTCCACACGGTAGCCAACGCGGCGAACCGGAGAGAAAATTGCATCAATCGGAATGAAACCGATCGGAGAATCTTCAGCGCGGTTACGCTCTGCAGGCACATAGCCTTTACCAGTGTCGACCGTGAACTCCATACGAACGTCTGCGCCCTCGTCGAGCGTGCAGATGACCAGATCAGGGTTCAGGATTTCAACGTCACCAGTTGTCTCGATCTGACCAGCTTTCACTTCGCCAGCACCGCTTGCGCGGAGCGTCATGCGCTTAGCTGTGTCAGACACCATGCGAACTGCAACCTGCTTGAGGTTCAGAACGATGGTTGTGACGTCTTCACGAACGCCAGGAATTGAAGAGAACTCGTGCACAACACCGTCAATCTGCATGCCGGTGATAGCCGAACCTTGCAGAGAAGACAGAAGAACGCGGCGAAGCGCGTTACCGAGCGTCGTGCCGAAGCCACGCTCAAGCGGCTCTACAACGAGAGTCGCTTTACGGAGAGCGTCAAATCCGTGCTCAACAACAGGGCGAGCAGGACGGATAAGTTCTTTCCAGTTTTTGTCGTTGACGACGGCAATTGAGCCTGACATCGCGAATTCCTTCAGATCTGGGGAGGTAGGGTTATACGCGGCGACGTTTTGGCGGGCGGCACCCGTTGTGCGGGATCGGAGTCGTATCACGGATAGATGTGATTGTGAAACCAACGTTCTGAAGCGCACGAAGAGCTGATTCGCGGCCGGAACCCGGACCACGTACGTTCACTTCGAGTGTACGCATGCCGTGCTCTTGAGCTTTGCGGCCTGCATCCTCAGCAGCCATCTGAGCTGCGTACGGAGTAGACTTACGAGAGCCCTTGAAACCCATGTGACCAGAAGACGACCAGGAAATTGTGTTACCCTGGGAGTCAGAGATCGTGATCATCGTGTTGTTGAAGCTGGAGTTCACGTGGCAAATACCGGAAGTGATATTCTTCCGTTCGCGACGGCGAACCCGAGTAGTGTCTTTAGCCATAATACTTGGTTCCCAGCCTTATTTCTTCTTACCAGCGATCGGCTTAGCCGGACCTTTGCGGGTGCGCGCATTTGTATGCGTACGCTGTCCGCGAACTGGAAGACCGCGACGGTGACGAAGACCGCGATAGCAACCAAGGTCCATAAGACGCTTGATGTTCATCGCTGTTTCGCGACGCAGGTCACCTTCTACAAGGTAATCCGCGTCGATTGTTTCGCGAACTTGAATGACTTCGGCATCTGTCAGGTCAGCGACGCGACGATCCGATGTAATACCGACTTTTTCACAGATATCCTTGGCCATTGCCGGGCCAATCCCGTGAATATAACGGAGCGCGATTTCAACGCGCTTATTGGTCGGTATGTTGACGCCAGCAATACGGGCCAAGCTACTTCTCCGTTTAAAACTTATTGATCCGAGACATTAGGTGATTTTGCGATGACTAATCGCCTGTACAAAACGCGCCCATGACTCGCAGAAGCCGCGTCTTATACGTGTCTGAGTGGCCACGTCAATAGCTGAGTGGCACCCAGACACAATTTACTTACAGGTTACTTATTTCCCCCGAGAAGCTTCGAGAGGAACCCTTTTTTTTCGTCGCCAGACTGCTTTGCCAGTGCGGCATCAATCTCTGCAGCGACTTTTTCGATGCTACCCATGCCATCAACCTCTGAGAGTTTCTTACGCTCAGCATAGATTGGCAGCAGTGGAGCTGTTTGCGCGTTGTACGCATCGATTCGTTTTTTGAAGGTCTCAGGGTTGTCGTCTTCACGTCCCTGCTCTTCAAAACGCTTCGTCACGCGGTCGAGGAGAGCTTCCTCGTCCACGCGGAGGCGAATGACGCAATCGATCTCCTGATCGCGCTTGGCGAGCGTCTTATCGAGCGCCTCGGCCTGTGGAACAGTCCGGGGAAAGCCGTCAAAGATAAAGCCTGGTGCGTCTTTGTGTGTATCCAGCTGGTCTTCGATGAGTTCAATGACGATCTCATCAGACACGAGCTGTCCTGAGTCCATAATTGCAGCGACTCGCTGACCGAGTTCTGTGCCTGCACTGCGCGCGGCGCGAAGCATGTCACCTGTAGAGAGCTGGATGAACCCATGCTCAGTAACGAGACGTTTTGCCTGTGTGCCTTTACCCGCCGCCGGTGGTCCGAACAGGATTAGGTTCATCGTTTTTTACCCCCCAAACGAGACTTCTTGATCATGCCTTCATACTGGTGCGCCACCAGATGAGACTGAATCTGTGTTACTGTATCCATAGTCACAGAAACAACAATAAGAAGCGATGTACCACCAAGGTAGAATGGAATACTCGGCACCTGTGCCCTGAGGATCTCCGGAAGGAGACAGATAAAGGTCAGGTAAGCCGCGCCAATCACTGTGAGTCGTGTGAGGACGAAGTCGAGATATTCGGCAGTACGCTTACCAGGACGGATACCTGGCACGAAGCCACCATATTTACGCAGATTGTCCGCAGTCTCTTCCGGGTTGAACACGATGGACGTGTAGAAGAACGCGAAGAAGATAATCATCAGCGCATAGAGAAGAATGAAGCCGATCTGGCCAGGGCCGAGCAGCGCAACGACGGTGCCGAGAATGCCCGAAGGCGCAGAACCGTCTGCCCCCATCGTAAAGTTGGCAATCGTCGCCGGCAGAAGCAGAAGCGAAGAAGCGAAGATCGGCGGGATAACACCGGCGGTATTCAGCTTGAGCGGCAGGAAGCTCGTCTGGCCCTGCTGCATCTGATTCCCTTGCTGGCGTTTCGGATACTGAATGAGGATCCGGCGCTGGGAACGCTCGATGAAGACGATGAATACGATCATCGCGATCGCCATAAGCAGGATACCCGCAACGAACGGGAAGCTCATTGTGCCTGAGTAGCTGGATGTCACCAGATTGAAAATGGCTTTTGGAAGCTCTGCGACGATGCCCGCAAAAATGATCAGCGAGATACCGTTTCCTACACCGCGGGATGTTACCTGCTCACCCATCCACATCAGGAGAAGTGTACCACCCGTCATGGTTACAACGGTCGAGACCGTGAAGAAGATCGAGGACATGCCGTCCATACGAGCTTCCTGAAGGCCCTGAGAGATACCAAAGGACTGAACCAGCGCGAACAATACCGTCAGGTAGCGCGTATACTGGTTTATCTGCTGCCGGCCCGTCTCGCCCTCTTTCTTCAGGCGCTCAAGCGATGGCGACGCCGTCGTCATGAGCTGCATGATGATCGACGCGGAAATGTAGGGCATGACGTTCAGCGCAAAGATACCCATGCGCTCGATCGCACCACCCGCGAACATATTCAGGTTGCCCAGAATACCGCTTTGCTGTTGCTGGAACATGATCGCGAACTGAGCCGGGTCAATGCCGGGGATCGGGAGATAGGTACCGAGGCGATACGCCACCAGAATACCGAGAGTAAAGAGAATACGCTGCTGAAGCTCTTTGGCCTTACCAAAAGCTTCAAAGCTCATATTCTTCGCAAGCTGTTCTGTCGCTGACGCCACACGCGCCTCCTTATACCCGTTCGGCCCAAGTCATAATGCAAAAAGGCCTGCTGCCAAATGCAACAGGCCTTTAAATCGGCACTTGGCACTGATTTGTGAAGCCTGAAATTAGGCTTTATTCAGATTCGTCGGAAGACGGAGCTGTTACTGTGACATTTCCGCCAGCAGCTTTAACAGCTTCGATCGCCGCTTTAGACGCGCCAGTAACGGTGATGTTCAGACCTTTAGGTGTATCACCCTTCGCGAGAAGGCGTACGCCATCACGTGAACGACGCAGAACGCCGGATGTCACCAGGACTTCTTCAGTTACTTCAGCTTTGCCATCAATCTGACCGCTTTCGATCGCCTTGGCGATACGGCCGAGATTAACCCAGGTGTACTTTTTGGTGTTCGGCGCTTTGAAGCCTCGCTTCGGAAGACGCATATAGATAGGCATTTGCCCACCTTCGAAACCGTTAAGCGCAACACCTGAACGGGATTTCTGACCTTTGACACCGCGTCCGCCGGTTTTACCCGTGCCAGAGCCGACACCGCGGCCCAAACGCTTACGGGCTTGTACAGCGCCCGTGTTATCAGAGAGTTCATTGAGTTTCATGTCGATAACCTCACCAGAGCAGACCGGCTAAATGCCGGGCTCAGGCCTTGTCTTCTACGATTTCAACCATGTGCTGAACCTTGGCAATCATGCCACGGACAGCCGGCGTATCTTCCAGCTCACGCTCGCGACCGATCTTGTTCAGACCAAGGCCGACCAGCGTAGCACGCTGGTCATTCTTGCGACGGATCGGGCTACCGGTCTGGCGAACTGTAATAGTCTTTTTAGCCATAACGAGAGCTCCTAGTTCGCTGCGTCAGCCATGCCCGCTTCAGACGCACCATCAGCACGACGGCCGACAATGTCCTGAACCTTCAGGCCACGCTTGGAAGCGACAGACCGTGGGCTGCTTTGGTTTTTGAGCGCGTCGAATGTCGCGCGGACCATGTTGTACGGGTTAGACGTGCCAAGAGACTTAGCAACAACGTCCTGAACACCGAGAACATCGAGAACCGCACGCATCGGACCACCAGCGATAACGCCAGTACCTGGAGGCGCTGCACGAAGGACAACTTTACCAGCGCCGTGACGACCACGACCATCATGGTGAAGTGTACGACCTTCGCGCAGTGGAACGCGGATCATTTTCTTCTTGGCTTCGTCAGTTGCCTTGCGGATCGCTTCAGGAACTTCACGCGCCTTACCGTGACCAAAGCCTACACGGCCCTTCTGGTCGCCGACTACGACGAGTGCAGCAAAACCGAAGTTCTTACCGCCTTTAACAACTTTGGCGACGCGGTTGATTCCGACCAGGCGATCTACGAATTCGCTCTGCTCTTCTTCGCGCTTGTCCTTGCCCCGGCCACGGCCGCGACCACGGCCTTCACCGCTGCCTTTTCTTTCTTCAGCCATTACCGTCTCCTAGAATTTCAGGCCGCCTTCACGCGCGGCATCCGCCAGCGCCTTGATTCGGCCGTGGAACATGTAACCACCGCGGTCGAAGACAACGTCTTCTACACCAGCTTTAGAGGCACGTTCTGCGATCAGCTTGCCAATAGAGGCTGCTGCATCAGATGTACCGCCATTTGGCGTAGACGAGCGGAAGTCTTTTTCCTGCGTGGAAGCGAAAGCGAGCGTGATACCACGTTCGTCGTCGATCACCTGAGCGGCGATGTTCTTGGAGGAGCGCACCACGGACAGACGAGGACGACCAGTTGCCTGCTTGCGCAGTTTGGCACGAACCCGCTGAGCGCGACGCATGAGTTTTTCGCGTGGCGTCTTCATGGTTACTTCTTCTTACCTTCTTTGCGACGAACCTGCTCGCCGGCATAACGGATACCTTTGCCTTTGTATGGCTCAGGTGGACGATACTTGCGGATCTCTGCAGCAACCTGACCAACAGCTTGTTTGTCAGCGCCAGCGATCTTCACTTCCGTTGGCTTGGTAGAAGACAGTGAAATGCCTTCCGGAGCCTTGTAAATGACATCGTGCGAGAAACCGAGCGAGAGCTTGACGTCGCTACCCTGCATTTGAGCACGGTAACCAACGCCTACGAGTTCGAGCTCTTTTTCATAACCTTCGGTAACACCGAGGACCATGTTCTGAGCGCGAGCACGCATTGTGCCCCACATTGCGCGAGCACGTTTGGATTCATCCTTAGGCGTGAACGTAACAGAGTTGTCGCTGACTTCGACGTTTACGTCGTCAACAACAGTCAGTGTCAGTTCGCCTTTAGGGCCCTTCGCGGTGAGCACTCGGTCTGCGAGAGACAGAGTAGCTTTGCCACCTTCGACAGGAAGTTTACCGATACGAGACATACCTTGTTCCTTCCCTTAAACGACCCGGCAAAGGATTTCGCCACCCACATTCTCGTTACGCGCAGTGTTGTCAGACATGACACCCTTTGGCGTAGAGAGAATGGAAATGCCCAGACCGTTCTGTACGAGCGGCAGATCCTTCACAGAAGAATAAACACGACGGCCTGGTTTAGAAATCCGACGGATTTCAGAGATAACCGGCGAACCGTCATAATATTTAAGTTCGATGTCGATGTTCTTTTTGCCGTCTTTTTCGACTTCCGTGTAACCACGGATATAGCCTTCAGACTGAAGAACCTCGAGCACGCGAACGCGAAGCTTAGATGCCGGCGTGGTCACTACTGACTTACCACGCATCTGAGCGTTACGGATACGTGTCAGCATATCGCCGAGAGGATCAGAAATGTTCATTTAGATACCCTCCCTTACCAGCTAGATTTGACCATGCCAGGAACCTTACCAAGGTTGCCCAGCTCGCGAAGTGCCACACGTGACATCTTCAGCTTACGATAATAACCACGCGGACGACCGGTGACTTCGCAGCGATTGCGAACACGGATCGGCGCAGAGTTGCGCGGAAGCGCTGCCAGTTTGAGGCGAGCTTCGAAACGCTCTTCCAGCGGCAGATCTTCATTAGCGATCGCAGCTTTCAGACGCTCACGGCGACCGGCGTACTTTTTAACAAGCGCCTTACGCTTGTTGTTGCGTTCAATAGCAGACTTTTTAGCCATTTCTTGTCTCCCCGCGCTTAATTACGAAACGGGAAACCGAGGTGCTTCAGGAGCGCCTTAGCTTCTTCGTTCGTTTGCGCCGTGGTGCAAACAATGATGTCCATACCCCAGATCTGGTCGACCTGATCGTAGTTGATCTCCGGGAATACGATATGCTCTTTCATGCCCATGGCGTAGTTGCCATTGCCGTCAAAGCTCTTACCGTTCAGACCACGGAAGTCTTTCACACGCGGAAGCGCGATCGTGACCAGGCGGTCCAGGAATTCAAACATACGGTCGCGACGCAGGGTCACTTTACAGCCGATGCTCATGCCCTCACGGAGCTTGAAACCAGCGATAGATTTACGCGCCTTAGTCGCAACAGGCTTCTGACCCGCAATAGCTTCCATGTCGCGCAGAGCGGACTGGATTTTCTTGGAGTCAGCAACCGCTTCGCCGACACCCATGTTCAGAACGACTTTGTCGAGCTTAGGGATCTGCATAGGGTTGGTGTAGTTGAACTCTTCCTGCAGTTTCGGAACGATCTGTTCGCGATACAGCTCACGGAAGCGCGGTTCGTAAGTGGTGGCATCAGACATCGATGGCCTCCCCTGAACGTTTAGCGTAACGGACTTTGTTACCTTCTTCGTTCACACGGAAACCAACGCGTGTCGGCTTACCGTCTTTCGGGTCAAGAAGTGCAACGTTAGAGACATCGATAGCTGCTTCGAAGCGCTTGATGCCGCCCTGGTCCATCTGGTTTGGTTTCTGGTGACGAGTAACAACGTTCACGCCAGAGACGATCACACGACCTTCTTTTGGCATAACCTGCGTTACTTCACCTTGCTTGCCCTTATCACGGCCAGCAAGAACGACGACGCGATCACCCTTTTTCACTTTGGCAGCCATTACAGCACCTCCGGAGCCAGAGAGATAATCTTCATGTGGTCCTTAGCGCGAAGCTCACGCGGAACAGGGCCGAAGATACGTGTACCGATCGGATCACCATTATTGTTGATCAGAACAGCAGCGTTCGTGTCGAAACGGATCGCAGAACCGTCTGGACGTTTGATGTCTTTAGCAACGCGAACGACAACGGCTTTACGCACGTCACCTTTTTTCACGCGGCCTTTAGGAATCGCTTCCTTGATAGACACAACGATAATGTCGCCTACGCTGGCATAACGACGCTTTGCGCCACCCAGTACTTTGATGCACTGGACGCGACGTGCGCCGGAGTTGTCAGCGACCGACAGGTTTGTCTGCATCTGAATCATGCGGCGTCTCCACCAGCTTGATCAGCCATGAGTTCCCAGCGCTTCAGTTTAGACTTTGGCGCACACTCAATGATTGAGACCTTTTGGCCTTCTACAGCCACGTTATTTTCATCATGGGCGTGGTAACGCTTAGATTTACGTACGGTCTTACGAAGCAGGGGATGCAGGAAAGTACGCTCAACACGTACGATCGCTGTTTTGTCCTGCTTGGTGGAGACCACCACACCTTCCATAATCCGCCTAGGCATATTGCTTTTGCTCCCTCAGGTTCACGCAGCGCTGGTTTGCGTTTTCTCGCGGAGGATCGTTTGGATCCGAGCGATATCACGACGCACCTGGCGCACGCGGGCGGTGTTCTCCAGCTGGCCAGTAGCCTGCTGGAAGCGAAGATTGAATTGCTCTTTTTTCAGAGCGACGAGCTGATCTTTCAGCTCGCTTTCAGTTTTAGCGCGAACGTCTTCCGCTTTCATAACGATCTCCTCTCGCGCTTATTCAGCAATCCGGGTGACGACTTTAGTCTTGATCGGCAGTTTAGCCGCACCAAGGCGAAGAGCTTCACGAGCAACTTCGTCGTTCACACCATCAATTTCAAAAAGGATACGGCCCGGCTTCACTTTAGCGACCCAACGGTCGATTGAACCCTTACCTTTACCCATACGTACTTCAATTGGCTTCGCCGAAACTGGCAGGTCTGGGAACACACGGATCCAGACTTTACCCTGACGTTTCATCTGACGAGTGATCGCACGACGTGTCGCTTCGATCTGACGTGAGGTGATACGTTCCGGCTCGAGAGCCTTCAGGCCGTAGGAACCGAAGTTCAGAGAAAAGCCGCCTTTGGCGTTTCCGTGAATCCGGCCCTTGAAAGCCTTACGAAACTTTGTGCGCTTTGGCTGCAGCATTGATTACGCTCCTGCACCTTCGCGGTTGCCCTGGCGCTCACCGCGTGGGCTCGTAGAGCGCGCGCGAGCTTCGCCTGAAGCTTCCTGTTTCTTGTCCTGAGCCATGGGATCGTGTTCCATGATCTCGCCCTTGTAGACCCAGACCTTGATACCGATGATACCATAGGTGGTCAGCGCTTCAGCTGTGCCGTAGTCAATGTCCGCACGCAGTGTGTGCAGTGGAACAGAACCTTCAGCATACTGCTCTGTACGCGCAATCTCTGCACCGCCGAGGCGGCCAGCAACCATTACGCGAACACCCAGAGCGCCGAGACGCATAGCAGACTGGATCGAACGCTTCATCGCACGACGGAAAGAAGCACGACGCTCAAGCTGACGCGCAATGTCGTCTGCGATGAGTGTTGCGTCGATTTCCGGCTTGCGGATCTCAACAAGGTTCACGAAAACCTCGTCTTCGACGATCTTAGAGAGCTCTTTACGAAGCTTCTCGATGTCAGCGCCTTTTTTACCGATAACCATACCAGGGCGAGCCGTGTGAATGGTGATGCGGCATTTCTTGTGCGGGCGCTCAACGATGATCTTAGAGATACCAGCTTGCTTAAGCTTGTTCTTGATGAACTCGCGGATCTTCAGATCTTCGTGAAGCAGACGGCCGTAATCAGCGCTGTCAGCATACCAGCGGGAATCCCACGTACGGTTGATGCCAAGACGCAGACCAATCGGATTTACCTTCTGACCCATTATGCGGCCTCCTCAACAGCCATGCTCGTATCACGCACGACGATGGTAAGTTGCGAGAACGGCTTCAGGATGCGAGCCGCGCGACCACGTGCACGAGCGCGGAGGCGCTTCATGACGAGGTTTTTGCCGACGTATGCTTCAGCAACGACCAGAGAGTCGATGTCGAGACCATGGTTGTTCTCAGCGTTGGCAATGGCGCTTTTCAGAGCCTTGCTAACGTCTTCAGCATGACGCTTCGGAGAAAACTCAAGCTCAGCGAGCGCTTTCTCAACAGTCAGACCACGAATGGACTGAGCGATCAGGTTAAGCTTCTGCGGGCTGATGCGGAGCATGCGAAGTACGCAACGCGCTTCGTTCTCAGCCTGTTTAGGAGCTGCCTTAGGCTTACCCATGACTACCTCCGCTTCGCTTTCTTGTCCGCGCCGTGACCGTAGTATGTACGGGTCGGAGCGAATTCGCCGAACTTGTGGCCAACCATTTCCTCAGAAACAGTAACCGGGATGAATTTGTTGCCGTTGTGGACCTGGAATGTCAGGCCAACAAAGTTTGGCAGGATCGTAGAGCGACGGGACCAGGTTTTGATCACTTCGCGCTTTTTGGATTCGCCAGCCGCCTCTGCTTTTTTCAGCAGATAGCCGTCGACGAATGGGCCTTTCCAGACAGAACGTGACATGTCTAAGCGTCCTACTTCGATTTGTGACGGCTACGGATGATGAGACGATCCGTTGCCTTGTTTTTGCGGGTTTTAGGACCGCGGGTTTTCTTACCCCATGGCGTAACCGGGTGACGGCCACCAGAGGACTTACCCTCACCACCACCGTGCGGGTGATCGAACGGGTTCATGACAACACCACGAACAGACGGACGCTTACCGAGGTGGCGCTTACGACCTGCTTTACCGAGGTTTTGGTTCATGTTGTCCGGGTTAGAAACCGCACCAACCGTTGCAAGGCAGCGGTCCATAACCATGCGGAGTTCACCGGAAGACAGTTTGATCTGAGCGTAGCCATCAGCGCGACCGACGAGCTGAGCGTAAGTGCCAGCTGAACGTGCGATCTGAGCGCCCTTCTCAGGCTTCATCTCGATGTTGTGAATGATCGTACCAACCGGGATATTCTTCAGCGGCAGCGTGTTGCCTGGCTTGATATCAGCCGTTGCAGAAGAAATAACCTGATCGCCAGGGCCGAGGCGCTGAGGTGCGATGATGTAAGCAAGCTCACCATCTTCGTACTTGATCAGAGCGATGAACGCTGTGCGGTTCGGGTCATACTCAAGGCGCTCAACCGTAGCAGGAACATCAAACTTGTTACGTTTGAAGTCTACTTTACGGTAGAGTTTCTTAGCACCGCCACCAATGCGGCGTGCTGTAATACGACCAGTGTTGTTGCGACCACCGTTCTTAGTGAGACCTTCAGTGAGGGTCTTTTCCGGGCGACCTTTGTGCAGGCCGGAACGGTCTACCAGAACGAGCTGGCGGCGACCCGGAGATGTCGGATTGAATGTCTTCAAAGCCATGACAGGTTTCCTTAGAGTCCGGTTGCCACGTCGATCGCCTGACCTTCAGCCAGGGTCACAATCGCTTTTTTCACGTCGTTACGACGACCAACGATACCGCGGAAACGCTTAGTCTTACCCTTCGTCACGATCGTGTTCACACCGAGAACCTGAACGTTGAAGAGCTTTTCTACAGCTTCCTTGATTTGCGGCTTCGTAGCGTTGATCGCAACTTTGAACACAACCTTGTTTTCCTCCGAGAGGAAAGTCGACTTCTCGGTAATTACCGGAGCGACAATTGTGTCGTAGTGGATCGGTTGAGCGTCTTTAACCATCGCTTAGCCCTCTCCGTTTGCGGCTTTAGCAGCACGCATTTTCACGAGAAGACGCTGGTCAACCTTCGCACGCGGAGCTTCGCCCGCTACGATTGCCTTAGCCTGGCCAACCCAGTCTTCGTTTACAGCGCGTTGTGCTACGCCGACTTTACCAAACAGCGCTGTAGCGTCTGCTTCGCTGATTTCAGCAAGCTTTGTGAGCTCACCGTAACCTTCGCCAGCCAGAGCTTTCGCTGATTTCGCGCCAACACCGTCGATCAGAACAACGTCGTCGATGAACGCGTCGTCGCCAGGCTTAGCGCCAGCTGGAACGTCGCTCTCGCCGTTGTAACGAGCGTGGATGCTGTTGATAGCGTCTTTCGTCAGAACCAGAGTGTTGCGACGAAGAACGTCGTACACGTTGAGGCCAGCGAAAGGCAGGACGTCGACGTTAGGAATGTTGCGAGCTGCGCGAGCGAAACCTTCGTTCAGCTCAGTGCCGCCAATGATGAGAGCGTTAGAAATGCCCAGAGCTTCGAAAGAAGCACGCAGAGATTTCGTTTTGCCTTCGTCAAAGTTCGCATCTTCCAGAACGATAACGTTCTCAGACTTAACCTTGGAAGAGAGAGCGTGCTTCAGAGCGAGCGCGCGAACCTTCTTAGGCAGGTCGTGAGCGTGGCTGCGAACGCGCGGGCCGTGCGCAACACCACCACCAACGAAGATAGGAGCGTTCTTAGAACCGTGACGTGCGCCGCCAGAACCTTTCTGACGGATGTATTTCTTTGTCGTCACGCTCACTTCAGAGCGGGACTGTGTTTTGTGCGTACCAGCCTGACGTTTCGCCAGCTGATAACGAACCATACGCTGCAGGATGTCGCCGCGGATCTCTTCGATGCCGAATACAGCATCGTCGAGCTCAACCTTACCGGCTTTCTTAGCAGCGAGCGTTGTGACTGCGAGTTCCATTACGCGTCAGCTCCCTCAGACTCAGCCGGAGCAGCGTCAGCTTCTTTAGAAGAAGAAACAGAACCCGGCATAGGAACACCTTCCGGACGCGCTTTTTTCACAGCGTCACGGACTTCAACCCAACCACCTTCTGGACCAGGGACGTTACCCTTAACCAGAACGAGGCCACGTTCAGTGTCCACACGAACAACTTCAATGTTTTGCGTAGTGATACGAGCAACGCCGTAGTGACCGGCCATCTTCTTACCTTTGAAGACTTTACCCGGATCCTGGCAC
This sequence comes from Ponticaulis sp., assembly GCF_029210165.1. Classification (NCBI taxonomy): domain Bacteria; kingdom Pseudomonadati; phylum Pseudomonadota; class Alphaproteobacteria; order Hyphomonadales; family Hyphomonadaceae; genus Ponticaulis; species Ponticaulis sp. Next base: position 71,880 of record NZ_JARGNT010000004.1, read on the forward strand.
TGACCTGTAGAACCATGCGAACGGTGAGAGATAGAAACACCGTGAGATGCACGCAGACCGCCGAAGTTCCAGCGCTTCATCGCACCCGCAAAGCCTTTACCGATGGAAATGCCCGCTACGTCGACTTTCTGACCTGGTACAAAGTGGTCAGCAGAGATAGCAGCGCCCACTTCGAGGAGGTTTTCTTCAGCAACGCGGAACTCAACCACTTTAGCTTTAGGCGCAACGCCCGCTTTCGCGAACTGGCCACGGTCAGCTTTGGTAGCGTTCTTAGCTTTCTTGGAGCCGGCACCGAGAACAACAGCTGTGTAGCCATCGTTTACAGTTTTCTCGACAGCGTCCTTCTTAGAACCGCGGTTGATTTTAGCAGTACGATCTTTGTCTTCACGTACGCCAACAACCTGACAGCCTTCCAGAGACAGAACCGTCACAGGAATGTGCAGTCCTTCCTCAGAGAAGACACGGGTCATGCCCAGCTTGCGGGCAACAACGCCGGAACGTTTCGCTTCTGCAGGCATTAGCGCGCTCCCTCAAGTTTAATCTCAACCGCAACGCCAGCAGAGAGGTCGAGCTTCATAAGAGCATCAACAGTCTGTGGTGTTGGATCAACGATATCGAGCACACGCTTATGCGTGCGGATTTCAAACTGCTCACGAGACTTCTTGTTCACGTGAGGAGAGCGGTTCACCGTAAAGCGCTCAATACGCGTTGGCAGCGGAACTGGTCCGCGTACCTGAGCGCCTGTTCGCTTGGCCGTAGAAACGATCTCTTTCGCCGACAGATCGAGGGCGCGATGATCGAAGGCCTTCAGGCGAATCCGGATGTTTTGTCTGTCCATTGTAGCGTCCGTCCGCACAAAAGCTAAAGTCCGCTCAGCGCCAGCCTTCGCTGACCCGACGGACCAAAACCGTTTAAAATGTTCCGTTTCGTTGAGAGTACGTTTGCGTTTAGACAGTGTCTAAGGCACGGCTACCTCATTAACGAGCGCGCACCTCTATAGTTTGCAGCCACCCCTGTCAACACCATACTCGTGATTACGGCGTGTATTCTTCACCTATAGAAAGCGGGACACATCACTGATCGGCAGAGCAATCCTGATCTGCTTTAGCCGGCTCGTATCACCCGCATGTAGCGCAACACCCGATTTAGGAATTCCGAGCCATTTGGCAATAAGCTGACAGACAGCCTTGTTCGCCGCGCCCTTGTCCGGGAGAGCACGCACGCGAACCTTCAGGAATAACTGGCCAGAAGCGTCCGATTCCACGGTCTCTACGGCATCTCTGGAGGATTTAGGTGTGACCCGCACGGTCAGGAGCGTCTCATCTCCATCCGCGCGCAGAGGCAGTCCCTGCTCTTGCATTACGTCCCCCTCCTCTGCTCGACCGCGCGTGTCTTAAACCAGATGCACTTAAAGACACCTCAACATATCCGGCGTTTCGCCCCGCCCGACAGAATAAATGAGGCCCAAATAAAAAGACAAAAGGGAATCGCCAGATCAGCGATTCCCTTTCCATTCTCAACGGTGCACCGAACCAGCCCGCGACTCGATTCTCAAAGGCCCGCGCCCTCAAGAATCGCCCATATTGCCCTAGTGCTTCAGGTCGCGCGCCAGAGGGCGCACCTTAGCTTCAAGGTTCTGGATGATGAGAGAGGCGACATCTTTACCCGTCGCAGTCTCGATCCCCTCAAGCCCTGGCGACGAGTTCACCTCCAGCACCTTCGGTCCTTCGCTTGTGCGCAGAATATCCACGCCAGCAACGGACAGCCCAATCGTCTGCGCCGCACGACGCGCGACATCACGCTCCTGCTTCGTCAGACGCACAGGCGCAGCAGTACCACCGCGATGAAGGTTAGACCGGAAATCACCGTCCGCCGCGCTCCGCTGGATCGCCGCGACCACCTTATTCCCGACAACGAAACAGCGCGTATCCTTACCGGCAGCCTCTTCTACAAACTGCTGCACGAGGAAATCCGCCTCCAGACCACGGAAAGCATCAATCAGGCTCTCGGCAGCCTTCTTCGTTTCCGCCAGCACGACGCCTTTACCCTGACTGGACTGAAGCAGTTTCACGACTGCAGGCGCGCCGCCTACGAGCGCGATCAGGTCTTTGGTGTCCTTTGGTGAGTTGGCGAAGGCTGTAACCGGCATATTGATACGCTCACGCGACAGGAGCTGGTGCGCCAGCAGTTTGTCACGTGATGCCGCAATCGCATTCGGCGGGTTCAGGCAATACGCGCCGCTGTTCGCGAACTGACGAAGCACGGCAAGGCCATAAGACGTGATGGCAGGGCCGATACGCGGGATCACCGCATCATAGCGCGGCAGCACTTTACCGTCGTAATGAACCTCAGACGCGGTTGCGTCGATTTTCATGTAGCAACGCGTCGTATCGATGGCTTCAACGACATGGCCGCGCGCCTCACCGGCCTCAATAAGGCGGCTGGAGGAGTAATTGTTCGGTTCGCGCGTTAGCAATGCGATACGTAGCGGGCGCTTTACCGGCTTCTTGCGGGGAATGCCTTTATAGAGATCGAAGCTCAACGGCGTTTGTGCGAATGACACGTTCGGATCAACAACCATGTCGTCCGCAATAGACGTCCGACCGAACAACATGCGGTACTGCATGTTTTCGCGGTTAGTCAGCGTCATCTCTACCGGCCATGTCCGGTCACCGCATGTGAGCTCTGTCTGGATCACATAGCGCAGCTCTGCCTCACCATTCGAGCTCGTCACCTGTCGGCGATCCACCACCGGCGCAGAACAGGTGAACTCCATAGACAGGTCGTCCGGGTTTGGCTGAATGAGAAAACGGACCTGAGGCTTACTGATCGGCCCGAACGGCTCGATAACACTCGCATGCAGCGCGGATGTGCGCGCGCCGGTATCGACTTTCGCCTTGATCGCCGGAAGCCCGAGAGATGGAAGGGAAACCCATTCTTCCCAACCGAGTGTAAATGATGATGACATGACGTCTCCAGAAATTCAGATGAGCGCGACATACAGGATATCGCGCCCAAATAACACGGTTAAGTCATGCGGCGGTTCCGGAATTTTCGGCAATTTTCTACCGGCTCAGGGTCACCGCATCAGAGACAATAGCGTACTGAGCTCGACTTTTGAGAGATGCTCATTCCACGTGAACAAGACGCGCCTCTAAGGCGCGGCCGTAACCGTGAACGGGACGATCTGGTCGATAGCGGAATATTCCAGATAGTAACTAATGTTACCCGCCAAGTCCCCGAGAGCGAGAATGTCGTCTGCGTCAAAACCGGTCTCGATAAACCCCTGGACTGAAAGCTGAACATTCCGATCGAAACCTTCCAGCTCAACGACACCTATATACGGGACATTCTTATAGAAAATATAGATTTCCCACTGCCGATCCCCGTCAAAGTCTCTGAAGTACAAGCGCTCGGGAACACCTACACCGAGGTCCAGACTATCCACGAGCGCAAAGGTTTCATTCACGTCCGGCGTCGTTTGCCCATACAGATAAAGCGTATGGTTTCCTGTATGCTCCCCATCGGTAGCGATATAAGCTACATAGTTGTCGCTACTGCCTCCGCCTGAAGAAATGAGAGAACCGGGGACGTACTGCGTCCAGACAATTTCCTGTCCTTGTGCCAGCGTGATCGGTGTTTCGTCACTTTCGGTATAGCTGCCTGCGGAATGGAAGAATGTCCGAATAGACGGAACCGAAACATCGATCGCCATCCGATGTTCAGGTGCGGGTTCATTACGAAAATATACACGCGAAGACCCCTGACAAAAATTACCGTCGGGCGTGATCGTTACAGCCTGACCATAGGTAGAAACGCCGCCGTTGACCGTACGAGGCAGGTAGCGCATACCATTTGTATCACTTGCAAGGAACAGATCAGTTGTCCCGGACAGACCATCAAGCAAGTCCGCCGATCCATAACAGATGTCGTTGAGCGTGAGCGTACCTTTAATAGTCTGCCCTGCCGGCACATTGCCATCATACTCCATAACGAAGCCTAGACTGTCCTGCGGAAACACAAGAACTTTTTCGATTGCCGCGCCGAAACCAGGAAATGGCCCGGTCATGAAGGCCGGAATCGCCAACTGTCCAGGCGTCGCATTTGGCAAGTCGACAGTCGTTTCTGTGTCAAAACCGTTATTGGCTTCAACGTCGATCATAAAATACTCGAGCGTCCCGTCATTCTTAGTACGAATGCCGGATGCAGCAGTCTGAGCGCCAAAAAATTGCACGGTCATCAGATCCGGGAAGATCTGGTCAAACTCCAAGTCTATCGGTGTTCCGAAATTCACATTCACGCTGGTTACCAACGGAGCGCGAACGATATTGGTCGCCGTGATTGATATTGCAGACGTATCTGAAAACTCACCGTCACTCACGGTCAGCTCAAAATCGAGCGTAGCATCAGCTGTCACCTCGGGAAGCTCGGTAGAGAGAGTTGCGGTATTGTCGCCAGATAGCTGAGCAGTCGGCCCCGCAGTTTGCACCCAGGCATAAGTAAGGGGGTCGTTTTCAGGGTCACTGGAGCCAGACCCGTCCAGAATTACGGTTTGTCGCTCGTCGGCACTCGTTCCGGCTGGAGCAGACGTTGCCGCTGTCGGCGCCGTGTTCGTGGGTGTTGGTGTGGGCGTGGGTGTCGGCGTTGGAGTTGGCGATCCTCCGCCCCCTCCCCCTGAACAAGCCGCTAGAAAAATCGCACTAAAAATTGCACTCACGCTTCCGAGCGCGATCGAGCGAACCGTCATCCTTAAGACCCCCGTCTTTCCTCTCAACGTTCAAGAGTAAGGTCAGGCTATCGGCGCACTCAAAGATTGCAAGCTGATTTTAAATCAATCTGCAGAAAACAAAAAAGCCCGCTCGTGTGAGCGGGCTTTACTTGATTTGGTTTGTTCTCGCTAAGCTACGCTTCGCATAGAACGCGCTCAGGACTGCTCGTACTAAACTCAGATCAGAGCGGCAGCCTTGAGCCTGTTTCATGTGATCGCTTCAGCAATCACGGAAACGAATAGAAACCTATTCGATAACTTTAGACACAACGCCTGAACCAACAGTACGGCCACCTTCACGG
>NZ_JARGNT010000003.1:0-247443 GCF_029210165.1 Ponticaulis sp.
CTCGGCGAGGAGCGGGATATATGCCCCTCAATCCATCCAGTCAACCACTCTTTTGAAGCCTTTTTCAATTTTTTCTGCGGAGCAGAAAACCTCAAATTCAGGCGTCAAAAACACTCAGAGCGAAACGTTTAATTTGTTTCGCACCCGAGAGCGCTTCGACTGGAGAAGAGGATCGTTGATACTCTCCTCAATCTCCGCAGTCAACCATCTTTTTCTCTTTTTACCAGAAGAACGGTTAGTCCGTTTACCCAGCGAAAGTGACAAAGAAACTCCCGTGTCGGCCTCAATAAGTGACCGGCGCGTTCGCGTCGTTGACTGAAGAAGGGGCGCTTATAAGCCTCGTACTTCTGACTCGGCAAGGGCTTTTTTGCATGAAAATGCGTTTTCTTTTCCACAGCTGTGGAGGCCGTGTGGATAAACCCTGATAGCAGGGAATTTGCGGGCCAGACGCATAACGCCCTGCCCGCCAACTTCGATCTCAGCCTGCGACAATGTACTGTTTCATCGCTTCGGCTTCGGCCTCAGCCACGGAAATCTTCTGTTTCACGAGATCTCCGATCGAAACGATTCCGACAAGCTTATCGCCATCCATAACCGGAAGGTGACGAATCCTGCGGTCGGTCATACGCTCCAGGCCGTCTTCAATAGACGTATCCGGGCTTGCCGTGATGACATTGCGAGTCATCACATCAGCGACGGTCAGCTGCAGCGCATCTGCGCCCTTCTCTGCGATAAGCCTTACAATATCCCGTTCGGACAACATGCCGACGAGTTTACCCGACGCATTCACGGCAACAGCGGCGCCGATTCTCTTGGAATCAAGAATGCGCGCGGCTTCCTGCAAATCCATACGCGGATCGAGCGCAACGATATCGCGACCTTTATCGTTGAGAATGTTGAAAAGTTTCATATCCAAGTCTCCTACCCTGACGGCCTCTTTCGGGCCTTATAGTAAGGAGAGTGCGCTTAAACGCGTTTTCAGGCAAGCCACGCGGGAATCAGGAGGCAAGCCCGGGTCCCGCGTACTGGTATTTATCACTCTATATACAGAGCGTGATGCCAAGCTGATTTTGAGGTTCGCTAAGCGGCAGAGTCCCGCAGCATTTTTGCGATCTCGTCTTTCAGCTTCATACGCTGCTTTCGCATGTCTTCTTCTGCCAGATCGCTCACGGGCTCCACCTTCGTTTCAGCCCGGTGAATATCGCGATTGATATCGTGATACGCGTCAGCCAGTTTTGCAAAGTGAGCATCACTGGTTTTGAGCTTGTGGATCAGCTCTGCAGCCTCAGGAAATTCTTCAGTCAGTTCGTGTGGTGTATGGCTCATGAAAAGCTCCCTTAATTATCCGTATAAATATTGGGAGTTTTATTGAGCCGCACCATTGGTCAAAAACGCGCAGGCCGCATAATGAGTAAGTCAGGTTCGGCGCCTGCGAGATGCGTCCCGCAATGAAACGCCCTCGAAATTTCTTAACGATAACTGATGCTTCGGAACGCAGTTTCACACGTATCTTAACTTAAAATCCGTCTTTTCCCCGTAGAAGCGATATTGAACAGGATTATCGCACGTCGAGACGGGGTGGCTTGCGGGCTGCAGATTCCTCTGCACTACGCCTCCCCCCGCGAATGGGGATTAAGTATGAAGTACAGCGCAAAGACACTCTCTGCTGGCATGATCGCAATTGCTGCGACCGGCTTCAGCATGACGTCCGCTGCACATGGACAGGCAGCACAGTTCTCCGGTCAGTTTGAAGTGCCTTATGGCATGGGGCTGGGTCTGGCTGAGACGCCTTATGATCCGACTACTCGCGATTCAGCCGGAAACCGGCTCGTCATCGACGGACGCATCATCAATTCCAGCACATATTCAACACTGGGCACCGGCATGAACACGCCCTGGGGCGCGACCTCCGGTTCCGGCATGCTGGGCTACAACATGGCTATCGGTAACCAGCTGAACGTCATCACGAACGGCAACAACAACACGATCATTATCGACAGCACACAAATCAATAATGGCAACCAGACCGCTATTCTGAACGGAGAGCAGGCTAACAATGAGTAACTTTGTGAAATCGCAGAAGCGTAACGCCACCAAGTTCGTCGCTCTCGCTACGGTCGGCGCTCTCGCGCTCGCCGGTTGTGTCAGCCCGGTAGCAGGCCCGCGCGGTAACTATACTGCGCCGATTGGCAACGCACCGGTGACAACGAACCCGACACCGTATTCCACGGCTCTGAACTGTCTTGCGAACTATGCATCCGTCAACAATCTGCGCGCACCGCGCGTCGCCGTTGGCCGTATCCTCGACTATACAGGCAAAGCCGACCTTGAAGGTGGCCGCCGCGTCACTCAGGGCGCGTCTCTCATGGCGATCTCTGCTTTCGCGAAAGCCGGCGTCAGCCTTGTCGAGCGTTTCGATACATCTGTATCCGAGCTTGAGCTCACTTATACAAACAACCGTCTCATCAGCGACGATGGTGCAAACTTCCGCGAGATTCACGCAGGCTCCATTCCGGGCTCTGACTATTATCTCGTCGGCGGCATCACCGAGATGAACTACAATATCCGTTCATTCGGTCTCGAAGCTTATGCTGGCGATCAGGACATTGAAGACCTGAACGGCACATTCACGAACCGCATGTTCGTGATCAATGTCGGCCTCGATCTTCGCCTCGTCGACACACAGTCTCTCGAAGTCGTTGATGTCATCTCTTATCAGAAGCAGATCATCGGCCGTGAAATCTCAGCTGGCGTGTTCGACTTCCTGAACGGCAACGTGTTTGACGTCGGTCTCGGCGAACGTGCTCAGGAACCAATCCAGCTGGCAATCCGCTCTGTTGTCGAACGTGCAGTCGTTGAAATGACAGCGACACTTTACGGAATTCCAGGACCGGATGCGTGCATTGGCGGCGATATGGTTACAACAACTGGCGCGTCCGGCGGCTTTACGCTGGTTCCACCAAGCATTGGCACGAACAACGCGTCTACGCGTGACGACGATGCGCGCTGGAACGAAAACCGTGACCGCGCCCTGCGCACAGCACTTCGTGGTCGCCAATAGGCGGCCACAGGCTTTACGGGCTCTGACTTAAAACACCTGAAGGAGCGCACATTATGCGCCATATCACGACCAGACTTCTGACAGGCACCGCGCTGATGGCCCTCGCCTCAGCGCCGGCATTCGCACAGGAAGTATTTCCCGATCCAGCGCCTGGCGCGGACGTGGTGGTGATTGATCAGGTCATTCTCGGCAACGTCTTTGCTGATATGAATGTCGTTATTGCAGACACAGAACCGAATGCGTCGGCTTCTGCGATTGCGACGGGCAATATCTCGACAGCTGAATCTATCGACAACGACATTGATTTCGATGGCGTCCAGCAACAGGACGGCACCGTGTCCGCGTCTACCTCCCTCACCGGAGGGTCGGTCTATGGCGGCGGCAATGGCGCGAGCAGCGAAACAACCGCTTACGGCAACTCTGCGACGACTTCGACCTCAAATGGCTCGACGTTTCATTACATCACGCAGACCAGCAATAATGACGTGAGCGCCGACTCCACGACGAACCTTCTGGTCGTTGATGGCGTCTCCGCAAACACCACGGCGGCAGCGAACGTTTCCCAGAATCACAATGTGAACGGTGAGAATCGCGGCTTCCAGACCCAGACCGGCAATGCCAACGTATCAGCCACAACGACCGGCACATTCGATACGGTGACAGATTTCGCCGCGCTCGGCTCTGTTGCGACGGGCAACTCACATCTTGCGACCGGCAGCACGACAACAAGCTTTACTGGCGCAGTTCAGACGATGGCTGACGGCACATCGGTTTCAGCTCAGGCTGACGCGACTGTGGCCTACGCCAACAATGTTGCTGCTTCAGCCAGCGCTGCTGGTAACAGCACTGAAGTCGACAATGAATGGGGCTTTGCAACGCTCGGCCGCGATGGCTCGGAAGTCTTCCAGTATAACGGTGCTGCAGTCGACGCTGACTCAGCCGTCACGCTCACCAACTGGACAGGCCCTTCAGGTTCTACGTCTTATGGCGTCGGCAACTCTGCGCTCATTTCCAATATCGGATCTGATACCGGCCTCTATGCCGTCCAGAACAATCAGGGCCAGGTTTCTGCGACGGCCAGCTTCAACGGCGGCGTATCGCCGGATGGCAGCGTCGGCTATGCGAGCGCAACTGCAATTGGTAACGCAGCAACAGCAGCCCTTTGCCGGACCTGCGGACCTGACACGACACTTTATGGCAGCACGCAGCAGCGCAATGATGGCAACATCGTCGCCAGCGGCACAGTGAATTCCGGCCTTGGCGGTTATGCGTCTGGCGCAGCCAATGCGATCGGCAACTCTTCGACCTATCAGTCGACTGCTGCGAACCAGTAATCTCTGAATATAAAAAGCGCCCGTTGAGGCGTTGGGTGAAGAAACGCTCCGGACCATTGGTGCGGGGCGTTTTTCTTTGGCCCCCGCCCTCTCGCAAGTACATACGAAAAAAGCCTCCGGTCCGAGGCCGAAGGCTTTCAAAAATTCGTTCTATCTGCGGCTGACGTTACTCGCCGAGATACTGACCGACACCACCATCAAGTGTGATAGACGTCTGTGGCAGCGGGCGCTGCACCATAACTTCACGTTCGACCGTCTCATAACGTGTCTGGATTTGCGGCTCACAGATCTCGCGCTGAACGCGGGTCTGAACCACTTTAATGCCAGGGCCATAGCGACGCAGAAGCGAACGTTCGTTACAATTACGCTGTGGAACCTGCGGCGCGCACATCAGACCTTCAAGCGGGCTGTGCACGAGCGCTTCACCAGGCGCACAGCTAAAGCCGGACGCATGTTGGAAGCTGGCCTGTCCATCAATGACTTCGCCAATCATGACCTGCATGCTCGTACCCGCCATACAGCGATAAAGCTCACCAGTGTATTCAGATGGCACAAGTTCAGTATCATCTACGCGCGATGCCGGATGCGGCGTGCCCGTAGCATCAATACATGTCGCCTGAATAGCTGCCGTTGCCATTTCGAAGATAACGCGCGGCGCGCAGATCTCTTCTTCGACTGCGATCTGCTCTTCAACGGTTTCAACGACTTGCTGTGATCCGGCAACGTTCAGGCTGAGCGTTGTTTGCGGAATTGGATCCGCCATCGGAATGTAGCTACCGTTTGCGTAGAAGGTCGTCCGAGAGTCGCGATTTGAAACATAGCCGCTCTGAGAATAACTGCCTGAGCCCTCATAAACGTACTCTGTACCCGTGCGCGCAGAGCCCGGCGTATAAACAATGTTCGGGCTCGGAATCGAAATGCCCGGCGGCGTGATGTTGTGCGACCCGCCATTACAGCAGTCTGGCGGCGGCGTGCAGCAATCGCTCTGCGCAAAAGCTGGTGCTGCCAGCGTCAGAGCTGCGAGCGCACTACCCGTCGCCAATGTGTGTCGCCATGATACATGCATGCGGCGTCTCCCTGAAAAGTCGTCTGGAAAGGCACATAAATCGTGCTTTCTTCCCCCACGACGCGAAGCTTGCACCGTTTTTATACCCCTCACCCATGGATAAACCGTTTACGGGTTGGCCCAGACTTTGCCTTTCCAGATCAGAAATCATGAACTCGAAGCCAAAGAGACACACATAATGCTAGATCGGGCAGCTCATCCTCACACGCGTGCAATTATTGATGCGTGGCGACGCCTATCCTCGAATGCGGACCAGAACACTGCTGATCCGAAAATCGAAGACTTTCCGAATCTTCTCGGCAGCCTTTTCGTTCTGCGTCACTCGGAAGATGGCATCTGGACGTTCGCCAATGCCGGTAAGGACATTCACAATGTCATCGGCCGCGAACTTCTAGACCATGACTTCCTGAAGCTATGGCGTGGACGCGACATGTCTCTGGTTGGCGCACAGCTGGATGCCGTTCGTTACGGCTCTGCACCGGGCATCATCCGTGGCCGCGCCGAAACCCTTTCAGGTCAGGTTGTCGAGATCGAAGTTGCATTGGCTCCGCTTCGCTCACCGACCACGAATGCAGACCGTATTCTCGGCCTTTATCAAATGCTTGGCGGCGAAGGTCTTCTCGCCGGCCGTCCGATCTGGCGCCACAGTGTTGGCGCTATCTTCCCGCCGGAAGCCCCGCGGGAAGAACCTCAGCTCCGCCTCGTTGCAAGCAACGAGTAGACGCTCACTTATGCGGGGGACACTACCGGCCGGCCTTTAACAGGTCGGCCGTTTTTTCTGCAATCATAATGGTTGGCGCGTTTGTATTGCCACCGATCAGCGTCGGCATGACAGACGCATCCACCACACGAAGTCCGTCAACGCCGCGAACACGCAGTTGATCATCCAGAGGCGCAGCATCGTCAGCACCCATGCGAACCGTGCCGACCGGGTGATAGATCGTCTCCGCATTCGCACGAATGAAGTCATTAATATCGGCATCTGATTCCGGCGCTTTGGCAGGCAGAACTTCCGACGCGCGGTACTCATCAAACGCAGCCTGATAGGCGATCTCACGGCTCATCTTCACAGACTCGCGCATGACCCGCATGTCTTCCTGACTATCCAGATAGTTTGCATCGATCAGCGGGTCTGCAAACGGATCTGCCGAAGTCAGTCCGACTGTACCGCGGCTTTCCGGACGCAACTGGCAGGCATGGATGGTGAAGCCATCATAATCTGCATCGCCCTTACCGTGATCGATCATAGCCGCGTTCACAAAGTGCAGCTGGATGTCCGGACGATCCAAGCCTTCGCGGGATTTCAGGAAGCCACCTGCCTGCAGGAAATTATCGCGGCCCGGCCCCTGTTTACGAAGCATATAGTTCAGACCGACGAACAGCTTTTTGATGCCGGACTGCTTGCTGTAAGCCGTGATCTTCTGCGAGCATTTATAGACCATAGAGATGTCGAGATGGTCCTGCAGGTTCGCGCCGACACCCGGCAGATCAGCCTTCACGTCGATACCCTGCGCGCGCAGATCATCCGCCTTGCCGAGGCCTGAGAGCTGGAGAATCTGCGGAGACTGTACCGCACCGGCACAAACCAGAACTTCCGCATCGGCGTAGACCTGTTCCGGCACACCGCGCTTGCCTGCTACATACTCGACACCGACCGCCTTTCCGTTCTCTACCAGCACTTTGGTGACGCGGCCCGTGGAGATAACCGTCAGGTTTGGACGCTCCAGCGCCGGACGCAGATACGCGAAACTCGCGCTCCAGCGCTCACCGTCATGAATTGTCAGCTGATACGGGCCAACACCTTCCTGCTGCGCACCGTTAAAGTCAGGCGTGTACGGATAACCGGACGCCTTGCCGGCTTCGATAAAGGCTTCATAAAGCGGCTCGCTGGCAGCGCTGGTAGAGACCTGGAGCGGTCCCTCGCCACCATGGAATTCATCTGCGCCCTTATCCAGCGTCTCGGATTTTTTAAAGTATGGCAGGACATCATCATAGCCCCAGCCATTCAGCCCCATCTGACGCCATTGATCATAGTCACCGGCATGGCCGCGAATATAGATCATCCCGTTGATCGAGGATGACCCGCCCCAGCCTTTGCCGCGCGGCCACCAGAGCTTGCGATTGTTCAGATGCTTTTGCGGCGCGGTCCAGAAGCCCCAGTTATAATCGTTCTGGTCACCGATCAGATTGCCAACACCAGCTGGCATACGAACCAGCAGTGAATCGTCTTTTTTACCCGCTTCGATCAGCGCGACCCGGATATTCGGGTCCTCGGTCAGCCGCCCTGCCAGCGTGCAACCGGCGCTGCCCGCGCCCACGATGATATAGTCATATCCCGCATTTGACTGAGCCATCTGCGTCTCTCTCCCTCATAATATTTTTCTCGATGGTAAGGCATTTCTTAGGACCAGCAAGCTAAACTGACGCGGGAGTCATCTTTTTTAACCTTGGTGGGAAGGGTTACCTAACGGCATGGCGCAGGACATAATCCTCTCTCCGCCCGGCTCTGCCGTGACGGTGCGAAAGCGCGATCGCCGCCTGAATGCGCGCGCAAAACTTCGCATACCGGTTAAGTTCATAACGGCCTCGGATGTCGAGGGTCACGGTATGACTATGAACGTCTCAACGAGTGGCGTCCACTTTCAGACGGAGACCCGTTTGCGCCATGGCGATCAGCTCGTCTGCTATTTTAAATTTCTCGGTCGGTTTGAAGGTCAGGTCGCTCGCGTCAGTGGCGATAATGTCGCCTTCGCGTTTGATATCTCCGAAGCCAAGCGAGACCGAATGGCTGACCAGATAACGTGGTTGATCAATAAGGATCGCCTCGGGCTGGAAGAAGAACGCATGGCCGAGCGCGTCGCCGCATCGGGCGATCTCACGGTCACATGTGAAGACGGGCGTACCCTCTCCTGCAATGTCATGGATATGTCGCTGACGGGTGTGGCCGTCAAAACGAAAGACGAGCGCCCGTTTATTGGCGAAAGCGTCACGTGCGGCATCCGTAAAGGCACAGTTGCGCGCTGGCTTGATGGCGGCTTTGCCGTCGAATTCACGCTATAGCGCAATAAAAAAAGGCGAGCCGAAGCCCGCCTTTTCAAAACCGTTTCCGGAAAGCTTATTTGCCGAACAGGCCTTCAACAGCTGCGCGCTCTTCACGGAGCTCAGCTTCTGTCGCGTCCATTTTCGCACGGGAGAACTCGTTGATTTCGAGGCCCTGAACGATTTCGTATTTGCCGTCTTTGCATGTGCAAGGGTAGCCGTAGATGATGCCTGGCTCGATGCCGTAAGAACCATCGGACGGAACAGCCATAGATACCCACTCGCCGTCTTGTGTGCCGAGAGCCCAGTCGCGCATGTGGTCGATAGCAGCAGATGCCGCAGACGCAGCAGAAGACGCGCCGCGTGCTTTAATGATCGCCGCACCACGTTGCTGAACGTCCGGAATGAACGTGTCTGTGTACCATGCTTCGTCAACCATCGGCTTCGCAGCGCCGCCTTTGACTGTGCAGTGATGGATGTCCGGATACTGCGTAGAAGAGTGGTTGCCCCAGATGATCATGTTTTTGATATCTGTGTTGTGCGTACCGGTCTTCTCAGCCAGCTGGCTCATCGCGCGGTTATGGTCGAGACGAACCATTGCGTGGAAGCAGCCCGGGTCGAGGTCTGGTGCGTTCTGCTGAGCGATCAGCGCGTTTGTGTTCGCAGGGTTACCAACAACGAGAACCTTCACGTCACGGCTAGCGTGATCATTGAGGGCTTTACCTTGTGGACCAAAGATGCCGCCGTTTGCTTCGAGCAGGTCTTTACGCTCCATGCCTGCTTTACGTGGCATAGCGCCTACGAGCAGAGCGTAGTCAGCGTCTTTGAAAGCAACGTTTGGATCGTCAGTTGGAACGATGCCCGCGAGTGTCGGGAATGCGCAGTCGTTCAGCTCCATGCAAACGCCTTCGAGCGCGCCGAGTGCTGGCGTGATCTCGAGGAGCTGAAGGATAACCGGCTGGTCCGGGCCAAGCATTGCACCTGAAGCAATACGGAAAAGAAGCGCGTAGCCGATCTGGCCCGCTGCACCTGTAATCGCAACGCGAACTGGTTCTTTCATGAGATATCCTCTCTAGCTCATTCTGTGGAAACGTTCTGTGCGACGGGCTTATAAGCCTGAATTGAAAGAGTCGATAGTCCTCACGAGCGCGCGCGCGAAATTTCACCTCACACGCGACAAAAGTTGAAGGAATATGAAAGAAAAAGCCCCGCCAGTGACTGACGGGGCTCTTAGGATTTACTCTTCGCCGACCAGATAGGTGTCGAGGAAACTTACAAAAGCCTCCGAGGCGGTGATCCGGTTTTCCCGTTTCGAGAAGCCATGCCCCTCATCGGGGAAGATCACGTATTCCACCGGAACGCCGTTTTCACGGACGGCTTCAACAATCTCGTCGCTTTCCACCTGCAGAACGCGCGGATCGTTTGCACCCTGCACCACCAGAAGCGGCACCTGAATATTCTCCGCATGGAAGAGCGGAGAAATTGCGCGGTGACGTTCGCCGTCGGTCGCAGGATCACCCATCTCGTCGTAGAGCGCCTCGCGGAAGCTTTCCCACCAAGGCGGGATGCTTTCCAGAGTGCGCACCCAGTTCATGACACCAAAAATATTCACGCCGACTTTGAAGACGTCAGGTTCAAACGCGAGCGCCGCACCGACCATATAGCCGCCGTAAGAGCCACCGATAATGCCGATCTGATCAGGGTTCACCCAGTCCTGTTCAGCAAGCCAACGCTCGCCATAGACGATATCCTGTAGGTCGACTTCACCATGGCGACGGTCATCCATGTGATAGAAGGTTTTGCCATAACCGGATGAGCCACGATTGTTCGCGCCCAGAACGGCATAGCCATGGTTCACCAGATGCTGGATGGTCGCAGAATAGCCTGCGCGTGTCTGTCCGCCTGGTCCGCCATGCACCCAGACGAGTGCCGGAACCGGATTTTCTGCCGACGCGCCATGCGGCACATAGAGGATGCTTGGAATTTCGAGACCGTCAAAGCTCGGATAGCGCACGATCTGTGCGTCTACGAGAACTTCTTCGTCGATGGCAGGGTTCAGCGTGTTGGTCAGTTGCTCAGCCTCGCCGGTTGCCAGATCAACAACCATAAGATTGTTTGGAGACGTGTCACGGCTCAGCATGAAGGCGATCTTTGTCTCATCCTGATTAAACCGAACGCCGCCAATCTGCCCTTGAGGAATATCGAGGCCCGGGAAATCGACATCACCGATAGCCGTGATTTCCACTTCAGTGCGGCCATCAGCATTCACGCCATGCACGCGATAATCACCTGACGGCGAGAAGCTCACATAAGAAACGTCCCAGTCGGCGCTGAGGAGTTCGGTTTTCTCGCCTGACTCGATGCCGTACTCCCAAGCCTGATTGAACTCACCGAATTCGTTCGTCGCATAGACCAGAGCCGAATTATCCGGCGTAAAGCCGTACACACCGTAGGCAATATTGCCCTCATGCTCGGTCACAAGCGTCATTTCGCCAGTGGCAACTTCATACAGGAAGACATCGGAATCAGCTGCTGTCCGCTCACGCCCCAGCGCAATGTAGGCGCCATCAGAGGACACTTCGGCCGGGCTGTAGCCATCATTGTTCTCTAGGATCATTTCGCGTGAATAGTCTTCTGCGCTATAGGCGTAGACGTCGAAGAAGCGCGGATCACGCTCATTGGTGATGACATAGAATGTACTGCCATCATCGCTCCAGCCCATAAAGCCGGCTTTGGTATTCTCAGCCGGCGTCAGATCCGTAACAGTGCCATCAAGCTCGCGAACAAACACATGGTTCAGCTCATCGCCGCCATTGTCAGCGTTGTAGAGAATGCGTTCGTCATTCGGGAAGAACGAGTCGACATAGATTGAATCGACCGTGCTATCCGTCAGCGCGACCTGCTCGCCCGTTTCGATATCGATTGTGTAGGCATTGTAGATGCCCGTCTCATCGGAGCTGATCAGGACTTTCGAACCATCCGTCGAAAATGCGAAACCGCTTGGCGATGTATTGCCGAGCGAAACCGTATCAAAGAACGCGGCCGCATCGTATTCAGGCAGTGCGGTTGCCGTTGTTTCCACCGCTTCGGCTGCACTTGTGTCGGTTGCAGGTTCGGTCGTTGTTGGCCCGCACGCAGCCAACAGCCCCAGAATGCTCACGCTTGCGAGCGCTGTCTTGAAAGTCATCTACCTTCTCCATTTCCCTGTCAGCGAGGCTATGCTGGCAAATTCGCCATGGCAAACCCTGTTTAGAAGAAAGCGAGGCCCAGCCTGAATCTCAGGCAGAGCGGCTATGGACGCCGGATTTTTGCAGGCTGCAGAATGTGATGCCCGAGGATCATTCCGCCAATATCGTGCTGGCGCAGCCCGCCGCCCGGCAAATCATCATCGTCATCATCATAAGGCAGCCGCATCACGGCAACGCCCATGGTGACCGACGCAATGGTGATCGTCATCAGGAAGATGAGCGCAAACGCCGCCATCCATTTCACATCGGATGACATGATCAACGTCCGAAGGCTCGCAATATCCAGCGCCAAAATCACGAGCACACCGGCAAGCGCGATGACGAATCCGAGCAAGGCGTGGAATATCAGGAATTTAACGAGCTTGGGCATGAGCTCACCTTTCGGCGAACACACTACCACGGTCTGCGCCAGCCCTCACTGGCGCAGATTGCCTCGGGCAAATCAGTCGGTTTTTGGACGGAAGGCGAGCATCACATTGCCTGCCCCTGCCCCGAACAGGCCATAGCCCGAATTCATAATGAGGAGCCCGTTGGTTGCGATGATGGAGGCATTATCAATAGCCGCACCATGAGCCTCGACACCGTTCACCGTCTCGAATTCGCGGGCCGTGCTGTACTGCCAGACAAGTTCTCCCGTGTCGCGGTTCAGCACATAAAGAATGCCATCAAGGCCACCCGTCACGACATAATCACCAATGACTGACGGTGCACCGGAAAGCCCATAGAGCGCAGCGCAGCGCGGCATCAATTCGCGCTCTTCTTCTGTACAGCTGGCTTCGACATGGAAAGCCCAGTCAATCTCGCCGGTTTCGAGATTCACTGCGTAAATCCCCGGCTTGATGTCATCTGGAACCGTCTGGTCCGGCAGGTCACGACCCGGAAAAGAGATTGGCGCGTAAACGTGTGTCTCATCGGCGGCGATGCCCCAATGGATACCGCCGCTTGGCCCGCCCGTGCCGATATCGCGGCGCCAGACTACCTCACCGGAGGCGGGATCAAGCGCCCAGACCGTTCCGGACTTCTGGCCGCCAATCAGAAGCTCACGGCCTGAAGGCGTCGTGGCCAAGATGGTTGATGCGCCAAAGTCTACGTCACGGAAAACCGTTTCCGTGCGTGGAACACAGTTGAGTTGTTCCTCGCTCCGGCAGCCCACAAGGAAGATATCGTTCGCCGTCGCCTGATAGGACCAGTTGATGTCACCTGTATCGAGGTCGACCGCGATCAGCGCATCTGTATTCGGATGCGCTGGCGGAGAGGTCGCCTCACCCGTACCAACATAAAGCTGGCGGCGCTCCGGATCGATCGAAGGCGAATTCCAGATCGGCGCGCCAGATGGCCCGAGCAACATCTGGCCGTCGCCGCGATCCCGCACCGGTTCGGCATCCGGCATTGTGTGCATTTCCCAAATGCGCTCGCCTGTCATTGCGTCGAGCGCGACCACGCCGCCATGCGTCGTGCAGCAGAGGTGAGCATTGTTTGCGCCTTGCATGATCTCCGCCTGTGAGATCGGCACAAACACACGGTCTTCGAAGAGAACCGGCGTGCCGGTTATCATTGAACCACCGAACAGACCGGCTGGCGCTTTCCAGACAAGCTCGCCCGTCTCGGCCTTCAGCATGTGAACATCGCCCGCCCGATCACCAACGAACACTGCCTCGGTTCCATCTGGCAGCACGCCATAAGCTGCGCTGGAGCGGAGCGTCATATCCGTATCGTAAATCCACTCAATGCACGGCGCTTCGCCGCCAATATCAAAAGCGAACAGGCGCTGGTCGCTCTCACCCACGGGTAGGAAAATAGACGTACCGACGACAGCGGCCTGAGAGCGCATGGAAACAGCACCCGGGAAGCCCACAGCCCAGGCCAGTTCCAGATTTTCAAAATCTTCAGCCTCAAGACCGGCCTGCTGATAGCTGAGCTGGCGTGAATTATTGAGGTCAAAACCGAATGTCGTGACAGTCGGCGTCGCACTGAGGGATGGCGCGGCGCGATCTGCCTCGCACATCATGGCCCCTGTCCAGTTCGTCTCTACCGGACCGGCGCGCCCGAGATAATCAGCAACCGCTTCCAGTTCGGCGGAGGAAAGCATCCCGCCCTGCGCACTCATAATGCCGGACACGAGCGCAGCGCGAACCTGCGTCCGGTCGAACTGATTCAGAGCATCCATGCTTGGTGCGCGCGTCACTTCACTATTGTCATGGCAGGCGGCGCAATACTCTTCATAGACAGCCGCGCCCGGATGCGGCGCATCACCTTCGCTTTGAGCAAAAGAGGCAGGCGCAATACAGCACAGGCTGAGGGCGGTGAGCCCTTTGAAGAGATGTTTCATTTTTCCTCCCTGATCGCTCTGCGGCGATACATATTGTGATACTGAGCTATCACGAGATTTCTCCATTGCAAATTCTTCCGCTGCGTGACGCATGGTTAGCGCTTGCAACATGCGCGGCATGAACTAGTGTTAGCGCCAATAATCAGTTGGACCCGCGGGAGAGGTTTTATGCGTTTTGAAGGATCAGATAACTATGTGGCGACAGACGACCTACAGGTCGCAGTCAACGCTGCGATCACGCTGGAGCGCCCTCTTCTGATCAAAGGTGAGCCGGGCACGGGTAAAACCGTCCTCGCGATCGAAGTCGCTAAGGCGC
The DNA here is from genome assembly GCF_029210165.1 of Ponticaulis sp. Taxonomy (NCBI): domain Bacteria; kingdom Pseudomonadati; phylum Pseudomonadota; class Alphaproteobacteria; order Hyphomonadales; family Hyphomonadaceae; genus Ponticaulis; species Ponticaulis sp. Next base: position 14,394 of record NZ_JARGNT010000003.1, read on the forward strand.
TCGGTACAGAACTGATCGAATGGCACGTTAAGTCTACGACCAAAGCGCATCAGGGCCTCTATGAGTATGACGCCGTATCGCGTCTGCGTGACGGCCAGATGGGTGACGAGCGCGCGACAGACATTTCCAACTACATCAAAAAGGGCAAGCTCTGGGAAGCATTCGAAGCTGACAAGCGCCCGGTCCTGCTCGTAGACGAGATCGATAAAGCCGACATCGAATTCCCGAACGACCTCCTCCAGGAGCTCGATCGCATGGAGTTCTACTGTTACGAGCTCGACAAAACGATCAAAGCGAAACAGCGCCCGATCATCATCATTACGTCGAACAATGAGAAAGAGCTTCCAGACGCGTTCCTGCGCCGCTGCTTCTTCCACTACATTAAATTCCCTGACGACCAGACGATGCGCGACATCGTCGAAGTCCACTATCCGGGTATCAAACAGAAGCTCGTTAAAGACGCGCTGCAGACTTTCTACTCCATGCGCGACCTTCCGGGCATGAAGAAGAAGCCGTCTACGTCAGAACTGCTCGACTGGCTGAAGCTCCTCATGAATGAAGATGTGGACCTGGATACGCTGAAAGAGCAGAACCCGGACAAGCTGACGCCGCCACTTCATGGCGCGCTCCTCAAGAACGAGGCAGATGTCCAGCTGTTCGAGCGTCTGGCATTCCTCTCACGCCGCGAACGCCGCGGTCCTGAAGGCTGATCTGAAAGGAGCAGCAGGTGACAAAAAAATTCGTCGATGATCTGGCGGCTCTCTTCGCCGTTTTCTTCTCGATTTATCTCGCCTGCGTCCTCGCCTGGCATCTTAATGTTTATTTCTTCAGCGCCGGTTAGCTGGCGCTGAAGCACGGTATTTTGGAACCGTGTAGCTACAATTCCGTTTTCTCCTCATCGCAAAAACGCGTTCTGATTACAGGAGACGGAAATGGCTAACAACAATTCCAATAGCGGTAATGGCGCAATTTACTTCATCGTTGGCGCGCTCGTCGCAGTCGTCGCCGCATTCGGTGTCTATTATTTCGGTGGCCTTGAAGGCACGCCTTCTGACAATGCAGACTTCTCCATTTCTGTGAATGAAGACGGCATCGAAGTTCGCGAATAGCCGGACTTTCGAGCTAGAAACTGATAAGACGGGTCGTCCACACGGACGGCCCGTTTTATGTTTTTCGATAAATCTGCTTGCGTTTTCCGAATAATCAGTTATATTGTTTTTCAATAAGACTTGTTTGAAAGGCAATACAATGAACGTCCGATATAATGATGGTTATGACTCATACGACTATGAGCGCCGTTATGATCGTCGTCGCCACGCCTTCCGCGATTACGGCGATGACAGAGCAGAAGATGGCGTCGCAAGCCGCATCCTTCTGATCGTCCTGGCTATTCTCATCCCACCCCTCGCAGCATTCCTCGTGACCGGTTTTCGTGGTCACTTCTGGCTGAACCTGCTGCTCACCATTCTGTTCTATCTGCCCGCGCAGGTGCACGCAGTCTGGCTGGTTATGGATCGACGCTAACAGCGACCACACAGCGCCCGTATTCCACGGGCGCTCCTTCGTATTCGCACCCTGCGGGTTAGGACTTGGCGAAATGCGCCATTCCTGCGAAAAAGGCCTATGACCGACTCACATCTTGATTGCGCTCCGACTGATGTCGACGAAGCTCTGAATGAAGCAGAAGCCGTATGCGAAGCACGCGGCGCGCGTCTGACAAAGATCCGTCGCAAGGTTCTCAGCCTCATGCTGGAACACCGCGAGCCAGCAAAAGCCTATGACCTGCTTCAACGCCTGGATGGCGAAGGGGCAGCCAAGCCGCCGACGGTTTACCGCGCGCTCGAGTTCCTTCTGGAAATGGGTCTCGCCCACAAGATTGAGAGCCTGAACGCCTATGTTGCATGTGGCCATTGGGGCCATAAGCACATGGCAGTCTTCCTGATCTGCGATAACTGCAAGGCCATCTCAGAGCTGCATGCAGATAAAACCCATGCTGCGCTGGATGAAGAGGTTCAGGCCGCAGGGTTTGATCGCACATCCAGCGTGATGGAAGTTCACGGCAAATGCGCGAATTGCGCGGCCGCGGCCTGATTCCCGACTGAATGACACCCCCTATCCGTACAGCACTGGCAGGGTTTGGCCTTGCCGGTCGAACTCTTCATTCTCCGCTTCTTAAAGCTGCCGGCTTTGATGTCCGCCACATCCAGACGAGCCGCGCGAGTGAAGTTGCTGAAGTCTGGCCTGACGCAGTTGCGGTTGCCACGTTTGACGATCTGATCAAGGCGAAACCTGAACTGCTCGTCATTGCAACGCCGTCCTATCTGCACGCCGACCAGACACGCCAAGCGCTCGAGGCTGGTATTCCTGTACTCGTCGACAAACCTCTTGGGGTTACGGCGGAAGAAGTCGAAACACTGGCGGAGCTGTATGAAACGACGGGCACGCCGCTCACTGTTTTCCAGAATCGCCGGTGGGATGCAGATTTCCTCACCCTGAAACGCGCCATTGATAATAACGAGATTGGCAGGCCGGTACGCCTCGTTTCCGCATGGCACCGCCATCGCAATGAAGTTCGCGATCGCTGGCGGGAAAAACCCGGGCCTGGCTCCGGCGTATTCATTGATCTCGGCGCCCATCTGATTGATCAGGCTGTGACGCTATTCGGCCCACCAGAATGGATTGAGGCGGATATCTGGTCAGCGCGTAGCAATGCGCCAGACGCGGTGGATGACAGCTTCCTAATCAATTTCGGATATCCGGATGGCCTGCGCGTACAGCTTTCTTCGTCTTCGCTCGCCGCAGGCCCATCGCGGGAAATCCGCCTCGATGGCACCAAAGCAAGCCTCAAAATGGAAGGCATTGATCCGCAGGAGCCTCAACTCCGCGATGGTATTCCAGCCGATGCCCCAGCTTTTGGCCACCCTGATGGGCACCTCTCCGGCAAGCGGCACATGCCTGATGGCGCCAGTGAAGACCTCACTATCGAAACCGGAAACTGGCTGACCTTCTATCAAATGCTTGCAGAAGCTTTGCGCTCCGGTTCTCCCCTGCCCGTTCTGCCGGATCAGGCGGTTATCACAGCCCGGCTGATCGACCTTGCAAGGGAAAGCGCTACCACCCGGTAACCGCGCGAATAAATTAGCTACCTGCCGCGACGCGAGCTGTAGGCAAATCACATCACCCCCTCTACAGTTGTCCGATCAATCAGCACCAAAACTGAAATCAACGCGAGGGAACCAGCATGATCGAGCTCTATCGAGGCATCACCAACACATGGGAATGCGATGAGATGGGGCACATGAATGTGCGGTTCTATGTGAACAAGCAGACCGAAGGCCTGCATATTCTGGCTCATGCGATTGGGCTGCCGAATGCGTTTACGCCGGAGAATTCCTCCACACTGGTGCCTGTAGACCAACACATTCGCTTCATGAAGGAAGTTCATCCGGGTCGACCAATCTATATGGTGGGCGGCGTACTTGATGTGACCGAGACAGAAGTCGTTCTATATCAGGAGCTTATTCACGCTGTTTCAGGTGACACGGCAGCAGCCTTCCGCACGCGTGTTCGCCATGTCGAATCAAAGACGCTTCGCGGCTTTGCCTGGAAGGATGAAACACTCTCAGCCTTTGAAAAGCTGCGCGTAACGCCGCCAGACCATACGGCGCCGCGCTCGCTTGATCCTAATGGCCCATGCCTGCCGGACAATGAAGCCGTCGCCTCGCTTCCGGAGAAGCTGGGCGTGCCGGTGATTGGACGCGGCGCAGTTCAGATCCAGCATTGCGACTCACATGGCCGTATGATGCCGGAACACTTCATCGGGCGCGTTTCTGATTCTGTTCCAAACCTCATGGCGGCATGGCGCGATGAAGTTGCTAAAGCCGCCGAAGCCAAAGGCGAAAAGGTACGCTCTGGCGCTGCCGTGCTGGAATACCGCCTGAAATACCGAGCATGGCCGAAAGCTGGCGATGTTGTCGAAGTCCGCACGGGCCTCGGTAAAGTCATGCCAAAGGTCCACAGCCTTGTGCACTGGATCATGGACCCGCGCACTGGCAAGGCATGGTGCACCTCAGAGGCCGTCGCCGTGACCTTTGATCTGGACACCCGCAAAGTAATTCAGGCTAATCCGGAGCATATGGCTCTGCTGGAAGAGCGAGCCGTGCGGGGCCTGACCATCTAGCCCCGCAGTCTGCGCGCCGATTAGTAATCCTTGTGACGTTCCACCCATGAAGCGAAGGCATTCATGAAAGTCGTCAGGAAGGATTTGGTATCATCACTGACGATCTCACCGTCCTCAGAGAGCAACTTATTGACCTGACCGATATAGGCCTCAGGCTGCTGTAGAGTTGGCATATTCAGGAAGACCAGAGACTGACGCAGATGGTGGTTAGCGCCGAATGCTGCCAGAGCCCCCGGTGATGCCGTGACAATCGCTGCCGGCTTCTTGTCCCAGACGCTCTGGCCATAAGGCCTTGATCCGACATCCAGCGCGTTCTTCAGCGCGCCCGGAACCGACCGGTTATACTCCGGTGTGAAGAACAGAACGCCTTGTTTGGTCTTTATCGTGTCGCGAAACCGCGTCCACGCGTCGGGAACATCCGCTTCCAAGTCTTCATTGTAGAGCGGCAGATCACCGATTGTAACGAACTCGAACGATAAACCGTCCGGTGCGAGCGCTGTCATCGCCTCAGCGAGCTTCCGGTTCAGCGATTCCTTTCTCAGGCTACCTACAAGGACCGCAATCTCAAAAGTCTCACTCATTTTCTAATGCCTTTCATGTAACATTGTTCGTCTTGCAAACGTCTGAAAACATGTGGGGTTTCATGCATTTGAGCATAGCAGCCACGCTCCGAAACCTGATCACACCTTAGTGATGAAATACGGCTTCAAATCATGATGCCCTTACTGATGTTCCGACCTACCGCAGAGTCATCATTGACGCCTCCCCCGCCTTCAAAGCATGCTCTCTGAAAACATCATTCTGGGAGGAATAATTGGCCGGAGATCTTTATCTGGCAGGTGTACGGACGAGCCAGTCCGAGCATCTTGCAAACGCCCGTCGCATTGCGGCCGATATGGTTTCACGCGGCGTAGAACCGAATGATTCTGTCGCGGTCCTCCTTCGCAATGACACGATGATGTTCGCGTTGATGGAAGCGTGCCGCATTGTTGGCGTTCGCTTTGCGCTGATCAACTGGCATGCGGCACCAAAGGAAGTGAAATACATCGTCGAGGATTCGCAGTCGAAAATCCTCTACGGGCATTCCGATCTTTTGCAGCCCGTCATGTCTGAATTGAGCACAGACCTGCCCGTCATCGCGTTTCCCGTGCCGGAATGCATCCAGCTGTCGTATGGCGTAGATAACCGCAGCCCGGCTGGTACGATCAGCCTCACAAAGCTACTGGCATCGACAGATCAGTATGAAGGCGAAGCCCAGAAGCTGCGCGGCATGTTCGCCTATACCTCAGGGTCCACCGGCCGCCCGAAAGGCATTAAGCGCGCCTTCAATGAGGACGGGCCGGACAGGTGGGATGCCTTTCTTGGCCTCTGTCGAAACCTGATGGGCGCGCAGGATGGCGACCGGTTCTATGTCTCTGCCCCGCTCTACCACAGTGCACCGAACACGCTTTCCAGTTTCTGCCTCGCAGCGGGTGACGTTGATATCTTCGTTGACCCGAAATTTGATCCTGAAGGCTTCCTCCAGACCGTTGAGAAGTTCGGCATCACCCACGCCTATATCGTGCCGACCATGTGCATCCGGCTTCTGAAACTGCCGAAGGAAGTACGCGAGAAATACGATGTCAGCTCGCTCCGCTTCACCATTTCTACCGGCTCGCCCTGGCCGATTGAGGTGAAGAACGAGATGATCGACTGGTTCGGGCCGATCCTCAACGAATCCTATGGCGCGAGCGAGATCGGTTTCATGACCCTGATCAGCTCAGATGAAGCCAAAGCCAAGCCGGGCTCTGTAGGCAAAATCCTGCCAGGCGGCACGGTGAAAGTGCTGGATGATGACTTCAACGAAGTCCCGACGGGCGAAGTCGGCACGCTCTACATCCATCTGCCAACCTATGGCGATTTCGAATACACGAATCAGGATGGCAATCTGGACGGCCAGCGACAGGGCAATCTCTCAACCGTTGGCGATATGGGATATGTCGACGAGGGCGGGTACATTTTCATCTCCGACCGGAAGAAGGACATGATCATTTCCGGCGGCGCGAACATCTTCCCTGCGGAGATCGAAGCAGAGCTGATTCTTATGCCAGAGATTGCCGACTGCGCGGTGTTTGGTGCGCCTGACCCGGAATTTGGCGAATTAATCGTCGCTGCAGTCACCTGCCAGCCCGATAAGTCGGTCACGCTTCAGGATGTAAAAGCCTGGCTGGAACCGCGTCTTGCGAAGTTCAAAATCCCACGCAAGCTGGATGTCCATGATGAACTGCCACGTCAGGATAGCGGCAAGATTTTCAAGGCTAAGCTGCGCGCGCCATATTGGGAAGAAGCTGGCCGTAAGGTCTAACCCAGAGACGCCATTTCCTCATCCGTGAACACGCGGGATCGGGTGAGGAAGCGCTTCTCGCGGCCATTGTCCAGGCTGAACATGCCGCCGCGTCCCGGCACCACATCCAGAATCAGCTGCGTGTGCTTCCACGCCTCAAACTGCGAAGCTGAGATATAGACCGGCACACCATCAATCTCGCCAAGCTTCACGTCGCTCTCGCCGACTTTGAAATCATCAGCGGGATAGCACATCGGGCTGGAGCCATCACAGCACCCGCCTGACTGATGGAAGAGAATCTCCGGATGATCTGCTCTGATCTCGGCGATAAAGGCCTTTGCCGCATCGGTTGCGCTCACGCGGTTTGGCTGATCAGTCATTCTCTTCCTCCTGCTTTATCTTTTACAAAAAGTCTCCCGATGCGCCTGCAGATGTAACAGCACCGGCCTCCACATCGGGAGCAGGCGAGAGACAGTTAGAACGCGACGCTGAACGACGCGACAATGCGCTCGTCAGCCGCGCCGCCGAGATAGTCGGCATCGGTATCAATATAGCGGATATCAAGGGTTACGTTGCCAGCAACACTGCGTGAGGCACCGATATTCCAATGTGTGTAATTGCCCGTGCTGTTATCCAGCATCTGATGGCCAACCGAACCGGAAATGGTCCAGTTTTCTGACACCGGCGTGCTGGCATTCACTTCGATGTGCTGGGCGCTTGCTTCGGTTGCGAAGAAGTCGTCCGTAATCATCGCGGTGATGCCTGCGGAAAAACCGCCAAAGTCATGACTGAGAGCCAGCTTCAATTCGACCGTATCAAGATCAAGACCAGATGGCGCATCAAGATATCCATAGCGGACAAGACCGATATCAAAGGTCGTGCCGTAGGCGATTGGCGCCGCGTAGCCGACCCAGAAATCATATTCAGTGTCGATGCCTGCAAAGTCGACATTCTCAATGCCTGCACCAGCATAGAAGTTGCCGTAAGATGCGCTGACGGCTGCGAACACTGCCGGGTCACCGGCTGACTGTTCTACGCCGCGCCAGATATATTCTGTTGCGCCGGTCAGCGAGGCTGACCATGAAATTTCATTTTGTTCTGCGTCCTGAGCATTCGCTGCGCCGCTGAAACCAAGTACGCAAGCTGCGCACGCCCCGATCAGTGTTTTTGTTACTCTGTACAACATGGGATGAGACTCCTTTTCCTCCCGAGGTATTTTTTCCTCTTCAGTCTCTCGCCTAAGAATTGTCCGGTGCTTCGCCCCTATCCGAAGGCAAACGGGGACTCCCGACTGATCATTGAGCGTCAGCGCGTGAAGTCAGAAATTGTCTGAAAAAAGAGTGGCAGGCCCTTAGCTAAGCAGACGCCGACTGCTTCAAGGGAGGGAAGGAAACGTCAGTCAGCCTAACGTCTGAGAGCCTGCCAGTTCAGTGGTAGTTCTTAGAAGAAGCCCAGCTTCTGTGGCGCGTAGCTCACGAGCATGTTCTTCGTCTGTTGGTAATGGTCGAGCATTTTGGAGTGGTTCTCACGACCGATGCCGGACTGTTTGTAGCCTCCGAACGCTGCGTGTGCAGGGTATGCGTGGTAGCAATTTGTCCAGACACGACCCGCCTGAATGGCGCGGCCGAAGCGGTAGCAAGTGTTTGCCTCACGGCTCCACACACCAGCGCCCAGACCATAGAGCGTGTCGTTCGCGATGGAGAGCGCTTCTTCATCGTCCTTGAAGGTCGTGACCGACACAACAGGACCGAAGATCTCTTCCTGGAAGATGCGCATCTTGTTGTGGCCCTTCAGGACGGTTGGCTGAACGTAATAGCCATTCGCTAGTTCGCCGTCGAGATTCGCAGCTTCACCACCGATGAGAACTTCCGCGCCTTCCTGACGACCAATGTCGAAATAAGACAGGATTTTCTCTTTCTGCTCGGAAGAAGCCTGCGCACCAATCATGGTGTTGATGTCGCGCGGGTCACCCTGAACGATCTGCTCAACGCGTTTCAGAGCACGCTCCATGAAGCGGTCATAAATGTTCTCGTGAATGAGTGCGCGTGACGGACAGGTGCAAACCTCGCCCTGGTTGAGCGCAAACATAACAAAGCCTTCAATCGCCTTGTCGAGATAGTCATCGTCGGCGCGCATCACGTCTTCGAAGAAGATGTTCGGAGACTTACCGCCGAGCTCCAGCGTGACCGGAATGAGGTTCTCAGACGCGTACTGCATGATGAGACGACCTGTTGTCGTTTCACCCGTGAAAGCAATCTTCGCAATGCGAGAGCTGGAAGCCAGTGGCTTACCAGCCTCAAGGCCGAAACCGTTCACAATGTTCAGAACGCCAGGCGGCAGAAGGTCAGCGATCAGCTCGGCAAAAACGAGGATTGTTGCCGGTGTCTGCTCTGCTGGCTTCAGAACAACGCAGTTACCTGCCGCGAGCGCTGGCGCCAGCTTCCATGCTGCCATGAGCATCGGGAAGTTCCACGGAATGATCTGGCCGACAACGCCCAGTGGCTCGTGGAAGTGATACGCGACTGTGTCGTGATCGATCTCGGAAATGCCGCCTTCCTGCGCACGGATACAGCCGGCAAAATAGCGGAAGTGGTCAACCGCGAGCGGCATATCAGCTGCCATGGTTTCACGGATCGGCTTGCCGTTATCCCAGGTCTCACATGTGGCGAGAAGCTCGAGGTTCTCTTCCATACGGTCTGCGATACGGTTCAGAATGTTGGCACGCTCTGTTGTTGATGTGCGTGCCCATGCATCTTTCGCAGCGTGTGCCGCGTCGAGTGCAGCTTCGATATCAGACGCGTCCGACCGTGCGATCTGACAGATGACACCGCCGGTGACCGGAGATGTGTTGTCAAAATAGCGGCCCGCATTCGGCGCAACAAACTGGCCGTTGATGAAGTTGTCATAGCGGGATTTGAACGGTGACGTGTACTTAGCGTCGCTTGAATGAAGCGTGTCTGCCATTTTTTCCTCCAGAATTGCGCCCATCATGAGATCGGGGCGTCTGGAGATATGTCTGACGGAACGTGGGCGACCTGTCAGCGGGGGTGAAACAGCGGCTGAGACAGTTCTGTCTCACTTCTGAGACACAGTTTCATTGGGAATTGCGTTAGCCGTTCAGCAGGCCGAGCTTCTTGGCGCGGCGATAGAACGTGGCGCGGCTAACGCCGAGAAGACGGGCTGCCTCGCTCATATTGCCCTTGGCACGCGCGATGGCGCGATTGATTTCACGGCGCTCGGCATTGTCGAGGCCAATACCGCGCACTTCCTGTTCACCAAGCAGATCAGCTGTCGGCTTAGGCGTGAAGGCTTCCCTGGTCGGCAGGCCGTACAGCTTGCGCGCAGCACGGGTTGCACCAATCACAAGGTCATCGCTGTTCACCGCTAGCAGCACCGGCGTGCGACGGTTATCGCTATTGCCTTTCAGGATGCGCATACCGGAATAGACGTCGCAGAAATTATCTGCCTCGATCTGACCCGCTGCATCATTCACGGCCTGAGAGATGAGCGTGGACATCGCGCCGTTAAGGTCAGACCGGCAGGCAGAAATATCGATCACCGCTGCCAGATTGCCCTCAACGTCGAAAATCGGCGCGCCCATACAGTGAAGCGGCGTATTGCTGGCGATGAAGTGTTGGTCCTGATGGATAGAAACCGCCCTGCCCTCGGCAATGCAGGTTCCAATACCGTTCGTGCCTTGTGCGCCCTCAGACCAGTCTGCGCCACGACCGAGGCCAACTTTTTCAAAATGATCGCGATCATTCGATGTGCTGTGGCTTTCGAGAATCACGCCGTCTTTGTCACATAGGAAGACCGCGCAACCTGCCAGCGAGACCATGCCAAGAAGGCGTTCAACAGTCGGCTGGGAGACATGAAGCATGCGGGACATGCGATCGCGGCGCTCAGACAGGTCGCTCTCGCTCCAGCGTTGCACGCTGGGAGACAAATCAGGCGCAAGCCCGTGCACATTCACCGAGCGCGCCCATGATGCCACCACCATGGACTTGGCTGCCGCTGCTCCCGACTCAATCGTCGTCAGAATACGTTCGGCATGCGGTAATGTTTTATCGTTCTCAATCCGGGCCATGCCAGAGGTTATCCTCATCAGGAATAATTGTCATCCTGATCGCACATAACGCGCTCACATTTGCTCCATAGCCGCAATTAAAAAATAAAAAAAGCCCCGGAGATCGTGAAGACCTCCGGGGCATAAGGGTGCATTTAGTGAGTGCAGTGCTCAAGTGATTTGCTTGTGATTACAAGCCCTTCACGATGTCTTCGACCATCTTTTTAGCGTCTGCGAGCAGCATCATTGTGTTGTCCTTGAAGAACAGCTCGTTTTCGATGCCCGCATAGCCGGAGCCAAGCGAACGCTTGATGAAGAGGACCGTGCCTGCATTTTCAACGTCCAGAATCGGCATGCCAAAAATCGGAGATGTCGGGTCTGTTTTCGCCGCAGGGTTGGTGACGTCGTTCGCGCCAATGACGAAGGCTACGTCTGCCTGGGAGAATTCAGAGTTGATATCTTCAAGCTCGAACACTTCGTCATATGGCACGTTCGCTTCAGCGAGCAGCACGTTCATGTGACCCGGCATACGGCCGGCCACCGGGTGGATCGCGTAAGCGACATCGACGCCTTCTTCTTTCAGCTTCTCAGCCATCTCTTTCAGAGCGTGCTGAGCCTGAGCAACCGCCATACCGTAACCTGGTACGATGATGACTTTACCCGCGTTCTTCATGATGAAGGCCGCGTCGTCAGCCGAACCCATTTTCACCGGACGGTCGACCTGTGGGCCGCTAGCACCAGCGCCGGAATCGTCTGCACCAAAGCCACCAAGGATGACCGAGATGAAGCTACGGTTCATGCCCTTACACATGATGTAAGAGAGGATCGCACCGGACGAACCAACCAGAGCACCCGTGATGATCAGCGCCGTGTTTGCCAGTGTGAAGCCGAGCGCGGCAGCCGCCCAACCGGAGTATGAGTTCAGCATGGACACAACAACAGGCATGTCCGCGCCACCGATAGGAATGATCAACGTGATGCCGAGCAGAAGCGCGAGGCCCGTAATCGCCCAGAACATCCATGGCTGAGAACCACCTGTCTGAACCATCATCACAACCAGCGCGACGATTGCGACACCGATCAGGATGTTCAGAACATGGCGCATTGGCAGAAGTATCGGCGCACCTGACATGTTGCCGTTCAGCTTGGCAAACGCGATAACGGAACCAGTGAAGGTGATCGCACCAATCGCAGAACCCAGCGATAGCTCGATCAGAGAGGCTGTGTGGAGATTGCCGATAGAGCCGTCAGCGTTGAGCTCTGCAATGCCGAAATTGATCGGTGCATAGAGCGCAGCCGCCGCCACAAGCACAGCCGCCAAACCTACCAGAGAGTGGAAGGCCGCAACGAGCTGAGGCATAGCCGTCATCGGAATTTTCTTGGCGATGATCGCACCGACAATACCACCGACAGCGATACCACCGAGGATCAGGCCGAGCGTGACGACATCAAGCGCACCGCCGGTCGCCAGCACAGCCAGCGTTGTGCCGACAGCGATCGCCATACCGATCATGCCGTAATAGTTACCCTGACGAGACGTGGCAGGGCTCGAAAGTCCGCGAAGGGACATGATGAAGAGTATCCCGGATACGAGATACAGAAGCGCAGCAATATTCGCGTTCATGAGACTCTAGCGCTCCTTCTTCTTGTACATAGCCAGCATGCGCTGGGTTACGAGGAAGCCGCCAAAAATGTTGACGGCTGCGAGGCCGGCCGCGACTGCGCCCATGCCTTTTGATATCCAGAGATCGCCTGTGAGTTCCATGCCCGCACCAGCCGCCGCAGCGATGAGTGCACCAACGATGATCACAGAAGAAATCGCGTTGGTCACAGCCATCAGAGGCGTGTGAAGCGCCGGTGTAACGGACCAGACAACGTAATAGCCCACGAAGATCGCAAGCACGAAAATAGCGAAACGGAAGATGATCGGGTCAACGCCCTCACCTGCTCCGCCGGCTGCGAAAGCCGGAAGGGCCACAAGGCCCGAAAGGAAAAGCGCAGTCAGCGCACGAACGAAGGTCATGTGATCAACCCTCCTTGAGTGTTGCATGGACGGTTTCTCCGTCGCGGGTCAGTGTCATGGCCGCAACGATTTCATCGTCGAATTTAGGAGCAAATTCGCCGTTCTCACCAGTGATGAGCGGCAGGAATGAAACGAGGTTTTTCGCCAGAAGCGAAGACGAGTCCGCTGCGAGACGGGCTGGCAGGTTAGAGAAACCTGCAACCTTAACGCCGTTCACATTGACGACTTCGTCAGGCTTGGAGAGCGGGCAGTTGCCGCCCATCGCCACAGCCATATCGACGATGACAGCGCCCGGTTTCATGTTCGCGACCATCTCTTCAGAGATGAGCGTTGGCGCCGGACGGCCAGGAATCAAAGCTGTCGTGATGACAATGTCCTGCTTGGCGATGTGACTTGCCGTGAGTTCAGCTTGCTTCTTCTGATACTCTTCAGACATCTGCTTGGCGTAACCGCCTGCAGTTTCCGCGGCTTTGAACTCTTCGTCTTCAACCGCGATGAATTTACCGCCGAGAGACGCGACCTGCTCTTTTGCAGCAGGACGTACGTCAGTCGCAGTAACAATCGCACCGAGACGACGCGCTGTCGCGATAGCCTGAAGGCCTGCCACACCAGCGCCCATCACAAAGACTTTAGCTGGCGCAACTGTGCCCGCCGCAGTCATCATCATTGGCATGGCGCGGCCATAGAGAGCAGCGCCCTCAATCACGGCACGATAGCCCGCAAGGTTGGACTGGGATGACAGCGCATCCATAGACTGCGCGCGTGTGATACGCGGCGTGTATTCCATGGACAGAGCCATGAGTTTACGCGCATTGAAGTCGCCGAGGCTGTCTTTGATGGAGTGCGGCTCCAGAAGGCCAATAACGCCCGCGCCTTCTTTCACCTGAGAGAGAACCTCTGCAGGTGGACGGCGCACGCCCATGACCAGATCAGCATTGCCCAGTTCCTTATTGGAAATCTGCGCACCAGCTTCTTCGTAGGCCGCATCAGGAAAACCCGCAACGAGGCCTGCACCCGGCTCAACGATGAGTGTGTGACCGGCTCCCGTTAGCTTCTTGACCGTTTCGGGAACGGCTGCAACGCGACTCTCTTCAGAGCTGCGTTCTTTTAGAACAACAATTTTCATAATACCCACTTCGAGATTATTTTTGCCTGAAAAGACAACAGATCGGTTGTGCGACGCAAGAAAATTTTTCTAAAGGCAGTATTTACTGCCGAACAGACTTGGCTATAGCGCCCCTACTCGAAGTTTGTTTTTCTTTGTTTTTTAATAAGTTTTTCGCAATGCCGCAAATATCTCGCACGTGCAGCATGAGCCCAAAATGTCACACTTCAAGTGCGTGGTTGGGCTAGTCCTTCTCACCAATATGAGATCCAAGGTTTCTTTGTACGCGTCCTTCTTCGCCGACTTCGAATCCTTCGACAAAGCGCGCCAGATATTCAGAAATCGCATCGCGGACCACATATGGCCGCTCCATTGGAACGAAGTGAGTCGTGCCAGACGGCTCCAGCACGACAGTATATGGCTGTGCGCGCATAAAGCGTTGCAGGGACGGTTTTGGCATTGTCGAGGCACGCTCAGCACGAATCAGCACGATAGGCGCTTTAATCGCCCCTACAGCTGCCCAAGGGCGATACCGGTGCGCGCCAAAATTGGCTGCTTCCCATTCCGGCGAGCAGGATAGCTCCCAATGCTCGCCCTCTTCCGAAGGCTTCAAGCCGTCAGTGATATAGTCTTCCAGAAACGGTTCGCGCCAGGATTTGAAAGCGCCGCGTCCTGTCAGGCTTTCAATAGCCGCGTCCGGACTTTCAAAATTGTTCCGGCGACGGGCTGCCTGTTTTGCCATCGGGTATCCGCGCTTGGACATGGATGGGACCAGCGGCAAATGCATATACCGGTAGAATGAGGGCGCCATCAGAACCGGATCGACCAGTACTAGACCGGTCACAAGGTCAGGGCGTTTTCCGGCAACCAGAATAGCGGTGGTCGCGCCCATTGAATGCCCGACGAGAACTGTCCCCTCCGGCGCGAGCTTTTCGAGCGCAGCGATGGCATCGTCGCGATAAACATCCCAGCCGATTTGCTTACGGGGATTGGCTTCCACGGTTGAGCGACCATGACCGCGCATGTCCAGCGCGGCCACATGTGCACGCAGACCAAGCGGCGCCAGAATGGACTGGTAGGTCATGGCATTGAAGCCATTGGCATGCAGAAGCAGGCAATCTACGGAGCGAATTGGGTCTCCGAAGGCGATGCCCGCAAGGCGACCATCCTCCAGCTCCACATGAAACCGACGCATATTTACCTAACCCCCGAAGACCCGCCTTAGCAGGTCGGTAGACCGTTTGACCGGATTGCTCCGTATCTCTTGCTCTTCCTTGGCAAGATAAAAGAACAATCCGTCAAGTCCTCGCTCTACGGCATGGTCAATTAACTGGTCGCGGAGATCGCCACTGAGACTCTGTAAGCCATAACGACCCGCAACTGAGTCTACCATAGTCAGCGCGCCTGAATCTTCGAGCGCCGAACGCATATACGGCTCAACCAGCACCATCAGGTCTGCCTCGGTGCGTCCGCGCAGATAGTTTGTTGCGGCGGTATCGCCGCCGTTCAAAATCTCGAGAGCGTCGCCCATTGTGATAGAGCTGACCGCATCGACCACAAGATCGGCCGCATATGGCGCTGCGTCCTCTGCCGCGTGGTTCATGCGCTCCTGCAAATCATCCAGCGGGCCAGACAGTCCGAGCCTTGAAAGCTGGGATTGAAGCTCGCCCAGTCGCCCCGGCAGCGGAATACGGATGTCTCCATCACCGAAATAGCCGTTATACTGCGAAAGCTGCTGGCCTACCGCCTGCGCGCCAATCGTCAGCGCCTGACGCAATCCGGCATCTGCGTCCGACGCACTGATATTGAAATTGCTTGTCTGGCTAGTCGTTTCTTCTTCGGTCTCATTGCCCAACACCCCGCGCAAAAAGTCCCCGAAGGACTGCGCAGACGCGGCTGGCGCTGTCAGAACGAACAGGCTTAAAATGACGGCTTTTCTCATGATCTTTCTCCCGCAACCTGTTTCCAACAGATGTGAAACCCTGTGAATCGTCAATCAGCATATACAGCTGATGCGTTTACGGCAGATACATGCTTAGCTAGGCAGGATGCAGTTTCTGTCACTCTATGCCATGAACTCTCCACATTCCCTGCCAAAACTCGGAATGTGACACGTACCAACTCTGAGTAAGTAGAATGACCTTCCCGACGCCGAAGAAATCTGAAGACGCAGCTAAACCTGCAATACAGACCGTCGCGCCGGCGCCTCACATGGATGCGCTGCTGCGCATTCTGGAAGAAACAGACAAAGCGCTCGAGCCGATGATGGCCAGCGGTCTGGACGGGCGAACCGCCTCGATCCTGCGTGAGATCGAGAAATCTGGCGCCATCGCGCTGCAGGTCGAAGGCGATGAACTATGGGTTGACGTAATTGACCGCGACAAGGCTGTCGACATCATCGACAAACTGCTGGACGCCCTGAAAAAATAGGCCGTCTTTCCTGTCAGATTGGCGGCTGGTCGTCCGGCACCTCATCCCAATCCAGCACATCCTTGGTTTCAGACTTATCCGCGCGTTCCTGGAACAGCGTGTAGATCGCAATCAGCACCCAACCGATGTGAAAGACAGCGCCACAAGCGAGCGCGATATGACCGTCGATAGGACCGATCGCAGCGCGTTCAATGAGCTGCTCATAGGATTCGAGATCGGTCGGATGGATTTCCAGTTTTCCGAAATACGCCATCAGCTGGATGATGAAGATGAAAGAATAGTTCCGGCGCAGGCGCTTACCGACGGCTCTCAGATATGAGGTTCTGAAACGCGGGCGAATATAATCCTCAGATAGCGGATTGCCTTTATCCTGCGGGATGGTCGCTTCCTGACCCCGAAGGATTGGCACGTAAAAACCGATTTCCAGAATACGGGCCCGAAAGCGGAACACATCGAAATACCGGTATCGGCGCGCTTCCAGATGCAGGAACATCGCAACCAGCAACCCGACGAGCACAAGCGGCAAAGCGGAAGCGTCCGCACTGGAAAACGTCAGCGACAAGGCAATACCTGTCGTCACAACGGCCCAGTTGGTCGTCATATCGAGACGCTGGCGCCAGATCGTCGATCGGTAAGCTTCCGCACGGTAAAGGTGAGCGATCGCTCCAATTTCCTTGGAGCCCTGAACGGGTTCGGTGGCAGAAGTGTTTGAAGTCATGACTCAGTTATAGCACCGATTGGTTAGGAAAGTCTGGCCCCTACAAGCCGTAATACCCGCCGAATTCGCGCTTCTCTCTTGGACAGACGCACCACATCGCGCTAGGTTCAGAGTAATGGGAGAAAGCGCACAATGTTTCTGAAGTTCTTCACCGAATTGCGGGACGCCAAAGTTCCGGTCACGCTCAAAGAATATCTGGCCCTTATGGATGCCATGGATAAGGGCGTTATCGATATGGAAGTCGAGCAGTTCTACTACCTGTCGCGCACAGCGCTGGTGAAGGATGAGCGCAATATCGACAAGTTCGATAAAGTCTTCGGAGAAACCTTCAAAGGCATCGAATCCATGGGCGATGCCGTGGATGTGCAGGACCTGCCGGAAGAATGGCTGCGTAAACTGTCTGAGAAGTTCCTGACGCCGGAAGAGATGGAGAAAATCGAATCTCTCGGCGGTTGGGAAAAGCTCATGGATACGCTGAAAGAGCGTCTGGAAGAGCAGAAGAAACGCCATGAAGGCGGCAATAAATGGATCGGTACAGGTGGCACCTCTCCATTTGGCGCGAATGGCTATAACCCTGAAGGTGTGCGCATCGGGCAGAACAAATCCCGCCACCGCAAAGCCGTAAAAGTCTGGGACAAGCGCGAATACAAAAACCTCGACGATTCGGTCGAGATCGGTACGCGCAACATCAAGATCGCGATGCGTCGCCTACGTAAGTGGGCTCGCACGGGTGCGCCGGACGAACTCGATCTCGACAACACAATCCGCGCAACGGCCAAGCAAGGTTATCTGGACCTCGTCATGCGTCCGGAGCGCCGCAACTCTGTGAACCTGCTTCTATTCCTCGATGTTGGCGGTTCGATGGATCCGCACATCCGAGTGTGTGAAGAGCTGTTCTCCGCAGCGCGGTCAGAGTTCAAGAACCTCGAATATTATTATTTCCACAACTGCATTTACGAGGGGCTGTGGAAGGACAACCGTCGCCGTCACAACAACAAAATCCCGACTTGGGATGTGCTCCACAAATTCTCATCCGATTACAAAGTGATGATTGTGGGCGACGCAACCATGAGCCCGTACGAGATCACTTATCCGGGTGGCTCCGTCGAGCATTGGAACGAAGAAGCTGGCGGCGTCTGGCTACAGCGTCTCGTTCAGCAATTCCCGGACCTTGTCTGGCTGAACCCGTCTCCGGAAGGCTCCTGGCAGTATACTGCATCCGTAAAGCTGATCGGCGAACTCATCGGACAGCACCGCATGTTCCAGATGACACTTGCTGGTCTCGAAGACGCTATGAAAGAGCTGTCCCGATAATTTAGGTCTAGGCGCTTACAAGCCGTAAGCGTCTTTCACGACGTTCAGAAAGCCCCGCTGCCCTGCCGCACGGGTAATCGTCGCGTGACCTGTAAAGTGGTCAAGCTCGTGGATCGTAACGTTCGGATGGCTGGCAAACCCCTGCGCGTGGCGGGCATCCTCGTTATTGCCTGTGGGTACATATGCAGTGACAGGACGATCACCCATTTCTTCCATGGCATCCGGCATCCGAAGCCGGCTCAGATCGCATGATTTATTGATGCGGCGAATTACGACACGCGCGCGCTTATCCTGAAAACGGTCAAGAAGTTCTGCGGCATCCACTGAATAGACGGGCGAGAAGAGCAAAGACGCTTGAGCGCCGATCTTCGCTCCGTAAATCCCGGCCAGATAGCCACCTGCGGAATTCCCCATGGTGAAGACAGGCTTGTTCTCACCATACTGCGCAATGAGTGACTTGAAGCCGTCAATTGTCTCGTCGAAGTCGTTTCCGAGAGATTTGATGCCGTTACAGCCAATCATGCGCTGGAAGTCGCGGCAGTAAATAGCCGTCAGTCCTAATTCAGCGAGAAAAACGTCAATCAGGTTGATGGGTACGATCAGCGCATCCGCCAAGCCGGTGAAGATAAAGACAATACCATTAGGCCGCTCCGGCCCGGAGATGATCACTTCCTCCTCCAGAGCCGGATGACTTAGCCTCGGCCTACCTGAATCCAGCAACGGCAGCGCTTGTCGCACGAAGGACTTCAGATCTTCGTTGTCCGTGTAGTCGATAGCATCATGCCACCGGTCCTCGTTCACGGCTTTCTGGAACGCCGCCATGGGCGAGATTTTTTCGTTGTCGATCTGCTTGAGACTGATACCGGCAGAAGACGCAAAATCGAGCGCAGCCATAAATAACGGCAAAGGCTCTGATCGCAGGAGATCGATATTGTCTTTTAAGAGCGCGACCGCATCAGGAACTCTCCCCGAGTACTGACGATACCAGACGAGCAGCCAGATGAGCTCGGCACATGCCGTGCCGTCGGTGACGTAATCGAGCGCAAGTGTCTCGAACACATCCCAATCTATCTCCTCACGCTTGAACCGCTCCAGGAACGGCTTTGAAAGCCGGTTTTCAGGCGCAATTTTTCTCGCCTCCAGGAACGCATTTATCGCAAGGCTGGATTGGCCTTCCAGCATACGCGCATAAAAGAGCGC
Organism: Ponticaulis sp.; assembly: GCF_029210165.1. Taxonomy (NCBI): domain Bacteria; kingdom Pseudomonadati; phylum Pseudomonadota; class Alphaproteobacteria; order Hyphomonadales; family Hyphomonadaceae; genus Ponticaulis; species Ponticaulis sp. The sequence continues at coordinate 33,753 of NZ_JARGNT010000003.1, forward strand.
TTCATACAGAAACGCGCAGTCCTGATACAGCCGCGCAACCAAAGGCAGTAATTCGGCAAGCAGAGAGGGCGGGACATTCAGAATAGCCTGCGCGCCTTCGTGACGGCTCGTCTCACATGCATGATACCGCGAGAACGCCTCTGAAAGCGCCTTCAGCGCGATCGGCTTTTCGCCTGTCTGCCATGCCAGTGTGGATACTCTTATCCAGTACCAGTGTTTCAAGTCAGCCTGATCGCAAAGAAAGCCCTTGCGAATGAGCGCTGTAAACTCAGCAGCATCATCCTGCATTGTCCGGGCCAGCTGGATTTCCCGATCCGCGACAGTCACCGCGTCACCACTCAGACGCTTGGCTCGACGCAGGCTGTCCAGCGCATCGCCAAAGCGTTCGAGGTTTTCGAGAACTTCACAACACACGAGCCAGAGATACGGATTATTCTGATCGCATTGCAGCAATCTCTGGCATTGCTCCAATGCCGGAATGAGCTCCCCGTCCCGAATCTTGCCGCGGAGCGATTTCATCTCACTCTGATCAGTACGTCCCATCATCCCACCGATATATTTCAGGTGAACCTATAATGAGTCAGATTGAGTTGCACCCATCCTTTTTTCTTTTAACGATAAAATTTCAGCATGGCGGACACTCGTGAACACCTGTGCCAGAACGTCTATCGACTTCCAATTTGAAACGTCCTATTGCCAACATAACGGGATATGAACGCGTTGAGGGACAATACAATTGAGCGGCAAGCACGGCAAAAACGCCTTCCTCTTCGTAATAGTCTGCGTCGCGCTGGATATGCTGGCGTTCGGCTTGTTCATTCCGGTCATGCCCGCCTATCTGGAAGAAATCACGGGCAAACCGGGTGAAGATACGGTTCTGGTCGGCGGCCTTCTGATGGCGACCTTCGGCGTGGTGAATTTCCTGTCCATGCCTATCATTGGCAATCTGTCAGACAAATTCGGCAGACGCCCGGTTCTGATTATTTCGATAGCCGGCCTCTGCATCGACTTCATCATTATGGGCTTTGCGCACTCCTTGCTGGTTCTATTCATCGGGCGCGCACTGGCTGGCCTCACGAGCGCAACCTATTCCACGGCGAGCTCTTATATCGCAGACGTCACCGAACCTGAGGAGCGCGGCAAAGCCTTCGGCATGATTGGCGCAGCCTTCGGTATCGGCTTCGTCCTTGGACCAATCATTGGCGGCGTTCTGGGCGACATCGACACACGCCTGCCATTCTTCGTGGCCGCTGGCATAGCCGCATGCAATTTCCTTTACGGTCTACTGGTGCTTCCAGAATCCCTTTTGAAAGAAAACCGTCGCCCGTTCGAGCTTCGGCGCGCCAACCCGTTCGGCGCTTTCAAGCACTTCTCCAAGCTTCCACAAGTCAGCTGGTTCATTGTAGGCGTAGGCATTTTCGGCCTCTCTCATTCTGTCTTTTCCTCGACCTGGAGTTATCACGGTGAAATCCGGTATGAGTGGACGCCGAATGAGATTGGCCTCTCACTTGCGCTTGTAGGTATAGGCTCGGCATTCGTTCAGGGCTTTCTGACAGGGCGCCTGACTAAAAGCATAGGTCCAGTCCGGACCGCGCTGTTTGGCCTCGCCGTTACAACATTCAGCATGTTCCTGTTCGCAAGCGCCGTTTACGGATGGATGGCCTATGCCTTCCTCGCCGTTTCAGCCTTTGGCGGTGTAGCTGGTCCTGCAACCCAACAATTGATGACGGGTGTCACGCCAAAGAATGCGCAAGGCGAACTACAGGGCGCACTGGCGAGCGTACAGGCGCTGAGCACGACCATTATCGGTCCGCTTATCATGTCTCAGACGCTGAGCTATTTCGCCAAGCCCGAAGCGATTATTCAGTTTAAAGGTGCTAACTTTGTCCTCGCGGGCATTCTGGCGGCCCTCGCCTTTATCCCGTTCATGAAAGGTGTGCGCGCAAATAAAGGCGTCGTCCGCTCTATCGATGAAGAGGTGAAGCATGGCGACACACCCAAATCAGCCGAAGAGGTTGCCGAACTCGCTGAAGCCAACACTGCTGCCGAAGCTGAAGGCAGCGACACGGAAAGCGCCAGCAGCCAGACAAATTGATTTGTCTTTCAACCTGCAAAGCTCATAGATCGATTCATGGACCGCATTCGCCCTGCCCTCTTTCTAGACCGTGACGGCGTGCTGAACGTCGACAAGGGCTATGTCTCCCGCGTGGAAGACTTCGAATGGGTTGAAGGCGCCAGAGAATGCGTCAAAGCCTTCAACGACCGCGGCTGGTGGGTTTTCGTCGTCACGAACCAATCAGGCATTGCACGCGGCTATTACACCGAAGACGATATGCGAGCCCTGCACGACCATATGTCCGTAGAGCTTGCGAAAACCGGCGCGCATATCGACCGGTTTTACCATTGCCCCTTCCATGAAGCAGGCGAGATCAAGCGCTATCGCAAAGACAGTTTCGACCGCAAGCCCAAGCCCGGCATGCTCATGTCGGCGATGGCAGATTTCCCTATCGCGCGTGAGAAGAGCTTTCTGATAGGCGACAAACAGACAGACATAGAAGCAGCACACGCCGCGGGCGTGGGTGGCTTCTTCTTTACCGGCGGAAACGTGCACCAATTCGCTGAATGGGCGCTGGCCGACTTTGAAGACGGCGCCCGCTGATCAGTCCTTCGGCTTCATCCGCCACAGGATGAAGGACATGCCAAAGCCCATAATGCTCATCACGATCAAAGGCGGCCCGCCGCCGAAATATGCCCCGTAAATCAGGTTAGCGAGGGCAACGACGAACAGGATGAGCGCAGCCGCCTGTGCAGCGCTGCGAACGGGTTTGCGCTCAGGTATCTCGCTCATGATTTGAGACCTGCCATCCGGCGAACCTCTTTCCATTCGTCTTCGGTGACAGGCTGAACCGACAGACGTGAGTTCTTCACCAGAACCATATCCTCAAGCTTCGGATTAGCTTTGATATCCTTCATCGAGACAGGATTCGGCACGGGTTCTACAGCTTTGATGTCGACGCACTCCCAGCGGTCATCGTCCGTCGTAGAATCAGGGTGCGCCTCTGCACAGACCTCGACTATTCCAACAACTTCCAGCCCTTCACGCGAATGATAGAAAAAGCCCTTATCGCCGACCTTCATCTCACGCATGAAATTGCGCGCCTGATAGTTACGAACACCGCCCCATTCTTCACCTTCATCGCCTTTGGCAACCTGCTGGTCCCAGCTCCATGCGGACGGTTCGGATTTAAAAAGCCAGTATGCCATGGCACATCTCCTATCGTGCGATGAAGCTATGCCGAGGCTAGTAGCCAATCAATAGCGTGCTGATAGTGCGGCCAGCCTTTATAGGCGGCGACATCCTCTGCAGTAGATTGCCAGGCCTGCGCGAACCGCTTTTTCATCTCACCATCCGCCAGAATTGGTGGAAGTGGATCCACACAGATGCGAATACTGAACAGCACGGCGCCCGTCTCAGGCAATTTACGGATGGTCTGGCGTTCGACCCGCATGAACAAATCGCTCGCGGCGTCTTTCTCATTTAGTTCAGCCAGCGCACGCTTCATAGGCACCGACGACGGCGTAAACCGCTCTCCCCCGAGCTGAACTGTCCAGTTGAACCGCTCCAGAACCGATCCGGACTGCAGACCCGCAAATATCCGGTTGATACGCGATGAAAGCTCCGTCCCGCCCTGCGGCAGCAACGAATGCAGCCCCGACAGAGGCTTTCCGATATTCTCCTTGAGTGACCAGAATGTCGGCGCACAGAGGCTGGCGGCACCAAGCACAAACTGACCGTCGCGCGGCACCATCACACATAAATCATCGCTGACAGTTGAAGCCGCGCGTTCGATTGGCGTTACATCCTCATTCTCGAGCGGGGCTGATAATTGCGTATTCAGAACCAGTGCTGCGGCTTCTTCAGCTGCGTCGGTCGCCCAGTCTCCAGCTTGCGCGCACACCTGATCGCGCTGTGAGACCATCAATCGACGCTTATCCTCAAGCCATGCCTCCGCCTCGGTATCCGGAAAGAGCCACGCGCCTTCGTCAATCGGTCTGAGCTTGGGCGCCATCACAGCGGGCCCATCGAGAAACGGCAGATGAGGCGGCGTTCGAAGCATACCCATCAACTAACGACTGCCTGCCCCCAATACGCAAAACCCAGCACTTTCGGCGTACTCGGTAAGTACATCGTCTCGCCATCCGTGACAGTGAAGCCGTTACGTTCGAGCATGCGCGGCGGCACACGCGTCAGATGACAGCCACCGGCGAGCGTTTTCTGGATAGGCTCAAGGCGTCTCTGCCATTTCAGAATGCCTTCATCCGGCGCACCGCCATGTTCTGAATAGAGCAGCTTACCGCCGGGCTTCAGAACACGTCGCGCTTCGGCGAGCGCCGCATCGATTGGCGGAATGGTGCACATGGTGAAAGTGAAGACGACTGTATCAACGGAGTTGTCCTCCAGCGGCACTGCCTCGCCGCCCGCTTCCATGAATTCGATGTTCAGCCCATCGGCAGCATCCGCGCGCTTCTGAGCCTTTTTGATCATTTGCGCGTCCGGCTCCAGCGCGAAAACCTGAGAGACTTTAGAGCTATCATACAGGCCAAAATTCGTGCCACTTCCGCAGCCGACTTCCAGCACGCGACCTTCAGCATGAGGCACCACTTTTTCCCGCTGTTTCATGATCGGTTTTGTCGAGCAGGCGCAATCAATCAGCGGCGGCAGAATATAACGGCTGTAAAATCCCATAGTCGCTCTCCCTATTCTCCGCGCGTGGGCGACGCCCAAAGTCGCAGACCGTCTTCCGCGCTTTCATTCAAAGCACGGGCGATGAGGCCGCTTTGCGTGATGCGGATCTCATACCGCGCGCCATCGATCATCGGTACATACGTGCCGGACCCGTAATAGGCGTCGACCGTACTCTGCCATTTGCCATGTTCGTTGATGAGGTTGAACGCACTGACACCGGGATCGTTTTGCAGCGCATAGAGCGTGCGCTCGCCTGTCCGTTCGTCTTGAATGGAGGTATAGCGGCCGGACATACGGTCGAGCTTATAGATCGCATCATAGCCGATCACATTTGCCCACGGCGTCCATTTGATGATGCGCGCCTCAAACAGCACTTCATCGCCGCGGATCACATAGTCCGTCGGTGTCGTTTCACCGTCCAGCGTCACCTCGGCGCGAAAATGCTGATCGTCGACACGCTCCAGCTCGATATCAGCGACGTGGCGTTCCTGATTGAGACGGGAATAGGTTTGCAGATTAATGCCGACCATAGTGAGCAGTGCTGCCGCAGACAGCACAAGAATGCCGCCAATAAAGCGCATTCCACCGGACATGGCCTTGCGCTTACCCATGCGGGCGAAACCGGCCAGCGTGACCACAAGTCCAAAAAATCCGACTGCCGCCGGAATAATCCACCATATCATCTGGCAACCTTCCCCAGTCGCTACAGTCTGTCACTATAACAGCTGTTTCGACCGGGGACAGGGGCCCGCGCGAGGGCGGATCGCGCGAAATTAGAAGCGGTATTTCAGACCGGTACGGATGACAGCGAAGTCAAACTCGTCTTCAGACTGAACGCCGCCGCGGTCAACTGGTGTATCGAACTCGACATCGTTGGAGAGGCGGAATTCGGCAATTGTGGACCAGTGATCATCAAAGCTGATTTCCAGGCCACCACCGTAAACGAAGGCAGCTTCTTCGTCTGACAGGTCATCAACTGGCGGTGCAAACGTGTAAGACGCCTGACCGTCGAAATCGAACTGGGTAACACCTAGAAGACCATAGATTGCCAGACGGTCTGTTACGTTGTGACCGAATTTGAAGTCGATACCGTAAGAGGCATCAAGTTCGATATCGGTGATTTTCACGCTGTTGAACGTCTGTGTCTCAGCTTGCTCATCTGAGTAGAAAACTTCTACCGCGCCGTAGAAATCAGGTGAGAAGTCATACTGATAGCCACCGGCGATGAAGGCGCTGACGCCTGTGTCTGAATCGGTGACTGAGATGCTCGGGCCACCAACAGGTCCCTGGTTCGGGTCAGACGTGCCTGTGTTGCGGGAGTTGAACTGATCGACTGTTGTCGAGTTCACACCACCAAGCAAGTACCAGCCGGTTTCAGCGTGAGCGATAGAGGTTGAAGCGACGCCGCCCAGAAGAGCGAGCGAGAGCAGAATTTTGCGGTTGTCCATAAAGTGTCCTTTCCAAGAAGAAACGCGTTTGCGCCCTTCAGATAAAGGGAAAGAACCAGTCACAGACAAACCAAATAGGCGTTTGATTTAATTGACATTTACTCCCGCTTACGTGAGCTAAAATCACGTCTTGCGGAGGTGCCAGTCACAAAAGAGGGAGCCCACGCGTAGCTCCCTTTTTCGTGTTTGAATGAGTGCAAATTATCAGCTGTGTCGACGTGCAAACACGCCCGACTCACCATCCGCCGCGGGTTGGTAGAAATGGCTGTACTCTTTAGACGCCGCCGCAAATGCCTGAGCCGCATCTTCACGGCCAAGCTCGAAAGCATCAAAGCCAGACCGCAGCATGAAAAGAAGCTGGTCACGCAGCACGTCACCTACAGCGCGGATTTCACCCTTATAGCCGAGACGGCGGCGAAGAAGCTGTGCCTGACTATAGCCACGGCCATCGGCATAGCGCGGGAAGCTGATCTCAACCACTTCAAGCTGGTCGAGAAACGGCTCAAGCTTTAGCGGGCAATCATCCGGCATCAGGCGAACGATCACAGCATCTTTCGGATCAGCTGCAGCCATTTCGAGAAACGGCTCAAGCGTCAGAACTTCACCGTGCGGATTGGCGGTCACTTCGCCATTTTTAACCAGCGGCATAGAGTGCCTCCTTGAATGGGTCATGGCCGACACGCTCCAGCGCGTCGATGAAGCGTTCGTCTTTAGAGTTACGAACTTCGCGATATGCCTCGATCACACGCTCCAGCGCAGACGGTACGTCTTCGGCGCGAAGGCCCGGACCGGCGATCTGGCCGATAGCCGCTTTTTCGTCCGCGCGGCCACCAAAGGTGATCTGGTAGAATTCCTCGCCCTTACGGTCGACGCCGAGAATGCCGATATGGCCGACATGGTGGTGGCCACAGGCATTGATACAGCCTGAAATCTTGATCTTTAATTCGCCGATATCATCCTGACGCTCAAGGTCTGCAAATGTGTTCTGCAGGTCCTGAGCAACCGGAATGGAACGCGCGTTAGCAAGGTTACAATAGTCGAGACCCGGGCAGCAGATAATGTCTGAAATCAGCTCATAGTTAGCTGTCGCCAGACCTGCGCTATCGAGCTCCTGATAAAGGTCGAACAGGTCATCCAGCTTCACGTGAGGCAGAACCATATTCTGTTCGTGCGTGATACGGATTTCATCAAGGCTGTAACGTTCTGCAAGATCGGCCGTGACCTCCATCTGCGTATCCGTCACGTCGCCTGGAGGCGCACCGATTGGCTTACAGCTGATCGTCACTATGCCGTAGCCAGCCTGTGTGTGAGGGCGCACATTCACGCGCACCCAACGGGCAAAGGCTTCGTCTTTAGCTTTCGCCGCTTCCAGAACATCAGATGTGTCCGGCAGGTCTTCGAACGCTGGCGGCGCAAAATACTGCGTGATGCGATCGACTTCGGCCTGCGGCAGAACGATCTTCTCAGCGTCGCGCTGGGCTTCAAATTCTTCGTCCACCAGACGCGTGAACTCGTCTGCGCCTGTTTCGCTGACGAGGATTTTGATGCGCGCCTTGTACTTGTTATCGCGGCGGCCAAAGCGGTTGTAAACGCGCATAATGGCTTCCAGATAATCAAGCAGCTGATCTTTCGCGACGAACGGCTTGATCGTCACGCCAACATGAGGCGTACGCCCCTGCCCACCACCGACAATCACTTCAAAGCCAGTTTCACCCGCATAATTGCGGCGCATGTGAAGGCCAATGTCGTGAACACGGATGGCAGCGCGGTCGTTTTCAGCCGCAGTAACAGCGATCTTGAATTTACGCGGCAGGAAGGAGAATTCCGGGTGGAAGGTGGACCACTGACGGATGATCTCGCACCATGGGCGCGGGTCTTCAATCTCTTCGGCTGTCGCACCGGCAAACTGGTCTGACGTCGTATTACGGATGCAGTTACCGGACGTCTGAATGGCGTGCATTTCGACTTCCGCCAGCTCGTCCAGAACGTCCGGAATATCTTTCAGCGCAACCCAGTTGAACTGGATGTTCTGACGCGTCGTCCAGTGGCCATAGCCTTTGTCATACTTGCGCGCGATATGCGCAAACTTGCGCATCTGCTCGCCACGCAGCGTGCCGTAAGGAATAGCGATACGCAGCATATACGCGTGAAGCTGCAGATAAACGCCGTTCATCAGGCGCAACGGCTTGAACTGGTCTTCAGTGATATCGCCGCTTAGACGACGTTCGACCTGCCCGCGAAACTGCGCCGCACGCTCACGAACGATCTGAGCGTCAAATTCGTCATACCGATACATGGATTACCCTTTTTCGGACCAGACGGCGAGCTCATTGCCCGACGGATCTGTGAAGTGGAAACGGCGACCGCCCGGGAAGGCATAAATGTCTTCCACAATTGTGCCGCCAGCCACTTTTATCTGGTCCAGTTTCTTCTCAAGATTGTTTGTATAGAGGATCACCAGAGCGCCGGAGCGACCGGTGTTCACGTCAGCCTGACGGTTGAAGCCGCCTTCGACTTCCGCGCCATTAAAACTGATATAGTCGTCGCCCCATCGCTGAAATGTCCAGCCGAATACGGTCTCATAGAACATGATGACCGCTTCCGGGTCAGTCATTGGAAACTCGATATAATTGATGGAATTCTCGACGTTCGTCATAGCGCGTGCCCCTCCTTCGGCATGGCATGCGGAATGCCGAGCTCTGCCTCGGTACGGCTGACCCAACGTTCAACCGACGGAAACTCGCTCAGATCAAATCCGCCTTCGTGTGCCAAACGAGTATACGCGACCAGCGCGATATCCGCGAGGGTGAAGGTGTCACCGACGATCCAGTCCGTACGTGTCAGCTGAAGCTCCATAACGCCGAGCGCGCGCCGGCCTTTCGCCATCAGAGACGGCTCGATTTCATCATCGGACTTCTTCAGATAAAGCTTCTGGAAGCGGCGCACGGCGATCGCAGGTTCATGGCTGTACTGTTCCCAGAAGAGCCAGCTCATCATCTGTGCTTTCGTGAACGGATCACTCGACACCAGATCGCTTTCAGCCTGTTCGGCCAGATACAGCATTATGGCGTTTGACTGCGGCAGAACGCGGCCATCCGGCCAGCGCGCCAGCGGCACCTGACCGACAGGGTTCAACGCTAGAAAGTCTTCTGTCTGCGTGGCACCCGCCATCAGGTCCATCTCGACCCAGTCATAATCTAGCTCGAGCAGCTCTGCGACCCACTTGGTCTTCATGCAGTTGCCGGAGATGGAATCCCCGTAGAGCGTCAGACGCGTGATATCGCGATCAGGCATCGACTACGCCCCGCGCAGCCTTGTGGAATTCTGTGTGCGTTGTCGGGCCTGTTGCGCGAATGGTTTCACGCAGCGTTTCGCGGCCAGTCACTTCACCGTCTTCGGTCACTTCCATGACATACGGGTCAAGAATGCGAAGCTCGTCACCTTGCGCTGCTTCAAGCGCTGCATCAGCAGCCTCACCGACGACCACTTCTGCGTCAGCGACGTTCTCAGACCAGTTACGGTCAGCCGTCTGGTACACAGTCGCGCCGGTCGCAACGTCCCAGGCTGTGATAACTTTAGGAATGTCAGCCTTAAGTTTCGGACGTACAGATGTCATTCAACGATCTCCAGACTCTTTTGCATGGATGATAGAAATTGTTCAGGCAGAGCCGCGACTTCACCAATAATCAGAAGCGCAGGCCCTTTAATGCCATTGCCTTCAATCAGGTTCGCCAGCTCGCTCAATTCGCCATAAGCGCGGATTTCATTTTCGCGTGTGCCGTTTTCGATAACCGCCACCGGTGTGGCGGCGCCTCGGCCTGCCGCTATCAGATTCTCTGAAATCTGCGCGGATGTTCCGACGCCCATATAGACGACGACGGTCTGGTTCTGGCGTGCAAGGGATGGCCAGTCGAGATCAGGCACCTGCCCGTTGCGGGCATGGCCGGTTACGAAGGTTACAGACTGAGCGTGGTCACGATGGGTAAGCGGCAGACCTGCACTCGCCGCGCAGCCAAGCGCAGACGAAATGCCCGGCACAACCTGCGCCTCAATGCCTTCAGCCAGAAGCGCGCCAAGCTCCTCACCGCCGCGACCAAAGATAAACGGATCGCCGCCTTTGAGGCGTACAACACGCTTACCAGCCTTCGCCGCCATGATCAGAAGCTCGTGAATGTCTTCCTGCGGTACTGAGTGATAGCCTTTGGACTTGCCGACAGACACACGATCCGCATCGCGGCGGATAAGGTCCAGAATGTCGGCGCCAACGAGATTATCATAGAAAACGATGTCGGCATCCTGAAGCACGCGTAATGCTTTCAGCGTGAGAAGCTCCGGATCACCCGGCCCTGCCCCGACAATGTGAACAATGCCGGTCTTTTCGGTTTTGCCTGCCTCAATGGCAGCGTCCATTTCCACACGCGCTGCGTCTTCATCGCCAGCGAGAACTCTCTCCGCGATCGGTCCGCGCAGCATGTTTTCCCAGAAAGCGCGGCGGTCGGACTCTTCGGCAAAACGCGCCTTTACCTTGCCGCGAAATCCGCGTGCAAAGTTTGCAAGATCGCCCGTGCGCTTCGGAAGCAAGGCCTCGAGGCGAGAGCGGATATTGCGCGCCATGACAGGAGCAGCACCACCTGTTGCGATAGCGCCAACTACGCTGCCGCGATCCAGAATGCTCGGAACGGTAAAGTCGCAAAGCTCCGGACGGTCCACCACGTTCACAGGCAGATTGTACTGACGCACAAGGTGCAGCGCCGCTTCAAGCGCCGGTTCGGCATCCTCAATCGCAATGATCACAAACTTGGCTTCAGAGACCAGCACTTCGGTCAGCGCTTCAGGCGCGAAACCGACGCGGCCCGCAAACTCGTTGACGAACTCCGGCGAGAAGACAGGCGCAATCACATCGACGCGCGCATGAGTTTTCGCAAGAAGCCGCACCTTACGTCGCGCATTCTCTCCGCCGCCGAACACAACGACGTTCAGAGATTTTGTACCGAAAAAGACGGGAAACAGTTCCACGCGACGCTCCAATGGCTAGTCAGTTAGCCTCAGTCTGCAAAATGCCGTCTGAGGCGCTTATCACAAGTCTTCACCATTAATGCGACCGTTTAGAAATACTTATCTTACAATTTTGCGATAGGCCTTTATGTATTGTGCGGAATACAGGCGGCAAAAGCCTTTCTATACACCATTTTCGGGACCCCTGCCTTATGTCGGACTCAAAAGACAGATTACCTCCTCTAAATGCGCTGAAGGCATTTGAAGCCGCTGCCCGCCATCTTTCCTTCACGAAGGCAGCCGAAGAGCTGGACGTAACGCCGGGCGCGATCAGTCAGCAAATCCGGCTGATGGAAGAATACACCAATGTGCCTCTGTTCCGCCGCACGGGCCGTCAGGTCCTTCTGACGGATGCAGCGCAGGCTGCGCTGCCGCTGGTGCGCGACGCCTTTGACAAGCTGGTTGAAGCTGGCCGGATCATGCGCGCCCCTGCCCGTAAGGGTAAGGTGATGATTTCCTGCGCGCCGAGCTTTGCCGCCAAATGGCTCGCGCCAAAACTGGACCGGTTCCACACAGCCCACCCAGAAATAGAAGCCTGGGTCTCCGCCGATATGGGGCTCACCGATTTCACGACCGCCGATACCGACCTCGCCATCCGGTATGGCCGCGGCGTGTATGAGGGCCTCAAATCAGAAAAACTTATGGAAGAGACAGTTTTGCCGGTCTGCTCTCCGCATCTGATGGAAGGTCCGGACGCGATCAAGCGCCCGGAAGACCTTGCGCGGCACACGCTGCTGCATGATGCGGGCACCGAGCGCGATCCGTCCTGTCCGGACTGGTCTAGCTGGCTACGTGCACGCGGCGTTGAGAATATTGATGGCCATAAAGGGCCGCACTTCAACCAATCTATGCTGGCCATCGAAGCCGCAGCGACAGGACGTGGTGTGGCGCTTGCCAAGAAAGCGATTGCCGCAGCTGACCTTGCGAGTGGCCGACTGGTCGCGCCCTTCCCTGATGGCTCGACGCTGATCGATTTTGCTTACTTCGTCGTCTGGCCGAGGGGCCGGACCCAGACCATTGAATCCAGAACCTTCATTAAATGGCTCAAAACCGAAGCCATCCGCGATGAAATTGTGGGAGTTTAGCATTTCTCAAGGCTCTGTTAGACAGGCGCGACTTGTTGACCGGTTGCTCCTATGTCTATCCAAGCGTAAATGCTGACCCGCAAGTTCAGAAACGTTATAACCTAAAGAAAAGAGGACAGGCCGTTGAGCGAGACGCAAGCAGCCAGCCCGGTGAAAAAGGTAAATCCGAACGCGCCGACAGAGGAGACGGTACTTTCCGTCCAACACTATACAGACCGTTTGTTCAAGTTCCGGATCACGCGTCCAGGTAGCTTCCGCTTCCGTTCGGGTGAATTCGTAATGATCGGTCTTCCAAAAGAAGACGGCAAACCGCTTCTGCGCGCTTACTCTATCGCCAGCCCGTCCTGGGATGAAGAGCTTGAGTTTTTCTCAATCAAAGTGCCGGACGGCCCTCTGACATCCCGCCTCTGCGACATTAAACCGGGCGATAAGGTTCTGCTTGGCAAGAAGCCGACAGGCACGCTGGTGCATGACGCACTCACACCGGCGAAACGTCTCTACATGTTTTCCACCGGTACAGGCATCGCGCCATTCGCGAGCCTGATGCGCGATCCAGAGACATACCAGAAGTTCGACGAAGTGATCCTCACACACACCTGTCGTGAAATCTCAGAGCTGGCCTATGGCGAAGAGCTGACAGCAGCTCTGCCGGACGATCCGCTTTGCGACGAGTATGCGCATAAATTCCGTCTGTATAACTCGGTCACACGTGAGGACTTCCCGCGCATGGGTCGTATCACTGACCTGATGGAGAGCGGAAAACTGTTCGAAGATCTGGGTGTTCCACCCCTCAATGCAGAGACAGACCGCGTCATGATTTGCGGCTCCATGCAGATGATTCAGGACACCAAAGCGCTCTGCGAAAAGGCAGGCCTGGTTGAAGGCTCCAATGCCGCGCCAGCCGACTTTGTTATTGAGAAAGCCTTCGCAGGCTAACGACTGCTAACACACTGAAAAACATAAAAGCCATCGGCCCTGCCGGTGGCTTTTTTTTCATACTCAAACGTAAACGCATTCGGACAAATTATCCGATCTCTCGAACGCCATCTTAATCCGACGAGTTTACTCAGGTTTGCAACACAAATCACTCGCCGGGACTCGATGATAAACGTTATTTACTGCCTTGCTTTCGAGCATGACATTCGTCTCGTATTGCTCGCAGCTTTCATCTGTATTGCCGGGTCTCTGACCTACGTACAGCTTTTAAGACAGTGTCTGCACTCGACAGGCCTGGTGAGAGTTAGCTGGATGGGCATCAGCGCCGCGGCGCTGTGTACGACCGTCTGGTGTACACACTTCATTTCAATGCTGTCCTTCCAAGCTCATGTACCCGTCGTTCTCGATCCCGTCCTCACACTGGTGTCGCTGATTGCGCCAATGTTCGGCTTCTTCATGGCGACAGCACTTGTGATCTATGGGCGCACGCCGCTTACAGTCATTACAGGCAATCTCACACTGGGTGGCAGCATGGCTGCACTTCATTATGTGGGCATGCTCGCATACCGCGTGGATGGCATTGTTGAGTGGGACATGTCCTACGTTGCCGCGTCCGTTAATCTCAGCTGCCTGTTCACTGCAGCATCCGGCTGGGCGTTTAATCGTTTCTCGAACCTGCGTTTCAACCTGCCCTCCGTCGCACTGTACGCGCTGGGCGTTATCAGCCTCCACTTCACCGGCATGTCCGCGATGGAGATCACATCTCTGTCCATTTCCGATATGCCTATGGATGCTGAAACCTTTACGGCGCTGTCTATTGCGACTGCATTCGCGGGTATGATGGTGATTGCTCTTGGCGCGGCCACCTTCTTCCTCGATCAGGACCAGAAGAAAGCGGGTTATGAAAAACTCCTGAAAATGGCGATGACGGACACGCTGACGGGTCTGGCCAATCGCAATGCCTACATGGATGACCTGAACAGCCGCATCGAGAAGTCGGAGCGTACAGGCTCGCGTCTGGCCGTGATTGGCATTGATATGGATCGGTTCAAGGACATTAACGACTCCCATGGCCACAAAGCTGGTGATGCAGCTCTGATCGCGCTCGCCAACGGCTTCAAAGCGCAATGTCATAGCGGCGAAATTGTCGCGCGGCTCGGCGGCGATGAATTCGCCGCGACGAAGGAATATTCCACCGAGGAAGAGCTGGAAGACTTTCTCTCGCGCCTTCAATCGGCACTGAATACGCGCCTTCAGGTCAATGAAACCACGCTCCATCTGAGCGGCAGCATTGGTATCGCCTGCTACCCTGACGACGGCAAAGACAGCGACACGCTGCGCAATAATGCCGACCTCGCAATGTATCGCGCGAAGATACATGCCTCCAACTCAATCTGCTTCTACACCGCCTCTATGGACGAAGAAGCACGGCAGAAGCGGGAGCTTGCCGCATCTTTGGCACAAGCGCTGGAAAACAATGAGCTGGAGCTTTACTACCAGCTTCAGGCATCTGTTAAATCAAGCAAAATCAGCGGCCTTGAAGCGCTTCTGCGTTGGACGCATCCAAAGCTGGGGCCGATCTCTCCAAGCGTCTTCATCCCTATCGCGGAAGAAAGCGGGCTTATCATTCGTCTCGGCGAATGGGTTCTGCGCCGTGCATGTGAAGATGCTGCAGGCTGGGAATCGGAAGACAAAGTCGCTGTAAACATGTCGGCTCTGCAGCTTACGCAGGTAGAACTGCCGCGCATCGTCCACCAGACACTCCTGGAGACCGGCCTGCCGCCACACCGTCTCGAAATCGAGCTAACGGAAACCGCAATTCTGGAAGACCGTGACCGATCTCTCCACGTGTTGCGCCAGATCAAAGCGCTCGGCGTTAAGGTGGCGCTGGATGATTTCGGCACAGGCTATTCCTCGCTGGAAATTCTCCGCTCCTTCCCCTTCGACAAGATCAAACTGGACCGCTTCTTCATGTCGGAAATCGAGGTCAGCCGTGAATCCCGCGCACTCGTGCGTTCGGTTCTGTCGCTTGGCAAAAGTCTTTCCATTCCGGTTCTGGCTGAAGGCGTCGAGAGCGCGGCTCAACTCAGCATTCTGAAAGAAGAAGGCTGTGACGAGATTCAGGGCTTCCTGCTCGGGCGTCCGGAAAAGCTTTCTGACCTGATTGAGATCCGAAGCTCACAACATACCATAGAAACGCTGTTTTCTCCCGATGGAGAACAGCCAAATCTCGGCACGGTTCGCATCGTCTCAACGGGCTAAACGCCGCCATTACTATGGCATATCGTGGACGCGGTAGCGATTACATTGCAAACGGGCTCCGGTCTTAACAGAGAGATGTCAGGAGCCCAGTTTCACATGACCAGCTATACGTCCGTGCCGCGCAAGCACACTGCAGAGACAGCTCAAACGATGTCGGACGTCCGCTATGAAGTGGACCGGCTGGATCGGGTGCTCGTGGAGATTCTTGCTGAACGCCAGACCTTCATGGACGCAGCGGCTCGCATCAAGCCAAAACGTGAGGCCGTTCGCGACGAACCACGCATCGAGCAGGTCGTTTCAAATGTTCTGGAAGCCTGCAAGGAATACGGCCTCGCGCCTGAAATTGCAGAGCCTGTCTGGCGCCTCCTGATCGAGCAGTCGATCGCTTACGAATTCAAATCCTACGACAATCTCAAAAAGCCCGACACGCGCAATTCGTGATCGACGCGCGCGACGCTTTCCAGCGTGGGGTATAGAACATCGCGGATATCGTTGATGAGTACGGCTGCGCGCGTTTTTGATGGCGGTGGCTCTGACCGACCCGCCGCTTCTGCCGCTTTACAGGCCTCTGCAAGCGGTCCGGCACCGATACCCAACGCTGCGCCCTTAATGGTATGAGCCGCATCAGCCCAGCGTTCGGGCGCATCATTTGCGTCCAGCATCTGCCCCCAGGTTTCAACCTGGCCTTTGAAAATCTCAAGAACTTCAAGAGCAAGCTCCGCATCCAGAGCGGTATTGTTTGCGAGCTGCTGCCGGTCGATCCAGCGGTCCATAATGATATCCTGTGCGAACGCTTCCAGAGTACTCGCAGTAGCAGGAATACATTAACAGGGTTTCATCAAATAATCGGCGCCGCAGTCTTGTTGTAGATGCCATTTTCAGCGATATTAAGCATGCTTCAAGGGGTCTGGAGTCAGTGATGTTAGAAATTCTTGTCATACTGAGAGACGTAATCCTCGTCACCGTTCTGAGCTGGATCGGTGTTGATTACACATCGCAGCCCGATCGTTCTGCAGAGCAGCGTCAGGCTGCAAAAATCTACATGCAGACAGAAGCCCCTGTTCAGCTGATCTCTGCGCCGGTTTATCGTAAAGACACACCGCTGACACAGCACGAGCTTTTCCGGTCTTAAGTGAACTCCGGTCCGCAAGCCGCAGAATCCGGCCGTTTTGTTAACACAAAATTAAAAAAATACTGCGTTTGCCGGTCGCATGATCCCGCAAAATATTGCAGTATCTGTCCCCATGTCCCAGTCGCGTGATGAAAACTATCTGAAAGCCCTTCAGGAAACTCAGGAAGAGCTTCAACAGATCCGAACAGCCGGTACCTGGATGGTTACCGCAGGCTTTGCTGCAGCCGCATTTCTGTATGTAGGCGCTGTTCTTACGGCCTGGGCAGCACTGGGCACCCAAGCTTTCCTTCTCATGAACCCGCTCTGGTTCGCTGCTGGCGCCACTATTCTGGCAGGGCCTGCGATCGCAATCATTCTCGCTGGCTTTATGGGCCGCCAGTCCATGCGCCATGCACGCGCTAACACGCTGGTTCTTCGCGCCTCACAAATGCTGCTCATGCCAGCCGATGCTGCGAGCTCACGTATTGAGACGCTGACAGATAAGGTCCGCGAAGAGACACAGAAGGTCGACGAGCTGGTTGAAACCGCTCACGCCTCACTGGTTGAGCTGCGCGCCACACTGGGCACTGAGCGTGAAGAGTTTTCGGAGCTCGTCACCAAGAATACGAAAACCATTGCGAGCATGATGAACAAGCTCGCAGAAGAGCGTCAGGCCCTCGGCGAGCTTTCCAGCGCCGTTGAGACACAAACTGCCGCAATTTCCGAAGCCATTCCACGTCAGGCCCGCGCCATGGCCGAGGCAGCACGCCTTGCCCAACACGAGGTCGCGCAAGCCGACAAGGCGCTGGATGACCGTCTGACATCTCTCAACGATTCAACGATGACGCTCACCGACAAGCTGGCTGCGCTCGACGCGATGTCTGCAGATGCTGAAGCCCGCTCTGCGCGCATAAACACGTCTGTTGAAGAGATCGAGCAACGCCTCACGGAGTCCTCCAAAACTGTCGAAACAGCGATCCGCGCGAGCGAGCTTGCGGCGACGGCTGCGACCGAGACGGGCGACGCCCTCAATTCGGCTGTCGCAAACGCGCTTGATGGTACACGCGAAGCCTCTGAGTTCATCCGAGCCCAGTCCCGCGAAGCCGTTCAGGAAGCCCTCAAAGGTCTTGCCGAGCTCAAGACGGCTGGTCAGCAGGCTGAAGCGGCTACGCGTGCCGCAGGCGATGCTGCGCGCTCTCAGGCCGATGAAACAGAACACCGCATCATGGCGCTCTCGCAGATGCTGTATGACGCAGCAACGCGTGCGACATCCACCGCTGAAGCCGGTCTCGAACGCGCCCGTCAGCGCATTGAGCGCGCCTCTGCGCTGCTGAACGGTCTAAGCGACGGAGACATTCTTTCCGCAGCGCCTGCTATGCCGGATCCACCGGCCCAGCCCGTAGCGCCGCAGCCTCAACCGCCTGCTCCAACACCAGCACCGGCACCACCGGAAAATCTGCGCCGGCGCCAGCCTGATACGGATGAGCCAAAACCATCCTTCGAGACGCTTGGCGAACCGGATAAGAGCACCTCGTCCATGCTGTTGTCGCAGCCAAGGCAGAAGGCTGCAACGCAAAACGATGGCGAAACGAGCGTTCAGGAACGCACTCCCGCGCCGGAAAACAGTGAGACAACCAGCGAGGAAAGCTCTCTGTTTGATCTCGCGTTCGACAGCGCATCGCAAAAAGAAATGGGCCTGTCCTGGAAAGACCTTCTGGCCGGCCTGTCCTCCGATCCAGAAGAACGTGACGATGCAGCCCGCATCATTCTGAGCGAAGTCGAGGATATGGGCATCGCGCTGACGGATGCGTTCACGATGAAGGAAACGCGTAAAATTGCGGGTGCGTCACGTCGCAATGAACGCAATCGCCGCCGCGCTGTTCGCGAGTTTGCGGGACCAAAGGTTCAGGAACTGCAATACCGTATCGAAGATCAGGAGCATTTCCACGCGGCTGTCGAACGCTTCCTTTCTGAAGAAACGACGGATGCGATGCGGTCTCTGAATGAGGCGGATCGCAGCCGCACCGCCGCAGCCAAACGCCTGACGGCCTTCCTACTTCTGGATGCAGCGTTTCACAGCCAGAAGAACTAGCAGATCAGCTGTCTGACATCAGGTCGGGCAGCTCTGCCGCAATCTCATCGATCACGCCGCGTGCCGCACGAATAAGTGCGCGCGTACCCTCTGTATCCGCTCTGCCGGTATAGGACTCACGTTTGGTGATGAAGGTCTGGCCAACAATGCCGCCCGTACGCCCGTTGAGAATCTCAACACGCGCCGTCACCACCGCATCTTCCTCGCCAATGACCAGATCGCGTACAGTCCAGTGCAGTTCATACGCCGCGCTGAGCGTCAGGCGCTCGTCCACAGCCACGCCTTCACTGTCAGCGCCCTGAAGCGACAATCGATCCAGAAGCGCGGACTGTAAAAGGCGCGAAGCGGATTCTGTCCATTCGGCTTCCGGCAAAACGCTCAGCGCCCCGTCTTCGCTCTCATAAGCGATATTGCGGCCCAGCAGCAAAGACGAGCCTTCAGGCTCGAACACGATGATATTGGCGGGCAGCGAAACCGGCGCACCGCTCATCGGCTGAGAGGTGCTGGTGAAACGGTAGAGCGCATCAGGTACGACAGGCTCAGGCAAAACCGAGACACATCCGGCAAGCGATAGAGCCGTGAGGCTGAGAACGGTTGTCTTCAGTTTCATCATCAATCCTCTCGGTAAGGCCGCGGCTGGCCCTGAATGAAGCTCTGCGGGTTCTGCTCGACTTCGCGTGCGATACGATCAAGGCGGCGCACAAGCGATCGCATATCGGTCGTCAGGCGCTGGATTTCCTGCAGGGTCTGTTCTGCCGGTTCCTCGACGGCCTCACGCACACCGCGCATGCTTTCCTGTGTTTCGAGCACCGCCGTTTCAGATGTCTGGATCAGGCGCCGCGCATCATCAATCAACGCATCTGCATTGTCAGCAATGTCCGTGAGCGCCGTCTGGATATCCGTTTCGAGCGATCCGAAGCTGCGCGCCGCATCAGCGACTGCCTCACCCGCATCGGCAAGCGAACGCAGCGCAGCGCCAGCATCCTGCATAAGCTGCTCGTCTTCAGCAAACGCGTTGGTAATGCGCTGGATATTGCCGAGCGTCTGGCGGAAGGTCTCCGCGTTCTCTGCGTCCAGAACGGCATTCAAACGTGACAACGTCACCTGCGCGTTGGCCATCAGATCCTGACCACCCTGAAAGATTTCCTGCAGCTGTGTCTGCTCCGTTTCGAGCACGGGCGGGTTCGTCGCACTACCGGGCATCAGATCGGCCTGAGCCGAACCCGGCCTGATCTGGATAAACGTCACGCCTGTCAGTCCTGCGAAGTCGAGATAGGCTGTAGAATCTGTACGAACCGGCGTATCGGCATCAACACGAATGCGGGCGATGACATTCTCGGTGTTCTCGCGATCAAGTGAGAGGCTGACCACCTCGCCGACATTAATGCCCAGATAACGGACCTGCCCGCCTTCCGACAGGCCATTCACCGCGCCTTCGAACACAACATCGTATTCTGAGAACTCACGATCAAACTCGACCTTGCCCAGCCAGATGGTGAAGGCAATGAGTGCAGCGAAAGCAGCCAGAACTGCTGCGCCGATCAGGGCATAACTGGCACGTGTTTCCATAACTATCCTACCACCGACCGCCCGCGTGGGCCGCCAAAATATTCCTGCACCCACGGATCATCGATCCGTGAAACTTCTTCGAGCGTTCCGGTATACTTTACCCGCTTGTCGCCAAGCACCGCAATCCGGTCACATGTCGCCTTCAGCGTGTCGAGATCATGCGTCACGAGAAAGACCGTCAGACCGAGAAGGCGGCTGAGTTCACGCACGAGCGAGTCAAAACGTCCGGCTGTAATCGGGTCGAGACCCGCTGTCGGCTCATCCAGAAACACAAGCTCCGGATCAAGCGCCAGTGCACGCGCCATTGCCGCCCTTTTGCGCATACCGCCAGAGAGTTCGGACGGCTTTTTGTCCGCAGCGTTGAGCGGCAGGCCGGACAGGCTGATCTTGAGGTCAGCCAGATCGTGCATCAAATCATGAGAGAAGTTTGTGTGCTCTTTCATCGGCACCATCACGTTCTCGCGCACGGTGAGGTTTGAGAAGAGCGCGCCGTCCTGAAACATCACCGACCAGCGCCGCTCAATGGCCTGGCGGTCTCTATCGGATAGCTCAGATAGTGTCTCGCCAAACACGGTGACGGAGCCCGCCGTGGGAGTCAGCAGGCCTACAATCTCGCTCAACAGAACCGACTTGCCGCAACCGGACGGGCCAATAACGCCAATTGTTTCGCCGCGATAGATATCGAGGTCGAGGTTCTCATGAACCACATGATCGCCGAACTGGGTTTTAAGCCCGCGCACCTGAATGATCGGATCGCTCATATGCCGAGCTCCATATACATCATGGCGAAAATCGCATCGACGACGATAATCAGGAAAATGGCATGAACGACCGACGCCGTGGTCGCTTTGCCGAGCGACTGAACATCGCCCTGTACAAGCAGCCCCTGACGGCAGGCAATCATGGCAACCACCACCGCAAAGACCGGCGCCTTGGACATGCCCACCCAGAAGTTCTGGATGATTACAATATCCTGGATGCGGGTAATGAAGAGGATAGGCGAAATATCCAGCGCCACCCATGAAATCATAAGCCCGCCCAACAGGCCGGAAAGTGTTGCGCCGAACGCCAGAAGCGGCGTCATGATCAGCATGGCCAGAATACGCGGCGTCACCAACGCTTCGATCGGATCAATACCAAGCGTGCGCATGGCATCAATCTCCTGACGCATCTTCATCGAGCCAATCTGCGCAGTAAACGAGGAGTTGGTCCGCCCGGCCAGAAGAATGCCTGTCAGCACCACGCCGAATTCACGCATAACTGCCCAGCCGACCAGCTCGACAGTGAACACCGTCGCGCCAAGCGTTTGCTGAAGCATGGTCGCGCCAATAAAGGCGATCACCATGCCAACAAAGAACGAGAGGAAAGACACGATTGGTAGCGCATCCAGCCCGGCTTCTTCCATAACGGCGAACACGCTGGTCCAGCGAATTTTGTGCGGCTGCAGGAGCAGCTTGAACGTTGTAAGCATGGCTTCGCCGATAAAGCTCAGCGTACCGACAGCCTCGTCCATGAAGTGAACACTGCCCTTGCCGACACGGGCCAGAAGATCGATGATCGAAAGCGGTTGCGAAGCGACCACCTTCTCCTGACGCTCACGTCCGGATACAAGCTCCAGCAAGGCTTTGGCCTGCGCATGCTCGCCAATCAGTTGATAGGTTTTGTCGGCCTCGATGCCCCCATCTTCGAGCATGGTATGAATGAGGAAGGCGCCTGCGGTATCCACAGCACCAAGCGCGCTGACATCGACAAGCTGCGGCGCCCTCTCAAAACGCGCACGGCGAATCTCACGCTCCAGAGCCCCGACGGTTTTGACCGTCCAGTCTCCTTCAACGTGAAGCACCGCCTCACCGTTTTGATTGTCCACCCGGAACGCGCTCAAGCTCAGAATTCCACTTTAAAATTACGAAACCCGAAAATACGGGAATCACTGTGTCTAAACCATGTCTCTTCTACATACAGGCGAGTTTCTCCTCACAGGTGTAGTAAATTTACCAAGGGAGCGCACAGAATTCGTACACTGCTTAGCTGCGGCTAAATGTATGCTTTCCCTGCGCGTCAGTCCCGTTAGTTTGCTCAAAAAAATTGGAGGACTCCCGTGACGTCAAAAGTGCGCGCAGAGGAGATCAACGCCTTTCTGACCAAGGCGTTTGGAAGCGAGAGACAAAACCCGCGTATGGAAGTTACGCATGTCGGCGACGGTGAAGTTACCGTACGCATGCCGTATGACGATAATATGCTGCGGCCTGGCGGCGTCATTTCTGGTCCGACACAAATGGCGCTCGCAGATTGTGCTGCTTACTTTGCGATCTTTACCCGCACGGGTATCGAACCATATGCAGTCACATCAAACCTGAACATCAATTTTCTGAACGCCTGCAAGGCTGGCAATGTGCTCGCTCAGGGCAAGGTTCTGAAAATCGGGAAGAAGCTCGCAGTCATCGAAGTTGATGTACGCGAAGAAACAATGGACGAACCGGCGAGCCACTCGATTGTGACCTATGCTCTGCCTTCAAAGAAGATGTCCGACGGGAACTGACCAGATGCTTATTCTGACACTTGGCGCGATTTGCGGATTTATCAGCGTAGCCTGCGGCGCGTTCGGCGCGCACGGTTTGAGTGATGTTCTGGTCGGTGACGCAGGCGACTGGTGGGATACCGCGACGCTTTACGCCCTAACCCACTCTGTCGCGATGATTGCTATTGGCCTGAATAAGGCCCGCGCGGAACTCCTCAGAGGCCCGGCACTCGCATTCTTCATTGGTATTCTGGTCTTTGCAGGCACGCTCTACAGCATGGCTCTCGGCGCGCCGCGCTGGCTAGGTGCTTTCACGCCGATTGGCGGCATAAGTCTTTTGATTGCTTGGGCGTGGCTTGCCTTTGAAGGCTATCGCTCACGCCTTTAATCGAGCTCAACTTAGGACGTTGCGACGTCCTCATTGCGCCAACGCTCTACCAGCTGGTCCGCAAGGCCGCTCATACGGTCGATCTGCTCATCAAGGCCTGAGAGCGCTATTTCCGTTTCGACTGTCACAGTGGCGTCGCGTTCAGCCAGAGCATCCGCTGCGTGATTGAAAGACCGGCGGCAGTCACGCGCGGTGATCAGCACATCTTCAAAGCTGGAGACATCACCGCGAACGATTTCATTTTCTGAAGACAGAAGCGCATTTGCCTGTGCATTGATCTCAGTCAGCGCGATGAGCGTCTGCTCTGTATCAGCCTGAAGACGGCTTTGCACATCTGCGACCGGCGCTGAGTTTGCCTGAATGACTTCGACATAGTCAGCAGTAGCGCTCTCGTCGTCATTATTTCCGAACAGACTGTTTGTGATGAAGGAGACAGCATCGCGACTCTGGACCCAGCCAGCGTCGGCAGCGTCGTCACTGAAGGCTTCAGCTGTTTGCTGAAGGTCAGACTTCGGTCTGACTATTGAAGCTGTCATGCTGGCCGGCTGCATAGACACCGTAGCACAACTTGCGCAAAGTACTGCGAGAGCCGCGGTACCCAAAAAACGCAAAACCATATCGCCCTAAACTCTCATTTTATGTTCTGTAATGGTACAGAACTGGAATTTTTAACGCCCGTCCAGTCTTTATCTATGTTTTGACCTACTATAGGTGAAGCATGCATGAATACTAAGCCCGTTTCCCGAAGAAAACTCTTCCCGCATACAGATCCCAGACGCGCAGGTCGCCTCAGGGTTTCATCCCTTCACGAACTCTACTGGGAGGACGCCGGCCCTGTGAACGGCATTCCGGTGCTCGGTCTGCATGGCGGCCCGGGCGGTGGCGCGAGCGCAGAGATGCGCCGCTTTTTTGATCCCCGCCATTACCGCGTCGTCTTATTCGACCAGCGCGGATGCGGACGCTCTTCGCCTTATTCCTCTCTGGAAGACAACACCACATGGGATCTGATCGAAGATATTGAAAAGCTTCGCAAAGAACTCGGTATTGAGAAATGGCTCGTCTTTGGTGGCTCTTGGGGCTCCACGCTGTCTCTGGCTTATGCGGTGACACACCCGGAGCGCGTGAGCGGTCTTCTTCTGCGCGGCATCTTCCTGCTGACACAGCGTGAGCTGCGTTGGTTCTATCAGGAAGGCGCAAGCCATATCTTCCCTGACGCCTATGACCGCTATATCGCGCCAATTCCGGAAGACGAGCGCGATAACCTGCTTGAGGCCTTCTACAAACGCCTGATGTCAGACGACAAACAAGCACGTCTGGAAGCCGCGCGGGCATGGGCGTGCTGGGAGGGCGAAACCCTGTCTATTCGCGGGCCAGCCGTACGCCCGCCGCGCTTCGACGACAACGCCTTCGTAGACGCCTTTGCTCGTATTGAGTGCCACTATTTCCACAATGGCGGCTTTTTCGAGAAAGACGGATGGCTGCTCGATCAGGCACATATTCTGAAGGATATTCCCGGCGTCATCGTGCATGGCCGCTATGATGTTGTGACGCCAATGTCGTCAGCCTGGGCACTGCACAAGGCGTGGCCAAAATCCCGTCTGGAAATCATTCCGGATGCAGGACACTCAAGCCTCGAGCCTGGCATTGTGAATGCCCTGATCAATGCGACTGAAGAATTCCAGCAGCTTCTCGGCTAATCTTTCACCGAATAATCAGATACAAAAAAGGGAGGCCCGAGCCTCCCTTTTCTTTTTTCATATCTCGTGTGTATCAACCGAATTTGTTGATCAGGCCCATCACGAGTATCACTGAAATCGCGACCGGCACAACGAAGCGCAGAAGCACCAGAACGATCTCCAGATGCACGCCTTCGCCCAGCTCGGACGCCAGAATACGCTTCGGCACGACCCAGCCTGCAAAGATACCGATGAGAACGCCACCCAGCGGAAGCATCACATCGCCGGAGAGGAAGCTTGCATGGTCAATGAACTCTGGCGCCCAGATATAGCCTGCACCGAGGACCAGCATGATCACGCCAAGGCCGATTGCGCCTTTCAGACGACCAATAGACTTCTGATCTTCCAGCCATGATACGCCGGTCTCGAGCAGCGAAATCGAAGACGTGAAGGCCGCAAAGAGTGCCAGCGTGAAGAACACACCGCCTACAACGCCCGGCAACTGACCGAACGCGACCGGCATAGTTACGAAGAACAGGCCAGGACCCTCAGCAGGGTTGAGACCGAACGCAAAGACGATTGGGAAGATAGCGAAGCCCGCGATCAGCGCGACGAATGTGTCCGCGCTCGCAACGAGGCCTGCGTTCTTCGGAATATTGGTGTCTCGCGTCAGATACGCACCATAGGTGAACATC
This sequence comes from Ponticaulis sp., assembly GCF_029210165.1. NCBI lineage: Bacteria > Pseudomonadati > Pseudomonadota > Alphaproteobacteria > Hyphomonadales > Hyphomonadaceae > Ponticaulis > Ponticaulis sp. The sequence goes on from NZ_JARGNT010000003.1 coordinate 59,335, forward strand.
ACACAGCTACCGACACTCAGAGAGAAAAAGGCCTGACCAACGGCCGCCATAAACGTCTCAAAGCCCATCTTGCTGAAGTCAGGTGTCAGCAGGAACTGTACTGTCGCTGCCGCATCACCGGTGAAGACCGCGAACGCGACCATGCCCAGAAGCATAATAAAAAAGGCGGGCATTAGGATCTCAGCCGCCTTCTCGATACCGCCATGGACGCCACGTGCCACGATAATCACGTTCAGCGCGAGGAAGCCTGCCATATATGCGAAGATTTCAAGCTTATTGCCGGTCGTGTCATCAAAGTTTGCCCCCGATGCAGCCGCGTCAAAGCCTGAGAAATCGCCCATGAAAGCCTGCGGGATAAAGTCGAACACCCAGGCTGAAATGACGATATAGAAAGAGAAGAGCAGAAGAGACGCGATCGCGCCGAGCCAGCCCATACCGACCCAGGCAATCGGCTTTTTCTCTTCGGTCACGATCTTACGGATGCTGGCGATGGAAGATCGCTGGCCGTAACGGCCAAGCGCGTATTCCGCCATCAGAACCGGCAGGCCGAACAAAAGAATACATCCCAGATACACGAGAATGAACGCAGAGCCGCCCATCTCACCTGCGATGTACGGAAACCGCCACATATTCCCCAGACCAACCGAGGAACCAACCGCTGCCATGATAAAACCGAATCGAGATCCCCAATGATCCGACTTACCGGCGACTACCGGACCCGCCATACTGCTACTCCGCACTCGTGGACGCAGAGGTCAGCCCTGCGTCATCCCACCGCATAACTTGCAGCGCTTCGTGAAAAGGTCAATTGGCGTTAGACGATCTTGCCCGATCAGAAGAAACCGCTGATCGAAAGATGCTTGTCTCTGTCGAGATTGGTAGCACAAATTACCGCGAAGGCGGCCATAACGGTCAACATCGCTGTTCCGCCGTAAGAGATCAGCGGCAAAGGCACCCCCACAACGGGCAGCATGCCACTCACCATAGCGATGTTCACAAACACATAAAACGCAATTGTGACCACTGCGCCGCTGGAGGCCAGATATCCGAAATGCGAACGACTTCGACCGGCAACCATCAGCCCGAGGGCGAAGAGTGCGATCCATGCCCCGATCAGGCCAACAGACCCGACAAAGCCGAATTCCTCGGCGATCACCGTGAAGATAAAGTCGGTATGTTGCTCCGGAATATAGTCGAGCTGGCTCTGCGTGCCCTGCATATAGCCGCGCCCTTCCGCGCCGCCAGAACCGATCGCAATTTCAGCCTGCTGAATCTGATAGCCTGCGCCCAGAGGATCACGGCTTGGATCGATGGCAGTCAGAACCCGTTCGCGCTGATAGTCCTTCAGAACATAGAAGTAAGCGAGCGGCGCACTGAGCACGACAGCCACAAGACCGGCGATGATGATCCAATAGCGCATGCCGGCAAAAAACATGACCGCAAAACCGGTTGCCGCCAGCATGAGCGACGTACCGAGGTCAGGCTGACGAAAGACCAGCATAACCGGCGCGGCGATCATAAGAAGCGCAAAAATATGGTGGAAGAACTTCACCTCACCAGACGCACGCACCTGATGATAAAACCGCGCCAATGCCAGCAATAAGGCGAGCTTCATAAACTCTGATGGCTGCACGCGGATCGGACCGATATCCAGCCAGCGCTGCGCCCCGCCGCCCATCGCGCCGAAGAACTCTACCCCGACAAGAAGCAATAATGCCCCCAGATACCCGGTGTAAGACACTGCTGACCAGAAGCCGAGCGGCGTCATGGCGAGCGCAAACAGAAAGACGAACGCGATGCCCAGACGCACGGCGTGTTTGGCTGGAAGGCCCGCTTCAATCGGGTTGGTGATCGTGGACGAATAAAGGACCGCGACACCGAAAATACCCAGCCCCAGCATGATCAGGATCATGATCCACGGCAGTCGGAATACCCGTGAGACGAAATCATCATTGGTCTGTGCAAATGATGTTGGCATCAGATCGCCTCAGTGTCTGTTGCGTTCGACGCAATCTGGTAAGACGCGGCTCGGCCTGAATCGCGCACGAATGCCTCATGCATAAGATCGCGCGCAATCGGATAGGCAGAGCTTGAGCCGCCACCATGCTCGACAACGACGGCCACCGCGTATTTCGGATTGTCATAAGGCGCGAAGCCAACAAACAGGCCGTGGTCACGCAAACGACGTGGGAGGTCCGCGTTATCAATCACGCCCGTCACACGCTCGGCGGCAGAAATCACACGCACCTGCGCTGTGCCTGTCTTACCCGCCATCCGATAGCCGTTAAAGTTGATGTCACCAGCACGCAGCGCCGTACCGCCCGTTTCGGATGTCACAGCGAACATGCCCTCGCGCAGCTGCTGCATGATGGCTGCGTCCGGCATTGCGCCGAATTGAGGATTCTGCGGCACCGCATCGCCTACGCCAACCATGCGCGGCATAACCGCTACGCCATCTGTTCGTGCAAGCCGCGCCGTCATCACTGCGAGCTGAAGCGGCGAGACGGTCAGATAGCCCTGCCCGATGCCATAGTTCAGTGTTTCACCGTCATACCATGGCTCGTTAAAGCGACGGCGCTTCCAGTCGTCGTTCGGGACAACACCCGACGCGCCACCTGTCATGCCAAGCTCATAGCTGATGCCGAGACCGAATGTCCGCGCTTCAGCAGCAATACGCTCCGGGCCAAGGCGACGTGCAATCTCGTAGAAATAGACGTCGCAGGACCTCTGGATAGCACCCTTCAGATTGACGCTGCCATGGCCCCGGCGTTCCCAGCAGTGGAAGCGGCGACCGCCAAAGTCATAATGCCCGGGGCAATACACCCGCTCGCTTGAATCGGTCAGCCCTGCGCGCAGCGCCGCCGCACCGACAATCATTTTGAAGGTCGAGCCTGGCGGATACACACCGTCATAAGCCTTGTGATAGAGCGGCGCGCGCTCATTCTCGCGCAGCGCATTGTAATCCACGCTGGAAATGCCGTTCACAAAGTCGTTCGGATCATAGGTCGGGTTGGATGCGAGTGTCAGGATATCACCCGAGTTCACATCCATCAGAACCGCAGCGCCCGATTGGTCGCCGAACAGACGGATCGCCTCTCTTTGCAGGTCGGCGTCAATTGTCAGGTGCACATCCTTGCCTGGCTTAGGCGCGTTCTCATCATCATCGAGGCGGCGGATGGTGCGGCCTTGCGCGTTGCGGACATAGCGGTGATTGCCGGGCGTACCGCCAAGCCAGTCATCCATTTCCTTCTCAACGCCAAGACGCCCCACCCGCATATTCGGGTGCTTCAGCACGCCCTGAATACGCGAAATACGCTGACGGTCTATTTCAGGGTCGAGGCCTTCAAGAGCGGCGTCGATTTCAGACTGGTTTGCGCGCGCGACATAACCGACCACGTGCGCAAAATCCCGTCCACGCGGATAAGACCGCGCGTGAGACGCTTCAATCGTCACGCCAGGCAATTGCGGTCGCATCACGCTGAGGCGCGTGAACTGCTCATAGGTCAGGTCGGTCAGGATCGAAACCGGAATGAAGGACTGCTCACGGCGGAAATTCTGTACAAGACGTTCCTGACGCTCCGGCGAGAGATCAACGACTTCAGCGATCCGCGCGAGCGTTTCTTCAAGATCAGGAAGGTCCTCACGAGCAGCATACACGTTCCAACTCGTCCGATGCGTAGCCAGCGGTTCGCCAAAACGGTCGAAAATCAGCCCCCGACGCGGAACGCCCGGCACAAGGCTGATCTGATTGACCAGCGCGCGCGCCTCGAATTCTTCCTGATTGAGAAGTTGCAGATTGACAAGCCGACCAACGAGCACGCTGGACACAAGGCCACCGGCCGCGCCAGCAATAAACAGGCGACGTGTTGTATCGAGTTCCTTGACTTCGCGTTTACGGCCCATCAGTCCACCCGCTCATCTGTGGTCAGTCTGAATAATGGTCTCAGAGGGTAATAAAGTAGTGCTGCTGAGAGGAACCCGCCAATAATCTCACGAGTCTCCACGCCCCCAAGATAGGAGCCCATCAGCCAGCGGGCGAACATAAAACTCAGTACAAAGCCCGAAACATCACCGAAAAAGCGGATGACGCCGGTTTTGTCTGTGAGCGCCTGCTGGCGGAATATCGATGCTGTCAGAAAAGCGACCAGCAAAATTGAAGACCAGCAGCCAACTGGCGCATCCGTCACCAGATCCATGATCAGTCCGAGAAGCACCAGAGCCCCAGCAGGACGGAAAGAAAGACGGCTCGCGCCCCAGCCAACGGCGGCCCAGAGCGGCGCATATGGCCAGAATACATCAAGCCCGGTCGGCGCGATAAAAACGACACCGATATAGCCGACAAAAAGAACAAAAATGGCTCCGATAATGAGACGGGCCGTACTTCCTGTACGTCCCCATGCAGACGGCTTGTTGGCAAATCCGCTCATCTCTGCCCCATCTCGGCGCTTGCTTCAGGCTCGGCCTCAACCGGTTCCGGCAGCGGGTCTTCTTCTGGTGTCGGAATGGTTTGCGCTGGCAAGAGACGCACAAAATCAACCGGCGCTTCGGAGAGTGACAGCTGCGCCACCCATTCTTCGCCAGAAAGAACAGCACGGGCAATACGAAGCCCACGCGGGAAGGCATTACCTTCACCGGATGTCACAATGCTCTCGCCCTGAACGAATGGCGCTTGCTCAGGCCGGTCGATCAGTTGCCCGAATTCAGAACCCGAGCCACCCGCAAGAATAGCGCGCACGCCGCTAATCTCACCCATGACAGGTACGCGGCTGTTAAAGTCAGTCACAAGAAGGATACGGGACGATCTGTTCCCGACACGAATAACGCGGCCAATCACGCCCTGCGTATTCACCGCGACATGCCCGAGTTGCACACCATGCAAAGCGCCGGCATTGGCAAGTCGCGTTTCAGCGAACGGACCATCGGTTTCAGTCACGACGCGCGCTGAAATACCCTGTGGCAGAGGCTCGCTGGCAAGGTTCAGAAGCTCTTCATAACGCTGCAAACGTTCCGTCATGGATGTCGCAGCATCGCGCCAGATCGCAAGCTGGCGGTTCTCGACCTGCAGGCGTTCGATTTCAGCCTGAAGCTCTTCATCATTATTGAAGTCAAACAAAGAGCCCGGACGGGTCGATGAGGCAGACTGGACGACGATATCATCCATTCCCGCGCGCAAGGGCTGGCTTGCCCCGCGAATGCTTGGCGCGGTCTGAAACAGGACCAGCGCCAGAGCAACAACGATCGCAACAACAACGAAGGTCCTGACGACCTGGCGTTTCGCCTTACGGTCACGCCCTAGCGTTGCCATGCTTTAAACCCTTCTGGTCTGGCCCCTCATCAGGCCGGTGATTTCAGATCAGACGTCAGGAGACAGGACGCCGCGCATCGCTGAGTAGTTCTCGAGAACTTTACCAGAACCCAGAACAACACACTTCAGCGGATCATCAGCAATCGTGACCGGAAGCTGTGTACGCTCGCGGATCACAACATCAAGGTTACGCAGAAGCGCGCCACCACCGGTCAGCACGATACCTTTATCAACGATATCGGCAGCCAGTTCCGGTGGCATAGCTTCAAGCGCTGTTTTCACAGCGTCGATGATCGACTGCACAGGCTCGCTCAGAGCATCCGCAACCATCGCTTCTGTGATTTCAGCTTCCTTAGGCACGCCGTTCATCAGGTCGCGGCCTTTGATTTCCAGAGACATGCCCATGGAATCGTCAGGCGCTTTAGCCGTACCGATTTCTTTTTTGATACGCTCGGCAGACATCTCACCGATCAGCATGTTCTCATGACGGCGCAGGAAGTTCACGATCGCCTCGTCCATACGGTCACCACCGACGCGGACAGAACGAGAGTAAACAATACCGCCAAGAGAGAGAACGGCGACCTCAGTGGTACCACCACCGATATCAACAACCATGGAACCTGACGGCTCATCAATCGGAAGACCGGCACCGATTGCGGCGGCCATCGGCTCTTCGATCATCTCAACATGGCGGGCGCCTGCCTGAAGCGCGGACTGGTGAATTGCACGGCGTTCAACCGGTGTAGCACCCGTCGGAACACAGATAATAATCAGCGGGGAAACGAAAGCGCGGCGGTTGTGAACCTTACGGATGAAGGCCTTGATCATTTCTTCGGCAACTTCGAAGTCGGCGATCACACCATCTTTCATCGGGCGGATGGCTTCCATCGCAATCGGCGTCTTACCGAGCATTGCTTTCGCCTGCGCACCAACCGCGTAAGGGATCTTCCGGTTACCCTCTTTCCGATAAGCCACAACCGAAGGCTCATCGATAACCACGCCCTGATTTTTTACGTAAACAAGAGTGTTCGCCGTACCAAGGTCGATGGCCATATCCGTCGACAAGAGGCCAAGAAGACTACCAAGCATATTTTACCGCCGCATTCTGCAGAGAATCACTAACCCTGCGCTTCATTCACAACACTTCCCCTTCTTTGCTTGTGCCGGTTTACAATTTGTAAAGCAAGGGGGTGTTTCTGCATAAAATTACCACAGACGGAACACATCGTTCCGCCTGCATATTTTTCAGTAATTACGGCGCTTTTAAGGCTTTAGGATGGATCAGGCGGCCATGCGCTTCTGACGACGCGCTTCAAGCTTGTTCAGCGCATGCAGATAGGCTTTTGCACTGGCACACAACGTGTCCGGATCAAATGAGCGGCCCGTTGCGACAATTCCATCCTCAGAAAGACGAACGCTGACCTCTGCCTGAGCATCTGTGCCCTGCGTGACCGCGCTCACCTGATAGAGTTCCAGAACGGCCTCATGAGGGATGACTTCACGGATCGCATTGAAGACCGCATCAACCGGACCATTGCCACGCGCAGTCGTCCATTTGTGCTCGCCCGCGATTTCGAGATCGATCTCGGCTGTTTGCGGCCCCTCAGAACCAGCAACCACACGCAGGCGCTTGAAGACGATACGTTCACCTTCAGCTGACAGCTGGTCATCAACCAGCGCCATAATATCGTCGTCGAATACATGCTTCTTGCGGTCGGCGAGATCCTTGAAGCGCTTGAACGCATCGTTCAGCGCATCGTCAGCCAGATCATAACCCAAGATTGCCAGCTTATCGCGGAAGGCATGACGGCCAGAGTGCTTACCCATGACCAGAGAAGTTTCAGCGACGCCGACATCCGCCGGGTTCATGATCTCATAGGTCTGCGCATTCTTCAGCATGCCATCCTGGTGGATGCCGCTTTCGTGCGCGAACGCATTCTTACCGACAATGGCTTTGTTGTACTGAACAGGGAAGCCTGTGATCTGGCTCACCATTTTCGATGCGCGGGACAGCTTGGTCGTATCAACACGAGTCGTCGCCTGAAGCGTGTCGCGGCGGACTTTCAGCGCCATGACAATTTCTTCCAGCGCAGCATTGCCCGCACGCTCGCCCAGACCGTTGATCGCACACTCGACCTGACGCGCACCATTCGTGACGCCAGCCAGCGAGTTCGCGACAGCCAGACCAAGGTCGTTATGGCAGTGTGTGGACCAGATTACTTTGTCGGAGTCAGGCACAGCTTCGATGATACGGCGGAACAACGCGCCATACTCTTCAGGGTGTGCATAGCCGACTGTGTCCGGCAGGTTGATGGTTGTCGCGCCCGCCTGAATAGCAACGTCTACTGCGCGGCACAGGAAGTCGAAGTCGGAACGGGTCGCGTCTTCTGCGCTCCATTCCACATCACCAACCAGATTACGCGCCTGCGCAACAGACCGGCCAATGGCTTCAAGAACCGCGTTCTCACCCATTTTCAGCTTATGCTCCATGTGGAGCGGGCTGGTCGCGATGAACGTGTGGATACGCGGGTTTGCAGCGTGCTTTACTGCTTCGGCGCAGCGATCAATATCGCCTGGCGTCGAGCGGGACAGACCGCAAATGATGGTGTCGCTCTGTGATTGCTGGGCAATCTGACGAACGCAATCAAAGTCGCCCGCAGAGGCTGCCGGGAAGCCGGCTTCGATCACGTCCACGCCCATCTCGCACATGAGTTCGGCCAGATCGAGCTTTTCGCGCAAGGTCATGCTGGCGCCGGGTGACTGCTCACCGTCGCGCATTGTGGTGTCAAAAATTCGGATATGTGGTTCGTTTGTCATTTAGGTTCACGCTGGTTCTGAAGTTGCATCGAAACGACACCCCCTGACCGCGCGGACCCATACCGGGTCCTAGTTCAGACGCGGACAGGGGCTTGTAAGCCCCTCGAGCAGGAGAAGAAGTTCAAGAACCGTATTCATGTTGCCCATAACGCAAATAATTGCCCGATAAGTCAAGAAAAATAGGCACTGAAACCCGTATTTTCCCTCAATTCGAACTTACGGAGTATTTTCTGCCTCTTCAGAGGTGTTTTCAGAGGAAGCTGGTGCGCGTTCCTGCGCAAGATTAGATCGTGCGAACAGCATAAGCGGTATCCAGAGCAATGCCCCTGCCGCAACGGAAGCGATGGCAAAGATCGGGTTACCAGTCAGGCTTTGCGCCACCGCCTGCCCGAACAACGCGATCAGCAGCGTTTTCGGAATAATGCCGATGGCTGCGCCCGCGAGGAACCAGCTATAGCGGGCTTCGGTCGCGCCGAACGCCATGTTCACAACAATTGCCGGCGCGGTCGGAACGTTACGAACGATCATGCTGGCAATGAACACATTGCGCCCCATAAAGCGGGACAGGCGCAGGATAGAATCACCGCCATAGCGCTGGACCAGTTTCATGCCGAAAGACCGGCCAATCCAGAACGCCATGCTCGCAGAACAAAGCGTCGCCAGCCATGAATAAGCAAAGCCCATCACCGTGCCGAAAGCCAGAACCGTCATCCCGATCAGACCAAATTGCGGCGCGCCCAGAAAAGAGAGCGCGCAATAGATCGCGACAACCACGAAGAACATGATCGGATTGGTTCTGTGCTCCATCAGGAAGGATTGCAGATCCCCCAACAGACCGCGTTCAGACCCGGAGAAGAAATAGGTTTTCCCAACAATCAGCAAACCGAGAACGCCCGCGAGCAGCAAAGCTGTCACGATCACCGCACGCCAGGCGGATTTATCCATTCGGTTCAGAAACTTGATAACGGGATTCATTTGCGCCCTTTGCGCCTTCCCCCGATCTTGGTCAACCGGTCAATTGCATCCGCGCAGTCACATCTGCGTAGATGCGATCAGGCTTCGAAATCAAAGCGGAAATCTTCAACCCATTCAAGCACGCGGCTGTTGAAGCCTTCATCGCGCAGAAAATCGACGAAGATTTCGCGCATATTCCCTGCCGTCCCGCATTGCTGGGATATGGCCTGCAGTTCCGGAACGACATCGTCATCAAAGCCGGACGCAACGCGGCGCAGCGCGCTCACAGCCTGCGCGATGCGCATCGTGCCCAGCACCGTCTCACCATCAAAGTAAGCAACAGCCCGTTTAACCTCATTAAGGTCTGCCCGGTTCTCTCTGGCAAAGTCGCTCAGCGTTGACGATACGCGGCGATCAATCCCCGCTGTCGAGCACGGATCAACAGTTGTCGCGCACCCTGCGACGACGCTCATGGCCAGCATGCCAAAGGCAGCCAGCGGAACTGACATTCTCATTTTCATGCGGCGACGCTAACGCGCGGCGGCGCGTCTGTCATCTTACAAGAATGAGAACTCTAAGACTGTTTGGACAGCTTCCAGAAAACGACCACAACGCCCAGAGATACGATGATCAGCGAGGCAAATCCGACGAGTGCAGCAATCGCAAGCGGGTCTACGGTAACGTTTGGCATGATCTAGCCCTCCTAAAACCATAAAGAAATTATGGTCTTAAAGTTGAGGCATCACAAGCCGCTAAAAATGGCCATAGCGTCGCAGCCTGAACGCGACGCCCACCGAGAAAATTTGAACCATCGGCCCGCTTCTGGTGTTCTGTTAGCTGAAACGAAAAGTCTGCGATTCGGAGGGGTACATGGTCAGGGTCTGGTTCGGGAATGAAAGTCAGGGGCTACAACGCGACCGTGATGAATTCGTCGCCACACTTCACACCGCCATCACCGACACTGAAGCCACCAAACGCTTTTATTGCGAAGGCATTGGGTTTGCCGTTGTCGGCACGACCCGACGCGACGGACGCCGCCAGACCTTCCTCAACCATACCCGCCTGCCAAGCCTGTCGCTCTGTCTGAATGAGTATGCTGACCATCCCGACATAGAGAGCCGCGAGCATATGCTTGAGATTGGCATGTGGGATCTGGCAGAATGGCGGGCCGCGCGCGACCGTATGGCGAAGCTCGGCTATGACGTCTCGGCTGAGAAAACCTCAAATCCGCATCAGATGTTTGCAGAATGGCGCGACCCGGATGGCGGAGGCATTCGCCTCACCTATACCCAGCGCCCCGCAAATACAGGCAATGGTCCGGATTTCGCAGAGGACCAGTAAAACAAAAATAAGGCGGCCCAGTGAGCCGCCTTTCTCTTAAATGGATAGAGCCAGATCCTAGCTCGGCTTGATCATGTTCGCAGGAACAACCCACTCGTCGAACTGCTCTGATGTCAGCAGATCGAGCGCGATCGCAGCTTCCTTGAGAGTTGTACCCTCTTTGTGAGCCTTCTTCGCAATCTTCGTCGCATTGTCATAGCCGATGTGCGGGTTGAGCGCAGTCACCAGCATGAGAGAGCGGTTCATCAGATCAGCAATATTGTCTTCGCGCGCTTCAATGCCGACCACACATTTGTCGGTGAAGGAGTTACATGCGTCAGAGATCAGGCGAACAGACTGGATCATGTTGTAAGCCATAACCGGCTTATAGACGTTCAGCTCGAAATGCCCCTGGGAACCAGCAACCGTCATCGTTGTGTTGTTACCCATCACCTGCGTGCAGACCATTGTCATGGCTTCACACTGTGTCGGGTTCACCTTGCCCGGCATGATGGAAGAGCCAGGCTCGTTCTCCGGAAGCGCCAGCTCACCGAGGCCTGAACGCGGACCAGAGCCCAGAAGACGTATGTCGTTAGCGATCTTGAAGAGAGATGCAGCAACCGTGTTCAGCGCGCCGTGTGCATAAACGAACGCGTCATGCGCCGCGAGCGCTTCAAACTTGTTCGGCGCTGTGACGAATGGCAGCTCTGTGTAGGCGGCAACTTCTTCAGCAAACGCTTCAGCAAAACCGACTTTCGCGTTGATGCCTGTACCAACAGCTGTACCACCCTGTGCGAGCGGCCAGAGGTGCTCGAGACCTTCCTTTACGCGCTTAATGCCGAGGTCCATCTGCGCCACATAGCCGGAGAACTCCTGACCGAGCGTCAGAGGTGTTGCGTCCTGCGTGTGCGTACGACCGATTTTGATGATGTCTTTGAACGCTTCAGCTTTGTCGTTCAGCGCGTTGCGCATGTATTGCAGCGCAGGCAGAAGACGGTGGTGAATTTCTTCAGCCGCAGAGATGTGCATCGCTGTCGGGAACGTGTCGTTGGAAGACTGTGAACGGTTGCAGTGGTCGTTCGGGTGAACAGGCTCTTTAGAACCGACCGTACCGCCCATGATCTGGATCGCACGGTTAGAGATGACCTCGTTAGAGTTCATGTTGGACTGTGTGCCAGAACCTGTCTGCCAGATAGAGAGCGGGAAGTGATCGTCCAGCTTGTTCTCGGCAACTTCAGAAGCCGCCTTCACGATAGCGTCTGCAATCTCCGGCTCGATATTGTCGAGCTTTTTGTTCGCGAGCGCTGCTGAGCGTTTGATGATGCCAAGGGCGCGGATGACCGGCGCCGGCATTTTTTCTTCACCGATAGGAAAGTTGATCAGAGAGCGCGCCGTCTGTGCCCCGAAGAGTTTGTCTTCCGGAACTTCCAATGGACCAAAGCTGTCCGTCTCTGTGCGCATTTTGTCTGATTTGCCGCCAAACAATCCCATAGGTTTGCTCCTCTCAGCCTGTGGATGAATTCGTGCGCGCTGCTTAGCGCGGCCTGATGGGGCTGGCCAGTGGAAAAACGTCGAAGTTACGGAACTTCCCGCGCTCCGCCTTGTTGGTTCTGTGTAGAAAGAAAGGACAGACACAATGGACAAAGAACATCTGAAAGGCGCAGCCAAGGAAGCCGAAGGCAAAGTTAAAGAGGCTGCCGGTAAGGCAACGGACGACAAGAAACTGGAAGCCGAAGGCGAAGTTGATCAGGCAGAAGGCAAAGCCCGCAAAGTAGGCGGTGATGTCAAAGATGCCGTGAAGGACGCCACCAAGTAACACTTACCTCCTTTAATCCGCCCTGCTCTGGCCAACCGGCCGATTAGGGCGCACACTAAAAACACTGATACGGAGGGACCCAGTATGAACAAACCAACGCCACCAAAGCTCAGCCCTGAGGAGCAGGATCAAATCCGCCGCGCGGCTGAAGCCAAAAAAGCTGCCGCAGCTAAGGAGGCACGCGAGTTCGAAGAATTCACGAAAGCCTCCGAGCACAAAAAGGCTATGGACGCCAAGCGCGCCGCAGCCGCTGCTGGTAAGAAGTAAGATGAAAAGCCGGGGTTCGCCCCGGCTTTTTCATATCAAAAATCAGGCTCGGACCTGAAGCTCACCGTCTCGCCTGTCTCCGGATGCTCGAATGAGAGTTCGGTGGCGTGGAGCAGCAAACGCGGTGCCGCCTCATAGGCCGGGTCCGGCGCGTATAGCTCGTCGCCCAGTATTGGATGCCCGACATGCAGCGTATGCAGGCGCAGCTGGTGCGTGCGCCCCGTCTCCGGATATAGCTCAAGCAAAGTCGCGCCTTTGCCCCGTTCCAGAACCTTCCAGCGTGTAACGGCCCGTTTACCCCGCTCATAACAGACCATCTGGCGCGGGCTGTCTTCCCAGTTTTTGCGAAGCGGCACGTCGATCACGCCCTCTTCTTCGGCGACCTCGCCCCAGACGCGCGCCCGATAGACCTTTTTTACCGTCCGTTCCTGAAACTGGCGCGAGATGAGAGATTTGAGCGCCTCGGTCCGCGCAAAAAGAATGAGGCCCGACGTGGAATGGTCTAGCCGGTGCACTGCAGTCGCCTCCGGATAGACATCCTTCACCCGAAACTCGAGGCAGTCCTTATGGTGCAGAGGTTTGCCCTGCACCGAGAGCAGCCCGTAAGGCTTGTTCATTACTAAGATCGCATCGTCTTCATAGACAACGTCCAGTGGCACATCCGGCGGATTGTATTTGAACGGCCGCTGGTTTTCCGGCGGCACGTAATCATCAATCGGATTGTTCCACGGATCAGGCATTACTCTGCTGCGATACCGCGGCGCGTGGTCAGATAGGTCGCAAAGCTCGCCAGCCAGTGACTACCGGAATAATGCTCGTCAGACACGGACGCGATGCCGACCTCTTTGTGGATATCAGCCGCAGCCTGAAGCGCCGCGATACGCGGGTCATCCTCGCTGAGCGCAGAGGCAATACCTTCCAGCGCCCAGGCGCGCGAGAGGTTTACGCCATCCAGATGCACAAGTTTGCCATCAGACGCATCCAGCACCACACCCGGCTCCAGCCAGTCGCCTGCACCATCGAGCGGAATTTCTGGCAGGAAGCTTCCCAGCCATGCCGCGAACTGACCGCGCGGCATGATACGGCGCATCAGGTCGGCTTCCATCAGGCATGGCGACAGAAAGTCCTCGCCGGATGGCTCATAGCCAATCGGGCAGTTGCGATCCTCACCGAAAAAGTCGGTCGACTTCTCGACGATCAGCGTTTCAAGCTCTATGTTCCCGACCGTACGGGCATAGTCCAGCATCAGACCGAGCGCGAAGGCAGACTGGTTATGCGTGCCGAGACGCACCGGATAAGCCAGATTTGGCAGCCATGCAGAAAAGCGCTCGACGATGGCATCTTCCAGCGGACGTAGCGTTTCACGCCATTCTGTCAGCTGCGGATCTTCACTCTCTTCGAGTTCGGAAACGAGCTGCAAATACCAGGCGATGCCATACGGACGCTCAAAGCCGCCGCGATCCGGATGCGAATAATAATCCAGCTCACCGGCCATATTCTCCACGGTGAAAGACTGCGCCAGCGCCTCACGGATCGGCTCAGCAAATTCCGTGTCCGGCTGGGTACGCAGAATGCGTGTCAGCAGCCAGTGGCCGTGAACCGCCGAGTGCCAGTCAAAACAACCATAGAAGGCTGGCGTCATCTCACGCGGCGTCGCGATGTCATCATCAGACGTCATCACATGGGAAATCTTGTTCGGGTACGGGCGGTGCACACATTCAAGCGCGAGCGTGGCAAACCGTTCTTCCACCGTCTGCGCCTCTGGCAGCTCAACCATGGTCGCTTCCCCCTGACCTGTTCCAGACGAAGACCCATTACAGGCAGCCAGCGCAGCACTGAGGGCCAGAGCGGAAACGGCTTTGTAAAACGTCATGAAACTCTCCTGAAATACGTGCCGCGAAGATAGCTATACCGGTGGCGAAATACAGCCCTAGGACAAATAAAAAACGGCAGACTTTCGCCTGCCGTTTCTTTGAGTTGAATTTCGCCGCAGCGCTTATTCTGGAAAACGCTTCAGCAGCACTTCGCCAACCTGAATAGCGTTGAGCGCGGCGCCTTTGCGCAGATTGTCACCAACCACGAAGAGCGCGAGGCCGTTCGCCACAGTGGGATCCGGACGGATGCGGCCCACGAAGACAGGGTCCTGTCCGGTCGCTTCCAGCGGGTTTGGCACATCATGAAGAACAACGCCTTCAGCCTTACCAAGAAGCTCAGTTGCCTGCTCGACAGAAATCGGGCGTTCAAACTCGACGTTCAGAGACAGCGCATGGCCGGAGAAGACAGGCACGCGAACGCAAGTGCCGGATACCGGCAGGTCCGGAATGCCAAGAATTTTGCGGCTCTCGTCGCGCATTTTCAGCTCTTCTTCGGTATAGCCATCTTCGCCCAGAACATAGTTCAGAGGAACAACGTTAAAGCCGATAGGAACCGCCCATTTTTTCGGAGCTGGCAGGTGTGAAGCATCATTGGATGTAGAAAACGCAGCGCCGTTTTCAGCGCCTGCTTTGATCTGCTCGTCCAGCTCTTCAACGCCGGCAACGCCGCCACCGGACACAGCCTGATAAGTGCTCGCAACCATACGCTTCAGGCCGGCTGCATCATGCAGAGGTTTCAGCACAGGCATAGCCGCCATCGTCGTGCAGTTCGGGTTCGCGATGATACCTTTTTTGAGGTCATCGAGATCGTAAGGGTTCACTTCGGATACGACGAGCGGCACGTCCGGATCGGAACGGTAAGCCGAAGAGTTGTCGATTACGACAGCACCAGCCGCTGCCGCTTTAGGCGCGAGTGCTTTCGATGTTGAGCCACCGGCAGAGAAGAAGACGATGTCGAGGCCGGAAAAGTCCGCCGTGCTCGCATCCTCAACAATAATCTTTCGGTCCTTCCACTCAATTTCCTTGCCTGCAGACTTTGCAGAGGCGAAGAGGCGCAGCTCATTAAGCGGAAAATCACGTTCCGCCAGAATTTCGCGCATCATCTCGCCAACCATACCAGTTGCGCCGACAACGCCGACATTCGGATTGGAAGGGAAAGAGCGGGTGCTCATGAATAGGTCTCCATAGGTTTCGCGCAACAAAATTGCTTGCCGCGCGCAAGTCGCGCCTTCTAGCGAGCAAAACAATCCAAGTAAATGGCCTTCCGGCGCGATCCATTCCCTGAAACGGGATTATTTCAGTGCCGTGTGACAAATTCTGTTGCCGCAGCGGAAACAAACCGACGACCAGATGATGAAAATTGATCATCCACCACCTGTAGTCCGCCAATTTTTTGATCAAATTTACAGAGAATCCCGGCATTTTAGGAATTCGGCATAGTTTCGCCCAATTACGACGCCAAACTGGCGAGACTTAAGCAACACGTAGATTTTAGTGGTTCTTGTATGGTCGGCTCAGTCCTGTTCGTTTGTCTTGGTAATATCTGTCGCTCTGCTGCTGCAGAAGGCATAGCAAAACAGCAATGCGAAAAGATGGGACTTTCACTCAGGATAGACAGCGCGGGCACATCCGGCTGGCATATCGGTGAGCATCCCTACGCCCCGATGCGCGCTGCCGCACTCTCCCACGGATACAATATCAACAGTCTACGTGCCCGCTTGTTCAAGCCGGAAGACTTCGAGAAATTCGACCTCATTCTCGCTATGGACGAGGACAATCGCAAAAAGATCGAGAAGCAACGTCCTGCTGGCAATAACACGCCAGTGAAGCTCTTCCTCGACTATGCGCCGGAACAGCCTCTGCGCGAGATGCCGGATCCGTATTTCACCCGCACATTCGATGAAGTTCTGGAGCTGATCGAAGATACGGCGCGCCGTCTGCTTTCCACGCTCGAAGCGTCTCCGGCCGCGGCTTAGTAACCCCGCCCGAATTGCCAATGACGCGTCCCTCGCCTAAGCCGCTTGGATGACGTCGAGCACACTCACCCGTTCCAAAGTTATCGCACTCGCCGTGCCGGTCATGCTTGCGCAGGCCGCGACCGCATCTACAGGTGTGGTCGATACCGCCGTCATGGGCCTCACCGGAGACAAGGTCGAGCTGGGCGCTGTGGGTGTCGCAGCCGTCGCCATGAACTTTCTCTATTGGGCGTTCGGCTTTTTACGCATGTCGACGACAGGCCTCACCGCGCAGGCCAATGGGGCATCCGATACCGCCGAAGTGAATGCCCTGCTGCAGCGGGCCTTGCTTGTTGGTGGCGGCATGGGGCTCATCATTCTCTGCCTCTCGCCCCTGCTTCGACAGCTCGTATTCACGCCTTTCGCCGCAAATGACGATGTAAAGACGCTCGCGCTCTCCTATTGGGATGCCCGAATCTGGGGCGCACCTGCCGTCCTGATGGGATATGGCATTACCGGATGGCTGCTCGGTACCGGGCGCACAGGCTGGCTACTCGCTTTTCAGATTGTGATGAACGGCGTCAACGGCGTGCTGGATGTCTGGTTTGTTGCAGGCCTCGACTGGGGCCCTGCTGGCATTGGCGCAGGCACGGCGATAGCTGAATGGGTGGCGCTCGCCTTCGGTTTGTTCGTTGTGAAGGCGGGCCTCTCACGCTCTGCCAATCTGTTCGACAAAGCGCGGCTGATCGCGCTCTTCAACGCCAATCGCGACGTGCTGATCCGCACCCTCGCCTTGCTCTTCACCTTCGCCTGGTTTGTGAATTCCGGCGCGACGCAAGGCACAGCCATTCTGGCAGGCAATGAGATCCTCCTACAGTTCGTGAATGTTGCAGCCTTCATTCTGGATGGCTTTGCCTTCGTCGCCGAGAAAGAGATTGGCGAGGCCTATGGCAAACGGAACCGTAGACGGCTCGTCCGCGCCATGCGCGTAACGACCGAACTCGCGCTTTTAAGCGGGGCAGTTATCTCGGCGCTTTATTATTTCGGTGGCGGCTGGATCATCGCCAACTTTGTGAATGATCCCGAAGCCCGCTCGGTTGCTCTTGCCTTCCTGCCCTTCTGCGCGGTCATCCCCTTCATCGGCATTCCGTGCTGGCAGCTGGACGGCTTCTTCCTAGGCGCAACGCAAGGCAAGGCGCTGCGCAATGCTGCCGTTATCACGACAATTCTCTATGTGGCGAGCGATATCATTCTGCGCGGACAGTTCGGAAATACCGGTGTCTGGGCCGCGTTTCTGGCGATGTATGCGATACGCGCCGTATCGCTCGGCGCGTATCTGCCAGGCCTGATCAAGCGATCAGAGGCGCCTATTCCGGCGAATGGGTAAGCGCTGAGTCAAACACGCGCACATTTTCCCAATTTTCACGGAAGAGACCGATAAAGGTCATGTGAGACGGATCGGTATCATAAGCGACATGCGCCGCTTCATCGGCCAGTGTGACCGTCAGCGCCACATCATAGTCCGTTGCGTTTGCGCCGCCTGTACGGTCCGCCTGACGCACGCCGACATTGATCTCATACACGCCATCAATATCAGCCAGATATTCATAACAGCCGCTCACCAGCGCATCGACGGCAGCCGGGCTATCATCCACCAGATCAAACAGCACAATATGCTGGACCTGATCGCGATAGACCGTCTCTGCCTGAGCTACGCCAGCGCCAAGCAACATTACGCCCGCGAGCGCACCGATTTTCATGAGTTTCATTTTGTCCTCCCGTTTTGCGCAAACCTGACCGCTTCCACCGGCAAACGCAAAAGAAAATATCATCCGCCCTTGCGTTCCCTGCGTAATCCCTAAATCAAGAGTACATAATCAAGCGGGCTGAACTCTCATGGCAGACATGCACCTTCCTTCCGGACACCCACCTGTAAAACAGGGCAAGATTGGCGTTCTTCTGATCAATCTCGGCACACCGGATGGCACGGACTATGGCTCCATGCGCCGCTATCTGTCGGAATTTCTGTCTGACCCGCGCGTGATTGAGGTGCCGCAGCCGATCTGGCAGCTTATCCTGCAAGGCCCGATCCTGACATTCCGCCCGTCAAAATCCGGCCGTGCCTATAAGAAAGTCTGGATGGAGGACGGCTCGCCGCTGCTCTTCTACACGCGCGCACAGGCCGAAAAGTTAAACCAACGCATCGGGTCTGACTCGCTGATCGTTGATTTTGCGATGAATTACGGCAATCCGAGCATCAAGTCGAAGATCGACGCGCTGAAGGATCAGGGATGCACACGCATCCTCACCGTGCCGCTCTATCCGCAATACTCGGCGACGACAACCGCCAGCGTGAACGACCGCACCTTCAAGGCGCTGATGAAACTACGCTGGCAGCCTGCCCTGCGCACCACGCCGGCCTTCCATGATGACCCGAACTATATCGATGCGCTCTGTGCGTCTCTGAAGGACAGCCTGTCGAAACTCGACTTTGAGCCGGACGTGCTGCTCATGTCCTATCACGGCATTCCTAAGAGCTATTTCGACAAGGGCGACCCGTATCACTGCCACTGCCACAAGACGACACGTCTCGTGCGCGAGAAAATGGGCTGGGATGAGAACTTCATTCGCACGACCTTCCAGTCCCGCTTCGGGCCGCAGGAATGGCTCCAGCCCTACACAGATAAAACGCTGGAAGCCCTGCCAGAAGACGGCGTGAAGAAAGTCGCCGTAGCCGCACCTGCCTTCATTTCAGACTGTCTTGAGACGCTGGAAGAGATCGCCATGGAAGGCCGTGACAGCTTCCTGGAAGCAGGCGGTGAGAAGTTTGCCTCTCTGCCATGTCTGAACGATTCCGACATTGCGATCGATCTTCTGGAAACACTGGTGAAGCGCGAGCTGGGCGGCTGGCTGTAATCGGCCAGCTTGCACATACAATTTCTTCGGAACTTTTAGATCGATCGAGGATTATCTCTCTGCAACAAGGAGAATAATCTTGAAACAACCAGACAAAACGGGCCCTCTTTACACTGCAATCTGCTGCGCACGTGCGTGCACGGCTGGAGGCATGGCAAGTCTGAGGTTCGTCTGGTTCGCCGCTGAAGCGGCACTGGTTTCAGTGATTGTGTCCGTCATGAACATGGCGCGCCAGAAGCGCCTCAAGCGGAACGCTGTTCATTTGCTCCCACACGATCCGGCTGTTTCATAAGCGGTTCGATCAGACCTTTTTGACGAACTCCGTCTTCAGGCCCATCGCGCCAAAGCCATCGATCTTGCAATCAATATCATGATCGCCTTCGACGAGGCGGATATTCTTGACCACTGTACCGACTTTAACCGGCTTTGAAGCGCCTTTGACCTTCAAATCCTTGATCACAGTCACCGTGTCGCCATCCTGCAAAATATTGCCATTGGCATCGCGCCAGACGCGGCCTTCGGCTTCTGCTGGCTGGGCGTTGGACCATTCATGCGCGCATTCCGGGCAAACGAACAGAGCGCCGTCTTCATAGGCATAGTCACAGCCACATTTCGGGCATGCAGGCACATCAGTCATCGGGTCGCTCCGGCAGAAATTCAGTCAGCGCACATCGCGCCTTCACCCTGCAAAGGTCAAGCCGCTGGTCGTGCGACCTAAAGCCCTGTATGCACAAACCAGTGAGAGGGATTGTGCACGCATGAGCGAACCGGAATGGATCGGAAAAGGGAAAGTCCGCGCGCGGCTTCTCGATGACGGCACACTGGAAGCCAAATGCAATGGCATCACCACTCAGGCCAAATACTATAAACCGCTGTTCAAGGATTTCTTCCGCAAGGACTTCACGCGTGTGCGCCCTGGCTATGGCGATTATGAAGTCCACATCGTGATGGAATTCACCGGCGACCCGCCAATCATGGACCTCGACAACCTCGCCAAAGCCCTTCTGGACAGTCTGACAGGCGCGGCCTTCCATGATGACAGTCAGGTCGCCCGCCTGCTGGTGGAGCGCCGCGAAGGCGAGCGCGAGCGGATCATTGTCCGCTCACGCGCTCTGGACCATTTTGAAGGGCCGGAACTGACCTAGGCCAGCGCCCACATGATCTGACGCCCGATGGTGGCGTGCAGCTCATCCGTCTCTGCACCTACCGGGTTTTCGACATTCAGATAGCTGGTGATCAGGATAGGATTATTCGGCGCATCCGGACGGTAGGCAAAGGCAACGTCATTGCTCTGATTGTTCGAGCTGGTGCCCGTCTTGTCGCCGCCAATCCATGGCGCATCCATGCCATCGCGCAGACGTGCCAGACCGGTCGTTGCGCCAATCATCCAGTCTTTCAACAAGGTCTGATACTCGGCGTTGAGCCCGCCACCGA
Source organism: Ponticaulis sp. (assembly GCF_029210165.1). Taxonomy (NCBI): domain Bacteria; kingdom Pseudomonadati; phylum Pseudomonadota; class Alphaproteobacteria; order Hyphomonadales; family Hyphomonadaceae; genus Ponticaulis; species Ponticaulis sp. The sequence continues at coordinate 79,993 of NZ_JARGNT010000003.1, forward strand.
AGAGGTAATATCCCATCAGGCTGACCATGGCGTTCGGCGTGCTGGTGTCCTGCGGGTCGCCCGGCGCATTCTCATTCAGCATCGGCTCCCACCGGTCGAGACGCGTCGTCATCTCGCCATTGTCGCGCAGGATTTGCGTGAAGCCTTCCGGTCCGCCCAGCGTGCGCAGCAACAGGTTCGCCGCCGGATTATCACTCGTCTGAACCGTTCCACGACACAGAGCCTCGACGCTCAGACGCCTTTCACCCAGAGCAGGCTCGGTGATAGGCGCATGCATCACCATATCTGCTTCTGAAAACTCGATCATCCGCGACAGGTCTTCCTCACCCGCCTGCACCCGCTGAAGCACCAGCGCGGCGAGCAACCATTTGAAGCTGGAACACATGGCAAAGCGCTCATCGCCGCGATGGGTGATCGTCTGCCCTGTCGCAAGGTTCGTCGCAGACACGCCAAACCGGCCGCCATTCTGGCTTTCCATGTAGGCGATTGCCGTACGCACGCCTTCAATACGCCCCTCATTTTCCGGTGGCGTAGGAAGCTCGTCCTCAGATGAAGAACAGGCCGCAAGCACTGGAAGGCTTGCAGCGCTCACAAGCATTGTGCGGCGTGACAGTCTGAAACTCATGAAATCCCCCGATTTTGAAACAGCCTGATTCAAACCAGCCAGTAAGGTGATTTCAGGCGAAAAACGTGGTGAATTTCAGGCAAAATGAAAGGTCAGAGACGCTTGAACGGTTTTGGGGCAGCTGTTGCGCTTGCCTTGGCAACCACGCGGCCTTCCGGATCGAAAAGCTCTGCTTCCATGAAAGCAATCGACTTACCACGGCGCAGAATGCGCGCTTCGGCTTCGGCATGGCCAGGAAACAGTGGACGAAAATAGCTCGTCTTTAGTTCAAGCGTTGGCGCAGTCATCGTCACGTTAGACGCAATGATGCAGCAGACTGACATCGCCTCATCCAGCATGGCTGTCAGAAAGCCGCCCTGAATGGCACCCGTCGGGTTTGAGAACTGCTCGCCAATATTGAAAGACATGCGCAGAGACATGTTCTCCTGATCGACGGACATCAGCTCCATGCCAAGCGTTTCCGAACAGGCCGGACGCTTCTTCGCATTCTTGAACTTAGCGAGCATTTCTGCGTCGCTCAGGCGTGGTTTTTCGTCTGCGGGATCAGCCAAGTCAGTTACTTCCGGCGGAATGCATCAATGCTCACAACCGTACCATCGCTGGCCGGACGTGACGGTTCAGCATCATCGCTTTCTTCTGCTACGGTTTGAGCAGGCTCGGCAGCTGCCGGAGTGTCCGAGATGTCGAGCGTTTCAGCCGTGTGCATGTGCGCAGGCGGAATTTCCATCGCAAAATCGACGCTTGGGTCGAGGAAGCGAGTCACGGCCGCATAAGGGATGTGCAGGTGCTGCGGCACGCCAGAGAACTGAAGCACGATTTCAAAGTGATGATCATGCACTTCCAGATCCCAGAACTGGTGCTGGATCACAATCGTCATATCTTCCGGAAAACGCGTCAGCAGCTGCTCGGCAATTTGCACGCCAGGCGCTTTCGTACGGAACGAAATGTAGAAATGGTGGTTGCCCGGAAGGCCAGCTGGTGAAGCTGCCACTTTAAGCGCCTCTTTCATCACACCGCGTTTCGCAGCTTCGAATAGCGCCTGATAGCCAATGTCATCGGTCATAAGCGAATGTATTCCCCTTTGGCCCTTAGTTAGCGATCCAAATCATATCACACAATGGGGTTCATTTCATAAGCGAACTGGATTCGCCTTTTTGGGTTAACGCAGCAGGCCGGACACGGACGGAATTTCAAAGTGTTGTCGCGGATTTCCGGCTCGAAACATTATCTGTGGAAAGCAAATCTAGTCCGCTCACACGAGTTTGAAAGACTCTCCTGATATATCTCCCTCCATCAACTTGACGTTCTGCGGCAATAGGCGTTTTTGAGGGCATGGGTTCACCAAACAGTCCACTGACAGAAGAGATCAAAAAACGCGCCTCGCAATCCAAAGCGATGGTGTCGCGCTATAGTCGGCGCAGCCTGATCTCCGAGAGTAAAGTCTGGCTGCTTGCCCTGTTCTGCGGCCTTCTGGTCGGGCTTGTCATGGCAGGTCTGCGCGCCGCGATTGTCGGTATCGAGTTTATCGGCTTTGGCGCTCAGGATGAACGCATTACCAGCGCGGTGACGCAGCTTCACCCGCTGCGCGCCTTGCTCATCCCGGTCATTGGCGGCTTTGTTGTTTCCGCCCTGCTGTATATCGGCCTCAAGCTCGGCATTCGCGGCGACCCGCGCATTGGTGGCATTCGCGACGTCATCGAAGCCCGCCGTCATGTGCTGGACCGGCGCGGGCGCACAACGCCGCTCGTTTCCCTTCATATGTCGCTCAGAGACGGCCTTCAGACCTTTCTGATCGCTGTCGCATCACTCGGCTCAGGCGCGAGTGCGGGCCGGGAGGGACCAGCCGTGCATGTGGGCGCTGTGCTCTCAGGCTTTTTTGCGCACCGTTTCAACCTGACGCCAGCCCAGATCCGCGCCCTGCTCGGTTGCGGCGCGGCGGCCGCCGTCGCCAGCTCGTTCAACGCGCCGCTGGCAGGCCTGCTCTTTGCGCACGAAGTCGTTCTGGGCCGCTACCGGACATCTGACATCGGGCCGATTGCGGTCGCCAGCGTATCCGGCTCGCTCGTCACGCGCCTGATCTTCGGCAATAACGCTGTCTTTGCCCCGCCTGTATTCGATGACCCACCGGTGATCTTCTTCATCGGCACGCCATTTATCGGCCTGATCGCAGCGGGCCTTGCCATTGTGATGATCCGCGCATGGGTTGCCGCGCCTCACATTGGCAGCCGGTTCGCAGACAAGATCAAAATTCCGCATTGGATGCTGCCACCAATCGCCGGCCTCATTATCGGCGTCTTCGCCCTCGCCTATCCGCAGGTGTTGAGCGTCGGCTATGAAGCAACGGCAACCTCCATCGCGACCGGCTATAGTGCCGCCTTCATGCTAATCCTTGCCGTCGCAAAGATCGCGGCAACGACTATTTGTATTGGCGCGCGTTTTGGCGGCGGCGTCTTCTCAAGCTCTATCTTTGTCGGCGCCATGGTGGGCGGCGTTTTCGGAGCCATTATGGCAGCAATCACCGGCCATGGTGAGATGGCCCAAAGCTTCTTCACACTGGTCGGCATGGGCGCGATTTCGGGGGCGGTTCTTGGTGCGCCAATCTCGACCACACTGATCGTCTTCGAACTGACAGGGTCGTATGAAACCTCAGCGGCGGTTCTGATCGCGGTATCCATGGCGACCGTGATCGTGCAGGCAACTGTCGGCGGCGGCGTGTTCGAAAAACAGATACGCGCAGACCGGTTCTGATGGTCGCCGGCGCGAAAAGCTTCTCTTAACCGGCTCGCACCATGATGCGTTGGACCTCTTCAAGGCCTGACGTTTCATGCTCCGCACTGTCCAGCTCATTCTGCCCGCGCTTATTCCGTCCTGGAACTTCTTCGACGTGATCGCACCGTCCCCGCGGATTGAGTACCAATTGCTCGACGAGACCGGTAAGCCACGCCGTGACTGGCAAGCCTTTCGCGCGAAGCCGGAAAACATCTCGCTTCTGACGATGCTGCGACGCCTCATCTGGAACCCGCACTGGAATGAGAGCCTGTTCCTCGTCTCCTGCGCCGAGCGGCTCTCACAAGACATCACGCCAGAGCATTCGGAACGCGAAATCCTCACCCGTATGAAGCGCGACCTGCAAGCCGAAACGGACGCCGTGCAATTCCGCTTTCGCCTTGTCTTCATCCATCGCGAGGACGAAACGCTGACGCAGGAAATCCTCTACACTTCAGCGCCGGAGCCGCTCGCATGACGCTCGATCTTGCCATGCGCTGGACGGAGATACTCCTCGCCATCGCGCTCATCATGCCGAGCGTCGAGCATATCCGCGCGGGCGGCAAAGAGCGCCTGCTCTTCGGCCTGCGGCTCATACTTTGCCTATTGCTACTCTATCCGGAGATCGGCGCGTACTCGGCCTATATCTGCCTCGCCATGAGCGGGCTTGCCGTGCTCATTCTGCATCGGTTTGAGGGCCCATATAATGGTGGTTCGGACAGGATGAGCCTGCTCATTCTGTTCTGCCTGACGCTCGCCCACTGGCTTCCGCAGGAGAACTGGAAAGAACTGGCCTTCGGCTATCTCGGCCTGCAGCTCACCCTTTCCTATTTCATTTCGGGCTGGGTGAAGATCAGAAATCCGGACTGGCGCACAGGCCGCGCCCTGCGCGATGTATTCGCCTTCTCAGCCTATCCGGTCGCGGAAAATTTGCGCAGGCTGGCAGACAGGAAAACCCTGCTTCTGGCGGGCAGCTGGCTCGTCATGGTCTGCGAGCTGTTCTTCCCGCTCAGCCTCGCCTCGAAATACACGCTCATCCCGTTTCTGGTGCTGGCGGCGAGCTTTCACCTTTCCAACGCCCTGTTCTTCGGCCTCAACCGGTTCGTGCTGGCATGGATCGCCGCCTATCCGAGCATTCTCTGGTTACAGGACCGATTTATCGGGTGAGCGAAGGCATCGCCAGACACGCGAGTCGGGTGCTTTCTAACGCGTTCTGCATGCTTCGATACCGTCTGCATTGTCCTCGCGCCAATGCTCTTCGTCTCCGAAGTCGCTTATCCTCTCCCAATGCTGATTCAGATTATGGAGTTGGTCAGAATACCATGGTGAAGGCTCGCGAGCTGAAATGGCGATGTAGACCGACGTTTCATCAGCGCAAACGAATTCGATCGGATACCCGAATCTCCCGCCAAGCTCACCAACGCCTGTTCCCCACCCCCAATAGTCATTCTCCTCAGCCAGTTCCATCGTGTAAAACGACCAGAACGGCCCATCCCGAAAAATGGGCACGACAGGATCGTCCATCTGACTTCCATCAGGACGCAGCGATATATCGAGCGGTTTGTTACAGCTTTCCCACACAGTACTAGCGGCAATATCCAGCGGATTGTCCGGCGCGACAGAAAAATGGAACATCATTTGCCCGATACGCGACGGATTGATGACCACGCCCTGAAGCTGACCGGCAAGTTGCTGTCTAGCCTCCCAAAAGCAGACAATCTCTTCAGGATAATCAATTTGTTCCTGAGCAATCTTCTCAACAGTCACGAGGCGCATAACATCACCCAACTCCCACTTGGTGGGTTCTGTCTGCGCATCCGAGACGGCGGCCCCGAAGCTACAAGCAAAAAGCGCGATCCATTTAGAAACTCGTTTCATCTGCACTTCGACTCCTGTCCCGTATCAACGCCGTCATGTCCAAGTCTTCGCACTGTTTTCAGCGAAAAACAAAGGGCTGACTTTCAACTGTCCAATGCCCTGTTCTTCGGCCTTAACCGGTTCGTACTGGCATGGATCGCCGCCTATCCGAGCATTCTCTGGTTACAGGACCGGTTTATCGGGTGATCAGATAAAAACAACGGCGCTCATCTGCCCGCAAGCGGGTTGGACCTGCCATCAATATGCTTTCAAGTCCGTCTGAGGCCGCATCAATGATCCTGGGATGGATGTAGGACTTTCGGGCGATTGCAGGCGTATTGCCTAGCGCGTCAGACGCAGCTTCGCTGACGACCTTGATCGTCGGCTTAGAGGTCTTTTTCAGCGCAGACGTCGCCGCCACACTGCCCTTCCACGTTCGGAAGGTCTTGGCTGTAAAACGCGCGCCACAACAGTCTTCCAGAAAGTCATTCACGCGACCTGCCGAAACAGGGCGTCCGTTTCTGGCAAACACATACTCAGCATCAGACTTCTGGCACTGCTTTACAGCAGCGATCAGATCTTCATCTTCTAATTCGACATGGCGTTGAGTGCCGCCCTTCGCCGGAAAATCCAGCTCGAGCTTATCGCTATCGATGCGGATATGCTGTGCCGAAAGGGTTGTCGCACCCACCGTGCCGCTCGACGTCTGATACCGCTCAGAGCCTATCCTCAATCCGCCCAGATCAAGCAGCGAGACAATCCCGGCAAGCGCCAGAGCCTCCTCGTCCTGCGACCCGTGCAGGATACGGCGCACACATTTCCGAATACGCGGCAGGCGAAGGCCAAACTCCTCCAGCTGGTCAAACTTGAGATCAGCTCGCGCATCCGTCCAGAGCGGGTGATAAATATACTGGCGCCGCCCTGCCTCGTCTGTTCCATACGCCTGAATATGAGCCGACGCCGACGGCGCGATCCACACATCCTGCCAGGCCGGCGGAATAGCCAGCTTCTCGCACCGTCTGCGTATTTCGGCTCTGAGCGTGACGCCTTTTTCATCCAGATAAGTCCAGCCACGACCGCATCTGCGACGGGTAAACCCGCTTCGGTCCGTTTGGGCTTCAGCAAGACCGATCGCCGTCGGTGTCAGAGTAATTTCAGAGGAGAGCGTATCAGCCATGAACTCTCTACGCGCCGCACTGCAGAAAGGTTCAGAAAATTCAGAGCGCCATGCGATGAATCTCAGAGGCTGACTTTCCCCGTTCTCACCCCATGTTAGAGTAGAACGAAACGCGAATCATTCCCTAGAAAAATCGTACGTACAGAATGTCAGACCAGATCCCGCTTTCCCAAATGGCCATGGCACGTCCAGCCGGCCAGCCGACCTCCTATCTAGAGGGTTTGAACCCGGAGCAGAAACGCGCTGTCGAAACTGTCGACGGCCCGCTTCTCGTTCTGGCCGGTGCGGGCACAGGCAAGACGCGCGTTCTGACGACCCGCCTTGCGCACATCATCCGCACGGGCCGCGCCAAGCCGTGGCAGACGCTCTGCGTGACCTTCACCAACAAGGCCGCCCGCGAGATGCGGGAACGCGCGATGAACCTGATCGGACCGGAAGGCGAAGGCCTGCGCTGGCTCGGCACCTTCCACTCCATCTCCGCGCAAATTCTGCGCAAACATGCCGAGCTGGTCGGCCTGAAATCCACCTTCACCATCATCGATACAGATGACCAGATCCGGCTCTGCAAGCAGATCATTGAAGCCGAAGGCATTGACCCGAAACGCTGGACGCCGCGCTTCATGGCGGGCCTCATCGATGGCTGGAAGAACCGCGCACTGCTGCCGGGCAAAGTGCCGCCGGACGAGGCCTATCAGTTCGCAGATGGCAAAGGCATCAAAGTCTATGACATCTACCAGAAACGCCTCAGCGTTCTGAATGCGTGCGACTTTGGCGATCTGCTGCTTCTCACCATCCGCCTGTTTCAGGAAAATCCGGATGTGCTGGAGGAATATCACAACAAGTTCCGCTACATCCTCGTAGACGAGTATCAGGATACCAACATCGCCCAGTATCTGTGGCTGCGGCTTCTGGCGCGCGGCACGGGCAATATCTGCTGCGTGGGTGATGACGACCAGTCCATCTATGGCTGGCGCGGCGCGGAAGTGACGAACATCCTCAAATTCGAGCAGGATTTTGATGGCGCGGAGGTGATCCGCCTGGAACGCAATTACCGCTCCACCGGCCATATTCTCGCAGCCGCCTCCCACATCATTCAGGAGAACCGCGGACGCCTCGGCAAAACGCTCTGGACCGAGGGCGATATGGGCGAGAAAGTCCAGCTGCGCGGCATCTGGGATGGTGAGGCCGAAGCCCGCCTGATCGGTGAAGACATTGAGCAATGGCAGCGCGGCGGCGGTCAGCTGGCCGATTGCGCGGTGCTGGTGCGTGCCTCATGGCAGATGCGGGCGTTCGAGGAACGCTTCATCATGCTGGGGATTCCATACAAGGTCATTGGCGGCCCGCGCTTCTTCGAGCGCGCTGAAATCCGTGATGCCATGGCTTATTTCCGCCTGATCCGCTCTGAAGATGACGACCTCGCTTTCGAACGCGTAGTGAACCAGCCAAAGCGCGGCGTCGGTGCGGCGAGCCTACAAAAGCTGCAAGCCATTGCCCGCGAGGATGGCCGCTCGCTCAACACGATCTGCCGCATGGTTCTGCAGACAGACGAAGTCAAAGGCTCGGCAAAACGCGGCCTGACCAGCTTCATGAACCATCTGGATATGTGGCGCGACAAACACCATGCCGGCATCAGCCATACCGAGCTCGCCGAGCAAATCCTCGATGAGAGCGGCTATACAGACATGCTGCGCGCTGACCGCTCGCCTCAGGCGGCAACGCGGCTCGACAACCTGAAAGAGCTCGTCAACGCGATGGGCCAGTTTGACAGCCTCGCTGCCTTCCTGGAGCACGTTCAGCTTGTCATGGATGCCTCCACCGAAAGCGGCACGGATGATGAAGTCCAGATCATCACACTCCACGGCGCGAAGGGTCTTGAATGGCCGCTCGTCTTCCTGCCGGGCTGGGAAGAGGAAGTCTTTCCGTCTAAACGCTCTATCGATGAGAACGGCAATAAAGGCCTCGAGGAAGAACGCCGCCTTGCCTATGTGGGCATTACCCGCGCGCGCCAGAGTTGCCGGATTTCCTTTGTCGCCAACCGCCAGATTTATGGCCGCTGGCAGTCTGTCATCCCGTCGCGCTTTGTGGACGAGCTGCCGCATGAAAATGTCGAAGCCGTGAGCGAGACCGGCTATGGCCAGAACCAGGGCTATGGCAGCTTTGGCAGTTCCGGCTTTGGTGGCAAAACCTCGGATAGTTTCGAAGATCTGGGCGAGCGTAGCACCTATTCCTCACCCGGCTGGCAGCGCATGAAAAAGACAGAGCGCAAGCGCTCTGCACCGCCAACCATTGATGGCAAGGCCGAACTCATCGCCTCCTCTGCGCCCGGCAAATCCTCTTTCAGCATTGGCCAGCGCGTCTTCCACATCAAATTCGGCTATGGCCGCGTGGAAGTCATTGAAGGCGCAAAAATGACGGTGGAGTTCGAAAAAGCCGGCACGAAGAAGGTCATCGCGACGTTTTTGGAAGCGGCTTAGCCGGTAGGGTGGGCCTTGGCCCTCCATCCAAAAGTTTTGGGCAATACTTCAGGCGCTGGTAGACCATTCGTACGCCAAATAGTATTCTCTCGACTCGAAAATGTAAAAGCGCCAATTCCAGTCATTGTATACTTTGTACATTTTCCAATCTTTTGCTTTCCATCTTTGAAAGTCCCGCAAAATCTGACTCCGTTCCAAATTTTCAGTCACCCATGTGAAGTATTTGTTTTCTCCAAAGTTAATCGGGACATCGATTGCATTCACGATTTGCTCGATTGTCTGACGATCTTCGCAGTCCGTTCTCAGCGCTTCACAAAACTCGGACAAACTACCAAATTGTGGACGCTGGCCTCGTTTGTCAGCAACCTGAACAATCAGATACTCTTCGCTCTCAACACGATCGAACTCAAACTGATCTAAAACGACTTTGCGCATTCTAAGTTCAACTTCTCAAAACGTAAAAACATTGGGTGGGCCTTCTTCCACTAAAGATTTAGCCCCGTAGGGTGCATTAGACGCATGTCGTAATGCACCACAAACCTGAACATTGGTGGATTACGCTGCGCTAATCCACCCTACATTTTATCTTTTCAATCACATATGTTCTTGGTATGTTCTATTTCATGCCAAATTATCGTCGTCTCTTCGTGCCGGGTGGCACTTTTGCTTTTACTGTTTGTCTTGATGACCGATCTTCAAGACTGCTGCTGGACGAAATCAATCTTCTGCACCAATGCATTGAAAAAGTGCGCGCCAAATATCCTTTCGAAACAGTCGCATGGGCGATACTCCCCGACCACTTCCATACGGTCTGGCGTCTGCCGGAAGATGATCATGGTTTCGCAACACGGTTGCGGCTGATTAAAACCCACTTCACGAAATCACTGAATGAAACGCCTTCGGGGCGCCGCCATGGCGAACGCGGTATCTGGCAACGGCGTTACTGGGAACACCTTATCCGCGATGAACACGACCTCGGTGCGCACATGGATTACATCCATTGGAATCCGGTGAAACATGGATATGTAGCCGATCCAGCCGACTGGCCACATTCGTCATGGCATCGGTACAAAGACGAATGGGGACGCGCGGCCTAACCCGTCTAACGGTGGATTACGATCTTACGATCTAATCCACCCTACGTTTTTCCAACAAAAACAATCCAACGCCGCACACTCCACCCACACACTTCCCGTCATGTCGGATGTGTCTGCCCCTGAAGAAATTCTGTCCTATGAGCCGCGGGAAATTGCCCGTCGGCTGAAGGGCTATATTGCGGGCGCGCATCATAGCGCAGAGGGCGACCGCGAATCCCCGCCAGAAGGCGTTCAGACGAAACGCCCCTATATGCAGCGTCGCTTTATGAGCGACGGCCTCACCCATGTGAAACGGCTGGAATACCTGCTGCGCTGTTTCATCCTGTTTCTGACGGCAGAGCTGATCGCGCTCGGCCGGCACACGCCAGCTGAGCCACGCAAAAGCCAGAACACGCCACAGGAAAAACGCCTCGCCGAACAGGAAGATGAAGCCCTGCGCGACCAGCTTCGCGACCTGCAACGTCTTCCCGCATTCAGCGTTCTGACACCTGTCATCGAAGAGCGCGGACGAAAGAGCCGCCGCACAACGCGCCGTTACACCTTCCTGCCGGATCGTCTGCAGCTTGTGGAAGCCGGACACCTCTTTGCCCGCCTGAAACGCCTGTCTCATGTGCTGGAGCACGCTGACCGGTTCGCGCTAAATCTTGCGCGTCGGGTTGTGGCGGAACTCCCCTCTCCGCCCTCTGGGGGGAGAGGGGCTGGGGGTGAGGTGGGTGCGTTTAAACACGCAAACGCCAGACCTGGCACGACGCATTCACCCTCATCCCAAACCCTTCTCCCTGAGGGAGAAGGGCCTCCTCACCCGCTCTATTTCGCGCCGCTGGCACATTTCTGCCCGCCCGAAAAATTATGGGCCTCTGCGACCACACCGGCTGAGCGCAAAGACGTGAACTTCGTTCACTATCTTGCGTCAGCAAAACTGGAAGAGATCGGCTACGGTATCCGGCCCGACCCTTATGCGGGCCTGCCGGATTTATCCTGTCTCGACCCGCCACCACCGCCAAACATCAGACGCCTCTGATTTTATGCTCGGGCGCATCGCTCGTTGCCTCGCTCGCCCTGCGCCTGCGCGGTCGCTTGTGTGCATCTTTGTTTGACCGCCCGCTCCGGCTCCGTCTTCGCGATGGGTCGCGCTCAGGGCTGCCCGCATATCAGCCGCTCACCCCGGCTGCGCCTGCATATCTTCATTTTACGACTTCCATTTCTGCGTGCCCTCCCCACCTCTTCTGCAGGACGGAAGGGACACATCATGAAATATCATCTGGCAGAGCTGAATGTCGGGCGACTTGTTGCGCCGACGGATGATCCGCGCGTGAAGGATTTCATGGACAATCTCGATCTCATCAACGGGCTGGGCAAACGCATGCCGGGCTTTGTCTGGATGATGGAAGGCTCAGGCGAACCGGGCACCGGCAATACCGATGCAACGATTGAGGGCGACCCGCAGCATGTCGCGAACCTGACCGTCTGGCGCGATGTGGAAAGCCTTGAACGCTTTGTCTGGGGCACGGTTCATAAGAAGTTTTACGAGCGCCGCGAGGAATGGTTCGAAGTGCTTGGCGAGATGCATTTCGTTATGTGGTGGGTGCCTGAAGGCCATGAACCGACACTGGAAGAAGCGCTGGAAAAGCTGGAGCTGCGCCGCACTAATGGCGATAGCGACGAGGCATTCGGCTGGGACTGGCTGAAAGAGGCGAAGATGCACCGCACCCACGCCTGCGCGCCGGCTGCCTAGACGAAATCCGTCAGCATGACGTGCATGCCATAGTCAGAGGCCGCGCTCGGCTGCGCCTGCAGAAACTTGACTGACGGGTTCCGCTCTTTGGCGCGTCGGGCAATCTGTTGTTTAGCTTCCTCGCTGATCGACATGCCGAACATGACCTGATTGAGGCTGTCCAGCGGCAGGCGGAAATTGGTCTTTTCATGCGTCAGAAGGCGGACTTCCTGTTCATAGGCCCAGGCTATGCCTTTGGTTGTGACGGAACGCACGGCGGCATTATCGACGATAGAGCCGCCGGTCGGGGCGTAGAAATCGCCATGCACCAGCCATTCGGTCACGGCGTTATTGCCGTATTTCACCGGCTGCACACCAAGGAGGACAGAGCCAGCGTCCGCGCGCGGAAACGGACGGATGATATAATCGTCAGGCAGGCTATAAGTCAGGCAGACGCCTTTATGGTCATCTGCGCGGCGGGACCAGTTCACGGTATTGTCTGGCACGGCGCTGAAAGAGCAGACACCCATAGCGCTGCGCTTTTCCTCATACCGGTCGAGGCGGCGCTCCAGAAAGGCAATCTCTTCGAGGCGTTCGCGGTCTGTCACGACAGCGCGGGCGCGGGCAATGGCCGCTTCCATATCTATCCGACACTCGGGCGGATCGTTTATATTGAGCCCGTCGGCGTGCCCGCAATACAGCTCTGATCCTGTTAGTTCGCGCCAGAACGCATCATCAATCGGAAGATATCGAAATAGCTTCATCGGTATTCACCCTGTCCCCGCCGGTTATGGTCCGGCTTGTCTGACGCCATGAGGCCAGAGGAGCATTAAGATTTCATCAAGCTCTGGTAACGTTTGTTAAAACTTTTGAAGATAGTCTTAATCCCATAGACCGACGTATCGGCAGTGACAGAAGTCACCCAGCCCGAGCGGAAGGCAGATATGGGTATGGCGAACGCCGCTCTGATGCCCTCCAGCAGATGCGCCTTGTAAACACGAGGAGCAACAATATGGTTGATAGTATATCGCGAGCCTCAGCTTACGCTGCATTGCAGCCGTTTGGTGGTTCCGCCCCCGTCCAGCCTGAACAGGCTGCACAACGCCCGAGCCAGCTCGATCTTCCTCCACCCCCAGGACCACTTGAGCGACTTCGGGATTCTATTCGCAGTTCCGAGATTGATACAGAAGCACTCTCTACCCGCCTGGCCGATGAATTCGGTCAGGGTGCCGACGGAGTAGTCTCGGAGTCAGGCGTCGTGGATCTCGACGCCCTGACAAACCTCATCGCAGAAGAACGGACCGCCACCACCCGCACAGACCTTGCGGCCCGTTTTGGCGATGAGGCTGCGAATTTCGTGTCGGATCGGGGCGATGTCGATTTAGACGGCCTTCGCGCTTTTGCCCAGGAGCGAGGGTTCGACGTCCGCAATGAAGATCTGGAACCCCAGACAGGCTTCAGCGGCGCCCAGATTTCCGGCTACTCTCCGCGTGGTCAGGCGACAGTCACTGCCCCTCAGAACTTCCTTAGTGTCATCGCCTGACCCGCCTTTTTTAAGGCAGGGAAATTATCAATTCGAGTGAGCGGTCCCGAAGCGCGTTAAGGGCTTCAGCATCGCTCACATCGCCATTTACATACAGCGTGTTTGCGAAGGCCCGGGTGTTATGCAGCGCGTTGAGGCCGGCTTGCGATGCGTAAGGCGCCTGCCAGCGCGGATCGCTCTCATCAGGCGAGATCATCGCAAAGAACTCGTCCCAGGTTTCGTCGCTCACCTTGCCGGACCGCGCGAGAAACACGACAGGGCGCGCAAGGCGTTCCGGCTCGCCTGCAGTATAGGCTGGCGCATCCGGCGGCGCGATTTTGCTTGCAATGGCGGCAAGGATCATCAGCGCATCATCTTCGGTGATGGCCTCGTTCAGCGACAGCTGCATTAAAAGGTCTGCGCCATGGGCGACGCCGTGCCGCCAGCCCTCGTCGTCATCAAAGGCGCGGTAATCACTCACGCCGGAGAGGTATTCTGCACCTATCGTGACGAGGTCTGATCGCATCTCGGCGCTCATCCAGCCATGTACGCGGTCGGTCCGTGCAATCTCTGCGAGCGCCAGCGCGACGAACGGGCCCTGAAAACCGTTCGGGTCACTGCCTGCTTCATCCAGACGCTCGACCAGCATGTTCATCAGCTCGAAGAGTTCCGGTGCATCGGGTGTGTGGTTACGCAGGATTTCAACAATGGTGGTGTAGGCGATTTCGTCTCTGATGACCGGATCAGGATCGGCCAGACAGTTCACCATCAGGAAGGCTTCGGTAGAGTCTGTGTAATCGATCGAATAGCCCGGCGCGTAATGGCAAGGCGGATACCCATCTGCGAAGGCGATTTGCGCGATCACCGCACTCGCCGCGCTCAAACAAGCTGCTGTAAGTATCCGTTTCATCCGTCACCCCTCCCTATTCCTGGCCATCTTAGCGAAGTTTTTCACTCTTGCACGCAGCGACATTTATCGAACGTTCACCCCCTCAGGGTTAATCTGGCGTTTTCCATAGTCACACCACGCCACGCGAAGAAATCCTGAGGGTCAGACATGTTGCGTTCGATAGCCGTACTTTCCGCCAGCGCTCTGTTTTTCGCCGCCTGTGCGAGCAATCCGGCACCTGTCAGAAACGGACGCACCCAAGCGACAGTCCCGCCTGCAAGTGGACCGGTCATCCAAGCAAACGTGGAACGCCTCTACCCGAACGAGCGGCTGTTCCTCTGCACCGGCTCGCGGGTATCAAATGCGCCCGACACAGACTCCAACCGCGAAGTGATCGAATATTCCCGCCTCGTTGTCGTGAACGGCGTGCCGCTCGTGACCGCTCCGGCCAACAATGCCTGCGTCAGCTCAGGCTTTGGCATTCGTACCCTGAATGGCAGAACGCGCCCGCATAACGGGCTGGATATTACATCCCGTCCGGCCAGCCGTGTGTTTTCCGGCGGTGCAGGCACAATCCTTGAGGCGGGCTATAACTCCGGTTTCGGTCTGTCGATCCTTATTGATCATGGTAGCGGCGTCTATACGCGCTACGCCCACCTTGAATATGTCGAGGACAATATCGAAGTCGGCGAGCCCGTGCACTATGGCGAACCGCTTGGCCGCATGGGCGCTTCCGGCCACGTGACGGGCATTCACCTGCACTATGAAGTTCTGACCGGCACCTATCAGGCAGGCGTTTGGGGCCGCGGGCTCACACCACGCAATCCATTCGATTTCCCGCCATGGATCGACCCGCGCCTTGCGCTGACCGAGACCGAAGCAGCTCCGCTTAGCCGATAGGCAATTTTCCGGCCTCATCGCGAGACGAAAAAAAGGTATTCCACCGACGCCCGTTCCGTAGTTTATGGGCGTCATGTACATGGTATCTGCAACTGCACCCCGTAAAGTGATTGAAGCCGTAGCCGACGCGCTGACATGGCTCGATCCGTCTCCTGCCGACGCTGTCGACACGAAGGAAGAAAGCCGCACGCTCTGGCGTATCGATGCTTATGCGTCCGACTTCGACACGGCCTATGGCTGCGCAGGCATTATGGAGCTTATCGCGCCGGATCTGAACCCGGTGGTTCAGGAACTGGAGGACATGGACTGGGTTGCCATGTCTCTCGAAGGACTTCCTGCTGTGCATGCCGGTCCGTTCGTCGTCGCCGGTGCACACCAGCTCGCCAAAGGCCATCCGGGCCGTATTCCGCTCTGGATCGAGGCGGGTCTTGCATTTGGTACGGGCCACCACGGCACGACTGCAGGCTGCCTTCTCGCGCTGGAAAACCATGCGCGCCGTCGCAAGATCGGCAAAGTGCTCGATGTCGGCACAGGCTCGGGCGTTCTGGCTATCGCAGCGGTTAAGCGCGGCGGTTCGTCCGCAATTGCCAGCGATATCGATCCGGTAAGCGTTCGCGTTTCTCAGGTGAATGTCGAGAACAACAAGGTCGCCAATCAGGTCAAGCTCGTCGAGGCCAAAGGCACGAAGGCGAAACTGATCCAGACGTCAGCGCCTTACGATACAATCTTTGCGAACATACTCGCAAAGCCGCTGATCAGCATGTCTGGTGATCTGACGCGTGTTCTGAAGCCGGGCGGCGTTGTCATTCTGTCTGGCCTCCTGACCTTCCAGGAGCCGAGCGTGCGCGGCGCGTTTGCGGGCCGCAGCCTGAAGCTGGTTGACCGTATCCGCCGTGATGGCTGGTCCACTCTGGTTTACCAGAAACCAGTGGCGGTGAAGCCCGGAAAGAAGACGACGCGCAAAGACGATCTCGCCGATCTAATTAGAGCGCTTGAGGCTGGCAATACGGACGCGCTGAAAGCTTTTGAAGGATTTGAAGACGCATAAGCTGCGTCCTTAACCGCCTTCCGGTGATCTTTCCCACATGCTGGGCATTTACAGGCGTTTTATCCCTGCTATCTCCTAGTGTATGAGACAAACATTCGACGTCCGCGGCGGCCCGGAAATTGGCCGCACTCACCTGCCCTTGCTTCGCGAAACGATGAAAGCACGAGGCGTTGACGGCTTTTACCTGCCGCACGAAGACGAATATCAGAACGAGTATCAGCCCGAGGCTAACCAGCGCCTGACATGGGCGACCGGCTTCACGGGCTCTGCGGGTGCGGCGTTCATCCTGTCCGACAAGGCCATCATCTATGTCGACGGACGCTACTCCATTCAGGTGCTTGAACAAGTCGATCAGCAATTGTTCGACATTCAGAAATTCGATCCACCCGGCCCGTTCGATCTGATCGCAGACATGGACCTTGAGGGCAAAGTCATCGGCTATGACCCGCGCGTGATGACGCCGCACACCGCCAAGGCGCTTCGCCTCGCGCTGCAAAAAGCCGGCGCAATTGCCAAGGCATTGCCGAAGAACCCGATCGACCAGTCATGGAAAGGCCGCCCACGCCAGCCTATGACCGAGCTGGTGCCGCAGGACCTCAAATACGCTGGCACAAGCTCGCCGGAAAAACGTGAGGCCATTGCTGCGAAACTTCGCAAAGAAGGCGCTGATGCAGCTATCATCACTGCGCCGCCAAGCATTGCATGGCTGTTCAATATTCGCGGCAGCGATGTGCGCTGCTCGCCTCTGCCGCTCGGCCGCGCTATTTTGCATGCCGATGGCAGCGCAGAGCTTTTCGTTGCGCCGAAAAAGGTCACGGACGAAATCCGCGAGCACCTCGGCAATCAGGTGTCGATCCGCGACATCAACGAGCTCAATAAAGGTCTGGCCGACCTGAAAGAGAAAACAGTCTGGGCAGACCCGGCAACGGCTTCCGAATGGGTGTTCTCAACCCTGAAGCGAAGCAAGGCGACCATTATGGAAGCTGCCGACCCGGTCGCTCTTCCGAAGTCTACAAAGAACTCTGCGGAGATTTCTGGCGCTGCACGTGCCCACGAAATCGATGCCGTTCCGATTGCGCGTTTCCTGCACTGGCTGGAGACAGGCATCGAGCCGGGCAAGACCACTGAGATCGACGCGGTGCGCAAGCTGGAAGGCTTCCGCAATGACACAGGCGTTCTGAAGGATATTTCCTTCGAGACGATTTCAGCCTTCGGGTCTAACGGCGCAATGGCGCACTACCGCGTTAGCAAAGCGTCCAACGCCACCTTCACCGAGGGTAATCTCTTCCTCGTCGATTCCGGCGGCCAGTATTTCGAAGGCACAACGGACATCACCCGTACGGTCGCCATTGGCGAGCCGACAGCGGAGATGATCAAGCACTACACGTTGGTGCTGAAAGGCCATGTGGCCATGTCCATGATCCGTTTCCCTGAAGGCACGACCGGCACGCATCTCGACGCGATTGCCCGTCAGCCGCTCTGGATGGCCGGCCTCGACTATGATCACGGCACTGGCCATGGCGTCGGCGCGTATCTCGGCGTACATGAAGGCCCGCAACGTATTGCAAAAGGCTGGAACGCAACGCCGCTCGCGCCGGGCATGATCGTTTCCAACGAGCCGGGTTATTACATTGAAGGCCAGTACGGTATCCGTATTGAGAACCTTCAATACATCACCGACTTCGAAGAGCTGCCGAACAGCTTCCGTCCGGTTATGGGCTTCGAGCCGATCACGCTGGCGCCATATGCGCGCAACCTGATCGACACATCGCTTCTGACGCCGGAAGAGCTGAACTGGGTGAACGACTATCTGAAGAAAGTCGCTGACACGGTCACCCCGATGCTTTCCGATTATCCGGACGTCGCTGACTGGATGAAAACCGCCTGCGCGCCTTTTTAAAAGGCGCGATCAGGAAATCATCTCGATCCAGTCGGCTTCAGAAATCACACGCACACCGAGGCTTTCAGCCTTGGTGCGCTTGGAGCCGGCTTTTTCACCTGCGATCAGAATATCGGTCTTTGCAGACACCGAGCCTGACACTTTCGCACCGAGCGCCAGTGCGCGCGCCTTGGCTTCATCACGGGTCATTTCTGTCATCGTGCCGGTAAAGACGAGCGTCAGCCCCGCCACCGGCGAATCTGCGCTGGCCTCTACGACTTCAACATCCTCAACGGTGACGAGCCCGCGCTCGCCATCCGGCGCGCCGACAAGATCACGAAGCACATCGCGGTTATGAGGCTCTTCATAGAAGGCGATCAGCGAATTGGCCGCCGCCATTCCGAGGCCATCAATCCCCTCAATTGAGCGGAAGGCGGCATGGACCGGCTTCAGGCGGTCAATCTCACTTTCAAAGGCGGCGCGGTCTTCAAAAAGCACGCTCAGCGTCTCAGAGATATCACCGCGCCAGGTCAGCCCGGCACCATGCAGCGCTTCGATCAGCGGGTTCGGCCAAGCTTCACCTTTATCGTCGCCAAGTTCAATATCGAACAGAGCGAGCGCCACACGGTCTGTCAGCCGGTTAGCAAGACGGATCGCCTCATAGGCCTGAAGCCCCTCAGAGACTTCGCCTGCCGACCACATGAGGGCGTGGAAATCATGCCATTTGGCAAAGCTGGTGGCGATGCTTCTGGCGACAACATCGCCGACATGGCGAATGCCGAGGCCTGTCAGGAGACGCGCAAATGGGACAGACCGGCGTGCATCAACAGCCGCGAACAGATTACGGGCTGACGTTTCGCCAAAGCCCTCCCATGTCCCGAGCGGATCAAAACCTTCGCGTTCAATCGCTTCTGGAAGCCTGAAAATATCAGCCGGTGTTTTGACGATGTTGCGCGACCAGAACAGTTCGATCTGCTTCTCGCCAAAGCCATCAATGTCGAGCGCCTTGCGGGACACGAAATATTTAAGGCGCTCAAGCGCCTGCGCCGGACAGATCAGCCCGCCCGTACAGCGAACGCGGGCGTCTTCTTCGCCGGTTTTAGTGTCAACGTCCCGAACCGCGAGCGATCCGCACCGCGGACAGGTATCAGGGAACTCGAAGATATCACCGCGGTCGGCGCGATCCGGGTTCACCACATGCAGGACTTGCGGGATGACATCCCCTGCCCGCTGGATAAGAACCTTGTCGCCAATCCGGATGTCATGGGTAACTTTCTCAGTTCCCTTATCCGTCCGGCGGTAACCGGCGATATAATCCTGATTGTGGAGCGTTGCATTCGACACCACGACGCCGCCAACGGTGACAGGTGTCAGCCGGGCAACCGGTGTGAGCGAGCCTGTTCGACCGACTTGAATGTCGATCGCCTCGACTGTGGTTTCGGCCTTTTCGGCAGGGAATTTGTGGGCAATTGCCCAGCGCGGCGCTCGCGATTGCATGCCAAGGCGCGACTGATACTCAAGGAGATCTGCCTTATAGACGACACCATCAATGTCATAGCCGAGTTCAGAGCGTTTCGACTGAATCAAATTATAATGCTCGATGAGGTCTTTGACCGTCTCACAGCGCCTCACGAGCGGATTGATCGGAAGGCCCCATTCACCGAACTTCTGGAGCGCCTCAAACTGACTGGTCGCAAACGGTTCGGAGACACCGCCCCAGCCATAGGCGAAGAAATCGAGAGGTCGTGACCGCGTCACTTCAGGATCAATCTGGCGAAGAGACCCGGAGGCTGTATTACGCGGGTTCACATAAGTCTTTGTACCGTTTTTCTCGGCCTGAGCATTGAGCGCCTGAAAGGACTCCCAGCTCATATAGACTTCGCCGCGGATTTCGATTTCCGCAGGAATGTCGTCACCTGTGAGCTTGTCAGGAATGTCTTTCAGCGTGCGAACATTGGCCGTGATGTCTTCACCGACCCGGCCATTTCCGCGCGTTGCAGCACGAACCAGTTCACCGTTTCGATAAAGGAGGTTTGCAGAAACACCATCAATCTTAGGCTCGGCCATAACAGCGAGTGCATCACTGCCATCCAGCTTCAGAAAACGGCGCATTCGCGCCACAAAGCTTTCGACATCATCGTCAGAGAAGGCGTTATCGAGCGACAGCATCGGCACGAGATGCTCGACCTTGGCGAAGTCATTCGATGGGGCAGCGCCCACGGTCTCCGTCGGGCTGTCTTCGCGGACCAATGCTGGAAAGTTACGTTCCAGCATGCTGTTGCGCCGACGGAGCGAGTCGTACTCCGCATCTGTAAAGAGCGGCTCGCTTTCATCATAATAGGCATTGTCTGCCCGTGAAATAACGTCGGCCAGATAGGCCAGTTCGGCAGCGGCCTGCGCCTCATCGAGAGATAAGGCTTTCTTATCGAGAGTTGCAGGCCGTTCAGGCAGAGAAGATGAATCAGTCATGCCAAGAGAATTGGCTTAAACTGTCTCTGCCATCAAGCGATCTGCGGCTGCACGCGCCTCATTTGTTATCTCGCTGCCAGAGAGCATGCGGGCAACTTCTTCCAGACGCGCCTCGCCCTTGAGTTCATTGAGTTGGGAAACAGTGCGTTCGCCATCATCAACCCGTTTGGTAACGTGCCAGTGCTGATGACCGGACGCAGCCACCTGCGGGCTGTGCGTGATGGCCATAACCTGACGCATATCGGCCAGACGTCCGAGGCGTTCACCAACTGCTGCAGCAACCGCGCCGCCAACGCCCTGATCGACTTCGTCGAAAACAAGCAGAGTCGCAGAGTGGACATGCGCGAGGCAAACCCGCAGCGCCAGTGTAAAGCGGGCAAGCTCGCCGCCGGATGCGATCTGGTTCAAAGGACCGAATGGTGCACCAGGGTTGGTTTGAACCTCGAAGAGAACGCGGTCCTGACCGTTAGGCCCTGCTTTCTCGATTTCGAGATGGTCGATACGGACCCGGAATTTCGCATGCTCAAGCTTCAGGGGCGCGAGCTCTTTGAGCACAAGCGAACTGAGCTGTTCACCGCTGGATTTCCGGAGCGCTGATAGTTTGTCAGCCCGTTCGCAGTAAACCTTTTCAGCCTCAGCCATGGCTTTACGCGCTGATGCAATGACATCGTCAAAGGCTTCCAGTTCGGAGAGTTTAGAGCGTGCCTCGAGATGCAGGGCCGCAAGGCCATCCGGATCGACGTCAAACTTACGCGCAGCGGCCCGAAGACTGAACAAGCGCTGTTCGACCTGCTCAAGCGTATCGGGATCATGATCAAAGGCCGTCATTGAGCTTTCGACCGCAATGCTGGCCTCGTTGATTTCGATCAGAGCCCGTTCAACGGCGTCCTGTGCCGTTTTCAACGCTACAAGCTGCGGGTTATCCTCCGGTGCCTCAGCAAGTTCAGGCAGGCGCATGGCGCGGTCCAGATGACGGGCCGCCAAACCGAATGCGGACGCGCCATCAGACTTGCGAAGCGCTTCGTCTGCATCTGTCATGCATTCAATCAGCTTCTGGCTGTTGAGAAGCATGGCGCGTTCCAGCGCGAGGCGGGAGGCTTCCTCCTCACCCGGGCTCAGACGATCCAGTTCTTCCAGCATATGTTCCAGCTGGGCGATCTCTGCATCCTGAGAATTCTGGCGGGCTTCGACCTCTTCGACGCGGTCACGCGCTTCGGCCCAGAGGCGATAGCTTTCTGCGACGCTCTTTAGCAATGGGCCAGCCTGAGCGAACTCGTCGAGCACATCACCATGAAGTTTCGGGTTCAGAAGCGCAGAGCCATCATGCTGACCATGGATTTCAACGAGATCCTTGCCGAGCTGCGTCGCAAGATCGGCACTTACAATCTGGTCGTTTGCATAAATCCGTGACGGACCACTTTGAGATAAGAGGCGACGGAACGTGACCAGCGTCTCATCATCGGAAAGAAGACCACGTTCGAGAAGTTCCAGCCGTGCCGGATGGTCAGCCTCAAGTTCGAAGCTCGCCGATACGCTGGTGCGTTCTGCGCCATGCCGGATGAAGCGCTTGTCAGCCTTCCCGCCCAGCACGAAGCGGAGTGCATCAAGCATGATAGATTTACCGGCACCGGTTTCACCGGTGACAGACGTAAAGCCCCGGCACACATCAAGGTCCAGGGCATCAATTAAAACGAAATCACGGACAGAGAATGCAATTAACATGCACCCTACATACCATGAGAACAAAATACGAACAAATGATTCTTTTAGAAGAGACCGAAGAAACCGCGACGGTTTGATTCCGGCTCTGCACCAGGCGTATTGCCTGTGTCTTCCATCAGCGCATACGCGTCTGCATACCATTCGGTCGCCGGATAGTTATATCCAAGAACGGATGCAGCAGCCATTGCTTCTGATTCGAGACCGACAGACAGATAAGCCTCTGTCAGACGGTACAGCGCCTCCGGTGTGTGGCTTGTCGTCTGATACTCGTCGACAACTTCGCGGAAACGGTTGATCGCTGCAAGGTGCTGGTTGCGACGCAGATACCAACGGCCGATTTCCATTTCCTTGCCTGCGAGCTGGTCCTGGATCATATCCATTTTCAGACGCGCATCAGCAGCGTATTCGGTTTCAGGATAGCGACGGACAACATCATCGAACGCGGCATACGCGTTCTCGGTGATTCCCTGATCACGACCGACGTCTACGATCTGTTCGAAATAGCAGATGCCAATCAGATAGTAAGCGTAAACCGTCTCGTCATTGCCCGGGTGCAGCGAGATATAACGGCGCGCTGCGTTGATGGCCTGCTCATAATCGCGCGACTGATAGCTCGCAAAAGCAGACATCATGTTGGACCGGCTCGCCCACTCTGAATACGGGTGCTGGCGCTCGACTTCATCATAAAGGAGCACTGCCTGATCATAACGGCGGTTTACCAGTGCTTCGGACGCAGTGTTGTAAAGCTGCTCCACCGGACGTGCGACATAAGCAAGGCTTTCGCTACGAGAGTTGTCGAGCACGCTACAGCCAGCTGTTGCGAGAGCTGCGGCTGAAACTAGCAGAATTGATTTCGCCCGAGACTTCATGAACTACACCTTACATCGTCACTGTTCCACGGTGATAGCGTGTTGTTCCAGCCACGCCAAGACGTTTCCCCATGAAAGGTCTTTAATAGAGGGCTTCTTGCCCCATTGGTCGCATCCGCAAACTTCAGAAACAAAAAGGCCAACCCTGATCGGCTGGCCTTATAATGGTGTTTCAAGTGCGGGACAGCTTAGAGCGCGTGCGCGAGCGCAGTCTCAGCGCGATCTGTACTTTCGCTTTCCAGCGTATCAAATTCCCACGCATCCGGGCGGTTCAGAACTTCGCGAACGAGCAGATTATTGATGGAGTGTCCCGGCTGCTCACTCACATAGCGACCAATCAGACGGTGACCGACAAGCGCCAGATCGCCGACAGCATCGAGGATTTTGTGGCGAATGAATTCGTCTTCAACGCGCAGGCCTTCCGGATTGAGGATTTTATCATCCTCAACGGCAATCGCGTTCTCCATAGATGCGCCTTGACCAAGGCCCATTGAGTGCAGCTTTTTGATATCGCGGTAGAAGCCGAATGTACGCGCAAACGCCAGCTCGCGAGCAAAGCTACGCGGCGTCAGAAGGATAGACTTACGCTGGCGGCCAATCGCTTCTGAGTCGAAATCGATTGTCGCATCCAGATGGAAGCCATTATCATCAGACGGCAG
Organism: Ponticaulis sp.; assembly: GCF_029210165.1. NCBI lineage: Bacteria > Pseudomonadati > Pseudomonadota > Alphaproteobacteria > Hyphomonadales > Hyphomonadaceae > Ponticaulis > Ponticaulis sp. The sequence goes on from NZ_JARGNT010000003.1 coordinate 103,660, forward strand.
AAGCATGGCTGATTTAGGCCCGTCCTGAACCTCAATCGGCTTCAGAATGCGGATGTAACGCGCACGGCGCGCCTGCTGGCGAATGCCCGTGCGGAGAATCAGATCGGTGTAGAGAGACGAGGAGCCATCCATGATCGGAACTTCAGGACCGTCGACCTCGATAATCATGTTATCAATGCCAAGGCCATAAACGGCTGCAAGCAGGTGCTCTACAGTAGACAGTGTTGTGCCATATTCGTTGCGGAGCTTTGTACCGAGCGCTACATCATGCACGAGGTCGCCGCGCGCATCGATCCAGCCTTGCGCGTCCGGCACATCAACGCGGTGGAAGCGGATGCCGGTTCCAACCGGTGCCGGTTTCAGAGTGAGACGCGCACGTTCGCCCGAATGCACACCGATGCCGGCGCAAATCGCGGAACTCGCTAATGTCTGCTGAAATTCGATACTGGTCACGCAACATACTCCTGTTGAGAGTAATTTGCGGCTTGAGCGCCGTGGCTCAACACACGCTTTGTTTCGATTCGTAACGCTTTTAACGCCCCAAAGCCCCAAAAGCTCCAATTCACGAACTAAGCATCTGAATTTATTATGATTTCTGCATCATGGTAAATATTTTCGACTGTAACAGTCCGTGATCAGACTGCTGCAATAAGCTGAAAATGTAACATCTGTGCCACACAGAAGGGCACTGTATTGAAACAAAAAAAACGCCCCGCATCTCGCGGGGCGCCTTCTTTCCGGGTTGAGCGTCAGCTCTTAATTGTTCGCCGAGCGTCGCAGGAATGCCGGGATTTCCAGATCGGAATCATCTGCTGGCATACCGCGGCCCATTGAGTCGTTTGATGTGTCATTCACATCTTCGAACGGCGCATCTGTTTCGCCTGAAGGACGGCGCCAACCGAAGAGGTTGTGAAGGCCGCTTGTGCGTTGCTCGATAGACCGGTCTGTCTCTGAAGAGCGACGGCCGTCATTCTTGTGGCTTTTGCCGAAGATATCTTCTGCGCGCACACGGTCCTGACCATAGGAGGAAGCGCCCACTTCATAATCGTATGGCGCAGTGTCATCGATACGTCCGACGAGTTTACCACGGCGAGCCGGCTTTTCTTCAACTGGTTCAGGCGCAGCTTCAGCGACAACTTCTTTTTCGACAGGTGCTTCAACAGCTTTGGCTGGCTCAGACACGACGATAGATGGCTTCGGCGCTTCAACTGCTGCCGCTTCAGCAACGACTTCCGGAGCTGGAGCTGGCTTTTCAGCCGGTGCCGGACGCTGGTTTAGAGACGATGCAAAGCCGGAAATGCTTTCCGCAGGCTTCGCTGCAGGTGCTTCATCGTCGATACCTGTTGCAACAACAGATACGCGCATTTTGCCTTCGATATTCTCGTCGAATGTAGACCCGAGAATGATGTTCGCCTCAGGATCAACGAGGTTACGGATCTCGTTAGCCGCTTCATCAACTTCGTACAGCGTCATGTCGTAGCCGCCGGTAATGTTGATCAGAACGCCTTTCGCGCCTTTCAGCGAGATGTCGTCGAGAAGCGGGTTCGCGACAGCAGCCTGAGCTGCTTCCAGCGCACGGCTTTCGCCAGCGCTTTCGCCTGTGCCCATCATCGCTGCGCCCATTTCCGCCATAACGGTACGAACGTCTGCAAAGTCGAGATTGATGAGGCCTGGCATAACCATGAGGTCTGTGATGCCACGAACACCAGAATACAGAACGCGGTCTGCCATCTGGAAGGCGTCAGCAAATGTTGTCTGCTCGTTTGCAACGCGGAACAGGTTCTGGTTCGGAATAATGATCAGAGTGTCGACGTGTTGCTTGATGTCTTCCAAACCTTGCTCGGCAAGGTTCATTCGGCGTTTGCCTTCAAAACCGAACGGCTTGGTCACAACACCAACTGTCAGAATACCACGCTCGCGAGCCATGCGTGCGATGACCGGCGCAGAGCCAGTACCTGTACCGCCGCCCATGCCGGCAGCGATGAACACCATGTGTGCGCCGTCGAGGTGAAGGTTAATTTCTTCGATGGATTCTTCGGCTGCAGCTGTGCCGACTTCCGGACGAGCGCCAGCACCAAGACCGGAGGTCGTTTCGAGCCCTAGCTGGATTTTGTGTTCGCAGGATGAACGCGCTAGCGCCTGTGCGTCCGTGTTCGCAACAACGAACTCAACGCCCTGAAGCTGCGCTTTAATCATATTATCGACCGCATTTCCGCCAGCACCGCCGACGCCAAATACTACGATCCGAGGCTGTAAATCTAAACTCATATGACTTGCCCTATCGAACACAAAAATCCCGGAAATTGGGTTAATGGTCGTTTAGCAGGCTTAATTCAGCGTTAACGAAGCGAGAAAAAGTTAAAAGTTTTCCTTTAACCATTCGACAGCTTTTCCAAAGATGCCTGTTTCGCCTGAGTTTTCGCTGTTAATCTTAGGTGTCTTTTTTGCCGCCTTCGGATCACCGCCGCGCGTATGATCAAAAGTCAGAAGACCGGCAGCCGTCGCAAAAGTTGGTCGCGCGCAGTCATCGCCAAGTTGTGCCGCTTTAACAGGGCGCGCAAGACGCGCCTGCATTGCCAGTATTTTGGATGCAAGATCCCGAACACCCGGCAGCTCGCTTGCGCCCCCCGTCAGCACGACACGGCGTGGGAGCCGTCCGCCAAGACCGGACTTGGAAAGTGTTTTGGAAATCAGCTCGAATGTTTCTTCCATACGCGGCTCGATCACCTGAACCAGATCACCGCGGGACATTTCAGCCGCCTCAAGACGACCTTCATCACCGATACGCGGCGCATCAATGATTTCCTTGCGCGCCGTTTCCGTCGCCATAACAGCGCCGTTCAGTGTTTTAATCCGCTCGGCGGCAGGAAGTGTCGTGCCAATGCCCTGGGCGATATCAGAGGTCACGTGATTGCCGCCGACCTGCAGCGTTTCCATGAATGCGAGGCTGCCATCGAGATAAACGGTAACGCCCGTAGATCCGCCACCCATATCCAGACAGACAACGCCATTGTCCATTTCATCGTCGACCAGCACGGCTTCGGCGCTCATAACTGCGCCGGAGGACGCGCTCTCGACTTCAAGATGCGCGCGGGAGACGCAGAGAACGATATTTTTGTAAGTCGCATCGGGCATGGTGACGAGGTTCATCACAACACCAAGGTCTTCTGCGAACATGCCGCGCGGGTCACGCACACCATCATTGCCGTCTACGATGTAAGAGAACGGGATAGCGTGAAGGATTTTCTGCTTTTCGTTCTGACCGCTTTCAAGTGCGCGGTTCAAAAGCTTCATCACATCTTTCTGGGTGATCTCACGACCATCCATTTCGATGTTTGCTTTCACGCGCTGCGTTTTCATGCTCGGGCCGGAAATAGCCAGACGCACAGAACTCACCTGCTGACCTGCCATGCGCTCGGCATCGGCAACGGCCAGACGGATGGATCGCTCAAGGCTCTCCACGTCGATAACCGTGCCGTTTTTCAGGCCGCGGCTGGACTGCTGGCCATAGCCCAGCAGTTCAAATCCGCCCTGAGACGGATCAGTAGTCCTAACGATAAGGCAGGCAATCTTGGTCGCACCAAGATCAAGCGTCGCAACCACCTGCCCCGCTTTGCGGAGCTTCGGTACGTTACCCGCTATCAGTCTCTGATCGAGGCTCGACATTAACCTGCCCTTTCCACGCCAGCGAGCCCTGCTTCGAGCTGACGTCGTCTTACGTAAACCCGCGCAGGATCGCGCAGATCAATCATTTCTACCTGACGGTCCAGAACGCCCGTCTCACGTTGCAGCGCCGCCAGCACAGCCAGCGCCTCGCTTCGTGCATCACCTGATGGCAGTTTCACGCGTGTGCCAGACACCATCACGAGATCCCAGCGACGCTCGCCGCGGCGCTCTGCATAATCGAGGCGCGTGTCGATCGTTGGAAAATCCTGAAGTTCGCTGTGAAGAACAGGATAGGCCTCAAGGGCGCCTTCGCCCTGAATTGTGTGATACAGCGCCGTCTGGCTCACCTCGTCAGCGATTTCGCCCGTCATGTGAACCGGCACAACATCGCCTGTCTGATCGTTACGATACAGAACAGAAGCCTCCAACGGGGTTGCGACGACTGTAATCTGGTCCGGCCAGAACCGGTGCACCTGAATGCCGCCAAAGCCCGGAAGCTCGTCCAGACGCTCTTTCAGCTGGTGCGGATCAGCGCGAAACATATTGTCACCCTGAACAACGCCCAGTGCATCCAGAATGCGTCGTTCCTGATCAGGGTTCACATCATCGACGACATGGATTGTCTGGACCGAAAAGCCGAATGTTTTTGCGACACCGTCAGCGATCTCATTGGCTTTGTCTTCAACAATCGAAATGGAATTGCCCATCCACGCGGCCGCGCCGATAAGGATCGCGCCGAGAAAAAATACGCCCATGAAGATGGAGCCGACATCAGCCGACTGCTTGGCTACCGCATCACGCGCAGGTGTATTCGAGGCGCGACCGCCGCTTGTGCGACTTCCGCTGCTCTTTCCTCGTCCACTACCACCGCTCTGACGGCCACCTTGCTTCTTATTGCCACCCTTCACCTGGGGCATGATGCATCCTCAATCATCCACTCGACCAATTCCGGGAAAGAAATTCCCAGATGGGCCGCCTGTTCGGGGACGAGAGAGGTTGGCGTCATGCCTGGCTGTGTATTGGTTTCCAAAATCACGAGCCGGTCTCTCTCGTCGTCATAACGAAAGTCGGATCGCGTCACACCGCGACAGCCCAGCGCCTGGTGTGCTTTGAGACTGGCTTCAAGCGCACGTCTCGTCACATCCTCGGGCAGGTCAGCCGGCACCACATGGCGCGATCCCCCACTCGCATATTTTGCGTCAAAATCGTAAAACTCTCTTAACGTTACGATCTCGGTAATACATAAAGCGCGATCACCCATGACTCCAACAGACAGTTCGCGGCCCGGAATGAACTCCTCAGCCATGAGATTATCGCCATAAGTCCAGCTTTCAGACATCAGAATGTCGGCCGGTGCATTCGTTCCTTTTTTCACCATCACAACGCCAAAGCTGGACCCTTCCGCAATTGGCTTGATCACATATGGCGGCTCAAGCGGGTGCTCGGCGGACGCTTCGGCACGCGTAACTTTCACGTCTTTCGCGATTTCTATGTCGTTCTGCGCATACACAGCCTTGGATTTGCGCTTGTCCATCGCAACAGCGGACGCTGCCACGCCGCAATGCGTGTAAGGAATGCCCAGAACCTCAAACAGGCCCTGAACACAGCCATCCTCGCCGCCCGGGCCATGCAGGCCGTTCAGGATCACATCCGGTGCAGCGTCTTTCAGCTGCTGGGCCAGCTCGCGTGTCGCATCAATTTCGATGACGTCGTATTTGCCAGTTTCCCGCGCAGCCTTCGCCATAGCCGTGCCCGACGAAATGGAAACGTCCCGCTCTGAGGACCAACCGCCATACACTACTGCGACGCGTTTCATCTGCGCTCTCCTGACTGACACTATTGAACGGTATTCTCCCGCCAATTCAGGCAAGCCTGAGGCGAATTCGCGGAATTTGGGAAGAGGTTTACACGTATTTGACCGACAATTCCCGCTTTTCAGGACTTAGCCCCAGATGCGGTGCTTTCGGTGGGTCGGCCTGTGAAACTCGCGGCGGCGCTCAAACGGTCTCGCGCCAGTAAAGTCATTGAGTTCCGGACGCAGACGCTCGATCAGGTCTTCGCAGACTTCTGCGCGACCGATCTGGACCGGGAAAAAGGAAACACGGCACGAACGCAGAAATGAGGAGACTTCCAGCTCTCCGCTCTCAGTGAAGGCCTGCCCGCCGGTCGCCGCGGGCCGCAATGGCATATTGAGGAACCGCTCACCAATGCGCTGGCGCAGCGTTGATAGCTGGGTACGCCTTGCATGCATGATATATTGCGCAGGAATGTCCGCAGTGCTGTCGACGAAGACGACATCATCATGCCGGTCCTGCACGATCAGAATGCCGGGGCCGGACACCCAGGATGCTCCGCCCCATCGAACAGGGTCCACATGCAGCGCCTGACTGCCGCCCTCTTCGATAAGCTGCCGATGCGTCAGCATCATGCGCTGCCAGATATCCGACGCGCGGTTCTGATAGTGACCGGTCTGGTCGCCCTCTATGTGTCGCCAGAATGACGACAAATTCATTGTCAGGCATTCTGCTGCGCAATATTCCAGAAGCTCATCTGTATTCATCCCATCCACCTACAGGATAGGAATGTCGGACAAACAAAGCGTTAAGAATTCAGGTCAAATTCTTAACCCGCACTGTTACGAAGTTACACTTTCTTGAGGCCAGTGACGTAGCGCTTCCAGTTCTCGACATAATGCAGCGCTGAAGCCGTCAGCATTTGTTCGCCGCCCTCGTCGACCTGACGGATGACCTTGCCCGGCGCGCCCATGACGAGCGAGTTGTCAGGAATCTCTTTGCCCTCAGGAATAAGCGCGTGTGCACCGATGATGCAGTTCTTACCAATCTTCGCGCGGTTCAGAACCGTCGCGCCGATACCGATGAGCGAATTGTCACCAATGGTGCAGCCGTGCAGCATCGCCATATGACCGACAGTAACATTCTTCCCGATGGTGAGCGGAACGCCGGCATCGGTATGCAGCACGCTTCCATCTTGCACATTGGAGTTCTCGCCAATGGTAATCGGGTCGTTGTCACCCCGAATGACGACGTTAAACCAGACACTTGCACCTTCTTTAAGCACTACGCTGCCTAGTACTGTGGCATTGTCCGCAACCCAGTACTTGCCCTCACCTGGCACAGAAACCTGTTTATCTCCAAGGTCATAGATCGCCATATTCAGCTTCCCCATTCAGTATTCACACAAAATTCGCAGTAAAACGCGTCTTGTATATCTCTTAACTGTTGTATGGTGGACTTGTCTAAGGATTCGCGGAGATTCGCTCTCAAGCCGATCTTCGCACCAGTCAGAAGAGGTGCATGTGGCAGCATTATTTGCCTTGCCAGACGGGCCCGGCCCGGACACTCGAGCGGCAGCAGCCGCCGCTTCTTTTCCCGCTTTTTTCGAACGCCGCAGCCCCCACAGGCCTGCGGCGTTTTTCTTTGTGCAAAGCCAAGGAGAGTACCATGGGTAAACGTTCTGCAGTCCGCAAAATTCGCAATGCCGAATTCAACACGGAAGCCTATTTCGACGATGAAGCCCGGAACAACTCCAAAGGCCTGTACGCCATTGATGGCGGCTGGTCCCCGGACGACGAAGAACGGGGTCGATCATGGAACCGGAAGCCAAAGGAGCCGCAGCGGGAGCAGCGGTATACGAAGAATGTGAAACCGAGGTCTGAGGGTCAGGCCGAGCTGATGAAAGCCATAGATAGCCATAATCTCATCTGCGCGCTTGGCCCTGCCGGTACGGGCAAAACCTATCTGGCGATCACCAAAGCCGTTGAGGCCCTTCAGAAAGGCGAAGTGGGCCGGATCGTCCTTGCCCGACCTGCTGTCGAAGCCGGCGAACAGATTGGCTTCCTGCCAGGCGCAATGGAAGACAAGCTCGCGCCATACCTGCGCCCTCTTTATGACGCCCTGTCAGATCGTCTTTCACCGAAACAGCTGAAAGACATGCTGGCTGAAGGCGTGATCGAGATCGCGCCTATCGGCTTCATGCGCGGACGGACGCTCAACAATGCCTTCGTTGTCGTCGATGAAGCGCAGAACTGCACCTACACACAGCTAAAAATGCTGCTTACCCGTCTGGGCTGGCACTCCACAATGGTTGTGACAGGTGACCCTGCCCAATCAGACCTTCTTCCTGAAATTTCCGGACTGGCTAAAGCCGCAGACAAGCTTGAAGCCATGTCGGATGTCGCCGTCGTTCGCCTGCAAGCCGAGGATGTGGTTCGCCACCCGCTCGTCGCGCAGATGCTCGACACTCTCTAACCTCCAAACACGCTCTCAACAAACGCAGAAACCCCGCCAATAACCGGCGGGGTTTCGTTTTCAGCGCGCCCCGTCCTGAGGGCAATCTGGCATAGGTTGGGGAACAGGACGAAGACGCGCCTATGCTGGCTGTTACGGAGTTCAGCCAACAATTCCGATACGAACAAACGCGCTACGCCCTGCCCCCGGCACGCGTTCGCCAAGCGCGACATCAGATTCCGCGTTGCGGTTATAACCGGACAAATGATCGCGATAGACTTCGTCGAACAGGTTCTCGATACCGAAGCTCAGATGGACACCATCACGAATGGTCCAGTCGCCATAGAGATTGGCGATGGCATAGGCGCCGGTCTCCTGTTCGCTGTTTGTGAGCGACACATCGGACTGTTCAGCGACGCCGCGCACTTCAAACGATGCAGACCAGTCGGCCTGCTCATAGGTCGCCGCCAGCGTCAGGTTAGGCGGCGCCACACGATAGAGATTGTCATCAATGTCCGTCCGCTCGCCGCGTACATAGCTGAAGACGCCATCCACACGCCACGGGCCATCAAAGTCGTATCCAAAATCAAGATCGAGCCCGTAAAGACGCGCATCAGTGTTTGCAAACCGCAACGGCGTCGGGTCGCCGCTCATACCGGCAACCATCTCGACCATACTGTCGGCGACACCGATGGTGTCATCGAATGGAACGCCCTGAATATAGTTTTCTACATCACGCAGGAAGAGTGTCGGTCGCGCATAGAATGACTGGCCGAAATAATCGAAGCCTGCTTCGAAAATCCACGCAGTTTCCGGATCAAGGTCCAGATCACCCACATAGATATTGCCGTCCGCAAGACCGCCACTCGCTGTCAGCGGCAGCCAGCCATAACGCTGCACATAGTTCGGCACCTGATTTTTGCGGGCGATCGTTCCGCGCCAGGTAAAGCAGTTAATCTCCTCGGTCCAGAAGCGAGCAACCGCGTCGACCGTCGTCTCGTCCGCCCCCGGATCAGCCATATTGAACATGTTAGCGAGCATTTGCGGCGCCATAGGCAGTGCAGGCCCCGTTACAGCTGTGCCCGCCTCCGTCGAGTAATCGTCAACGCGCAGGCCGAACTGGGCATTCACACCGCGCGTAAAGCCTGTCCATTCGGCAAAGACACCAATGCGGGATTCCTCAATGTCCGGCATCGGCGTGACAAAGAAGTTGGCATTGTTCGGGTTATAGATGGTGACGTCGTGTTCAACGGTTTCACCATCAAGACCGACCTCCATTACGCCACCAGAATGCGCAAAGCTGACGGACAGATCACCACCGACTGTCGTCGCATAAGCATAGGTAAATCGCTGACGGTCAGGCGGCGGGTCCTGACGGAGCGTGTAATTGTCCATCAGGTGAGCGACATCGATATAATTGAGGCTGGCCTTCACATCAAAGCGGTCAAAGTCGCCCTCATATCCAGCGCGCGCAAAGTCCGTATCGAAGAACTGGATGTCCATCGGAAATGGCGGGTTGCCGGACTTGCCTGTGTTCTGGCGACGCACATCAAAACTGAATGTGTGTGCGCCGGTGCGATACCCTGCAGAAAGGCCGTAAACGTCGCGCTGATACTCGCTGCCGCCGACAGTGCCGTCCGCGAAGTCAAAGTCTTCGCCCTGCTCTGTCGAGCCGATGACATTCACCCGCCAGCTATTTGTGGAGAGGCCGATGACGCCGCCACCGGCATAGCTGGAGTCCACCGAGCGCGTGCTGAAAGACAAATCATAACCGAGCGTCGGCTCAGCATCGTCTGAAAAGTCGACACGTTTAAAGACGGCATCCGAACCGCCCGCAAGCCCCGGGCCCGCACTGACAGGGCTGACACCGCGGTCAATCACCACCTGCGCGATGAGCGGCGCTGGCGCATAGTGGAAAACAGGGTCCATCAGCCCAGGCCCGCCAGAAGAAAAGCGCTGACCATCCACGCGTAGGTTCAGGCGCTCCCCGAACAGACCGCGATATTGAACCTGCCCTGACAGCGCGCCATTCCCGATACGCGCACCACCCGGCGTTCGTGCCAGCAAATGGGTAATGTCCGGCCCTTCCAGTGGAAGATAGTCCGGCGTCATCTGGGTTTCGGTTTCCGTTGAATTCGATTGGCCGGTTACGACGACAACGTCCTGAAGCGCAGGTGCGTCATCCTCAGCGAACGCAGGTCCCGCAGCCGCCAGCAGCGCAGCAAGGCTGACGCCATAAATCATTTTCGTACTCATTTGTATTTTTCCCCGGCGCACCTCTTCGGGCGCGCTCTAAAACGTCAATTAGATTTGGTTGAAAAATCAGACGTGTGTCGGGGGACCTCGAGCAGGCAGAGGTGGCAGAACCGGTCTTACATGGCTCGCAGCAATGTAGACTGAGCTCCCAAGCATCGGCAGGCCGAACGCAACCGGAAGGGCAATGGCGTTGTCAGATGGCGCGTCAGCTACAGATGTCAGGATCGAGAATTCACAGACCTCGGACCCGTCATCATCGTGAGGTTCAGACGGAATATGCCCGCCCGCATCGCTTTCTACCCATAGGCCAGTTGCCGGATCGACGCTGACGTATCGCATCTCCATACCAGCGGTACAGATTTGCATCGTCATCGCGCCCTGCTCGTCCTGTGCCAGCATATAGCCGTCAGGCACAATCGCCCGAGCGACCAGACTGAGCGTCAGGGCGAAAGCAAACGCCGCATTAAGCGCAGCACCTATGGAAGACAAAACTCTCACACTTTTTCGGATAAGAGGTTTTAGTGAGATTGGCAATGCGACTTTATAACGTCCGCGATCAGAGGGCGTCTTCACCCGCGGCCGCGTTAAAGCGTTCACGAAGGCCGGCGAGGAAAGCATCAGCCGTCGTTGTGTCCGCGAGTTGACGCACAGTATCGCTCAGGCGACTCGAAGAGACCTGATTGCTACCGGTCAGCAGATTGAATGTGTCAGCCTCGTTTGTACCGGCCATGGACGCGGCATACTCGCTACGCAGGCTCGCAAGCCCGTCATAATTGGAATCGAGACGGTACGCGACAGCCGCGCGAACAGCTGTCTGAATCTGTGCCTGAGACAGACGAGACCCCGGCTCCGGAAGCGTACGTTGAAGCGCTCTGCCTGCTGCGCCCCATGTGCGCGCACGCCAATGAACCTCCGCAAGAAGGTCCAACGCGCGCTGGTCATCCAGAGGCTCCAGAAGCTCGATTGCGTGGCCGTACCGCTGCAACTCCATATGGGCTGCAGCCTCGAGAAGACGGCGCTCGATACGCAATTCGTCACTCAATCCTGGAACCCGTGACGCATTCAGTGTCTGCAGAGCCTGCTCCGGACGGCGATCCAAAAGGTAGATAGACGCCAGATCAGCAGCGATTTGCGCACGGCCTATACCGATCAGGTTCCGGTTCTCAACCTGATAGGAGAGAAGCTCGGTAGCCGGATCAAGCAGGTCGAAATCAACGAGACGGTTCGCCAGCATACGCACCATACGGTCGCCATCCGGGCCAATCGGCGTCAGATCGCGGAACTCATAGAAAAGCGCAAGAGATGAAATCGGGTCGAGATTATCCGCCTGCCCGCGCAGATACAGATCTTCAAAGAACTCCATCAATGTGATGCGTAGCTCACGGGAGCCCGGAAGATCAGGGAAGTCTTCTGCGAAGTTCTGTGCGAGCACGAGCGCTTCACGATACTGACCCAGCTCAAAATAGGCTTTGGCGAGCTCAGCCACGATTTCCAGCTCCAGCGCATCACCGCGCCAGCGAAAACGCAGCGCATCAAGCCGGTCACTCGCTTCGAGATAAGACATATCCCCCTGCCCAAGCGCCAGTTGGATATGAGCAAGCTCAGCGCGCACACGTACATTCGGGCTGCGATGGTTCATCAGCTGCTCGAAGATTGTCGCCGCGTCGGCATATCGCTCGTCGGCAATAGCCAGTTCGCCAAGCGTCAGGCGGGCATGGCCTTCTGCTGTCGGGTCGCCGCTCCGGTTGGCCGCTGCAGCGTGTCGTTCAGCCGCCGCGCCGTCGCCCATGCGTATCATGGCGCGTGCGGCAGCCGCGTGGAAGCGGCCCGCCCATTCAGACGAATGCGCATTCAGCATAGGGTCAGCCGCGATAAAAGCTTCACGAGCACGGCGCCAGTCCCCGAGTTCGGTAAGCGCAAGTCCAAGCCACGCATTGGCCGCAGCATCGCCGCGCGTGCGAGAGTGATCGAGTGTTTCTACAGCCGCAAGATAGCGGCCCGTCATGACATCGGCAGCGCCCTTCATGGTCAGCCATTGCGCGTCCTGCCCGAGAAGACCATCGCCTGCCCGTGCCACTTCCAGCGGACCGTAAGCCTCTGCGGCAAGTTCCCAGGCAAGAAGGAAACGCGCGAGTTCAAGAAGCGCAGACTGGCCAGACCATTCGTCCGGATCAGCCGCCGCAGCTGCACGCGAATAGGCTGAATAGTTTTCCCAGAAGCTGCCAAGGTCGCCATGACGCCATGCAGCTACATCGAGGAAGCCCGGCGTCAGCGTCTGACCACCCGTATACTGGGAATCAACGCCCCAGCTTGAAAGCGCGAGACCATCCTCACGGCCAATAAGAACGTTGTCTTCGCGTTGAATGAAGTTCAGATCGTCTGCGCGCGGCACGACAACGAGACCATGGAGTGTTTCCGGGAATGCGGCTTCTACGAAAGAAAGCTCCTGCACCATAGAGGTCGCAGGATTGAACGCGGGCACAAACACCAGCTGGTCACCGATTTCGGGGTCAGCCAGTGCAAACACCGTGCCCGCGTCGGGTACGACAGCCAGAATACCGGAACCGCCCGAATGCGCTGTCCGCGCCGGCTGGATACGGCGCGCAGCAAGTTCACCCGGCCCACCCGCTTCTATGGCCCATGTACGACCACTGGACGTGATCCGCACGAGACGTTCTCGCGAAAGGAATAGCCGGATAGCCATACCTGTTTCCGACGTGACTTCGTCAACGCGAACGCCCGTAGCCTGCTGGATGCCATTCAGATCGAAATGACCATTCGCCGGAAAAGCCAGCCACAAAACATTGTTCCGTCGAAACACGGCCGCAGGCACCTGATTGGCGAAATTCAGCTCGAGCTGTATGACGCCGCCCGACAAAGAGCCATCAACGTCTACAACACCGGATCGTGGCAGAGCTTCAGCCCAGACGCGCGGCGGGGTGATAGGCACTTCAGCCATAAGCTGGGAGGCGATATCCTCTTCGCGCTGTGCTTCTTCACTGACAGGCGCCTCAACACTATCGCCATCCTCACTAACCATTGCGAGAACAGGGCTCTCCTCATATGGCTTGCGGCTTGGCGCCGCGAGATAGTTGGCAGGTGGCAGTTCAGCCGCGAGCGCAGCCAGCGCCTCTGGCAGCACAACATCTTCTTCTGGTGTTTCCGGCGGCGGAGAACCTTCGCGGAAGCGCACGAGCACAGCATCATCAGCCGCAACCGCATTCGCCCAGAAGCCTTCAGACAGGTCGAGATCTACGATCCACGTCTCTTCTGTATTTTCGGCCTCAATGCCGAGAAGACCGCGAGGCGGGTCCACACGTGTGCGAGAAAGGTCTGCGTTGGCGCGCCGGTCGAAGGTGAGGCGAACGCCTTCGTCGGTATCCTGCATGTCAAAGCCGACCAGCTGCGGCCAATAAAATGCCAGCGTCGTGAAATCGAGCCCTTCAGAACCGCGCACCGTTACATCGAGCGGCGGCGGAAGCGCAGCGATCCGAGCGGCCTCTGCAGCAGCGGCGCGCTCTTCTGCGCGGGCTTCATAGACGGCAACCAGCGGCGAAACCACATCCGGCGGATCGCTGGTCATGCTTTCAGACACAAGATCGATGGAAGTGAGATCAATCGATTCAGACATGTGCACGCGATATTCACGCGCCAGCGCGATGCGCGCCTCGCGTCCATCTTCACTCAGCCGGGCAACAGCAATGTGAGATGGAAGCTCTTCACGCAGTGCATCCAGATCGAGATCAACAGGTTCATCAAAGCGAAGAATAAGCACCGGCCCCGCCATACGCGCAGAAATGTCCGGATTATCTTCGTCTCCGTCCGCCCAGCTTGCGACAATGCGGGCATACCCAGCCTGCTGAGCCGTATCGAGAGACAAAGCCCTCCCCTGTGCCCAGGCCGAGTGGCCGGTCAGCGATGCTGCGCCCAAGCAAATGAGTGACGCAGTAGAGAGGAAGGACCCCTTAAGGGGCATTCGTACGCGCCTCCAGATCAGCAAGTGTCTCAGGTGGCTCCGAACGGGTCGCCATAAGCGTTGTCAGCGTGCGCGCGCGGTCCTGCTCCATGTCAGCGAGGATTGCCGCCATTGGTGCAGGCTTCATACGGTGCGCGAGCTCAAGCATTAGCCCGTCATCCAGCGTATTGAAAATGCGTGCCGCATCGTCAGACCGCATGCTTTCATAAATCGTCACGAGAGAGGCAAGCTGCGCTTCATTCTGCTCGTCCAGCGTATTCAGCAGTCCTGCAATGCTGGTTTCAAGGCGCTCAAGTTCAGCAATCTGGTCGTCGAGACGCGCCTCTGCGGCAGAGATTGTCATTTCGCGCGTATCAAGCGTGGCTTCGCGTGCCTCAAGGCGTTCACGGCGTTCAGACAGAGAGCGAAGCACCTGAATTTCATATTGAGAAAGACCTGCCTGCTCAGCGAGAATATCTGGCGCCGGACAGGTTTCGCTGTCAGCCGGGGCAGTTGTTTCTGTCGTCTCAGAAGCAGGAATGGACTCGTTTTGTTGAGCCTGCTGCGCCTGAGCCGAGGCGGCCTGCGCATTGGCCGTCGCTTCGCCCGCAGCTTCCGCGATGGACACTGCCTTAATCGCGAAAGCACACGCTGCAAAAATGCCAATCACCGGAAGAAGCCGGACCTGAGACTTAGCCATGATCAATACCCCCTGCGTGTCGTGCCACGCTGAAGTGAATTCGAAAGAGTGCGTGCTTCGTCAATACGGGACTGAAGCTCTTTGCCGGTTTCGGTTGCCGATTTGCGGAGCCCTTGCACGGCCATTTCAGCCTGCGCGATGGTCTCTGCCAGCTCGCGCGCAGCTTCAATCATACCGTCATTGCCTTTACGCAGCTGGTTGAGACGCTGATCCAACCGCCAGCAATAAACGATGGTTAACAGCAGCAGCACTGCGAGGCCGATTTCTACGAAGAGTCCGTAATCGCTCATTGTTCTTTCAGCACGCTCGCTTTGGCTCGATCAGAGATCGGGCTCTCAACCCGTACAGCAACTTTGTGGCCCATTCGGCCCACACGTCCATCTGTCAGGCGAATGTCACCGCATTTAAGCTGCACTTTTGAATCTGGCGCTGCGTTCAGGAAGATCGTATCGCCGACTTCGAGATCGAGCATTTTCTTCAGCGGCACCTGCATTTCATCGAGCACGGTCTGAACTTCGATTTTAGCAGCCCAGAGCTCGGATGCGAGGTGGCTTTCCCAGATGTTATCACGGCCGAATTTCTCGCCCATGAAGTTCTGGAGAAGCATTTTACGGATCGGCTCGAGCGTCGCATACGGCATGAGAAGCTCGGCGCGACCGCCGCGATCTTCCATGTCGATACGCAGTTTGACGAGGATAGCCGCGTTCGCAGGGCGCGCAATCGCCGCAAAACGCGGATTTGTCTCAATACGGTCGAGTTCGAAATCAACTTCCGTCAGCGGCGCAAACGCCTGTTTCGCATCCTGCAGGATCACCTCGACCAGACGCGTCACGAGCGAGCGTTCAATAGTCGTGTAAGGACGCCCCTCAATACGCATCGCCACTGTGCCGCGGCGACCACCGAGCAGAACGTCCACGATGGAGTAGATCAGGTTTGAATCGACTGTGAGCAGGCCGAAGTTATCAAGCTGCTTGGCGCGGAAGACAGACAGGATCGCCGGAAGCGGAATAGAGTTCAGATAGTCGCCAAAACGGATCGATGTGATCGCGTCGAGAGAGACCTCGACGTTGTCAGACGTGAAGTTCCGAAGGCTGGTGGTGAGAAGACGGACGAGACGGTCAAAGACAACCTCGAGCATCGGAAGACGCTCATAGGAGACCATTGCCGAGTTGATGATTGCCCGGATACCGGACGTGTCGTCTGCATCTTCATCATCAAGAGAGAAGCCGAGAAGGCTGTCGATCTCATCCTGATTGAGAATACGTTCTGTGGTCTGACCATTACCAATGACAGCAGTCGCGAGATTGGTTTTCGCTTCTTCTTCTTCGTTGGCGAGCGATGCTTCCCATTCGGCGGCAAAGTCGTCGCCCATATCGTCATCGCCGCCACCATTGGCAGCTTCGTCAGCCTCCAGTTCCGCAGCCCATTCTGCGGCCAGTTCTTCATCTGTTTTATCGTCAGACATACTAAGGCCTATTGAACAATAAATTCCTCGATGAGCACGGCATCGATGGTTTCAGGATAAACGCTCATATTTACGCGGCGCAAAAGTTCGCGACGGATACGATAGTCACCGGCTGATCCGCTCAGATCGTCAATACGCATCTCACGCAGGAACATCTGAAACTGGTCTGTAATGCGCGGCAGATAAGCATCCAGGCTATCAAACACAGCAGGATCGTTTGCTTCGAGCGTCAGCTTCAGCAGGAGCTGGGAGCGACGTCCGCCACCCGCATTCACGGTCACGATAAGGTCTGGGAGCGTATAGAAAGACGGATTACCCGGCGAGCCGATCTGGATGACTGCGCCATTGCCATCTGATTCTGTTGCATGGCCGACAGTAGATTCACCATGGCCGTCGTCCGATCCATGATCGTCGCCGCCTTCACCATGACCATCGTCTGAACCGTGATCATCTGATTCGCCATGAGAATCGGCTGGCGGTTCAGATGCTGCAGCCTCTGCAGATCCGCCGCCAAACAGCATCATAGCAGCACCGCCGCCACCGCCAAGAATCAGCAGGGCTGGCAAAACAATGAAAAGAATCAGTGTCTTACCAGACATCTTCTTCTTTTTTGTGCCACCTTCACCGACACCATCAATGTCGGTTTCACCGTCCATTTCACCTTCGATATCGTCGGCCATGGTTCCAGAGTCCTTGTTGATCAACTCGGCAAAAATGACCCAGCTTGGTTAAGGAAGCGTGGAGATAGGAAGTTTTTACCGGCCTAATTACAGTTGGCATTTTGGTTATCGGATCGCAGGAAAGCGTTAACCTTGAAGGGATTATCTTCGGCCTGAACCAAAGTGGGCTGGTATTTTTCATGGATAATACGCTTCTTGTCGGCATTAACACCCAACAATCCCTCCGTCGCCGGATGGACGTGGTGGCCAACAATCTTGCGAATATGAACACAGCCGGCTTCAAGGCGGAGGTCGCTCTTAACGATCTGATCATCGAGCGCCCGTCTCACGCAAACGATACGCCGGAAGATATCCGCTTCACATCCGTTGGCCGGATGCAGCGAGACATGACCACCGGCACACTTCGCCCGACGGGAAATTCGCTCGATTTCGGGATTGAAGAAGCGAACGCCTTTTTCTCCGTCCGTGTAGGTGGTGAGACTTATTATACGCGCGACGGACAGTTCGCGCTTGATGAACTTTCCAGACTTGTAACGCATGAAGGCGCACTCGTTCTGGATGATGCCGGCAATGAAATGGTGTTCGATCCGGAAGGCGGCCCGCCAACCGTGAGCGACACAGGCATTATCCGTCAGGGAAATATCGAAATCGGACGTCTTGGTGTTTACGGGTTCGAAACACCAGGTGCGTTAGAGAAGGTTGGAAATAACCTCTGGTCTCCTGGAGACCAACAAGCAGAAGCTGTGGAGCTGCCAAAAGTGCAGCAGGGTGTTGTGGAGCAATCCAACGTCAACGCCATTCTTGAAGTCACCCGGATGATCGAAATTTCCCGGGCCTACACCTCAGCAAGCCGCCTCGTAAAAGACGCAGACGAGCTTCGCAAAACCGCAATCAACAAGCTGGGCTCTGCTCAGTAATAAGTATTTTTAAGGTGATGTGATGCGCGCACTCAGCACAGCCGCAACCGGCATGCAGGCTCAACAGCTCAATGTTGAAGTCATTTCGAACAACATTGCCAACATGAATACGACTGGCTTCAAACGCCAGCGCGCCGAATTTCAGGATCTGCTCTATATGAATGTCGAGCGGATGGGGGTCACCTCATCAGATGGCGGCACAATCGTACCAACCGGTGTGCAGGTCGGTACGGGTGTGAAAGCCGGCTCCGTTTACCGCATTACAGGTCAGGGTAATGTGACGCAGACTGAAAATGCTTACGACCTCGCACTTCAGGGCGAAGGCTATTTCGTCATCCAGAACCCGGATGGCACACAGTCTTACACCCGCGCAGGTAATTTTTCGGTCAGCCCGGACGGCCAGCTCGTGACCGAAGACGGCTTTGTCGTCTCTCCGGGCATTGCTATTCCGGAAGAAGCCGTCGACGTGTCGATCAGTGCTGTCGGCATGGTTCAGGTTCGTATCGCTGGCGAAGTAGAATATCAGGAACTCGGCCAGATCGACCTTGCCCGCTTCATCAATCCGGCGGGCCTTGATGCGATTGGCGACAACCTCTTCCTTGAAACCCCGTCCTCCGGCCCTGCGAATATCGCAACGCCGGGCAGCGTAGGTTTCGGCACAGTCCTTCAGGGCTTCCTTGAGACATCAAACGTCAACGCTGTGAACGAGATCAGTGCGCTGATCATCGCGCAACGTGCGTACGAAATGAATTCGAAAGTCATCACAACAGCTGACGAGATGCTCGGCGTCACAAGCCAGCTCCGCTAAGGTGATCCATGACTAAGCTAAGCCGCACACTCTTCGCCTCACTCGCACTGACAGGCCTCGCGCTGACACAATCTGTCGCCGCCGAAGACGTCGTCATTTCGGGCGACTGGGTACGTCTTGCCGATGTCTCCGAGGTGACAGGCGCACCCGGCGACCGCCAGATTGCGGCGGCGCCCCTGCCCGGCCAGCGCCTTCCGCTCGCATCCGAATTTATTGAAGCGCAGGCAGCTGCGGCTGGATTTCCGATCGATCTGCCAGATGGCGAGATGGTGTGGGTGACGCGGTCTGCAAGTGCCGTGGCGACACCGCAACCCGTTGCAGCTACGCCGCAACAAGCCCAGCCAGCACCAGCCATTTATCAGGACGAACCAGCGGAAAACGAAGTCCCGATGCTGATCACGGATGTGCGTCGCGGCGACGAAATCACGCCCGACATGATTAGCTATGAGGCGATGAACCCGAACCGTCGCAT
Source organism: Ponticaulis sp. (assembly GCF_029210165.1). Taxonomy (NCBI): domain Bacteria; kingdom Pseudomonadati; phylum Pseudomonadota; class Alphaproteobacteria; order Hyphomonadales; family Hyphomonadaceae; genus Ponticaulis; species Ponticaulis sp. The sequence continues at coordinate 122,826 of NZ_JARGNT010000003.1, forward strand.
TCAAGGGCTCATCCGCGCAGCTCACGTTCTGGATGGCATGGAAGCGACCCGCACTATCCGCGCGGGTCAGCCGATAGCGATGCGCGATATCCGCCCCATTTCAGTCGTTCGTCAGGGCGATCCGATCCAGCTGGTTTATCAGCGCGGTGCCCTGCGCCTCGTTGTCAGCGCGCGCGCACTCAATGATGCCGCCGAGGGCGAACCGGTCCGCGTACAGAACCTTCAATCCAACCGTTCAATGGACGCAATCGCCTGGGGACCGGGCGAAGCACGCGTCAGCTCACTCTTTTCACAGGAAGGCTAGTCATGTTCCCGAAAGCTTCCCGTCCCTTCGCAGTGATTGCGCTCGCCGCAAGCCTTGCAGCCTGCGCCACCGTCAGCGACGCTGTTCAAGAGCCGCAGCTGACGCCGATCACCAATCCGCAGATGATTGTCGGCGCGATGCCGGTGTCTGCCCCAACGCCCCCGCCAATCGTTGACGATACGTCCATGAATTCTCTCTGGCGCACAGGCGCGACAGGCTTCTTCAACGACCACCGCGCAAGCTTGGTGGGCGATATCCTGACCGTGGACATCGACATCACCGACACAGCAACGCTGAACAATTCGACGTCTACCAGCCGCACTGGCAGTCAGGATGCAGCCGTCACGGGTCTGTTTGGCCTTGAACAACCTATCGAACGCTTCCTTCCAGGCACTGACAATCTCGGAACAGGCCTGGGCACAAGTTCGACAAGCTCCTCTCAGGGCGTTGGCACGGTTAACCGCTCTGAAAACATCCAGATGTCCGTCGCAGCGGTTATCACCAATGTTCTGCCGAACGGTAACTTCGTGATCGCAGGGTCTCAGGAAGTGCGCGTGAACTCTGAAGTGCGTGAACTCATCATCTCTGGCGTCATCCGCCCTGAAGATATTTCCGCTACGAACACAATCCAGCACACGCAAATTGCCGAAGCGCGCATTTCTTATGGCGGCCGCGGCGACCTGAGCTCGGTTCAGCGACCACGCGTTGGCCAGCGTGTCGCGAATTCCATCCTGCCATTCTAGAGCAGGCACCTGCCCGCGAAGGGTAGATATTAAACAGAACACACCAGCCGGAAATTTAAATCCGGCACAAATTGCCCGGCAGGCAAGACTTGCCGGGCTTTTTATTTACCCGATCGATTCATTACTATGGTAAACGGAATCGGTAAGAAGTTTTCTTTCAAAGTAACCTTTTGAAAACTTCGTGGTAACCGCCTGTTTTCTTTCTCAACGTAAAACTAGTCCTGCTGGCGGGCAACGCCGAGCGTTGGGTGTAAGCGGCGGTCCCATTGAGAGACCGCCGCACTTACATCCGGACCCGCCTTCCCTAATAGAAGACCGTTACGTTCTGGCGCGAAGCGATGACAGGGCGCCCTTCGCGGTCCCACATATACATGGCCTGGCTGGAATAGCCGTTCGCCGTATGCTCGGCGACCGAGCTCAGCAGAAACCACTCATTGCCGACCTCAATATCAGAGCGCAGAAACTCAAGAGACCATGTCACCGTGCTGACCGGTGCGCCCTCTTCCATCATGGTGAAACAGGCTGGCGGAATGACATCAGCTAGCGCCAGCAATGCAGCGGTGTGATCATCACCCGTCTCCGTCGCATGACGCACCCAGACGAGCATATCACCACGATCACCCCCGCCCATTGGCTTGAGGCCACCTGCGCGGCGGATTTCAAAGTTGCGCGCAAAATTGGCCGGCTTGCGATCACCCCAGAATGGCTCGCAGTCCTCCGGCGGAGGCACGTCTGGCGAGGTGAGATCGGACTGGTCGAGCTTGCTCGCCCGGTCATCGCCATAGACTAATAGGGTCTTCGTGCCGATGCCTTTTTCTCCGTTCAGAGTAGCATCCATCATGATCGTGGATTTGCCCTGACGCATCAGGGTCGCCTCGCCCGTCAAATGCCCTGACGACGGACCAACAAACGCCACAACGGCAGACTTGATAGGCTTGTCGATCTCCAGCGTTTCGCGTGCGCTCACATGACATAGCGCTGCAGATAAACCGCCATAGAGCGTACGCCCCTGAGCCCAGCTTTCCGGCGCATCGAAGCTAAGGCCATTATCGCCGCCCGTTTGAAACTCACGAACCAGTTCTGCGAAACTAATCATGCTGGCGTCTCTCTCCCCAAAAGAAAGCCCGCCATCTGGAAGAAGGCGGGCCGTTTGATTTTTATATTCTGGCCGGAAGATCAGTCGTCCCGGAGTGTCTTCTCGTTACGCTCATGAGCTTCCTGAGCTTCCAGAGACAATGTCGCTGTCGGACGCGCTTCCAGACGGCCAAGAGAGATCGGATCGCCCGTCATCTCGCAATAGCCATATGTGCCGTCATCAATCCGGCGGATCGCAGCATCAATCTTGTTGATCAGCTTGCGCTGGCGGTCACGCGTACGAAGTTCCAGCGCTTTATCGCTCTCAGCAGACGCGCGGTCCACGAGGTCCGGAAGAGACGCTGAATCTTCCTGCAGATTACCAATCGTGGTCTTCGACCCGTCAATGATATCCTGCTTCCAGTCTTCCAGTTTTTTCCGGAAGTAAGCCATCTGACGTTCGTTCATGAACTCTTCGTCAGCAGCTGGTTTGTAGCCTTCTAGATCAATCGAACTCATACTCGACTCCCGATGCAGGGCAGATTATTCGCAGGCTCTATATCCCTTATGTTGTTCAGATTCAATTAGTGAATAGAAAGTAAAAGCTGTGAATAATCAGAGATTGCTTCTGCGTTGTGCAGTTTCGAGTTTCGCCAGTTCTACTTCTACCCGCAGTTCAATCTGATCAATGATGGATTCCAGCTCCTGATCGTCACTCTGCGCGCGCTCCGATTCGAGCGCATCTTTGAGGCGTGCAAGTGTCGGGCCAGCGTTTCCGCCCTCTAACAGGTCTATTTTGAGACGGTCGAGGCCTTCCAGCAGCTGACGGCCGCGTCTTTCGGCCTTGCGACGACGCTCTAATGGATCTTCTGCGCCCTGTAGCGCCATGAGCGCAGCAACAGAACCGACACCTACCGTGCCGCCGGTTGTGCCAACCGGTGTCGCGGATGTTGAACCACCAAGAGCCTGAGAAAATGCAGCGCCATCGCCGCCGGCAGATGATTTTCCGCCCGCGCGTGATGCCTGTGTAGACCGCGTTTTTTCGATACGCATAACCACAAACTCCGAAGCCCGAACGCAGCACTGCTCCGTTCGTTAAGAAACAGTTATGCATACGCTTTGGTGAAAGAGGCGTTAACCGTTTCTTCGGGTGGCACTGATAAATTTTACTCAAATCCAATGGGGTTTCGAGTATGCGCCAATCTTTTGTATCCGGTTTTTCAGCGTTTTGCCTTGGCATGGCTGCATTTTTTCTGCCGTCCGCCGAGGCTGCATCACGCCTGAAAGATATTACCGATGTTGAGGGCGTACGTGAAAACCAGCTCATCGGTTACGGCCTTGTTGTCGGCCTGAACGGCACGGGCGACTCTCTGCGGAACTCTCCGTTCACACGCCAGAGCCTTGAAGCCATGCTCGAGCGTCTCGGCGTGAACACACGTGACCAGAACCTCAATACACGAAACGTGGCCGCGGTCATGGTCACGGCAAACCTTCCACCGTTCGCGACGAACGGCTCACGCATGGATGTGAGCGTGTCCAGCCTTGGTGATGCAAGTTCTTTGTCCGGCGGCATTCTGCTCGTCACGCCGCTTCTCGGTGCAGACGGCCAGGTCTATGCTGTCGGTCAGGGCCCTGTTGCTGCCGGCGGCTTCGCAGCCAGCGGCGATAGCGGCACATCGGTCATCCGTAACGTTCCGACCATTGGCCGTATTCCAAACGGCGCGCTGATCGAGCGCGAAATCGGCTTCAACCTTGCCAATCAGAGCACGCTGCGCTTGTCCCTCCGCAATCCGGACTTTACAACGTCCCAGCGCATCGCAGTCGCGATCAACGCCTATATGGGCATGGATCTGGCAACGGCCGAAGACTCCGGCACGGTGCGCATAGTGCGCCCGCCAAGCATGGATATGACGACGCTCATCACCGAGATTGAAAACCTCGTTGTTGAACCGGACCAGCCAGCCCGTATCGTGATCGACGAAGCCTCTGGCGTCATTGTCATGGGCGAGAATGTCCGCGTCTCAACGGTCGCGATTGCTCAGGGCAATCTGACTATCCAGATTTCAGAACAGCCCGCTGTCAGCCAGCCTGCCCCATTCTCCGATGGTGAAACCACCGTCGTTCCACAGAGCGGTGTTGAGGTGCTGGAAGACGGCACAGGCCTTGCCATGCTCGAAGGCGGCGTTCCGCTGCGCGATCTGGTCGACGGCCTGAATGCACTCGGCGTCACCCCGCGTGACATGATCTCTATCCTGCAAGCCTTGAAAGCGTCCGGAGCGCTTCAGGCCGATATCGAGGTAATGTAGCCATGAACGAACTCGAAACCATCGCAGCCACCACACCGCGCAACATGCCGAATGTCGCCAATGTTCAGACACGCGAAGCTGCGCGTGAAATCGCTGAAGAATTCGAAGCCATGTTCATCTCGCAAATGCTCGCGCCCATGTTTGAAGCGCTGGAGACGGACGGCCTGACAGGCGGCGGCGAAGCGGAACGCGCGTTCCGGCCTATGCTGGTCGAACAATATGCCAATGAAATGGCGGCTCAGGGCGGAATCGGCCTTGCTGATCAGGTCTATTCGGAAATCCTGCGCATGCAGGGTCTGACTGACTAGGGAGAACTCAGATGACCATTGCTGCACACGACATTAATGACCGTATCGAACAGCTTATCTCTGTCACCGAACGGCTGAGCGAGCTGATGACCGCAGAGATTGCAGCGCTCAAAGCGCGCAAGCTGGATGCCTCCTCTACGGACTGGAACGAGAAAGAACAGCTGGCGCACACATATCGTCTCGAAATGACCGATCTTGCGCGTACGCCGGACGCGCTCGTCGCCGCGAATGCAAACCTTCGTAAAATCCTGTTCGAGCGGGTGCGCACATTCCAGTCCATTCTGGCTGAACACAACAAGGCACTGACCGCCATGCGCGAAATCACAGAGGGGCTGGTCGAGAATATTGCACGTGAAGTTGCTGCTGAAACAAATGGCCCTCAAGGCTATGGCGCACACGGTAAAACGTCCGGTAAAACCCGTGCGTCAGGCATCGCCGTCAACGCACGCGCCTGATTTTCCGACATAAATACACTGCATGCTGATTGATTTTTCAGCCTGAAGAATACATTTGATCGTATGCCCGCCTCGTAATCACCGTGGCGGGCTTTTTACGAATTCGGTTTCCAAATTCAGAAAATACAGATTAAAACACCGTCCATGCAGAAGCTGATACTCATCCGACATGCCAAAACCGAGCCCTATGCCGAGACCGGTACGGATGAATCTCGCAAGCTGACGGAACGTGGTCATGAAGATGCTCAGGCGATCAGCATCCAGCTGAAATCCATGGGCCTGACGCCGGATTATGTGCTGGTGTCCACCGCGCGCCGCACGCGCGAGACGTTTGCAGAAATCCAGAAAGTGTTCGGCAACCTGCCGCACACATTCAACGACATGCTCTATCTGGCAGAGCCGGAAGACATCGCGTCCTGCCTGGAAAGCATTCCCGATCACGCCTGTGTGGCGGTGGTCGGCCATAACCCGGGCATTCACGATCTGGCGCTACGCCTGACAGAATTTGGCGGGTTCAAAAACTCTGGCGCCGCCCAGCAGCTACGCGTCAAATTCCCGACAGCCTCAGTGGCAGTCTTCACTGCTAAAGAAGACGACCCGTTCAACGTCTATAACTTTGAACTCTCCGAATTCTTCAATCCGAAATCACTGACAGACGCCTAGCAGTCCGCCGCCTCAAAGTTGCGCTGCATGATATAAGTGCGCTCTGAGATTGGCTGTCCCCAGCGCTGATAGCCCTCGTTCACAGGGTCGGACCAATACTGCACAAACCGCTCCATACCGGTGACCTGATCGCCCAGATAGGTGCGGATATGATCTGCATCGACAATGCCCCAATAATCCTTCACATCGACACGGCAGCTTGTATAGGCGCGGGCATCCGCCTCCATCAGGTCTGACATCACATCGATATAATCGACATCAATCCCCTGCCCTTCCAGATGCGCACGCATTTGCGTAGTACCAGACGAGTGCATCGAGAAATCAAAATTATAGCCCATCTGTGCAGTCACAATAGCGAACTGGTTCGGCTCTGCATCATCTTCCAGCCAGCCATACCAGCGACCGAACGGGATCATGGTAATGCCGTGAATGCCGATGTGTGCTGTGCGGTGGATATAGACCTCATCAAGGCCCGGCAGGATGACCATCGCGCAGGCTGACATGCACGGCCCTGCAATGATGGCAGGCTCGCCGCGATTATCCAGAATGGTGCTCATGCCGCGCGCAGTGACGACATTGCCGCCCGGGCTGGTGATGACAACCCGGCTGGCAGGACCAAGATCGTTCAGCTTCAGAAACTCTTCCGGAAAGATCGCAGAGTTGTAACAAATGACATCTGTATCCGGCAGAAAGTCCACGCCTTCCTGCTCCATGCAGGCCTCGACGAGTGCATCAATTTCAGGGTCCGGATTTGCCCAGTCATCCTGAGCGGAAGCGGCAAGACTGGTTGTCGACAGTGCGAACGCGAAAAAAGCGGAAAAGAGATATTTCATAAGCTCATCGATAAACCGTGTTAGGGTCGCCCTCAACACATATGATCAGTGACGAGGTTAAGATGCAGGTCGGCGTTTATCGATTTCGCTGTGACATCTGCGGTGGAGAAGCCGAAGAGCCCGCAATGCATCCTTACCATTACGGCGCTCTATTACTGCGGGCCGGTTCAAACGAATATGCCATTTTAGATACGCTTCAAATTGAGGTGGCCGACGAGGTCTCAGAACTACTTCATGAAGCTCTACCCAAGCTGAAACACAAATCACGGGAGAGCGCCGCTCTGTTTCAGGCCATTGCTGGCTGGGTCTGCTGCGACACGTCTCCGGATGGAAAGCCTTATAAGATAGTAGGCGATCCCTATTGCCCGACCTGCGAATGCGTCTCTGAGCTTTGGACACGAGATGATGCACCGCCGGTAAGAATGATCGATCTGCCCATAGCGACACACACCATTTGGAACAGGCTCGCCCCCGAAGAAAAAGAACAAAAACTTTTGTCCGCGCTTGGGATCTCAGACCGCTGAATCTGAATGACAGACCCCACGAAAAAGAGTAATTGAAGCGACCTCATTTTGTTGGACTCAGACTTAGTTGATCCCGACCCTTATTCGCCGCGCAACTGCGGCAGACGCAAGCGCCATTCTTGATCTCGAAACGCGCTTTCCGGTCGCTGACCGTATCTCACGACAAAGCCTTCTACGCATGCTGCGAAGCGATAGCTGCGACTGTATCGTAGCCCAGCGGCGCACCGTTCTGGGCGCCGCCATCGTGCTTTATCGTGAGGGCCAGAGCGCCGCGCGCCTTTACTCTATCGCGGTCCATCAGACGGCCATGGGCACGGGCATTGGCCGCGCCCTCATCGACGCTGTGATCGACGCGGCGAGCGAACGCGACTGCGACCGCGTACGCCTTGAAGTCCGCGCGTCAAACGAGTCCGCCATCGCGCTTTATTCACGCGCAGGATTTGTCCCGTTCGACCGCAAGGTCGCTTATTATGGAGATGGTGAGGACGCCGTTCGCATGGAACGCTTTCTGACCTCCAGACAGGAACAGAAAGCATGAGTGACTGGCTCATCCTCGTTGAGTCCCTCAGCGATATCGGACAGGCTGAAACCCCGCATAAAGTCATGCGGATTTCAGACTATCTGACCAATCCGAAACTCTTCACGGCGCGGCGCCCGTATGTGCTGAACCTTGCACGCTCTTATGGCTATCAGTCAGAGGGCTATTACGCGTCCTTGTTGGCCGAGGCGCGTGGGCACCGTGTCAGCCCGACCATTCTCACCATGAAAGAGTTGTCGCAGAAAAGCCTTTACGCACACGCCTTACCGGAGCTGAATGCCCGTCTGCAGGAAGCGCGCTCAAAAGGCGCCGAGCCGGTTGAGACGCTGTTCATCGCCTTCTCCCACACACCGGACAAAGCCTATGAGCGCCTTGCCCGTGAAGTCTCTGACTGGTTTCGCTCACCTGCGCTTGAGATCGAATTCGAGAAGAAAGCCCCGTTCCAAATTGCGCGCATCCGGCCTGTGCCACCGCACAAGCTGAAGGATGAGCGCCGCGCTTTCTTCCTGAAGGCGATGGAGGCTTATACCTCTGGCCGTATCAAAGCAGAGAAATCCCGCACGCCGGCGAAATGGTCGCTCGCCATTTTGATGGACGACAAGGAAAAGACACCGCCATCTTCACACGCGTCCATGAAGCGGTTTGCCAGCGTTGCCGACAAGATGGGGATTGAAGTCGAGATTATTGATCCGACCGATCTGCCGAGCCTGTCCGAATTCGACGCCCTGTTCATTCGCGCGACAACGAGCATCGACAACTACACCTATCGGTTCGCCCGCCGCGCCGAGCAGGAAGGCATGCCCGTTATCGACGATACCACCAGCATGATCCGTTGCACCAACAAGGTGTATCTGAAGGAAATCCTCGAGAATGCCGACCTGCCTATTCCGCCGACTGAAATTCTGGACGAAAAGACAGACCTTGCAGGCGTCATGGCGCGGCTCGGCTCGCCTGTTATTCTGAAAACGCCGGACGGTTCATTCGGCGCGAATATGGTGAAAGCCAAAACGCTGGATGAGTTGAAAGCTGGCGCTAAGAAAATGTTCGAGGACACCGCCCTCGTGATCGCGCAATCCTTTGTGCCAACAACCTATGACTGGCGCGTGGGCGTTCTTGGTGGCGAGCCAATCTATGCCTGCCAGTATGAAATGGCGCGTGGCCACTGGCAGATCGTCAAGCATGGCAAAGACGGCAAAATGACTGCTGGTGGGCACAAAACCTTCACGATTGAAGACGTGCCGGAAAACGTTGTGGACGTTGCTGTGAAAGCAGCACGATTAATCGGCGACGGACTCTATGGCGTGGATCTGAAGGACACTGGAAATGGCGTCGTCGTGATCGAGATCAACGATAACCCAAGCATGGATTTCGATGTGGAAGGTCAGGTTCTGAAAGACGAACTCTGGCGCAAAATCCTGACCTGGTTTTCAAACCGTCTTGAACAGCGCCTGGGGTTTTAATCGCGGCGACTATTCCTCGCCGCGCCGCCATGCCTCACGTTCTTTCACGCGGTCGCTATCGCCCGTCATTTCGAAATAGAGAAACGCGACCGTGAAAGGCCACATCGAAATGGCCCAACTTCTTTTCTCGTTATTTGACTGACCTATGCCGACCCTGTTCAACCTGTCGCCCGGTGGAATCCACGGGTGGTTTTGAAACGGCATGATCCTGATATTGAACGTCTTCAACAGCGGGTCGCCAGGACCAAAATTCTGGTCCGTAGAAATGGTCCGACATGCAATATAATAGAAGATCATGAAACCGATCAGGCAAAACCGGACGGCATGATCGACGTCTTCAGGTACGTCACCAAACATAGACCAGACGATAGGGGCAGCTAAAGCGAAAGTGAAAAGCCCAAACGCGCTCAGAATGAAATAATCCTTCTTCATGCGCCCCATGCGATACCAAAGGTACATCGGGAAATAGAGCACCATCACACCCGGAAAAGCGATCGCAGGCGAATCAAAGGCGTTCCAGGACGTTGCAGATACAATGAGCAGCAAGCCGCATGGGATCATCGCAATGCCCAGAAGAATACAAAAAGCGTGGTGCATGTCATGGAGCCTAATGTTGAGGCTCCATAACGCAAGCTAAACCGCTTTCAGAACGCTCATTAAGCAGCCACGTGGCAGGCCGTTATCGCCGACCGTCGCCTGATAGACATCCTCGAACGATTCGCATTTTTGCCAGCCTTCAGGACCTTCAGCGACGCCAACCTGAGAGACAAGTTCAAAGCCCGGTAGCGATGTGAGCGCGGACCAGGTTTCCGGCCCGTACTCGAGATAAGCTGCCCAGCGACCAGTAGAATCCTTGATCTTGCGGGTCGCACCAACGCCGCCAGGAACTGTCAGGCAAAGTAGGCCGCCCGGCTTCAGCGCCTTACGGAAAGCGGCGAGTGCGTCGCGGTCTGCATCAGCAGAACGGTCTGGCAGGTCATCAAGCTCTGTCGGGCGATCAAATGCGGTATCTGCGCGGTCTGATGGCGCATCAAAGCCGATATGCTCCAGCGTGGAGATACAGGTAATCGCGTCAAACGGGTCAGCGGAGAAATCCATCTGGCGCACATCGCCAATATGGACAGGGATTTCCAGAATACGTTCACGCCAACCTTCAGGGTAGCGCGACTGTACGCGCTCTGGCCGAATAATGTCCGCCGCTTCAATCTTACCACCTTTTTCAAGGAAGCCCATCAGAAGGCCGAGATAATCAGGATGCGACATGGCAAGGCCGATATCCAGAACACGTGTCGCTTTGGCGAGCGTTTCGGCAGCCCAAGGCGTTTCAACGCAGCGCTCGGTCTCGCCCTCGCCGTAGGTTTTGGTCAGGTCGAACTCAGCGCCGTTCAGAATATCGAGTGAGAATTCGAGAGTTGGGGAAGAATAAGACATTTGGACCGCTCCTCTTGTCATCCCGGATGCTGTGCAGCATGAAATGATGCGCTGCTGCTCCGGGACCTGAGACACCGAAACCGTTTCGGGTCCCGTGTCTGCACAGCGTCACTCTGTGCCGCAGTGCGCACGGGATGACACAACTTAATATCGGCCGATACGCCTGACTTCCCAGCGCAATTCGACCCCGCTTGTTTCGAGAACCCGCGCGCGGACAAGTTCGCCCAGCGCTTCGAGATCACTGGCGCGAGCATCGCCCGTATTGATTAAGAAATTGCAGTGTTTTTCCGAGACCTGCGCCCCGCCGACACGAAGCCCGCGGCACCCTGCGGCATCAATCAGCTTCCAGGCAGAACGCTGGCCTGGCGTGCCCGGCGGATCCGGATTCGCGAAGGTTGAGCCCGAGGTCTTATCCTTAATGGGCTGGGTCTCTGCACGGCGTGCCTGATGTGCCTCAATCTCGGCTTTGAGCGTTTCAGGGTCGCCAACATCATCGCCGCTCAGGAGAGCGCCCGTGACAATAAGGTCTGTTGGAAAGTCAGTGTGGCGATAGCTGAACCCGACCGCCGGATAGCCATAGTCGACCAGCTCGCCCTGAAAGACATGTTTCTCACCTTTGCGGTCGATCACTTCAACCTGATTGAGAACGTCTTTCAGTTCATTGCCATAACAGCCCGCATTAGTGCGCATTGCGCCGCCGATAGAGCCTGGGATACCGGACAGGAATGAGAGCCCCGCAATGCCGGATTTCGCCGCAAACCGTGCAACCGAGAGATCAAGCGAACCGGACCGCGCGAACAGGGTCGTCGCGTTAATCTGCTCGATCTGGCCCCAATAGCCACCGGCAAGGCGGATCACCACGCCTTCAACGCCGCCATCACGAATGATGATGTTGGAACCAACGCCGAGCGTCGTCACCGGCAGGTCTTCCGGCAACTGTTTCAGGAAATCAGAGAGATCTTCCTCGTCAGCCGGAATGAAAAACAAGTCTGCCGGTCCGCCAACGCGGAACCATGTATAAGGCGCAAGCGGCGCGTTCTCGATCAGCTTGCCGCGAACGGTGAATTGGTCGGCTTTCAGCTCCACTAGTCCAGAGCCTCCAGTTTATCAGCGAGCTTGGCAGCGTGAGCGGTGATATCGCCCGCGCCGAGGCAGACAATCATGTCACCTGGCTCAACCATAGTTTTCAGCGTCGCGGGCAGTGCATCAATATCTGCAATCGCCTGTGTCTGGCGGTGACCGTGCACGAGAAGGCTTTTGGAAAGCGCCTCATGGTCGATTCCTTCAATCGGGCTTTCGCCCGCTGGGTAGACCGGCGTGATCACCACAGAGTCCGCCTCGTTGAAGCATGTACTGAACTCTTCAAAATGCGTTTTGAGACGCGAGTAACGGTGAGGCTGGGCCACAGCGATGACGCGCTTATCGCCCTGCATGTCGCGCGCCGCTCTCAGGACAGCTTCAATCTCGACCGGATGGTGGCCGTAATCATCAATGATGGTCACACCATTCCACTCGCCCACCTTGGTGAAGCGACGCTTCACACCGCCGAAACGGGAAAGAGACGAGCGGATGCCATCGGCTTCAGCGCCCAGCTCCAGCGCGACGGCAATCGCCGCAAGCGCATTCAGAACGTTGTGGCGGCCAGCCATTGGCAGAAGCATGTCTGAAATCGTATGCGCATTCCCGATACGCGAGCGGATCGCCAGATCGAAATGAACGCCGTCAGCATCTGTGCGAAGGTTCAGTGCGCGGATGTCTGCCTGCGGGTTGAAGCCATATGTAATGCGGCGACGGTCTGAGACGCGCGCAGCCAGCGACTGGACTTCAGGGTGATCGGTGCAGAGAACCGCAAAGCCGTAAAACGGGATATTCTCAACGAAGGTATCAAAGGCCGCGCGGAGCTTATCCATGTCGCCATAATGGTCCATGTGCTCCGGGTCGATATTGGTGACGATAGCAATGGTGGAGCGCAGCTTGGTGAAGGTACCGTCGCTTTCGTCCGCCTCGACGACCATCCAGTCGCCCGCGCCGAGCTTGGCATTGGAGCCATACGCATTGATCACGCCGCCATTGATCACGGTCGGGTCGATGCCCGCACCGTCCAAAAGTGCCGAAACCATTGAGGTCGTTGTCGTTTTGCCGTGCGTGCCCGCAATCGCGACCGTCCATTTCAGGCGGATGAGCTCAGCCAGCATGTCTGCGCGGCGCACAACGGGGATGGCCATGGCGCGAGCGGTATCGACTTCCGGATTGCCGGACTTGATGGCGGTAGAAATGACGACCGCCCCTGCCCCGCGCACATTTTCCGGCTTATGGCCGATATGCACAGTCGCACCTAGCGCGCTGAGGCGTTCAACATTGGCGTTTGAGCGAATGTCCGAGCCCTGCACCTCATATCCGAGGTTCAGCATGACTTCTGCGATGCCCGACATGCCAATGCCGCCAATACCGACAAAATGCACAGGGCCGAGTTCAAAAGGAGATGGGTTACGCATAGAAAGCCAAGCCAATCAGACAGATGTGTTCAGAATTTGGCTTGATAGACCAGCTTTCACGATTCCGAAATGGCGGAGTTTAAATCACTTACAGGCTTGCCCATTCCCATAGCTACAAGCGAGGCGGCGGCTGACGGCTGCAAGCTCCAGCATATCTCTTGCGAGATCTGAGCCAGCTGGAAGGTTGTCCGCTACATATGCTTCTGCCACGCGGGAAAATTGCAGGCATCCTTCAGCGCTTCTCAGGTCACAAGCGTTCGACAGATACCGCATGATCGTGCGCACGCTCTGCACATCGCCAGCGCCATGCGTCGCTGCAAATCCGGCTGCATCCAGGCAGTAAGTCGCATCGGCCGACCCGAGGTCTTCGGGACACGACAAATCATTTGCGAGCATCGCGATTTCGGGGTTCACCGATCCGCCGCGATTGGTGATCATCAGGTCGGCGAGCTGGCGGCAGGACAAGGCATCAACAAGGTCGCAGCCCATGACAAAGGCCTGACGTGCCCGCTGAAGGTTTACCGCGCCATACGAACCGTCCATCCAGTTATACCCGTTTAAGGCGCACGCGTCGGCGTCCCCGTTTTCACAAGCCGTGTAATACGCGTCTGCGGCAGTTGTCATGTTAGTCGCCGACCCCGGTGCTGCGCGGGCCAGACGGCTACACGCATTGCTATAACCGCTTTGGCAAATATCTGTCGCATGCCGGCGGAAGGCTTCAGGTTCACCGTCATGTGCGGCACTGTCCGGCTCAACACGAAAACCGGTTGTGCCGTTCTCATAATAGTCGAGCACCGCATCACACATAAGCTGATACCCGCTTTCTGTTCCCTGTATGCAGCCTGTCTTTAGCGCATTGAGCGCTTCGGTCGTCTGGCCATTTTCAAAGGAGGACAGCGCATAGTCAAAATAGGATTCGGGCGCCGGCTGGGCTGCAGCAACGCCGCTAAATTGAGCAATTGCAGTTGTTGCAGCGATTGTCAGGGTTCGGATCAAGAATGACATCAGTCAGCTCCCGGAAGTGCTTGAATTCCTTTGGCCACTCTACTCATGCTCGATACGCACCCAATCCCCAGAACAGGTGAGAAGATTAAATATTGTTCATTGTCTTCACGCCCCGGTGACATATCATTGCAGTTTTCCCCCGGCGTGGCATGAAGATGCGCACTGTGGGTTAGAAGCGGAATATCGGGGGCGATATTCCAAGGATTGGGAAAAATATGATCAGAACTTTCGGCGCTGTGGTGGCGTCTCTCCTCATAACGGGGACGGCAGCTGGACAGGGCATCCAGCAAACCGTCGGTAACTTTGAAGACCGCTTCCGTCAGCTCGACGAAGTTCTTCCAACTCCAAACGTCTATCGCAACGCTTCCGGTGCTCCGGGCCACCAATACTGGCAGCAGGAAGCCGATTATGACATTGACGTGGTTCTGGACGAAGAGGCACGCCGCCTCACCGCGACCCAGACCGTCACATATTACAACAACTCCCCGGACACGCTGAACTTCCTCTGGCTTCAGCTCGATCAGAACATTTTCCGTTCTGACTCGATTGCGAACGTTGCGCAGGATTTCGGTGGCGCAGGCCGCCGTGGACCAGCTGTATCCGCAGGTGGACTGGACGATCCGACACGCCTTTCAATGGGCGAGCTGCGTCGTCAGCAGGCAATGGCTGATAACGAGTACGGCTATCAGATCAATTCTGTAACCGACGCACGCGGCAACGCGCTGCCATACACAATCGTTGGCACGCTGATGCGTATCGACCTGCCGCGCGCTCTGCGTCCGGATCAGTCCACAGCATTTGAAATCGACTTCGCATTCAACATTGTTGAAGAAGACGCCGTGTCCGCACGTTCAGGCTATGAGCACTTCCCAGACGACGAGCGCGAAGGTGGCAATGACATCTTCCTGATCGCGCAGTGGTTCCCGCGCATGGTCGCCTATTCGGACTTCGAAGGCTGGCACAACAAGGAATTCCTTGGCCGCGGCGAGTTCACACTGGAATTCGGTGACTATGACGTCGCCATCACAGTTCCTAACGACCACATCGTGTCCGCGACAGGCGAACTGCAGAACCCGAACCAGGTTCTGACACCTGTTCAACGTGAGCGTCTGCGTGAAGCCCGTACGGCTGAACGTCCGATGTTCGTTGTGACGCCTGAAGAAGCGCTCGCAAACGAGAGCTCAAATCCGACAGGTAACGTCACATGGCGCTTCAGCGCTGAAAATGTACGTGACTTCGCATGGGCATCTTCGCGTAAATTCGCATGGGATGCGCAAGGCCACCCGCAGCCGGGCGCAGAGCATGACGTTGTCATGGCGATGTCTTTCTACCCGAAAGAAGGCGGCGAGCTCTGGGAGCTTTACTCTACAGCTTCTGTCATCCACACAATGGATGTCTATTCCCGCATGTCGTTCGACTATCCATACCCGACAGCACAGTCCGTAAACGGTCCTGTTGGCGGCATGGAATACCCGATGATCACATTCAACGGGCCACGCACAACGCTGCAGGATGATGGCACACGCACCTGGACACGCGCAGAGAAGGAATTCCTGATCGGCGTTGTGATCCACGAAGTGGGTCACATCTACTTCCCAATGGTCGTCAACTCCGACGAGCGCCAGTGGACATGGATGGACGAAGGTCTGAACTCTTTCCTCGACAGCGTCGCGGGCTATGAGTGGGATCCAAGCATGGAGTGGAACCGCTCTCTGCCGCGCGATCTGACAAGCTATATGACGTCATCTAATCAGGTGCCGATCATGACGCAGTCAGACTCCATTCTGAACCTTGGTGCTAACTCTTACGGCAAGCCGTCTGCAGCGCTTCACATCCTGCGTGACACCATCCTTGGCCGTGAGCTGTTCGACTTCGCGTTCCGTGAATATGCACGTCGCTGGCAGTTCCGTCGTCCGACACCGTCCGATTTCTTCCGCACTATGGAAGAAGCGTCCGGCGTTGACCTCGACTGGTTCTGGCGCGGTTGGTTCTACACGACCGACCACGTCGATATCTCTCTCGACATGGTCTACCAGCTCCGCATCGACACAGAAAATCCTGACATCGACTTCGCACGTCGCGAACAGGAAAATGCGGACAAGCCAACGCCAATCGGTGTTCAGCTGAACGAAGAAGAAGGCCTGGAGCTCTGGGTTGACCGCTTCCCTGACGTTCGTGACTTCTACGACGACAACTCCATCTACACGGTCACAAACCGTGAGCGTAACCAGTACAATTCATGGCTTGAAGGCCTTGAGGACTGGGAGCGCACAGCGTTCGAACGCGCTGTTGAAGAAGACAAGAACTACTATGTTCTCGAATTCTCCAACGTAGGTGGCCTCGTTATGCCAATCATTCTCGGTCTCGAGTTTGCTGACGGCACAGAAGAGCGCATGTACATCCCGGCTGAAATCTGGCGTCGCAACGTACACAACGTACGCAAGCTGCTGGTCTTCGACCGTGGTCAGGAACTGGTTCAGGTGACTGTCGACCCTCAGTGGGAAACTGCTGATGCTGACATCACAAACAACAGCTTCCCGCGCCAGATCATGCCATCCCGCATCGAAGCTTACAGCCCGAGCCGTGGCTTCAACTTCGAGCGTCGCGACATCATGCACGACATCACAACCGAGCTTGATACTGACGACGAGGAAGAAGGCGAAGACACAGAAGCCGAAGCAGCAACAGCTGAATAAGCGCTTCTCAAATCATCAGGAAAACGCCGGGCCATGTGTCCGGCGTTTTTGTTTCTGGTACATTTAGGTCTTCTTTAACCGGCCAGCGCGACCTTCTTCGCGAAGGAGAAGACACATGTCTCAAAGGCAGGTTCAGGCGCGAAACAAGCACAAAGCGCCTGTTGCAAACGACAGTGACGCAGCATCACCGCAAGAACTCGTTCTTATGCCGGGCACGGATCTTCGTGACGCACTTAGTGTGCTCAGAAAGCACGCCGTGCGCGGAAAATAGTGCAAAACTCGTTTTAATCCCTCGTTTACCATAAGCTATGGATGACTCGCTTCTTTTCAATGTGTTAAAAATTTTAACACTTGGAGATTGAATCGTGTCGACAACCACACTCTGGCATCAAGATTTGGCAGATCTTTGCCCCTGGATTGAGGAATTCCTCAATGCCGGAGAATTGTCTTCATTCGATCGGACGATAATGGCGTCACGCCGTCGCCGCGCCAGCATTGAACGCGCCGAATATGGCAGCGAGTTCTGGAACCGCTGGGCGACCCGAATGATGCAGCTGCGCTTTGAAAATCAGGGCAATGAACTCATCGATTTTGCCTGCACCACAAACTGGGAACGCCATACCTTCGACGAGCGCCTCGATCTTGCCGGCTGCCTGTTTCCCGGAAGTGTACACGCAGACGATATCAGCCTGATCGCGGGCGGCTATTTCAGCGCCTGCGAAGTGTTCGGCGATTTCAACATGCGTAACGCCTATATCGCCGAAGATGGCGTCTGGCTCGATCAGATGAAAGTCTATGGTGGCCTGCGTTTGCGTGGCTCACAGATTGATGGCCGTCTGGAAATGCGCAACTCCGTCATCGCTCGTACAACAGACCTGTCCGAACTTCTGGCGCAAAATGAAATTTGGGCCACTGGCTGCCGCTTTATGGAAAACGTGACAGCGGCGTATGCGCGCTTTGAGAGCAATGTCAGCTTTAACGCATCGCGCTTCAGTGAAGGCGCTGATTTCTCATCCTGCGTCTTCGAAGACGTGGTTAGCTTTCAGAAATCACGCTTTGAGGGCCCGGCCTCATTTGAAGGCTGTATCTTTGAAGACAAGCTGTGGCTCACCAATGCCTTCTTCAACCAGGAAGCACGAATGGGTGAAGCGCGGTTTCGCTGCGAAATCAATCTTGACGGAGTGACGTTTGGTGCACCACATGCAGCGAATGAAAACCGTTTCCTTGAAGACTTCACAGCCCGCTCAGGCCAACGCTCGCTCTGATCAAATGACTGCTTTCATGCGCATTGCCTTCACCGCGCTTGCTTGTCTCATGATTGCTTTTACATCGGCCATGTCTGCTGACGCGCATCCGCGCAAGGAAGCCGAGACAGAGATCAGCTACAACGAGAATGCCAACCGCGTTGAAATCATTCACCGCTACCGCATCCATGATTCTGAGAGCACGCTGCACCGCGTGCACGGAGACACATCGCTCTCCATCATGACAGACCCGCGCGCGCAGGCTCTGTTTGGCGAATATGTCGAGAGCCGCTTTTCCATTTCACACAATGGCCAGGCTCTGCCGCTCGAACTGGTCGGCGGCGAGATTGAAGACGGCTTTGTCTGGATCTATCAGACCACGCCGGAAATGCCGGCAGACGGCCTGTATGTCATGCGTTCCAATGAGTTGATGGATGTGCATCAAGACCAGACGAACATTGTGCATGTCCGCCTGCATGGCCTGAACGAGACGCTGATCTTCACACGGTCTACACCGTGGGCGACCTTCCGCCTCGACGGATCAGATACCTACTAGGCTTTACCGACCACCGCTTCAGCGAGATCAGCCAGATCACTGGACGCATTAAAGCGGCCTACAGACTTCGCGGCCTCCGCGCGGGCAACAAGCCCTGCCCCGTCTCTCAGACGCTTTGTAAGCAGGGCTGTGACCCGCTCCGGCGTGAACTCAACTTCCGACAGCACATCGGCTCCGCCTGCATCACGGAGCGTTTCCGCATTGCCGGTCTGGTGATCATCCATGGCAATCGCCAGAGGGATGAGCAGGCTCGGGCGGCCTACTACTGCAAGCTCGGTCACGCTTGAGGCGCCAGAACGCGACATCACCATGTGCGATCCGCTCAACAGTTCCGGCATATTGGAGAAGAACGGCGCCAGCTCGCTATTTACGCCCGCTTCGGCGTAGAGCGCGCGCACGGCCTCAATCTGCTCTTCACGCACCTGCTGAACGATCTTCAACCGGCTGCGAATATCCTCTGGCAACGCACACACGGCAGCAGGAATAACCTCGCCGAACAGCCGCGCGCCCTGACTTCCCCCAATGACGAGAAGCTGGAGCGGCGCATCGCTGCCCGCTTCAGGATATGGCTCGTCACGTACGGCGAGGATCGGCCCACGAACCGGGTTACCGACAACGCGCTTATTCTTCTCTGCGGCCTTCGGCAGACGATCCAGCCGGTCAAACCCGCAGGCGACGACTTTAGCCGTTTTCGCGAAGACACGGTTCACACGCCCAAGCACAGCATTCTGTTCGTGGATGATGATCGGAACACCTTCGCGGCTGGCCGCTGCGAGAGCCGGAAAGGCCGGATAGCCACCAAAACCTGCCACGAGGCTTGCCTGCTCGGTTTTGAGTTTGGCTTGCGCCTCTTTGATGCCGGCGAGAATTTTAAGGCCGGAGGCAATCAGTTTGTCCGGTCGTTTGCTGGCGAAAGTCGCCGCCTTCACATTAATGATCCAGTCAGCCGGAAAACCGCCCGTATAGCGCTGACCACGCTCATCGGTCATAAGCCCCACGCGCCAGCCACGCTGTTTCATTTCCGCAGCAAAGGCCGATGCCGGAAACATATGGCCACCAGTGCCTCCGGCTCCAATCACAACGAGTGGCGCATTTGACATGAGATACTCCTTCAGCCGTGTCTCAGGCCGAAACGATTACTTAATTCCGGGGTGAAATTCAGCCCTTTTACGGGTCAAAGCAAGGCCGAGGCCAAGTGTGAGCGCCGTGCCTATCATCGAGGACCCACCATAGCTGATAAATGGCAGCGTCATTCCCTTGGTTGGCAGCATACCGACATTCACGCCCACATTGATGACAGCTTGCAGGCCGAACATGAAGAAGAGCGCCGTGCCTGCGGCACGCGGATATGGATCAGCCCTGCGGGATGCTGCCATCACGCCGCGAAGCGCGATGACTGCGAAAATGATGAGCAAGCCAAGACAGGCGATATAGCCGAACTCCTCGCCTGCGACCGAGTAGATGAAATCGGTATGAGGGTCAGGAAGGTCTTCCTTGATACGCCCCTCGCCCGGGCCAACGCCCAGAAGACCGCCTCGCGCAATCGCTTCATGCGCCTGATCCAGCTGATAGCTCGCCTCATTCGGATTGAGGAAACTCTGAATACGGTAGCGTACGTGTTCGAACGAAAAATAGAGCCCGAGCCCTGTCAGCACGCCGCCCACACCGAAGGCCGCTGCCCAGATGAGAGGCAGGCCGGACACAAAGAACGCTATCAGGAAAGCCGCCGTCAGCAGCGCCGTTTGTCCCACATCAGGCTGAAGAAGCAGCAGACCAACAGTCGGCGCAAACAGGAAGAAGGTTAGAACTTCCCAAGGCACAGTCTTCAGGCGCTGGCGCTGCGCCAGCAACCATGAGGCCAGCACGATCAGCGCAGGCTTTACAAACTCCGAAGGCTGTATCGAAAAGCCACCCAGACTGATCCAGCGCTGACTGCCTTTTACTTCGTGCCCGATCACCAGAAGCACGGCCATCAGAAGAAACGCACCGATGAATATCAGCAGGGCGAGACGACGCGCCCAGCTCTCAGTCAGCATGGACGTGGCCAGCATGATGATAATTGCGCCAACGACGAACCCGGCGTGACGGAATACAAAATGGAAGGTGTTGTTGTAACCGATACGCTCTGCGGCTGTCGGCCCTGCAGCCAGTGACAACAGCATACCGCAAGCAAGCAGAACCATGGCGCCAATGATGATGCCGTGATCCACCGTGCGCCACCATTCTGCCAACATGGATGTGTCAGAACGTGCGAGTGTCGTCATACCGTTGCCCGAAGTCTTTCAGTATCGCTCATCAGGCCATGTACGAGCTCTTTGAACTCGTCGCCGCGCGCCTCGAAATCCTTGAACTGGTCAAAGCTCGCACAGGCTGGCGACAGAAGAACGATAGGATCTTCATCACCTGAGTTCGCTGCGTCATGCATGGCTTCCGCAACAGCGCGCTTGAGTGTGCCGCAATTCATGTGCGGAACGTCATTGCCCAACTCGCGGGAGAATTGCTTCTGTGCTTCACCGATCAGATAAGCTTTCGTGATGTGGCCATAAAACGGGCGGACATCTGCGAGGCCATCAGATTTGGCCACACCGCCACCAATCCAGTAGACTTTCGGGTAGCTTTTCAGCGCCTGAACAGCCGCCTGACCATTCGTCGCCTTTGAATCATTCACGAACGTTACACCGCCAACCTTACCGACAACTTCCTGACGGTGCGCGAGGCCCGGAAAGGTCGCCATCGCCTCCATGATCACGGTCGCATCCACGCCGACACCACGGCAGGCTGCATACGCTGCGGCAGCATTCTGATGGTTGTGCGCGCCCGGCAGAGTTTGGATCTTGCTGAGGTCACCAATCATCATGGCGCGGCCACTCTGGCTATCAAACAGACGACCGTGAACAGCGCTTACACCTCGACCAAGCGCATAGGCGGAAGAGACGCCCACGCAGCGCTGGTGACGCTTGGCCGCCATTTTAGCCATCAGGATCTGCGTCGGCATGGTGTCCATACCGATGACTGCGAGATCTTTTTCTGACTGGTTATCGAAGATGCGGGTCTTGGCGTTGATATAGCCCTGCATGCCGCCATGACGTTCCAAATGGTCCGGCGTCACATTGAGCAGCACTGCGACATCGCATTTCAAGCTTTCACACAGATCAAGCTGATAGGATGATAGCTCAAGCACATAGACGGCATTGGCATGAAGCGGCGCCATGTCCAGAACGCCAATCCCGATATTGCCGCCAACGCGTACGTCCTTGCCTGCCTTCTTGAGCACATGACCAATGAGAGAGGTCGTGGTGGACTTACCATTCGTTCCGGTGACGCCGATAATCTTCGGCCGTGAGTGTTCCGGCATGGCGTTCACCGCGCGGGCAAACAGCTCCATGTCTCCGATGACTTCAACGCCAACCATTCTGGCCATCTGAACCAGACGGTGCGGTTCCGGATAGCGGTATGGAATTCCCGGCGACAGAACCAGCGCAGAATACTGCTGCCAGTCGCGCTTATTGATATCTACAAGATCAAAGCCCTGCTCGGTCGCCCGCTCGCGCGCAACCGGATTGTCATCCCACGCGTGAACCTTCGCACCGCCAGCCTGCAGCGCGCGCACGGTCGCAAGGCCTGTGCGGCCCAGACCGAATACGGCGACATACTGTCCTGCGAATTCACGAATAGGGATCACCTGATCAGACCTCTATCTCAGCTTGAGTGTCGCAAGGCCGATAAGGGCCAGAACTACGGATATGATCCAGAAACGGATCACGACGGTGGATTCAGCCCAGCCCGCTTTTTCGAAATGGTGGTGGATCGGCGCCATACGGAAAACGCGCTTACCGGTCAGCTTATAGCTGCCCACCTGTACGAATACGGAGAGAGCCTCCATGACGAAAATGCCGCCAACAATTGCAAGAACGATCTCGTGCTTGGTGCAGACAGCAACCGTGCCGACCATGCCGCCGAGGGCGAGTGAGCCGGTATCGCCCATGAAGACTTTCGCAGGCGGTGCGTTGTACCAGAGGAAGCCGAGGCCTGAGCCGAACAGCGCACCGAACAGTACAGTCAGCTCAGACGTACCCGGCGTGTTGATCAGATAGAGATAATCAGCGTAGCGCGGCGTTCCGCAGATATAAGCAATCAATGCAAATGTGCCGCCTGCAACCATGACCGGCACAATGGCAAGGCCATCAAGCCCGTCCGTCAGGTTCACAGAGTTTGCAGCGCCCACGACAACGAACGCGCCGAAAATCGCAAAGCCGTAAATCGTCAGATTGATCAGAACGTCCTTGAAGAACGGAATGGTCAGAGATGTCTCGAAGTTTTCAGGGATCAGCACCGGCAGCAGGTTCGCAGCTTCGCGTTCAAGTGCAGACTGGCCTGCAGCGATTGGCGCGTAACGGGCTACCCAGACCACCGCAACGATCGCAATCACGAACTCGGCGAAGAGACGCGCCTTGCCGGAAAGACCACCGGCATGGCCTTTGGTGACTTTCGTGAAATCATCCAGGAAGCCGATCAGGCCGTAGCCGACCGTCACGAAGAGCACGATCCAGATATATTCGTTGGACAGATCCGCCCAAAGAAGTGTGCCAACTGAAATGCCCATCAGAATCAGGAAACCGCCCATGGTTGGCGTGCCTTTTTTCGTGAGCAAATGGCTTTCCGGACCATCTTCGCGGATCGGCTGGCCCTTTTTCTGACGCTTGCGCAGCCAGTTAATCATTGGCGCGCCCATAATCAGGCAGAGAATAAACGCCGTCGCGAAGGCAAGTCCCGTCCGGAAAGTGACGTAGTTCATCACGTTCAGAAACGAGTAGTCCTCTGTATATAATGATAAAATTTCGTACAGCATTACTCTTCCCCGGCGCCCTTTGAGGTATCGTTATTCTGCGCGCTGAAGCGTCGAAGCGCTCCGGCTAGTGTTCCCATTCCGGAAGCATTCGAGCCTTTGATCAAGAGCGCATCGCCATTTATTAACGACTTATTAACCATTTCATGAAGATCGCCGGCTTTCATTGCCCAGCTTACTTCCACCTTCCCGTCGAGCGCTTTTGCAAGCGGCTTGATGCCTTCGCCTGACAGGAAAACCCGCGCTGGCTCGCAATCCAGAATCTCGGGTGCGAGGCCTGCATGAAGTGCGTCGGCATCCGGGCCAAGCTCTTTCATCTCACCAAGTGCAATTAGTTTACGCTTTGCAGGGCGCATCGCGAAACCGGCAAGCGCAGCGCGCATGCTTTCAGGGTTCGCATTGTAAGCGTCATCAACCATCAAAGCGCGGCCTTCGCCCTCAAGGTTCAACCATTCAGCATTGCCGCGCCCTTCAGGTGGCGCATAACCGTTCAAGGCTTTTGCCGCCTCGATCACGCCAAGGCCGGAACAATTGGCCATGAGCAAAGCGGCGGCAACATTCTGCCCCCAATGCTCGCCCACTGCATCGACGGAGACGTCAACCGTCTCGCCAAGTACTTCGAGGGTGAACCGTGAGGACACACCGTCCGTCTCGTAATCCGTTACGAAGGCCTGACCGCCCTCACTGCCAAACGTCAGAATTTTCGCGTCTGGCGCATACTCTACTGCCTTGTCGCGAAGAAACTCGTAGAAATTGTCGCTGAGAGGCAGGATCGCATAGCCGCCGGACTGCAGGCCCGCAAAGATCGCAGACTTTTCCAGCGCAACCGCGTCCTCAGACCCCATGCCCTCCAGGTGTGCTGGTGCAATCTTGGTGATCAGCGCCGCATGCGGGCGAACCATTTCAGAGCGAGGTTCAATCTCGCCTGGTGTATTCATGCCAATCTCGAACACAGCGCGTGTCGTGTCCCGCGGCATACGCGCAAGCGTCAGCGGCACGCCCCAGTGATTGTTGAAGGATTTGACGGACCAATGTGCAGGACCAAAGGCGCGGAAGATTTGCGCCAGCATTTCCTTCACGCTGGTTTTGCCGACTGAGCCTGTGATCGCGCAGCAGAAAGCATCCGTGCGCGCACGGGCGGCCCGCCCCATGGCTTCCAGCGCTGTCAGCGTGTCATCAACCTGAAGCGCTGGAACATCCTCAATCGGGCGCGACACCAGACACGCACCGGCACCAGCTTCATAGGCGTTCGGCACAAAGTCATGACCGTCACGCACATCTTTCAGCGCCACGAACATGTCGCCCGGCTGGATGCTGCGCGTATCGATGGACAGACCGTAAATCGCCCAGCGGCCAACGGCCCGGCCACCCGTTGCTTTGGCAGCCTCTTCGGAGGTCCAGAGTGGCTTTGTCATGCGGCGCTCTCCAGAGCCTGGGCGGCTGTATCCTGATCTGAGAATGGCAGAACTTCAGCGCCAACAATCTGACCGGTTTCGTGTCCCTTGCCTGCGATAAGCAGTGTGTCGCCAGCTCTCAACTGAGCGATACCAGACTGGATCGCCGCAGCACGATCAGCGATCTCGGTCGCTTCGAGGCATGCCGTCATAATAGATGATCGGATAGACGCAGCGTCTTCGGTGCGCGGGTTATCATCTGTCACGATGACGACATCGGCATGCTTTGCAGCGATCTCGCCCATCATCGGGCGTTTGTATGGATCGCGATCACCGCCGCATCCGAACACCAGAATAAGACGACCGGCAGTGTGCGGACGCGCAGCGCGAAGAAGCACGTCCAGACCATCCGGCGTATGCGCATAGTCCACGAAGACAGCGCCGCCACCGGATTTTTCACCGACCAGCTCAAGTCGCCCCTTAACAGTCGTCAGCGTGGCCATAGCGTCGAACACCGCTTCCGGAGTGAGGCCAAGACCAATCGCGAGGCCTGCGGCCGTCAGCGCATTGAGCGCTTGAAACTCACCGATCAGCGGCAGATGCACTTCATACGCATTGCCCTGATAGAGCACGTCCATCACCTGACCTGTCGCACGCGGGCTAAGCTCGCGAATTTTCAGATCTGCGCCGCGCCAGCCAACAGAGAACAGGTTCAGCCCTGCTTCACGCGCAGCGTCTTCGAATACAGGCGTTTCCGGGCTGTCAGCATTTACAACCGCGAGCGCACCTTCAGGCGCGAGCTCTGAAAACAATCGCAGCTTGGCAGACCGGTAGTCGTTGAAGTCCGCGTGGTAGTCGAGATGGTCCTGCGTCAGGTTCGTGAACGCAACAGCGGCCAGCTTCACACCATCAAGACGGTACTGAACCAGACCATGAGAAGACGCTTCCATCGCGGCATGCGTGACGCCCTCACCCGCCAGCGTGTCCAGCGTCTCGTGAATCATAACCGGATCAGGGGTTGTGTGGCCGAGGTCGATATGACCGTTCGGACCAACCGCGCCGAGCGTGCCCATGCTGGCTGCTTTGAGGCCTGTATGCGCCCAGATCTGACGAAGAAAATCGACGGTAGAGCTTTTGCCATTCGTGCCGGTCACCGCCACAATATTCTCAGGCTGGCGCGGATAGAATTTCGCGCTGGCATATGCGAGCGCCTGACGCGGCTCTTCAGCGGTCACCAGCGCAGCGTCACCTGTTTCCGCAGGCCCATCACAGAGAATAGCCGCGGCGCCTTTCTCAAGCGCCATCGGAATAAACTCACGACCATCACGGGCAACACCTTTAAGAGCGGCAAAGACGAAGCCCTCCTCCACTTTGCGGGAATCGGCCGTCAGTCCTTTAACATCAGCGTCTGCTGAGATGTTCTGCCCCTCGAACAGATCTTTCAGCTTCACAGTGACCTCCTGTCTGCAATCATACGCACGGGCGGTCCAGACGGTCTGATGTCTTCAAAGTTCGGCATCACGTCCAGAATCGGCGCGATGCGTTCAATCACATTTCCGACTGCCGGGGCAGACGCGAAAGCAGCAGAGATGGCCTGACCAGCCTCATTGGTAGGCTCATCCAGCACGATCAATACGACATAATTCGGGTCATCTGCGGGAAACACAGCGGAGAATGACGTCACATTCCGGTCGTCATCATATCCGCCAGCAGCAGGTTTTTCGGCCGTGCCGGTTTTTCCCGCGACACGGTAGCCAACGACGTCAGCATTTCGGCCAGTGCCTTCGGTAACAGCTGTGCGCATCATCTCGACAACGACCTGAGCCGTTGGCGCAGACATGACGCGGCGCGGCTCGCGAGGTTCGGACAGCGGGTCACCTTCCATCAGAATGGTTGGCGCAAGATATTCGCCATCATTTGCAAAGGTCGCAAACGCGGAGGCAAATGACATCGGAGAGACAGCAATACCGTGCCCGAAGCTCGCCGTCGCGTATGTCACTTCAGACCAATAGTCCGGAAGAAGCGGCGCAGCCGAACCAAGCTCCACCGGAGACGCATCGAACAGGCCAAGTGACTCAAGGAAGCGCACCTGACGCTCCGGCCCGATCCGGCCTGCAACCTGAACCGTGCCGATATTAGAGGATTGAGCGAGAATGGTGGTCAGATCAGCACTGCGTGCATTGTGCAGCGGGTGATCGTCATGAATTGCGTCAGAGCCGATGCGGATCGGATTGCGCACGTCGAAGGTTTCGCGAAGCGTCACTTCGCCAAGGTCGATGCCTGCGGCAATCGTGAACGGCTTGAACACAGAGCCCAGCTCGTAAACGCCGGACGATGCGCGGTTGAAACGCGCAACATCATCAGCATCCTGCGGACGGTTCGCGTCATACATCGGCCAGGACGCCATTGCGAGCACCTCACCCGTACGCGCGTCCAGCACAACACCAGCGCCGCCTTCAGCGTTTGTGCGAACAGCCGCCGCGCTCAGCTCGACCTCGAGGCTGTACTGAATACCAACATCAATGGTCAGCTGGAGCGGTTCGTCAGTGCTGGTGAGGCGATCATTCAGCGCATACTCGATTCCTGAAATCCCGTTGCCATCGACATCGGTGAAACCGAGAATGTGTGAGGCTAGGCTGCGCTGCGGGTAGAAACGGCGCGTCTCCTCACGAAAGCCCAGCGCCTCAAAGCCAAGATCAAACACAGCCTGACGCTGGTTTGGCGTGAGGCCACGCTTCAACCAGACAAAGCGGCGATCTTCATCTGACAGACGCGCGAGAATGGTGTCGTAATCGAGGTCCGGCAGGATGGACACGAGACCAGCCGCCACATCATGGGCATTCCAGATCGCGCTCGGGTCAGCGTAAAGCGAGTAAACAGAAACGGACGTCGCAAGACGCTCGCCATTGCGGTCAACAATCTCTGCGCGACGCGTGCTGACAGCATCGCGAGACGAGCTGGCAACGCGCGTAGTGGCGCTATCACTTCCAGCCAGCGCAACAACTGCGCCCTGCAAGCCAACCGCGCAAAACGCAAAGCAAAGGCCGGCAGCCACAAGTCGGGCACGGAGCGGAGATGTGCGTTCAGCTTCGAACAGATTCTGGCTCATTCTTCGCTCTCCCAATCGGTGAGCGGACCGAAATAGGCATCAGCAGTTTCGATATCGATCATCTGGCGGGATCGCGCAGGCCCCATGCCGAGGCGGCTGGACGCCAGCTCCGCAATACGCGCACGGCCTGTCAGCGTATCCATCTCCGCTTCAAGGAGCTCAATCTCACCTTCAAGCTGAGAGATTTCAGCATTCAGAGCGCGGATGCGATCATTGCTCTCGCCTGCGCCGGATTTTGCCTGAAACATCCCGACGGCCAGGAAGCCCATCACAACGATACCAGTCAGAAGCACATAACGGTTCATCGGCAGACCTCACTCAGTAACGGCAGATCAACGGACAGATCGGTTTCAGCATCCCAGACCGGCGCTTCAGTGCGCACAGCGGAACGAAGGCGAGAAGAACGCGCACGCACATTCGCTGCAATCTCGGCGACGTCTGGCGCAGTTACGCGGCGAACCTTTTCAAACGTCGCGGCTGGCCCCTCAGATTGCACGACCGGCATAAAGCGCGAGCCACCTTCGGTTTTGCCGGACCGCTCAGCCATGAATGCTTTGACCATACGGTCTTCAAGAGAGTGGAACGTCACAACGACGAGACGACCGCCTGGCTTGAGCGCGCGCTCGGCAGCTTCGAGCGCATTCGCCAACTCGACCAGCTCTTCATTCACGAACATGCGGAGCGCCTGAAACGACTTTGTTGCTGGGTGGGTCTTCTTGCCACGACGACCGCCGACAGCCTTCTCGATGGCTTCTGCAAGTTGAAGCGTTGTCGTGAAGGCTTCGGCTTGGCGCGCCTCTACGATACGACGCGCAATGCGACGGGAGTCACGCTCCTCACCCAATTGGAAAATGATGTTAGCCAGAACAGCCTCTGGCGCAGAGTTCACCAGATCAGCCGCACTCGGCCCGCTCTGGCTCATACGCATATCGAGCGGCCCATCGCGCATGAAGGAAAACCCGCGATCAGCCTCATCAAGCTGAAACGATGAGACACCCAGATCAACAACAACGCCATCGAGCTGCTCATGACCACAAGCGCGAGCAATCTCGTCGAGCTCGCCGAACCGGCCAGCCGCAAAACTGAAGCGATCAGGATAATCGGATTTAAGCGGTGCAGAGCGTGTTTCCGCATCCGGGTCACGATCCACGCCAATTACATGGCACTCAGCGCTTTCCAGAATACGACGCGAGTAACCGCCCCCACCGAACGTGCCGTCGAGAAACACCTCGCCAGACTTAGGCGCGAGGTGCTCAACAACGTGATCCAGCATGACAGGAATATGGCCCATTACGCGCCTCCCTGTCCGTCTTGGCCGAGGCTCTGATAGAACGGCACAGCCAGCGCATCAGGGTTCTGTGTCGCATGGGACGACATTTCCTGACGATAGGACGCAAAGCGCTCAGGATTCCAGATCTGGAAACGGTCCATCGCACCAACGAAGAGAAGCTCTTTCTCAATACCCGCCTCACGGAGCAGGTTTGCCGGAATATTCGCGCGGCCCGCCTGATCCATCGTGATTTCGCTGCCGTTGGAGAAAATCGCCATAACGTTCGCTCGGCGGTTCACATCATTCGGGTGCAGGTTGGAGAATATTTTACGGTAGCTCTGCATCAGATCCATGCCGCCACCCTCAAGACAGCCGCCACCTTCAGCGATCGGATACAGGAAGAAACGGGATGCCCCTTCGAGAGCCGTGCGGAAGCTGCTCGGAACGAGAACCCGTCCGCGCCCATCAATGCTTCCTTCAACGGTCGATAAGAACATGACCAACCCACAGCCAACTACCTCACCCATTTTGGGGTGTTTTGGTTTAAAATTGGGATAACATGCGCAGAAGTGGGCAACAATGGGCCAGACAGGGTTTGTTAACACAATCCACACCCGAAATCCGAACAAATTCAGAACTTATAGGAACATAGGACGAATATCGTCGCTTGGCGGCAGCACTCCACCTACCCCTGAAATCAATATCTTGTGCCACCCCATGATCGCCCAACAATATCGTGTGTCAGAGACACGGCAGAGACACTTATCCCCAGATGGTTAAACAGGAAGCGTAAATTTTTTGCAGTGAGAGTGAGGAAATTGGGCAGCCATGGGCACGCAAATCCCAAATCAGCGAACATTTGCCCGCTCGCGCCCAGTTTTGCCCATGAGAGAAAAGGATCAGATGGCCTGTAAGCCGGGTTCTGTTCACCACGTAAACGCGGATTGGCGACCATTCCTCTGCGATGATGATTGCTCATCACCTGACGCGACCGACCCGGAAAGCGACGCGAAGACACGCCATCATGCTTTCCCTATTTGGTCTTGCTCCAGGCGGGGTTTACCTTGCCAGTCCTGTTGCCAGAACCGCGGTGCGCTCTTACCGCACCCTTTCACCCTTACCCCGACGTATCGGGGCGGTTTGCTTTCTGTGGCACTTTCCCTCGGCTCACGCCGGGCGGGAGTTACCCGCCGCCCTGTCCTCATGGAGCCCGGACTTTCCTCCAGCATGCAAGCACGCCAGCGGCCGCCCGGCCATCTGATCCGGCGTGGCTTGT
This sequence comes from Ponticaulis sp., assembly GCF_029210165.1. NCBI lineage: Bacteria > Pseudomonadati > Pseudomonadota > Alphaproteobacteria > Hyphomonadales > Hyphomonadaceae > Ponticaulis > Ponticaulis sp. The sequence goes on from NZ_JARGNT010000003.1 coordinate 153,356, forward strand.
AAATCAGCTGAGCGAATTTGGCCAGTAGGAGGGAACCGAGATCGTGATTGAGAGTTACTTGCACATTCGGGCAATAACATTACCTGTGGAATCCATGACGGTTGAAAAAGAAAAGATCACAGACATAGCGAGCCGTTGCGCCAGCGTTCGAACGCTGATGACAGCCCGCTCGATCACGCGACTTTACGACCAGGCACTTAAGAATGCCGGGATCACAGGAACGCAGTTTTCCCTGTTGGTCGCGATCGGCTCTCACAATTTCAATTCGATCTCCGAACTGGGTGATGCCCTTAACATCGAAAAATCAACGCTCTCTCGCAACCTCAAACCGCTGATTGATGCAGGTTTGATCGAGCGGGAGAAAGCGAATGTCAGTCGTGCTATCACACACCGTCTCACAGCAGCAGGTCAGGCAAAGCTGGTGGCCGCCTACCCGCTCTGGCAGGCCGCACAATCACGTGTCGAAGAAGAGCTCAGTCAGGACGACCTGCAGGCCGGCTACCGATTTATGGCCCGCTTGCGCCACGCAGCCGATAGCTGATCACTCAGGCTGTCAGCTGATCGACTGACGCAAAGAATCCAGCCGCACCCAGTGCCATGACAATCGCGAACACGGTCGTCGCAGGCTTATCCTTGCGCATGAGGAACCACAGTGTGACGGCCAGCATCAGGTTCGACAGGACGACAAACCACAGGAAGATGTCTGTGGCGAAGATCATGGACAGATCGACATTCTCGCCGATGGCGATACGCGCCAGAAGCGGCAGACCGACAGCAAGGTCGATCGAGATAACGAGGCCGATAAAGGCTTTGCCAAGATCACCGAAAGTATCGAGAACCGCAGCGCCAATCGTGACGACTTTATGCGTCAGGGCAAAGGCATACTCGCGACCCGCAATGAGACCGAGGAAGACCCAGGTTGTGCTCATTGGCAGGTCATTAAGCTCTTTGAAGAAGAACAGAAGTGACGCGTAAAGGAAGTCGACAATCGTTGCCGAGCGAATATCGGTGACGTTGGACTTTGTGTTGAGGATACGCTGTACCGGACCACCGCGGTTAGCAAATGTGTATGCCAGCAGAAGCGCGATCGCGCCCATAGCGAGGACGCCTTGAATCGCCGTCAGCTCGCGTGGCAGGAAGACGAAAATGTTCGCGAAATCCTGAATGAGCCAGACAGCCCATAGATAGCCCGTGGTCACCCATTGCAGGACCACCCAGTACATGGACCGCGAGTGCTTAAAGCAAAATGCCAGAGCAACAGCTTCTGCGAAGAAAGACAGACCGACACCGACCAGCACAGACTGCATGTCGCTTGTCGTACCAAACACATAGTATTGCGACAGGAAGAATGCAGAACCGACCGCCGCAATGATGCCGTACGGAATAAACGCATCGACCGGATTATGCTCGAACCAGCGCTCCAGCGTGCGCGCGATAATCAGGTAAACCACACCGCCTGTGACGAAAGCCAGCGCATAGCCGAAAAGCGACTTTTCAATCATGGAGCCAAGGCCGCCAATAGAGGCGAAAATGGTCAGAACCATGAATGATGTCGAAACCGGAATACCGAGACGGGTAATAACCAGGAGAACCAGTGGCGGCAGCACGTGATACCACTGCACATCCATAGGCGGATATTTGCTCTCATTCGAAAGACGCCCGTAAGATGGGTCACCGCCGTTCACGATCCAGCCGTAGGCGAATGTCACCACCAGCACGGTGACTGCAAATCCGAATAGAACGGTCCAGTGCAGGCGCTTATTAGAATTAATAAAAGTACCGAGAGTCTGAAGCGCATCGTTTCCGACGACGGCATAGGCCGCAAACAGGAAGCCGATCGCGGCGAACATCTCAATTCCGAAAAAGCTCATGGTACTTCCCGATGGCGTCTGGACTCTACGTAGCCCTTCGCTACCCGAACTGTATGAAACTTTTTAGACAAGCAACCCCGCAAAACAGAATAAGCGCGACAAATTTTTGTCATCGGCAGCCAAAAGCCCTGAAACTTCCGTCTCCTCGCAATGACAGCGTGTAACATTTTCACGACAGGTCTTCCGATCAACGACAAATCACCAATCTCCCCCGATCTTGGAACTTCATCACAAGGGTCACGTTAGTTCGGCACAACAACGGAGATCTGACCATGAAAAAGCACATGATGTATATCATCCCCGCGCTCGCACTTGGTGCAGCAGCCTGCACAAGCACGGGCGAAACAGAACGCAACGCACTTGGCGGCGCGGCAATTGGCGCAGCAGCCGGTGCCATCATCGGCAACAACACCGGCGACGGTGATGCTGCGACAGGCGCAGCAGTTGGCGCGGCAGTTGGCGGCGCGGCAGGCGCAGCACGTGGTTGCACGAACGCTGAAGACTGCGACATGCCGGGCGTAGACGACCAGGCTGACGAGCGTGACTATGACAATGATGGCGTTGCTGACGTAAGCGACCGCTACCCAACAGACCCTTCACGCTGGTAGGATAGATTTGCCACTCTGTACTCAGTACAGGGTGGCACTCTCACAACATGACAGACACACTCTCGCATGGCGTTAGTCCGAAGCCTGATAATTCGGATCACCAAACCCCTGAGGCCCGCTCTGAACAGAAAATCAGAGGTCGGGCTATTGTTACATATGGGCGAAGCCTCATGTCCCTCGTCATCGCACGCTCACTGAGCGAACGCGGGATTGAGGTGATCGGATGTGACGATGTCGACCTTACTGTGCTTTCATTCTCCAAACACACCAAAGACTCGTTCACCCATCCCCATTTCGAGCGTGAGCCGGAAGCTGCCCTCAATGCGTTTGAAGAAGCTATCCGCAAATACGCGCCTGAAGATGACCGACCATATGTGCTCATCCCAGGCTTCAGGGACGCCAAGCTATTCTCCCGCAATCGCGACCGGTTCGAGCCGCTTATCAAAATAGCGGCACCGCCGGCCGAGTGTATCGACCTCATCCACCCGAAAGACAATTTCGCAGAGTTCGCGACAGATAACGCGCTTCAGGCCCCTGAAACACGCATACTGACGCCGGATGAATTCCGTGATCTGAGCATTGAGGAGATGAGTCTTCCACGCATCGTGAAGCCTGTGGATGGCGTGGGCGGTCGAGGCGTAAGCCTTCTGAAAGATGAAAGTGATGTCAGCCATTACCGCGACGAACTGAAAGGCAAGCAGAACCTGCTTCTTCAGGAAGCCATTGATGGTGAGGACTATTGCGTCGCTATCGCCGCACGTCGCGGCGATCTGATTGCCATTTCAGCCTATAAGAATATCAAGCAGTTCCCTGTAGAATCCGGAGCTGGCGCGATCCGCGAGACCGTATCCGCAGAACCGTTTGAAGAGACCGCACGTAAGCTCGTCGCGGCCTCTGGCTGGCACGGCGTTGCAGAGGTCGATTTCCGCTGGGATGAAAACTCTGGCCAGCCTGCAAAACTGATCGAAATCAATCCACGCTTCTGGGCGGGCCTGTTCCACTCAACCGAGTCCGGCATTGATTATCCGTGGCTGGCCTTTGCCATTGCGGCAGGCCTCCCACTGAAAGACGAACAGCTGGAAGACGACCATGTTGGTTTCCGCTCGCGCACACCCGCAGCATGGATCCTGTCTGTCGCGCAGGAGATTGCAGGTTCTGACGAGCATATGGAGAGCGCGTCTTCAGCCTGGAAATCATTGAAGGCCGACGCCTCGAAGGGCGATGTCCTTCAGGCATTGCGCCATTTCCCTGAAGCGCTTTCCCAGTCAGCACTTAGCGCCGGCACGATCAAAAAGCTGCGGGCCGAACTGAAACGCCATGAAGAGCTGCCCTCAGAATTTACCGCGGACCACGATCCGGCAACCGGTCTCGGCATACTGTTCGCGCTTAGCTCGCTCGTACGGCACGGCGAACTCCCGCCTGAGCTGAAGTTCGATGCAGACGAACCGGAAGAGCCAACAGTACACGAAAATAATGAGGATGTACGTCCGGTGATCGGCATTACACGTCCCGACAAGGGCGACTTCTTTGCTTTCCAGGCCATGAAGCTTGCCGTCTGGATGGCTGGCGGGCGACCTGTCGCCATCACATCGTCGGCGCCGCGTGATCCTCACTCAATCGACGGTCTGCTGTTCGGCGGCGGGTCTGATGTCTATCCGGATCGCTATCAGGGTAAGCCGAAAGAGCATGTCCGCTATGATCTTGCACGCGACGAGATGGAAGCCTCCTGGGCACAAGCGGCATTCGAGCACGGGATCCCCATGCTGGGTGTCTGCCGCGGCATGCAGATGATGAATGTGTATGCGGGCGGCACGCTGCATCCTGACCTCAGCGCGTATGACAAGGAATACCCGACGGACCTCCTGCAGCGGGTCTTTTATCGCAAACCCGTTGAGGTGCGCACCTCGTCTAAGCTGTACCAGATGGTGGAGCGAGATGAGCTGTGCGTGAACTCGATCCATACTCAGGCAATCGATGATCTTGGCAAAGGCTTCCATGCCACTGCTCTGGAACCGAACGGACTGGTACAGGGCATTGAGCACGCAGACCATGAGTTCGCCGTGGGCATACAGTTCCACCCCGAGTTTTTACTCTACCGCCGCTTTGCGCGCGATATTTTCAGGGCGTTTGTGAATGCTGCTGGCGCCTTCGCGGAGAAGCGAAGCTCTGAAGTGGCCACATCCTGATCCCAACAAAAAAGCCTCGCAATTTGCGAGGCTTTTCTTTTGAGGCTGAAAGCTGTTTTAGAGGCTGTCGGCGAGAGCTCCGACGTCACCGCCATTTGCATCCAGCGTTGCCTGGAACTGAGCGCGCTGCTCAATGACAAGCCAGAGACCTTCGAACTCGACGTCGATAATCTGCCAGTCGCCGTCAAAGGACTTTACGCGCCAGCTGACAGGAAGCTGTTCGCCGTCAGCGTTTGTGACAGATGTTTCGACAACCACATCACCGGGCTCGCGTTCAACCGTATCTACGATCTCGAAGCTACCGCCGGCGAAGTTTCCCAGATGCGTTTGCAGCTGGTCTGCCAGATAGGCACGAAAAGCCGTGTTATAGCTCTCCAGCTCCGCGTCGCTTGCCGTGCGAACATAACGCCCGAGTGCAAACCGGCTTACCGCGTCTACATTGACGTTGGACAGCAGGTCGCTGGCTTCGTTTTCAGACAAAGTGTTGTCCGCGAGGTGCGTCATCGCACTTGATGACACAGAGTCGATTACCGCTTCCGGTGTGGACTGGATGCGCGCCTCAGCGCTGAACGACAGGCCTGCTGCGAGCGCGCAGGCAATAAAGCTGGTTCTGATCATGATTTACGCCTCTTCGCCATCGCGGACATCTTCAACAAAGTCCTCAGTGGCTTCGCCGATATTGTCAGCCGCTTCAGCTGTTGCATCTGCGGCGTCCGCAAGAACTGCGTCCATCTCTGCGCCAGCGCCCTCCATAGAGCCGTGCTGAATGTAGAAGAAGCCCATGGCTCCGACGAAAAGTACACCTGCCACAACGAGCAGGGAAACAAGTGGGTTTCGCATTATCAGATCTCCTGAATTCTATGGAAACAAAACGTTAACCGGCCACATAAGTTCCCCCATTTACGTGTGAACGAGCACCAATCAACCACCTGTTTTAAAACAAAAAAGCCACCCGAGGCGGGCGGCTTTTATCGATTCAGATGGCGTTTTCTGTCAGAGCAGTCCGAACATCAGGCGCTGGGCATGCTTTGTCGCATTTGAAGGATCACTGGCAACTGAGTAGCCTGCAATTGCGGCTATGCTGACCGAAGTGAGCGGCCGTTTGTCTACGATCGATTTTAATGTATCGAACGGCAGATCTGCGAGCGCATCGGCTGCAGCATCCTCCAGCTCCTGGAACTCTTCATCAATATCCTGGAACGGCTCCGCAAAATACGCGATGCCAAGCCCGGCACCGAGCAGTAACAGAGCGCCGATTGTCAGGATGGCGAAACCCCATCCCATGACGCTGGCCAGAAATACGGCCAAGGCACCTGATACGAACAGAATGCCGGCGAAGCCCATAAGGACTCCGCCTGCGCCAGCTATGATTCTGAGCTTGGCATTTTCCATGTGATTAGCGACGCGTCAGCATTGCAAACAGGACGCCGACACCTGCGGCGATACCTACGGCTGCCAGTGGCTTTTCACGGATGCGGTCTGAAACAGCATTTCCGTAGCCTTCGATTTTGTCTTTCGCTTCACCTGCGAGTTCGCGTGTCTGTTCCGGAACTTCACCAGCTTTAGCGCTAGCGAATTGGCCGACGTGAGACATCAGTGAGCTGACATTGTCTTTCAGCGAGTCGAAGTCCTTGCGCAGGTTTTCAACGTCGTCTTTGACTTCTGTTTCAGCTTCGGGTGCGGGATTTGATACAGTGTGCAGTGTCATGTGTGTCTCCTTCATTGCCTACACCAAACCAACGAAGGGGAGCGGTCGAAGTTCCGAGTTTTTCGGCTTTTTCTCAGAGAAATCCCGCGACCGATCCGATTATAACGATGCCGCCCAGGACAATCGAAATCAGCGTCAGGATTCCATCTTTCGCCATGAGCGCGAGCCCCAAGAGAACCAGTGCACCTGCCGGAATAGCAACCGCGAAAGGCACGAGTTCGAGCGGGATCATCAGAAGCGCAAGCGCGATAGACAGCGCCGCGATAAGGTATTCTGAAACATTCCCTACCGCCCATTTCAAACGCGGCTTCACCCAGCTGTCTACAAACTCGGTTGCAGGCTCGGCTTTGTCGCGAAACTTACCGACCTGATCTTCAGAAATTTCGATAGAGTGCAAGAATTCGGGCGTCCACGGATGGGACCGGCCGATGAGAATCTGCCCTGCCCACAAGATCACCATGCCAGCGAGCACAACCGGAATGCCAGGCACAGCACCAAGCGGCGACATGGAAAGTATGCCGAGAAGAACGAGGACCGGCCCGAATGATCTTGCCTGAAAAGACTCGAGCAGTGATTTGACGTCGACCTTACCTTCATCTTCGGCGAGGCCTTCAATATCATCGAGAATATCGTGTAGAGGTGCGCTAGACATGCCTGCTTTAACGCACCGACATTGCGCCGGTTCCGGCCCTGTCCGCAACAAAGAAAAACCCGCCCGGAAATCCGGACGGGTTCGCCTCTCTCAGAGAGAAAGCAACGCTTACGCGGCTGCTTCCGCTTTATTCGGGTGGAAGAACAGTGCCTGAGCGATTGCCGCTTTGACTGTAGATTCCTGGAATGGTTTGGAGATCAGATATGTCGGCTCAGGGCGCTCACCTGTCAGCAGGCGCTCCGGGAATGCCGTGATAAAGATAATTGGCACATCAAAGTCCTGAAGGATGTCGTGTGCCGCATCAATGCCTGAAGAATTATCAGCCAGCTGAATATCGCACAGCACGAGCCCTGGCGGGTTCTTGCGCGCCATTTCAACAGCTTCTTTATGTGTTGTCGCATTACCGGTAACGCCATGACCCAAATCGGTCACGAGGCTTTCCAGATCCGCTGCAATCACAGGCTCGTCTTCAATAATAAGAACCTGAGTGCGAAGTTCGCTTTCAATTTCTGTCTGCGCTTCTGCAAGGTAGGACGCTACCTGTTCTGCCGACGCGTTGAGAATTTCAGCAACTTCAGAAGTCGTGAAGCCTTCGAGAGAAGACAGCAGGAAAGCCTGTCGGTGGATCGGCGCAAGCGCCTGCAGACGGAAGTCTGCGACCTGATCACCGCCGCCAAACTTATCTTCAAGCTGCGCACCCGTCTGAGACCAGATCAGGTGGAAATATTTATATAGAGCGAGGCGCGGCGAAGCGCCTTTGTCAAAACCGTCCGTATCACTCGCGAGCGCCGCCAGTGATGCTTTAATATAAGCATCGCCGCTGCTCTGCGATCCGGTAAGCGCACGCGCATACCGGCGGAGAAATGGGAGATGAGGACCAAGTTGAGTTACGAATGACATTTATACCCTCCAAACGTCCTGCATTAATTCCTCAGAAAGAAGTTGGTTCCGAAAAAAAATAATAAATGTCATTTTTTTGGAACCAATGGCCAGAACGGGCATTTCCTTCTTGTAATTCGCGCACCGCTCTTTTTGGCGGCGCACCTTACGGGAAACATTATATAGGTATGATTATGGAAAAATCCCGGGAAGATTCAGTCGCTCAACGGGCAAGACAGCGTAGACTTGGTCTGCAGCTGCGTCAGCTCTATGACGAAGTGATTTCTGAAGAAATCCCCGATGATTTTCTGCGCCTTCTCGAAGAAGCAGACAAATCATCTGAGGCCACTTCCGGCCGGGCTGGTGGCGCTAATGCCTCTTCATCTCAGCCAGAGAAGTGAGCATTATTGTGGACGATAACAATTTCAAACGCGAATTGAGTGAGCTCATTCCTCACCTTCGCGCTTTTGCGAGAAACCTGTGCTCTGATGCTACGCAAGCAGACGATCTGGCGCAGGAAACCCTGATGCGCGCCTGGAAGGCCAGAGAGTCCTACCAGGAAGGTACAAATCTCAAAGCGTGGTGCTTCACCATTCTGCGGAACACATTCTATTCAGAGAAACGCAGAAGCTGGCGTCGCCAGCCTTTGGACCCTGAAGTTGCAGAGGCCACACTGGTATCTAACGATAATCCGGCGGATTCAATGGAGCTGCTCGCTCTGCGTAATGCGCTCAACGAACTACCGGATGACCAACGAGAAGCACTGATCCTCGTTGGTGCAGGCGGTCTGCCTTACGAAGAAGTCGCGGAAATTTGTGGCTGTGCGGTCGGCACTATCAAAAGCCGCGTAAACCGTGCACGCACTGCGCTGGCAGTGATCATGGAATCCAATTCCGTAGGCTTCAATTCAGACTCCTCAATGTCAGCCAGCGAAGCGTTTGATGACCTCATCGCTCAGGCAGACAGTCTGTCAGGTTCTACACCAGCGTGACCGACCAACGCGAAAAGCCACGGACAGCCAAGAGTTCTCTCCGGCTGAGGCTTCTTGCTACGCTTGCGGTCGCACTCACACCCATTTTTTTGCTCAGCGGGATTCAAGCCTGGATCAACGCTGAGCAAAGCCTTGATCAAAGACGCGTCGAGCTGATGGAAACAGCAGATGACGCGATTGACGACCTTGCGCAAAACCTTGCCACCGCTGAAAGCTATCTCCAGTTCTTCGAACCTGAAATTCTGGAGGGCGGCTGCTCTACGGTATTTGAAAGGCTTCGTGAGGTTATCCCGTCTCTGAACAATGTTGTCCGCTTCAATATCGATGGGATTTCAGAATGTACCGCGCTTGGCGAGCCCGGATTTTCCGTCACCCGACCAGCCGCGTTCGAGCGCCTGAGGCTTGGGACAGATGTCGTCCGCACAGACGCGTTTGAGGGACCGGTCAGCCACACCCAGCTTTTTGCCATCCACTCACGCGTTGAAACAGCATTCGGCGCATTTGACGGCTCTGTGAGCTTCGGCATCAATGCCGAACGTCTGGGTGATTTTCTTCACGAAAAACTACGTGACGAGGACATCGACATATCGATCGCCTCTCGTGATGGCCGTGTCTTTGGCAGTGACATCATTTCTCAGTTTGAACCGGACTGGCTGAACCAGCTCGAAGCAAATGATGGTAATGCGCTCTTCCCGGACGTCCGGATTGGAAGCGAACGTTATGATGTTGTGATCGAACGTATTGGTCAGGGCGGCGTATATGTTTTGCTTACACGTTCCTCACCTGGCCTGTTCAGCGAATTCGCTATTGCACCTGCTTCGGCAATCGGACTGCCATTTCTGGCATTCCTTCTCGTTCTTGCCGCCGTATGGGTCGCCGTCGACCGGCTCGTGCTCAAATGGCTCGCACGCCTGAAGCGGATTGCCTTCATTTATGGTGCTGGGCGTTACAAAATTCGTGCGGGCGAAAGCTTCAGCAGCGCACCGGAAGAAATTCTCGAACTCGCTCTGACGCTCGATCAGATGGCTGAAAAAATCGAAAGCCGGGATGGCTCACTACGCGAAGCACTCGGCAAGCGAGATGCCGCGGTCCGTGAAATCCATCACCGTGTGAAGAACAATCTTCAGATCGTCACAAGTTTCCTCAATCTGCAAAGCCGCCAGGTATCAGACCAGGGTGCAAAATCGGCGCTGGCATCAGCCCGTCACCGGATTGACGCCCTGTCGATTGTGCACCAGACGCTTTACCAGCACGAACGACTGGAAGCGGTTTCACTGAAACCCTTCCTGAGCGGCCTGCTGGAACATCTGTCTGAAGCGCTTGGTTTTGAAGATCTTGGTTTTGAAGCAAGCTGGGATTTACAGGATGCAGATCGCGATGCCGATGATGCAATCCCGCTAGCGCTGTTCGCCCTTGAAGCGGTGACCAACGCCATCAAACACGGCCCGAGGTATGGCGGTAAAATTCATATCGAGATGACGCGTGATGCTGAAGCTCGCATGCTGAATTTGAAAATCACGAACACTGCGCGCCCGGCCGGAGAAGACGAAGACGAGGCCAATTCTACAGGTCTTGGCAGCAAGCTCATGACAGCATTCTCCCGACAGCTTCGCGGAGAGCTGTCGGGTGGCCCGGACGGTAATGGAAATTACGTGGTCCAGCTCGATATTCCGGAGCCAACCGAAGCCAAGAAGCCATTCTCTGCGGTTTAAGTCTCAAACGCACGACATCAGACCAAAGAAAAACCCCGAGGGCATATCGCCGTCGGGGTTATCTTTTGCGTTTGAAGCAGTGAAAAAAGCTTAGTCTGTTGCTTCTTCCATCTCGTCAGTTGTTTCTTCAACTGCGTTATCAAGGTTTTCACCAGCTTCTTCGAGCGGACCGTCATTTGAGTCGCATGCGGCAATTGTTGTAAGCGCAAGACCAGCGACAAGAAGTGGGCGTAAAAGCATGATATGTCTCCTCTTAAGTTGCATCTGATCAACGTGGAGGGGGGCCAATGGTTCCCTGCTTCAGAGCGTAAATGTTCCTAATTTACGTGGTGCAAATCGCGTACCCTCATACGCATGGGCAATCACCTGTACCTGCCCGTTATTGAGCTGGATTTCATTAAAGCTCGGTGGCCATTCGCGGAGCCTGTCAGAGAGTGTGCCAGCGCCAATCGCAAGATATTGGCCACCTTCTTCACGCCAGTTCTGGATCGCCGGCTGGTGAACATGCCCGGTGAACAACATGCGTACGTTACTTTTCGCGATTGCCTGGCTGGCGCGCGCGCCGCGCTTTGTGCGTGTCGTGAGCGGCGCACCCGGAACCGGGCGAAACGGGTGATGGCAGACAAGCGCTTTCAATTCTGGCGTATCGCCGAGTGCATCCTGAAGATCATCAAGATTCACCGAGCCTTCGGCCCAGTTTCTGCGCACTTGCCAGCCACGCGCCGTGTTCAGCCCCACAATTTTCAAATCAGGGAATTTGAGCGTCTGCATGTCCTCGCCGAACAGTTCACAGAACCGTTTAAAGGGCTCATGCGCCCGCGCATACAAATTCAGCATGGGGGTGTCGTGATTACCAGGCACTACGATTTGCGGCAGCGAAATTTGAGACAGCCAGTCCCGTGCAGCCTCAAACTCACTCGTCTTGCCGCGCTGGGTCAGATCACCCGCGACAATGAGAGCATCCGCCTGAAGTGAATTGATTGCAGAGATGGCCGCTGTGATAGCTGGCTTGCACTCCCTGCCGAAGTGAAGGTCAGCGACCTGTATCAGCTTCATCATTAGCTTCGAGCGCTCCAGACCGTCGCAGCCTCCGGACAAAAAGCGATAGAAAACGGCGATTTCAGTTCGCGCGGCTCGCCATCCAGTGTCACAGAAACCGGCTTATCGTCTTTGGTCGCAATATCGATTTCACGGACAGTGCGATGCTCGACGCCATTAGCCGTCTTCCAGTTTCCAATCAGACTCTCGACACTCATCTCGACGAGTTGAGCGAGATTGTCAGGATCAATACTCGCTACATCGAGACCGGGCGTATCATCTTCCGGAACGAATATTCCGAGGGCTGTCGCATCCCAGTTTTCATCTTCACCCTGCACTTCGAGGCGGGTTTTGAGATTTAGCACGTCATTCCCGACAAGTGTTTCAACGGCGGATCCAACTGCTCCGGTACGCAAGTGTTCACGAGAGTGGGCAAGACGCGTCAGACGACCGATGAGTACTCCCACATAACACATCTGATCCCCGATCTGCATGCCCGCGAGAGGCTTGGTCTGTCGGCTCTCCAGAGCATTACTCAAGCAGTCGCGCCATTCGCAGTCATTGCCATGAATATGCTTCGGCAGAAGGTTCATGGTTCCGCCTGGCAGCGGCAATACGGGAATGTCTGCCCGGCACGCATGCGAGAGGACAAATGAGATCGTACCATCTCCGCCCCATACGATGATGCCATCGCATCCCGTCAAATCCTGCTGCCTCCATACATCCTCGAGGTCAGCGCCCTCGACAGAATACATATCGAACTCATGCCCGAGACCGGTGAGTTCCTCGGAGATCAGAACATCTCCATTATCTGGAACCGAACCTGAGCGCGTATTTACAATGACCGAGAACTTCATGGATGTGAGATTCCGAATGACCGGACAATTCTCCCTTTAAAACAAACGTGTACGCTCGCAATAACGCCGCAGCTTCAGGAAAGTTCCAATAATAAAAATCGGAACCGATGCCCTTTCCGGCGGTTGTTTTCGGCATAGGCGCAGTCACCGCGTCGCAACACTAAGGAGACACATCATGCTCGGTTGGGCACTTGGATTTTTCATTCTGGCGATTATCGCCGCTGCATTCGGTTTTGGTGGTATTGCGGGCGCTTCCGCAGGTATCGCACAACTTCTCTTCTTCGTATTCCTCGCGCTTCTCGTGATTACATTTGTTGCCCGCGCGGTCCGGGGTCGAAGCGTACTATAGAGTACGCAAACCAGACGCACTTTAATTGAGGCTCCTTTTCGGAGCCTCTTTTACAAAGCAAAGGGAACACATCATGTCCGACATTCAATCTTCAAATTCGAGTTCAGACCTTCTTCTGATCATTATCGCCATCCTGCTTCCGCCTGTCGGCGTTGCACTCGCCCGCGGTATCGGTGGCGCATTCGTTCTGAACCTCATCCTGACCATTCTCGGTTACATTCCTGGCATCATTCATGCCGTCTGGGTCATCGCGCGGCGATAAACACCAGACCGATCCAACAAGCGCGCTCCGGCGCGCTTTTTGCGTTGTAAGACCGGTTCAGCTATAGGCGTCGAAAAACCTTTGCGCATGACCGACCGGACCTTCTTGAAAACATGCTGACACGCGACACCTATCGTTTCTCGGTTGCCCCGATGATGGACTGGACCGACCGGCATTGCCGCGCCTTCCATCGCGAATTGTCAGCCTGCGCCCTGCTCTATTCTGAAATGGTCACCGCCGATGCCGTTATTCATGGCGAGCGCGAGCGACTGATCGGCTATTCCGATGTTGAACATCCACTGGCGCTGCAGCTTGGCGGCAACGAACCGGCTAAGCTCGCTGAAGCTTCAAAAATTGCAGAAGACTTCGGCTATGACGAAGTTAATCTGAACTGCGGCTGCCCGTCTGATCGGGTCCAGTCCGGAGCCTTTGGCGCGTGTCTGATGCGTGAACCGCAGCTGGTGGCCGACTGTCTGGCCGCCATGCAGGACGCCGTCAAAATCCCAGTTACAGTCAAACACCGGATTGGCGTCGATGAGGACGAACCGCGCGAGCGCCTGTTCGGGTTTGTCGAGACCGTATCGAAAAATTCGCCCTGCACTGTGTTTCATGTTCACGCTCGCAAAGCCTGGCTGAAGGGCCTCTCTCCGAAAGAGAACCGCGAAATTCCGCCACTGGATTACGACCTCGTCCATGAGCTGAAGACGGCTTATCCCGATCTTCTGATTACTCTGAATGGCGGTCTGGAAACTGTAGAACAAAGCCTGCCCCACCTTGATCATCTTGATGGGGTGATGCTTGGCCGCGCCGCCTATCATGATCCGACCATTCTTTTGCAGGTCGACAGCGCAATCTATGGCGCACCGACCCGACATGACGACATGCTGGATGCACTGAAAGCCTATCGCGCTTACATCGTCTCCGAGCTTGCGAAGAACACTCCGCTGCACGCCATTACCCGCCACATCCTTGGTGCATTCAATGGCCGCCCAGGCGCGCGCCTCTGGCGTCGTCACCTCTCCGAGAACGCTCCGCGACGCGAAGCAGACATTCAGGTCTTCGATGAAGCCCTCGCTATCGTGGAAGAACAGAGAGCCCGCGCAGAAGCCGCGCAAGAGGCACGATCGGCCTGATCAACACCACGCGAGCTCTCCGAAGCTTGATCAACTCTAAGCTTGCCTAAGCCTGCGCACGCTGCAAATAGAGCGCATGATTGAAGCGCTTACTCCTTATCTGCCAATGCTGGCAGCCCTTGTCGCGGCCGGTGCGTTTGCTGGTCTGATTGCCGGTCTGTTCGGAATTGGTGGCGGCGTTGTGATCGTCCCGACGCTCGCCTTTGTCTTCACCCAGCTAGGCTATGAAAGCGTCGCCATGCACGCTGCCATTGGCTGTTCGCTTGCGACTATTGTTGCGACCTCCATCCGCTCGGCCATGTCTCACCATAAGCGCGGCGCCGTCGATATGGATGTGGTCAAAGGCTGGGTGCCTTGGATCATGGTTGGCGCGGTCGCCGGTGCCGCCATTGCGGGTTATCTGCCGGGCCCTGCCCTGCGCGGCATATTCGGCGCCATCCTGCTTCTGGTGTCGCTGCAATTTATTCTGGGTCGTCCGGACTGGAAGCTGAGAGACAGCCTGCCAACGGGTATTGGCCGTTTTTCAATCGCCAGCGGCCTCGGCGCGCTGTCAGGCATTATGGGCATTGGCGGCGGTGTGTTCGGCGTCACCCTGATGACGTTGTGTGGCCATTCAGTTCACCGTGCTGTCGGCACAGCGGCGGCCTTCGGTGCCGCAATTGGTCTGCCAGCCGCTATTGGCTACGGCTTCACCGGTTTCGGCGTAGACGGCCGACCACCCCTCTCAATCGGATATCTGAATATCCCGGCTATTTTGGTGATCGCATTGATGACAACCAGCCTTGCGCCAGTAGGTGCCATGCTCGCGCACAAGCTCAACGCGAAGACACTCCGCCGCGTCTTTGGATGCGTCATGATCCTCGTTGCGCTGAATATGGTGCGGATCGCACTCGGCTTCTAGCGGATGCTTATTCGCGGATAATCATCGAGCTGGACCTCACTTCATAGCTGTGAAGCTTGCCCATGAAGCTCATGCCGAGCAGTGACTGCTGAAGATCTGATTCCAGTACCAGCGCTTCCACGTCTTCAACTTCGACATTGCCGACCCGGATTTCGTCGAGCAGCACGAATGCGCCTCGCGTGCCACCGCCAGCCGTGCGGACTTCATACTGATAATCCAGCTCGTCCAGATCTACACCGATGCGACGCGCATCATTCCGCGTCAACGCGACCATGCTGGCACCGGTATCAACCATAAAGCGGACGCGGGTACCGTTGATATTCGTATCTGCCCAGAAGTGATTGTCATCGCCCTTGCGTAGCACTGCCGCATTCGGGCCAGGCGCCTCGGGACGGAAAGACGCGCGGCGCTCTTCTTCTGCAGCTTCAGCCACAGCAGCGCTTTCACTCGCTTCGATCTGGTTGTTTGCGCGTATCGCAACCGCAACGCTAACACAGACAACGATGAAGACGGGGATCGCAACTTTCATCATGATTTCAGAGTGTCCTTACCCGAGTTTGCCCATTTCGCGCAGTGTTTCCAAACGCGCTTCAGACTCATCTATAACGGCATCTCGTTGCTGATCGGTATATTTCGTCCATTGACTTATCTCTTTCAGAGTCCGGGCGCAGCCAAGACACCAGCCTGTCGGACCATCAATGACGCAAACTTTGATGCACGGGGATTTTACTGGAGTGACACTCATGCGGGCAGTTTTCGCCTATGGCGCGTTTTCCCGCAAGTATGTTTCAGCTCGTAACAGGAATGTCACAGACTATATTTAAGGCCGGACCAGCCGATGCAACCGTTGCATTCGCAGTCATATCCTCCATAACGGCACCAAACAGACCAGAAGTGTATCAATGACCGGCGATATTCCTACACCACTCGAAGACGTTCGTGACCTTGTTCTGAACCATCCCGTTGTAGACCTGCCTAAGGACTATAACTCCGATGGTAGTATGCGCCGTTCCAAATATGGCCGCATCGAACGTCTTGGTGAATGGATGGCGGCATGCCAGCGCCGCGAGAAGCCAAAGCTCGAGAAATCCACCATTGCGCTGTTTGCCGGCACACACGGCCTCGCTAAGCATGGTGTCTCTGTCTCCGATTCAGGCGCGACAGAAGCCCGCGTAAAAGCACTTCAGGAAGGCAAGCTGGCGGCAAACGGTCTGGCTGCCATGTCGAATTCTGCGCTGCGCGTGTTCGAACTTGCGCTGGAATTGCCAACGAAAGACATCGCAGAAGCGCCTGCCATGTCTGCGCAGGAATGTGCGTCCACAATTGCCTTTGGCATGGAAGCAATTGCTGAAACACCTGACGTGCTTGCTATTGGCGTGCTGGGCGTCGGCGGTGGTACAGCCGCGGCAGCTGTCGCAAACGGACTCTATGGCGGCGATCCGCAATACTGGGTCCGTGCTGGTCAGGGCGTTCCGGAAGAAGTGAATGTGGCCCGCGCAGATGTCATCCAGAAAGCGCTTCAGGCGCACCGTCATCATCTGAACTCACCGCTCGAAATTCTCCAGCACCTTGGCGGCCGCGAACTGGCAGCCTGTGTCGGCGCAATTATCGCCGCGCGCCATCAGGGCATTCCAGTGATTCTCGACGGCTTTGCCACAGCTGTTGCTGCGGGCGTTGTTCACGCCATCGAGCCGCGCGCGATCACACATGTCATTGCCGGTCAGGCGACAAATCGTCCCGCTCACCAGGCGATTCTTGATCGTCTGGAAATGGAACCGCTGCTCGATCTGAAAATGCAGGCTGGCGAAGGCATGGGTGGAATGCTCGCAATGCCGTTATTACAGGCCGCTAGCATCGTTGCGAATTCCGGTAAAACAGAAAGCTGATAACCTACGGGCATAATCAGACGATTTGTCCTAATCTCCCTCGAATTAAGGCCTTCCCCCTGCGGCATCTTGAAGGCATAAGACTTCGACATATTATGACGCACTGAGACGTCATGGGAGAAACACATATGAACCTCGATTTTTCACCTGAGGACATTGCCTTTCGCGAAGAGGTAAGAACCTTTATCGAAGAGAACTACCCTGAGGACATCAAGGGTAAGCACCGCGAAGAACTGACAAAAGAGCAGTTCCTGTCGTGGCACCAGATTCTCGGCAAAAAAGGCTGGTCTGTACCATCCTGGCCGACTCAGTACGGCGGTACTGGCTGGACACCGACACAGAAATACATCTGGTCAGAAGAGAATGCGCGCGCGGACACAATCATGCCGCTGCCATTCGCAGTCTCAATGGTAGGTCCGGTAATCTACACATTCGGCAGCCAGGAACATAAAGACCGTTTCCTTCCGGGTATCGTCGATGGCACAACATGGTGGTGCCAGGGCTTCTCCGAGCCGGGCGCTGGTTCCGACCTTGCTGGTCTGAAAACAACAGCTGTACGCGACGGCGACGAGTGGGTTATCAACGGCCAGAAAACATGGACGACACTTGGTCAGCACGCTGACTGGGGCTTCTTCCTCTGCCGCACAAACCCAGACGTGAAGAAGCAGGAAGGTATTTCCTTCATCCTCGTCAAAATGGACACTCCAGGCGTTGAAGTTCGCCCGATCATCATGACGGACGGCGGCCACGAAGTGAACGAAGTCTGGCTTACAGACGTTCGCGTTCCTGTCGACAACCTCGTTGGCGAAGAAAATAAAGGCTGGACTTACGCGAAGTTCCTGCTCGCTCACGAGCGTACAGGTATCGCAGGCGTTGCTCGCTCCAAGCGTGGCATTGAGCGTCTCCGCGAGATCGCATCTACAGAATACGACAACGGCAAGCCACTGATCGAAAATCCAGACTTCGCAGAGAAAATCTCGAAACTGGAAATCGACCTCACAGCACTCGAGTTCACAGAACTTCGCGGCCTTGCAGCTGTCGCAGCTGGTAAACCACCAGGACCTGAATCTTCCCTCCTGAAGATTAAAGGCACCGAGGTTCAGCAGCGTCTGACAGAGCTCACAATCGAAGCTGTTGGCAATTATGCGGCTCCATACTTCCGTGGTTTCCCGGAAGAAGGAGGCAACCGTTTCCCAATCGGGCCGGATTACGCGCACCACGCGCTGCCGGAATACCTGAACATGCGTAAGACCTCCATCTACGGCGGTTCTAACGAAATTCAGCGTAACATCATCGCAAAGGCTGTTCTGGGGCTTTAAGCGCCCCGGCAGCTTCGCAACAGATACAAAAATAAACCCGATTTTGGGGAGATATACTCGTGGATTTTAGCTTCACAGAAGAACAGAACATGATCCGGGACTCTCTGTCCCGCCTCATCAAAGACCAGTACGACTGGGAAACACGCAACAAGGTCATCACATCTGAGAGCGGCTGGCGTCCGGAAATGTGGGCTCAGTTCGCTGAACTCGGCATTCTGATGGCTCCATTCTCCGAAGAAGATGGCGGCCTCGGCGGTAACGCGGTCGACGTTATGGTTGTTATGGAAGAGTTCGGTAAAGGCCTCGTGGTCGAGCCTTACGTCCCGTCTGTCGTTCTCGGCGGCGGCTTTCTGAAGCATGCTGGTTCTACAGCGCAGAAAGAAAACTTCCTCGCACCAATGATGGGCGGCGAAGTTGTTCTGGCATTCGCTTACGCAGAACCAACATCACGCTTCAACCTGAACGATGTCACGACAACAGCTCGTGCAAACGGCTCTAACTACGTCCTGAACGGTCAGAAATCTGTCGTTCTCGGCGCACCTTGGGCAACGCACCTGATCGTGTCTGCACGTACATCAGGCGACCGTTTCGATGACAACGGCATTTCGCTCTTCATCGTACCGAAAGACGCAGCTGGCATTTCTACGCGCGACTACCCGACAATGGACGGTTACCGCGCGTCAGAAGTCTACTTCGAGAATGTTGAAGTTTCCGGCGACGATATGATCGGCGCAGAAGGTTCTGCTCTGCCACTCATCGAGAAAGTCTGTGACGAAGGCATCGCGGCGATCTCTGCGGAAGCATGTGGCGCAATGGAAATCGCGAACGCTGACACGCTCGACTATGCGCGCCAGCGTAAGCAGTTCAACGTGCCGATTGCCTCTTTCCAGGTTCTCCAGCACCGCATGGTCGACATGTTCATTGAACAGCAGCAGTCCATGTCCATGACCTATCAGGTCACGCTGCGCCTTGAAGAAGACGAAGCGACTCGTAAGAAAGCTGCATCTGCGACGAAAGTTCAGATCGGTAACTCTGGCCGCTTCATCGGTCAGGCTGCGACCCAGATCCATGGCGGTATGGGCGTAACTGACGAGCTTCGCCTCGGTCACTACTTCAAGCGTCTGACGCTTATCGACACCCAGTTTGGTAACGTTGATTACCACCTGCGTCGCTATGCGAACCTCGCTGAAGGCGTTGTGAAGGCAGCTGCAGAATAACTGCACTCGCATCTTGATTTAAATGCCCACCTCGACTTCGTTGAGGTGGGCGTTTTTCTGCCGGGAGTCATTCATGTTCAGCAAGTTCAGTTCAGCCACAGCCATGCTTGCAGCCTTTGCCTGCACCGTCGGAACCGCATGGGCTGAGAACGCGCCGAACCTGCCTGTCGGTACGCGCCTCGCGTATGAGGTCACCGAAGCAAATTCGGTGTCAGACCGGATCGAACTTCAAGTGATCGGCGCGCAAGGCCTGTGGACGATTTATCTCGGCGATCCGGGCGGCCATGAATTCTACTATGCAGAGACGGCGTTCGGCCTCTTCTCTTCGGATTGCCTCCACCCTGAACTGCCAACAGACGAACGCATTGCTTCAACACAGCAGACCATTCGTGATCTTGAGGCTGCAGATGCGCTCGATTTCACAATTGATGGCACCACGCAACGTGTAGAAGTCTCCGAAGCCTTTCCGTTTGATCCAACCAGCCTGGAGACAGAGCCGACCAGCGCGCGGACTATCACCGTCACTCATTCCGAATACGACACGCCGATCATCTACACGGCGGATTCCGAAACCGGCATCGTCTATCGCGCACAGTGGACAGAAGGCTATTTCGACAAGCTGGTAGAGCTGGAACCAGACGACGCAGCCGCACTGGAAGCCTTTAGCGCAGAAGACCTCCAATCGGTCTGCCCACCGGTTTTCACCGTGCGAGAGAGCACCGAGTAAGCGCGGAGCCCACCAGCTTGTAAAATCCCGCCAGCCTGTCATCCTCTCCCCTGAAAGACGTTTCACAGGGGGAATGCAATCATGTCAGCACTTCGGGCGATGCTCATTGCGGGGATGACCGGACTCGCAACACCAGCACTGGCTCAGGACGCGGTGCCAACGCTTGTTCCGGGCAGTACCTATCATTATGACAGCATTAGCCCTGACTTTGAGAACTCCAGCTTCTTCCTACTGTACCTCGGTTCGGTGGGCCCCTGGAACGTCTACATGCGTCGCAGCAGCTATGGTGACACGGACTATTACGCTGAGCCGGTTTATGGCCTCGACTACGTCGATTGTGCAGGCCAACTCATCACATCGCCCGAAGACTTGGCCTCAGATCTAAGAAATCTGGCCACGCTGCCAGAAGGTGACGTCATGACTAGAGCGGCTGGAACAGAAGCAGTGCGCCAAATAGGTCCAGTTGAATATACTTCCAGCTTTTTCCCCGGTCAGACATTCGCTGCGCAGAAGATCGTAATTACTTATGAGGAAGAAGGGGAAAGCTTCGATACAGGCTTCACCTACGCCACTGATGGCGGTGTCGGCTTGGAAATCGACTGGGGCGAAGGCGAGAAGGACGTGCTCACCAGCTTCAGCATCGCTGCGACGCCTGCACCACCGCTATCTAGACAACGGGTGATGGAGCTTTGTCCTGTACTCATCGACTATTACTCGGACGACTGAGGATCATTCACATGCGATTCAATACATGCCTCGCCATCGCAGCGACATCACTCGCTATCTCAGTGCCTGCTTTGGCGCAGTCCACCGGCAGTACGCCGCCCCCGCCCTGCACAGATGAAGCCTATCACCAGTTCGATTTCTGGCTCGGCGAATGGGAGGTTTCCGGCCCGAACGGAAATCTGGCTGGCCACAATACGATTGAACGCGCTGAAAATGGCTGTCTCATCACCGAAAACTGGGTGAACACGGCCGGTGGCACGGGCCAGAGCCTGAACTTCTACAACCCGGATACAGGCCTCTGGCGTCAGGTCTGGGTCAGTGCCGGCTCAATCATCGATTATACCGGTGGCCTGACTGAAACTGGCTCTATGAAGCTTGAGGGCACGATCACCTATCACGGTAATAGCACGAGCTTCCCCTTCACCGGCGAATGGACACCGAATGAAGACGGCTCCGTTACCCAGCATTTTGAACAATACAATCCCGACACCGAGGACTGGGCTGTCTGGTTCACCGGGCGCTATGTCAAAATCGAAAACAAATAATGTAAGCCCGCTACATATTGCATTTTGCGCCCAGTCGGGCAGAACCAAGCCAGCATAATTGGGAGTGAAACATGCAGGACCTGCTTACAGTCGAGAAGCGCGGCAAAATTGCCATCATCACAATCAACCGTCCGGACCAGCTGAACCCTTTAGGCAAAGCGGGCGACGGCGATGCTTTTGTGGAAGTCACTAAGGAACTGGCAGCTGACAAAGAGCTGCGCTGCTGCATTCTCACTGGCGCGGGCCGTGCCTTTTCAGCGGGCGGCGACCTGAAAGCCATGAAAGAGCGCACAGGCGCATTTGGTGGCACACCGGCTGAAGTCAAAGAAGGCTATACCGGCAACATCCACAAGATCGTGAACTCGCTCTGGAACTTCGAACTGCCCCTCATCGCGGCGGTAAACGGCCCTGCTGTTGGCCTTGGCTGCGACGTTGCCTGTATGGCGGACATGCGCATCATTGCTGACAGCGCTCGTTTCGGCATGTCTTTCCTTCGTATCAACCTGATCCCGGGTGATGGCGGCTCTTGGCTGATGCCACGTATTGTTGGCCTGTCCCGTGCGTCTGAGATGATCTTCACCGGCACAATGTACGATGCTGATACCGCGATCGAATGGGGCTGGGCATCGCAGAAAGTCTCCAACGAAGCTCTGATGGACGCAGCTATGGAGCTGGCAGAGAAAGTCGCTGCGCAGCCACCTATGGCGCTGCGCGCTGCAAAAATGCTGCTCCGCAAGGCGCAGAACGCAGATTATGCGACCATTATGGAAATGTCGGCCGCCCAGCAGGCGCTGCAGCACCATACAGACGACCATATTGAAGGTGTTACAGCGCTTCTTGAAAAGCGTGCGCCAAACTTCACCGGGAACTGATTTCCTGACACGCTACTGACAGAATGCTGTCAGCAGTCTCGCGCTAAACCTCCTCTGTAGATCATACAGAGGAGGACATCACATGATCGCCTACGCAACCATCGGCGTATCTGACCTGAAGCGCGCTTACCCGTTTTACCAGGCACTCGCGGACGAGCTTGAGGCCCAACATTTTCTGGGCTCTCTGGACGATTCCTTCATTGCATGGGTCGGTCCGAACCATGAACCGGGTATCGGCATCACCCTGCCCTATAACGGTGAGCCACAGACTGTGGGCAATGGAATGATGATCGCGCTGGCCGCCAAAGATCCGGCGCAAGTCGACCGACTGTATGACATTGCCATCGCTCAGGGCGGAAGCTGCGAAGGCAAGCCCGGACCACGCGGCGACAATTTCTATGCCGCATATTTTCGCGATCTTGATGGCAATAAGCTGAACGCTTTCGTTCAGACGGTTTAACCGCCCTGCTCTTCCTGTTGGTGGCTCAGGGCAGCATTGAACTGAGCCTCCGACGCAGCATTGAAGCGCTGCAGCGCGCCCGCTTCGACGAAGGCAAGCTCTTCGCCTGCTAACAGGCGCTCATAACGGTCCAGCATGCCGAACATGCCTGAGTGGAACGCAAGAAACACATCAGCATCAATGCTACGCACCCGCTCGAACGAAGCGCGATAGTCATCAACCATGCCCGGATAGCTTTCCGGCGCGATGCGCTGCCCACCAAGGCTGGTGCTGCAGTGGAAGAATGCCGTGTGCGGGTTTCCGTCTTCATCGGTCACATCCATCAGCCATGAGGTACAGCCCGGCGAATGCCCCGGCATGACAACAGCCGTCAGCGTTGTATCACCGAGCGTTAGCTGATCGCCGTCCTGAATGATTTGATCCACACGAACGGGCGGAAATGGCATTGTGGAAGTTGGCCCGAAATCGATAGCGCCCGCTTCAAGGATTGGCGCGTCTTTTTCGCTGGCGACCATTACTGCATCCGAAGCCTGCTGCAGAGCCGCAAGGCCGCCTGCATGGTCAATATGGGCATGGCTGTTCAGAAGATAGCGAACATCGGCGATGTCATAGCCAAGCGCAGCAATGTTCTGGAGGATCATTGGCGGACTTTGCGGCAAAATTCCATCGATCAGAAAGTGCCCCTCATCTGTCGTGATGAGATAAGCACTCACGCTGGCTCCGCCCACGTGATGGATATTGTCGATCACGGTGAACGGCGCGTGCGGTGGCGCGAATACGCGCATCGCATCAAGCACAGGTGACTGGATGGCAAACTCGATTTCGTCCGGTGAAGCCAGAGGCGCGAGATCATCGCCCTCACCTTCAGATATCGGGACCAGAATCTCAGCATCTTCGACAGGCTGTGGCTCGGGTGCGTCCTGCGCGCAGGCAGCCATCATCATGGCCAGCGCCAGTATAGAAATCCGATTCATATATGCGTCCTCCGTTTTGCGCATATGCAGCCTGAATGCGGACTTTTTGTTGTTCGTATTCCGCCGGCTCAAAGGTTGTTTTCAGGCAATCAGCGCGCTGATGCCAATGCCGCAACACGGCGAATGAGCTCGAATGTGAGCGGGTAGACCACGCCGGACACATCGCCCTGGTTCCAGCGACGCTGGAACGCCATTACGACCTTCTCCGTCTGCTCATCAAATGCGCCAGACACCTCGATCGGATAACCAATCGCCAGCAAGTCCTCCTGGAGACCCGTCACGCCCTTACCCTTGGCGCCGAGCTTTATCGGCGCGTCTTTCTCTGAAAGCTTTGTCGGCTCCCCCTCTTTCGGCAGCTCAGGCCAGAAGCCTACGCCGCGTGCCGCGAATTCTTCCCACGGGAAATGCTCGCCCGGATCATCCTTGCGGTCAGGCGCAATGTCGGAATGGCCGACGACGCGGTTCATCGGAATCTTATGGCGCTCGATGATGGCGCGGCTGAGTTCGATCACCGCTTCGATCTGCACGCGCGAATAAGGCTGAAGGCTGCCATCTGGTAGTTTCACATTATGACCACCATTGACGATCTCGATCCCCACGGAGCGCGAATTGAGGTCCCCATCGCCCTGCCAGTTCGACACGCCCGCATGCCATGCACGCATATCCTCCGGCACGAGCTGATAGATAAACCCGTCCACATCCACCATATAGTGCGCGGAAACCTGCGCCTTCTCGTCCCGCATACGATCAAGTGCGGACGGGCCATCCTCCATGCCGGTATAGTGCAGCACCAGCATATCCACCGGAAAGCGGCGCTTATTCTGGTTGGGTGACGGAGCCTCGATGATCTTCATGTGCCACTCAGTAGTTTCTTAGCTACCGAAGCTAAAGGGAATTTGCTGTTCGGGCGCAAGGCAATGATCAGAACACCCAGCAGGGAAACCACACCGCCGATCAGAAATTTGACAGTGATTGTCTCTCCAAGGATCAGAACACCAAAGGCCACGCCCCAGATCGGCGTCATGAGCGTAAGTGGCGAGAGAAGCGTCATTTCATGGCGGGTGATGAGCCAGTAGAAAGAGCCGTGCCCGAAGATAGACACGCCAAATACGGCGAACAGCGTCGCCAGCCAGATCAGAAGGCCACCATCCATAAAGGCCTGAAACTGGCCTGTGACCCCGCCCTCAAAGCCATTGAGCAAGGCTGAAACAACCAATAGAGGCAAACAGGACATTGCGCCCATCCATGCCTGCATATGGATCGCCGGCATCGGTGTGATCTGCTTCATCATGATCGCACCCATAGCGCCAACAAATGCTGATCCAATCACAAAGAACAGACCGACTTCCATATTGAAGCTCGCCGGATCGACCGTGATGACAATCACTCCGAGGAAGGCCAGTGCGATACCGAGCCCACGTCTCCAGCGGACTTTCTCGCTGAGGAAAATGATAGACAGAATGGTCGTAAACGGGACACCCAGCTGACCGACAACCGCAGCCGCACTTCCGCTTGCATTGGCGAGGCCTATAAATAGCAACGCAAAATGGGCCGAGCCCATACATGTCGCGATCAGGAACAGCTTACCCAGATTTTTGGGCACGCGCCTGAACAGAATTGGCAGCAAAACCAAAGCGATAAGGCCGAAGCGAAGCGCCGCATAGAACACCGGCTGTACATCAGAATTCAGGAACACCCATCGCGTGACGATGACATTCAGTCCCCAGACCATGCACACAAGGAAGAGCAGTCCGAAATCACGGATCGGCATGTCTGATCATCTCCAGAAGCTACCGACTGAGTGAAAATTGAGGTCAGGAAGACTCGCCGGTGTCGTATTTATCTTTTTTGCGATTCCCGAACAGCATGCGCGTCTCAAGCGTTTTACGCAATTGTTTATAGAAGGCTTCCAGAAACGGACCGTCTCTTTCCAGGGGTGCCGCTTCCCATCCGATGCGTGCGCGAATACGTGACGCTACGGCAGCTTTCACCTCGCCTGTTCCACTGCGCAAAACGTCTTCCAGCACCTGCAATTCGTGCTCGCCATAGGTCTGCAACTGCTCCTGCGTGAAGACAAAGGCTTCGTCGTCTGCATTCGCGCTTGTAGAAGTCACATCCTTCGCCAGCTCCGGTTTCGGATTGCGGATAACCCATGTCCCAGCGACGAGATCACCTCCACGAAGTTTGTCGCGGTTAAACACCGGCATGAAGACAAACACGCCAAGCCAGACGAGAACAAGCAAGGTCATCATGCCATTGAGTGTATCGCCTCCCATTCCTGTCAGCAGGAAGGTGAACGGCAGAAAGACTTCCAGCTCGCGCATCACATTGCGGGCAAAAATGGCATTCGCGGTCAGCTGGCGACCTTCACGCGCCACCACGCGCAGCTTCATAATGCGCTTTCCCGGCGTCGCGGCGCGCCGGCCCATTTCGAAAATGGTGAAATAGAAGGCCCGCAGAATGAAAAAGAAGAGGTTGAACAGGATCTGCCCTACTTCGGACCAGTCGCCGAAATAGCCGTCTGGAACGCCAAAGGCGAGGATCAGGCCGCCGACGATCAGCGTAACGAGCATGATGCCCGCATCAATGAACAGCGCCCCTGCCCGCTCGCCGGCGTCAGCAAGCCGAAGACGAATAACGGCGCCTTCCGGGGTCGTCACCTCACGCCACATACGGGCGTCATGCGCATTCGTCTGATAACCCTGCGGCCGGGCTTTCTCTGCCTTCGCTGTCGCCATCAGCGTTTCGCCCCCGGACGTAGGTAGAAATAGCTGAGCCAGCTCAGAAGCGAGACACCAGCCACCATATAGCGCGTCAGGTCATCATTG
Source organism: Ponticaulis sp. (assembly GCF_029210165.1). Classification (NCBI taxonomy): domain Bacteria; kingdom Pseudomonadati; phylum Pseudomonadota; class Alphaproteobacteria; order Hyphomonadales; family Hyphomonadaceae; genus Ponticaulis; species Ponticaulis sp. The sequence goes on from NZ_JARGNT010000003.1 coordinate 180,057, forward strand.
ATCAGCTGCCGCCCAAAGCCTTCAAGCAAGGCGGCGAGGAACAGCATAACGACAACGCCCATGCCGACATTGCCCGCGCGTTTACCGGCGTCTGCCATCGCGTCCACGCGTCGCTTCTCGCCGGGAAAGGCAAGCGTTTTGCCAATAACGAAACCCGCAGCAGCCGCCAGAATAATCGCAAACAGCTCAGTCACGCCATGGATCATGAGCCAGCCTATAATCTCGAAGCCAAGCCCTTTGCTCACATAGAGCCCGACATATGCCCCCAGAATACAGCCATTATAGGCGAGCAAAATGGCTGTCGGTATGCCGACCATAAAGCCAAGCGCAAAGCATAACAGCGCCACCATCGTGTTATGCGTGAACAGCTGAGAGGCGAACACACTCAACATGCCCGCTATGTCCTCATCCTCGGTATAGAGGGTGGCACGTAGCGTTTCCTGCGAAGCCTCGGGGGTGCGTTCATCGAGGAATGCAGCAAACGGGTAGAACCACTCTGAGTCCGACAGCACGAGCAGCATGACGATGAGCGCGAAGCCGAACATGATCGCCGCTGAGAGAATGGTCGCGCCGACCATGCTGCGCACCGCATCAGGCCAGTCCCGCCGGAAGAAACTGCTAAACCGCTCCCAGAAGGAAACGCGCGGCCCATACATGAAGAGATAGCCGCGCGTACAGAGCGTCTCCAGATAGGTGATAAGGTTCCGGTCCAGTGAGACCGCCCGCGCCGTCGAGAGCGAGGACACCGCGGTACGATACAATTGCGGCAGAGCCACCAGTTCGTCAGGCTTCAGCGCGTTCACGCCAGAGTTCTGAATACGCTCCAGAAGGCCTTCCAGTGCGCGCCAGTCGTCTTCTCTTTCTGCACGGAAGCGATAGCTCTTGAGATCAAGCTCGGACATGGTCAGATCCGCTCCTGTTGCAGAATAGTGAGATACCGGTTCAGCAGCGCAGACGAGAACTGGTGAGCCGGTGCTTCCAGTACATCAATGCCGAGACGGGACAGGCGCTTGATAACGGTACGCCGCTCCTGAATGAGATTGTCTGCGATCACCGCGCGGGTCACATCTTCAGGCGTTTCAGGTTCTTTCACCGCGAGCGCTTCAAGGTCTTCATCCTTGAATACGGCGAATACCACAAGGTGGCGCTTAGCCAGACGCGCTGCATTCTCGACCATGAGTTCGGCCTGCGCCGTATCGATGAAATCGGTGAACAGCACGATGAGCGAACGACGATTTAACCCCGCAGAAAGACGCGTAAGCCCCAGCGTGTAGTTCGCATCCAGCGTAGAATAGCTGAGCCGCGCCATTTCCGACTGAAGCTTGCTGAACGCTGCATTGCCGCGCACCAGTCCTGTCATCACGCGTGGCTGCGTATCGAATCCGTAAACGCCAACGCGATCACCTCCGCGCAGTGATGCGTACGAGAGCAGCATTCCCGCATGAACAGCGTGATCGAGGCGAGAAATGTCGCCCAACGGTTCACACATCAAACGGCCGGTGTCATACGCCAGAACAATATTGTGGTTACGTTCCGTGCGGTATTCTTTCGCCATCAGCGCCATGTGACGGGCCGATGCTTTCCAGTCCACGCTACGCCGGTCCATGCCCGGCACGAACTCGCGCATGGCGTCAAACTCGGAGCCATCACCGCGATCAAACTGCGCCTTGATCCCAAAATCAGCTTCGCGGGCAATCCAGCGAAGGGCATCGGACTGCAGCGTACGAATATCCGGATTGATTGGCCGGGCCAGCTCGGCAGGCAATCTCATTTGTTTCCACGCCAGCCCGAGCGGGCCAGACCAGCGCATCCAGAGACCATCCAGCCGTGCCTCACCGCGCCTCAGCATATGTAATTCGAACTCGGCCAGCCCCTCTGCACTCAGCATCACCGTTTCCGGTTGAAAGACCGCTTCATTGAATTCAGGACGCACCTGAATTGAAGGCAGATAGTCACGCTTCGGATCGCTGATCTTCAGTGCAAACGGATTACCTGTGCCCACAAAGAAGACGGGCGGAACATTCGTTTCCACATTTAGTGCACGAGACGAACGTGCCGCCATAGCATCAATCGAAATGAGCAACACGATCGCCGTAATGCCGGCAAAGCTCACCACCCACAGTGCTGGCGCAAGCCACGCAATGATCAGGAGCAGCGGGATACCCGCGCCCGTCAGCATGATTGCCAGCTGGGATGGACGAATGCTTGCCATGGATTAGCGCGGCGCCTCTGTCTCTGAGACGATGTCGGAAATCACGCTCTTAGCTGTTCGCCCCTCAATCTCGGCAGATGCAGACAGCACGACGCGGTGACACATGGCAGGCGCGGCGAGCTGTTTCACATCATCCGGAATGACATAATCGCGCCCTGCCAGAGCCGCCTTCGCACGTGACGCCACCGCAAGGTTCACCGCAGCGCGCGGCGAGACGCCGACATCCAGCAGGTTTGGTCGCTCACGCGACGCGCGTACAAGACGGACAGTGTACTCAATGATTTCATCGGAGAGCGTAACCGAGCCGATATAGGCTGATGCCGCACTGAGTTCCTCCTTGGTGACCACCTGCTTGATGCCAAGCTCTTCCATGGTCGGCATGCCAACGCCTTTGGCGTGAGATTGAACAATACGAATTTCTTCCTCCGCGCTCGGATACGCCATTTCATGCTTGAACAGGAAACGGTCGAGCTGGGCTTCCGGCAGCGGATAAGTGCCCTGTTGTTCAATCGGGTTTTGCGTCGCCACCACCATGAAGTGGTCGCTTAGAAGGTGGGTTTCGCCATCGATAGTAACGCGGCGCTCCTGCATGGCTTCCAGCAAGGCCGCCTGTGTCTTTGGCGGTGTCCGGTTGATCTCGTCTGCGAGCAGAACTTCCGTAAAGATCGGTCCTTTTGTGAGCAGGAACTGGCTGGTCTGGAAGTTGAAGAAGTTTGTACCGAGCACATCGCCCGGCATCAGGTCTGGCGTGAACTGGATGCGTCCGTAATCCAACGCCAGACAGGCCGAAAAACACCGCGCAAGGAAGGTTTTCGCCGTACCAGGCGGCCCTTCCAGAAGAAGGTGACCTTTAGAGAATAGCGCTATCAACATGAGGTCGACCGCATCCGACTGACCGACAATCCCGCGGCCGATTTCGGCTTTCAGCTTTTCGCCAAGCGCTTGGATATCATTCGCGTTCATCGCTCATTTCCCTTTTCCAGACGTGAAAATCCTTCACGAAGTTCATCAACTGACTGTGTGTTCTGACTTTGGCCGGATCCGGCCATGGCGGCGCTTCCGCGTGCTTAGCCCGCACGCGCGCCTCTCTTTGTTTGAGGATGCGATCCATCTCTTCTATCGGCAGGTCTTCCGGATAACCGAGCTCACGGATGATCATACGCCGTGCAAGCTTTTCATAATCGCCCGCCAGAGCCGGCTCGCGATTTGTCTGACGGAACAGCCCCGCCGTGCTCTCAATCAGCGACTGCCGCCCTGTCGCCGCAACGGGTGGCTCAGCCTGTGGCCTGCCAAAGCGCATAAACGCGGCCCATCCCAGCAGGATCATCGTCGCAATTGCGAACAGTGTTGCACCGAGCAGCGGCGGCTCGAAGATCAGGCGCAGCAGATCGCGCGAGCGCTGGAAACCGTGGATCGTTGTATCAAAAATCACGGTGCGCAGGTCGGACTTGGTAGAGAAATGCGCGATCATCCGAACGAATACTTCGGCATTTTCGCGGTGTGCGAGGCCGTGCGTGTTCATGAGTTCAGGATCAGATAAAAGGTATATTCGCGTGCTGGGCACACGCCCCAAAAGAACGCCGCCATCAAGCGTGATGACCGGCTCGAGGCCCTGGGGATGCAAAACTTGAACAGTGTCCGAGAAAACCACGGGCAGAGTTGATCCCATCATCTCAACTTCGTCCGGCGCGTCTATACGCTCAAGACTGATATCCCCGGACAATGGTGCCAGCAGGCCGACAAGGCGATCGACTGGCAGGGGGAATGTCTGCCGGTAATGCCGCGGGTTTGACCGGTCACGCAGGCCGTTTCTCTTCGGCAAAACGACAAGGGTGGGTTCGCCATTACGGTCGAACTCTACTTCATCAAGGTCACTCGCGTCATAAACGCTGGCCGGCGTCAGAATGAGAAGCCCTTCACGCGCTCCGCCCCTGAGAACGCCGGTATCGCGGCTGATATCGACGTCATAGCCCTCGCGCGCTAGCAGCTCTGAAGCGAAGTTATAGCCCAGCGCGGAGGTAGAATACGCATGCAGGCCAGCTGCGCGGCGGTCCCGGAATTCGGGCGCGAACGCAGACAGAACGATCACTGACGCAAAGCTGATCGCCGCGATGAGCACGGCAATAAGCGCCGTTTTCGCGGAAATAATCGGCGTGGCGTTATCTGAAGCCGAACTCATCAGGATGCTGCTCTCTGTGCGAAGACGTCATAGTCCTGACGGGCGGCTTGATAGTCTTCCGACGTGAGATGCTGACCGGCAAATGCACTGCGCTCTACCGAGAGAATTAGTCGCCTCAAAGCATGGCGTGATGGCTCGGGCATCTGGCCCAGTTCACCGATTTCCCGCCCCGTCAGCGACTTGCCAATCCGGTCACGTACACGCTTCTGCATCTCCTGAAAGGATGAGTGCAGCATGAGCCTTACAGCTGCATCGAAATCGCCTGTATCAGCCAATGCATCCGCTCGTTTCAGAAGGTCAGACGAGAACGACTCATCAGGACGCAAATCCACATCGGCGAGTTCATCACGCGCATTGGCCGGTTTCCTGTCGCCAATGGTCTGGCGGCGGTCCATGACGCCTTTTACAATAGAATAGATGATGTAGGCCACCAGCAAAACGGCAGCGCCGATCAACAGCACCCGCCAAAGCGGACCGAGCGCGGCAATCATGTCTCCGATAGCATCGAAAAAGCGCCAGCCCGAGTTTCGGTCCGGGTCGACTGCTTCAGGCGTCACATCTATCGGATCAACGGGAAGCTCGAACTGATAGCCGCCATCACTGCGCATCGCAGCATAGGCTTCGTCAAAGCTTTCGGTTTCGTCCGGCATATAGTCTCCCCAGCGGATTCAGTTTGAGCGTGGAAAACGGCGAAAAGCAACCTCAAAGCAAGGCAATATTGCGCAAACTTTTCGTACCGCGGAAAACACGAAAGGCCACACCCAGAAGGCATGGCCTTATATAAAACCGGACTGGTAAGATGCGCCTAGCTGGCGCGCGTGACAAAGCCGTCAAATCCGCGGGCCTTGATGAGGTCCAGCATAGGGGCCGCCTGTTCACGGCTAACCCAGCCACCCAGCATCACCCTGTAGATCGAACGACCATTCGTGACACCTTCAACAATGCGGGTTTCGCCAAAGCGGCGCAGAGCAACCGCCTGCAAGTCTGCATTCGAATAGGAAGAGAACGCGCCCGCCTGAATGGTATACGCCATGCTCACCGGTGCAGGTGCAGCGGGAGCTGGTGCATAAGCCGCCATTTGCGTCTCTCGCACAGGTGCTGCCGGAGACGGCTCGCTGACAACGCCGGTGGACGTCAGCGAAGATGTCGGCATTGCGCGCGGTGCAGCGCGGCGCGGAAGCTCGGAAATATAGGAGTCATAGCGCTGGCCCATCACCGACTGGGCATCCGCCAGTTCAACAGCCTCTGGCAGATCACGGTACTCAATCTCGGCGCGTTGGGCTGATGCCGTCATCGCTAAGCCTGAAACAGCAACGCACACACTCATGGCTAAAATCTTCATGGCAGATAAGCCTCCCACCCTTCTGAGCTATCACATGAAGCGCATACTCCGTGCGCTCTCACCTCCACACCGTGATAGCTGTTTTAGGTTAATAGCGCCGTTTAGGTGGTCGTTCAAATTGGGCGGTCGGTTTTAAACCCTTCATTCAACATTGCGGAATGATGCCATGATGCATCTTCCGCTCACAAAATCGCATGCAAATACATCTGCCCCTTGAAGCGCGCCGCGTTTCGATACAAATGCACGCGATAACTCAGGAAGGCCCGCTATGACCGATCAGGAACGCCAGACACGCTATGAGCAACTTCGCGAAGAAATCTTCGCTGTCGTTTCTGGCGAAACCTATCTGCCTGCGCGCCTTGCAACAGCCTCCTGCCTGTTGGCTGAGGCCTTCCGTCCACGCTTTTTCTGGACGGGTTTTTATGTGGTCGATCCGCTGAAATCTGAAGAGCTGGTCGTCGGCCCTTATGTTGGCACGCTTGGCTGCCTACGCATTCCATTTACGCGCGGAGTTTGCGGCGCATGTGCTGCAAGCGGCGAGACCCAGCTTGTGCCAGACGTGCATGCTTTCCCGGGCCATATTGCATGCGACAGCCGCACGAATTCTGAAATCGTTGTTCCCGTCTTCAACTCAGATGGCACGCTTGCAGCCGTGCTCGACGTCGACTCTGAACAGCCTGACGCATTTGACGAAATCGACAAGGCGGGTCTGGAAGCGATTTGCGCCGGTCTCCTGACCGCGTAAAGATCAGGCCATGCTGCTCGTCATCGTTCTTCCTGCGCTCATTATCGGCTGGTTCTTCTACCAGATGGGCCGGCGTGAACGCTGGAAAGAAAAGCAGAGAAAGCTGAACGGCCGCCTCGACGATCCAAACACGATCGAACACCAGCCGCGTAAAAAGAAATAGGCTGCGCCCTTGCGTGCCCGCCCTACTCGCTGACACACTTAAAGGCGTTCAACGTCGAAGGAGCCTTGTATGTCAGATGCTGCCCGACTCGCTGAAATGATCAAAAGCGCGAACCGCGTTCTCATCTTCACGGGCGCTGGCATTTCCACGGAAAGCGGTATTCCAGATTTCAGAAGCCCCGGCGGTGTGTGGAGCAAGATGACTCCGATCTATTTTCAGGACTTTGTCGCCTCACGCGATCAGCGCCGCGAATCCTGGAGACGTGTCTTCAACAAGACCGCAGGCTGGACCGGCGCCAAACCGAATACCGGCCACTACGCCGTCGCCAAACTGGTGGATATGGGCAAGGTCTCATGCGTCGTGACGCAGAATGTCGACAATCTGCATCAGCATGCAGGCATTGATGATGACAAGGTCATCGAAATTCACGGCAATGCCAGCTACGCCAAGTGCCTCAATTGCGGCAAACGCTATGAGTTTGATGCTCTGAAACCGCGCCATGAGGCTGATGAAGACCTCACATGTCTATTCTGCGAGGGGCTGTTGAAATCGGCGACCATTTCATTCGGTCAGGCCATGCCGGAAGAGAAAATGGCGCTCGCCGAAGCCGAAGCTGAAGTCGCAGATCTGTGTCTGGCTATCGGCTCATCCCTGGTCGTCTATCCAGCGGCGAATATTCCGATCATCGCCAAGCAGACGGGCGCGCAATACGCGATCATCAATCGCGAACCCACCGATCAGGACCCGTATGCCGACCTCGTTCTGAATACCGAGATCGGCCCGCTTCTGTCAGAGGTCATTGAGCTTCTGGAAGCCTAGTCTTCGCGGAAATGAGCGATCACGCGGCGGGTATGCGGCGCGTTGCGATGCTCGAACAGATAAATGCCCTGCCAGGTGCCCAGCATCATCCTGCCGGACTGTACAGGAATAGAGAGGTTCACCTGCGTGAGCGCCGATTTGATATGCGCTGGCATATCATCAGGCCCCTCGGCGCGGTGACGTAAGAAACTCATCTGAGGGTGATCGGCATCCGGCACGAGCCGCTCGAAAAAGGCATTCAGATCGCGGATCACATCCGGATCGGCATTTTCCTGAATAGTCAGCGAGGCCGAAGTATGCTGGCAAAACAGTGTCAGAAGGCCGTCGCCCTGCCCACGCAGGAAAACGGCCGCCTGATCGGTAAACTCATAAAGGCCCGGTCCACGGGTCGGAAGGGTCAGAACAGTCTGCATGCAATCTGTCTAACACCGGGCCTTATGATCGCGAAACGCTCTTAGTCTTCTTCAGCCAGAAGCGCGTCCATGCGATCCATAATATCGTTCATACGGCGCACAACGGCTTCATACGGGTCAGGCTGGGTCATATCGAGACCAGCTTCGTTGAGCAGGATCTGGTGCGGATAATCAGAGCCACCGGCACGCATGACATTCAGGAAGTTCTCACGCACCTGATCATCGCCAGCAAGGAACTGCTCTGCAAACCAGACAGCTCCCGAAATCGATGTCGCATACTGGTAGACATAGAACTCATAATAGAAGTGCGGAATGTAGGCCCACTCAATGCCGTATGGCTCGTCAATCGTCATCACGCCTTGTTCCTCGCCGTGATACCGGCGCAGAAGGTCGAGATAGATTTCAGAGAAGCGTGCACCCGTCAGCGGTTCGCCCGCCTCTGCAGCTTCGTGAATTGCGAGTTCGAACTCACCAAACATGGTCTGACGGAAGAAGGTACCGCGCAGGCTCTCCAGTGCCTGACCGAGATAGAAGAGCTTTTCTTCGCGGGTCTCTGCATTCTCAATCATGTATTCCTGAAGCAGGATTTCGTTGATCGTGGATGCCATCTCCGCGATGAATGTCGAGTATCCCGCTGTTTCAAACGGCTGGTTCTGACGCGCCAGCTGGGTGTGAACCGCATGCCCCCATTCGTGAGAGAATGTGGAGAGCGAGTTGAAGTCGTCATTATGGTTCAACAACACGTACGGGTGCACGTCATAGGCTGAACCGGACATGTAAGCGCCCGTCTCTTTGCCTTCCTGCGGGTGAGAGTGCATCCAGTCGCCATCAAGGCCTTCACGCAGCAGGCTCAGATATTCCTCACCGAACGGGCGCAGAGACTCGAATGTGATCTCTTCAGATCGTGCGAGGTCGAACACGCCAGTGTCAGCTTCGATGATTGGCGGATAAATGTCGTAATAACGAAGGTCGTCCACGCCGAGCATACGTCCGCGCAGTTCCAGATAACGGTGGAAGACTGGCAGCGCCGCGTTCACCTGATCTACGAGTTCTGTGTAGATTTCAGGCGGCAGCGCGTCGTCGAACATATTGCGCTCGAGCACGCTATCGAAATTACGGGCACGTGCACGGAAGACAGAGGACAGAACCTGCGAGTTCAGCGTAGCGCCCATACCCGCTTCATAGTCATTCCATGCGCCCCAGAATGTGTCGAAGACCAACTGACGGTCTTCGCGGTTCGGGTGGGAGCGATAGCGCGAATAAGCTGCCTGATTGAGGCGCACTTCGGTGCCATCAGAGAGGGTCACCATCGGCCACTGGATAGAGGCGTTCGCAAACAGGCTGTAGATTTCGTTCGGCTGGGACAGCGCGAGGCCAGCAAGCGCGAGAAGTGCTTCACCATCTTCATCGAGCGTATGCGGTGCCTGACGCAGCGTGTCTTCCAGCTGGAAATGGAACGGCTCGAGCGCAGGTTCTGCCGCCATGAACTCGCGGATGCGCTCCTCACCGATAGAGAGGATTTCAGGTGATAGCCAGCTTATCGCCTCGGAGAAGGCCTGATAGAGCGACATCGCACGGCCAAAACGCTCAAGGTTTTCCGGCACACGCTGGTCTTCATCGCGGCTCAGCGACGAATAGACGTAAAGGCGGATAACTTCTTTAGCGGTGTCCGACATAGAGCGCATCGCATGTGCGAGGCTTTGCGGGCTCTCGCCCAGCGTGCCCTGAAGCTCGCTCAGTGTCGCGACCTGCGCCTGCATCGCTGTGAACTCGTCATCCCAGGCTTCTGGCGACTCATACAGGTCCGTCAGATCCCAGACATATGTTTCAGATGTTTCGGTCGTTTCCGCCGCTGCGCCCTCGTCCTGAGGAAGCGGTTCTGCGTGAGACACACCAGACAGTCCGGCAACCGCGAACACCGCGACTGAGCAGACACCCATTTTCAGTAAGTTTTTGAAATCAGCCATTCGAAAGCCCCAACTTTCCGTTATTCAATAAATCTTTTCACCATGAATGGAATTTCCTGCCAAGCGCAGAACGCCAACCTGTCTTCAGTTTAATATTTTCGGTCATCTGACGGGCACCGGTATTTCCTTGGTGACCACACTCAGAAGCTCCGCTAACTATATCCCAGACGGCATGTGAGCAGTGGGAGCGGGATATGCGCTGGAAAGATGGACGGACGAGCGGTCGGGTTGAAGACCGGCGAGGCATGCGCGGCGGCGCAGCAGCGGGCGGCGGTATTGGCGTGATCGCCATCGCATTGATCGGTTATTTCGTTTTCGGTATCAGCCCGGAACAGACCATGCAGATGGCCAGCCAGTTCGGTGGCGCAGGCTCCTCAGAACAGCAGCAAGGCACAAGCGGAACACCTGAGGACGATGCTGGCATGTTTGTAGATGTCGTCGGCACCAACGCGAATGATGTCTGGCAGCTCTTCCTGTCCGACTACCAGCCGCCAAACACGGTGCTCTATACGCAAGGCACCAATACCGGCTGTGGCTATGGTCAGGCGGCTATGGGTCCCTTCTACTGCCCAGCTGACCAGACGGTCTATCTCGACCTCTCCTTCTGGCAGGAAATGGAAACGCGTCTCGGCGCATCGGGCGCAGACTTTGCCCGCGCCTATGTGATTGCTCACGAATTTGGCCACCATGTTCAGACGCTGACCGGCGCATCACAGCGGGTACGTCAGGCCCAGCAGAATGCTCGCAGCGAGGCGGAGTCCAACCAGTATCTCGTCATGCTGGAGCTACAGGCTGATTGTTATGCTGGTGTCTGGGCGGCGAACGCCTCACGTGTTTCGAATGGCAATGTCGCGCTGGAACGCGGTGACCTGCAAGAAGGCCTGCAAACAGCCAATGCCATTGGCGACGATACACTCCAGCGCAATGCAGGCCAGCGCGTCACGCCCGAAGCCTTCACGCACGGCACCTCGGCGCAGCGTCAGGAATGGCTGATGCGAGGCTACAACTCGGGTGATCCAAACCAGTGTGACACCTTCTCGGAGCTCTAAGCTCACACAAAAAAAGCCTCCCAAATGGGAGGCTTTTTCTTGTCGTCGTCTATGCAGACTAAGCGGCGAGCGGATTGTCCCAGACCGGCGCGAAGTCCGGATCGACAATACGGTCATGGTGCATACGCAGCGCCGAGATACGCGCCATCTCATCGCCGTCCAAGTGAATTTCATCGATTGCGAAATTCTGGCGGATGTGTTCCGGATTTGAAGACCGCGGAATGGCGACAACGCCCGGCTGCTGCACAAACCAGCGCAGCACGATTTGCGCAGGTGTCACGCCGTAGCGCTCAGCAATCATCTTGATCGTCTCATTCTTGAAGACACGTCCCTGCGCCAGTGGGCAATACGCCGTCAGCGCGCTGCCTTTATGGCCTGCTTCGGCCAGAAGCTTCGTCTGGTCGATGAACGGGTGATACTCAACCTGATTGACCAGAATTGGCGCGTCAGACAGCTCCACGGCCCTATCAAACTGATCCTTGGTGAAGTTTGAGACGCCGATATTCTTCGTCAGGCCCTGCTTGCGTGCATCGTTCAGCGCGCCAATTGTTTCCTCCATTGGCACATCATCATTTGGCCAATGCAGCAGAAGAAGATCGACTTCGTTCACACCAAGGCGTTTCAGGCTTTCCTTGGTCGAAGACTGGAGGTCGCCGTCTTTAAACTGGTCGGTCCAGACCTTGGTCGTCAGGAAGAAATCTTCACGCGCCGTGCCTGCGGCCTGGATGCCATCGCCGACAGCTTTCTCGTTTTCATAAGCCTGCGCTGTATCGATGTGGCGGTAGCCTGTTTCCAGCGCAGTCTTCACAGCTTCAGTCGCCGTGTCGCCTTTCAGCTGCCAGGTACCAAAGCCAATGGATGGAATTTCAACGTCAAAATGTTTCGTGGTCAGTGTCATAAACACGTTCCTTTCTGTCTGAATAATTGGGGGGATGCGGATTTCGATGCGCAGCCTATTTTACAGCGCGCATCGGGTCCGGGTTCTGATCGTGTGTCAGGATTTCAGCTTTCGCATCGGTCACATTGATGCCGAGCTCGGCAGCGCCGTTTTCAAGATGGTCCGCCAGCATCGGAATTTCGGAAAGATAATGCGACGTTGCCGTGCCATCGCGGTCCTGAGCAATGCTCAGCGCTTCTTTCCACTCAGCGGCAGAATAATCACCGCGACCTACCCAGGTAAGCGCTACGAGGGTGTTTCGCTGCTCGTCACTCAGATTATTGATCGTCTTCTCAAGTGACATGCGTGCCGGATTGTCTGGCTGGTCTTCCAGCGCATCAATCATGCGGTCATCAGACCCGTTAGACGACTCGCGCGGATCACTTTCCGGTACAATCGCGCCAAAGGATTTGGCTCTGAGAATGATACCGGCCAGCGCGTCTTCAGAAATCGCGAGGTCATCAATCAAAGGGCCGGTTTCAATGGTTTTCATAATTTGCTCCTGCTTTGTCGTCTGCGAAACCAACGTGCAGGAGCAAAAATTGTTTCAGGACAGCGCCTAAAATTCGGCACGCTTCTGAGGATGCGACATGGTCTGCGCTTCTGTCTCCGATAGGTTTATGCCCAGCGCATCGGCGCCAGCCTCCAGATAATCGCCGAGCATGGGAATGCCCGCCAGATAGCCTGCGACATCGCCATTATCGCGTTCAGCGGCCATAGCGCGTGCCTCATCCCACTCATCCGCGTCGAAGTCACCACGTCCCAGCCAGACAAGCGCAACCAGCGTTTCCTGCTCTTCCATAGAGAGGCTCTTAATAGCTTCCATCAGCACCTGAAGGGCAGGATTGTCGTCCTGATCCTCAAGGACAGAAATCTCGTCATCATCGACATCGTTAGAGCCCTCATCCTCATCTACCTCAGGCATGGTCGCATCGAATGTGCGGGCCTCAAGAATGATTGCAGCCAGCGTATTCTCCGAGACGCCCAGCTCCTCGACCTTAGGTCCGGTATCAATCGTCTTCACGGCAGTCTCCTTTCTTTTATTGTGACTATACAATAACACCCATTCAGCGCCTATCTTCATGGCGTATTTGGTCGCAGCCCCCATTAATTTTAGAATGCCCTTCCCTTCATGGCCGCGCACATCGTACTGATTGGCTGTAGAATTTTCGGAGAGCTATCATGCGTCGACTAACACTTCTTTCCGCCCTCATCGCGCCGCTATTCATGATCGCGGCTTGCGGCGGTTCGGATACGCCTGCGGAGACGTCAGCAGAGGCCGCGTATACGCCGACGCCGATCACCCACATTAATGAGGACTTCAGCCCGGAAGATGATCCGGTCGCAGATCTAGCAGAGGCGATGGAGCTTGCTCAGGCTGAAGGTAAATACATCCTCATGGATGTTGGCGGCGAATGGTGCTCCTGGTGCCATCTGATCGATGCCTACATCGAAACCAACCAGCCGACGCATGAAGCCTTCGCCTGCGCTTTCGTGGTTCTGAAAGTGAATTATTCAGACGAGAACGAGAATGAGGAATTCCTCTCGGCATACCCTGAACGTCAGGGCTATCCACACTTCTTCGTTTTGGATGCGCAAGGCGAGCTCGTCGCTTCACATGGCACAGGCGAACTGGAAGAAGGCCGCGGCTATAACGAAGAGGCTATGGTCTCATTCGCGAACCAGTATTGCGAAATCGCCTAACGCCGGAACATATCCTTCAACGTCTCGAACGTGCCGCGCGCGTACTGGCTGACAGTCGGTGAGCGGCGCGTTGCGTGACGCGCAAAGTCGATACAGTTTGAACCGGCCAGATGATAATCATGGCCTAACCTGCGATGAGCGTTGTGATGGGCATGGTACCCGTCCGCAGAGCTGCGCCGCGGATCGACCTGAACCTCACGCCCCTGCGCAAACTCTTCGAATGTCTGAGAAATCACCCCGCCGCGTTCGCCATTATTGGATACGATGCGGCCACCAAAGGTGACGACGCCATAATGGCGCAGAACAACCGCAAATCGCACGGAGACGACGTCACCCGGCTCGAGATCATACTTGTTTGTCATCGATAAACGATAAGCGTATTTGGTGAGCCGGTCAATCTGATTTGATTAGCCGAACAGACGGAGCACCATGTTTGGAGCCTGATTGGCGATTGAGAGCGCCTGAACACCAAGCTGTTCTTTGGTCTGGATCGCAGAAAGACGCGCACTCTCGCGGGCCATATCCGCATCGACCATATTGCCTTTTGTCTTCATCAGAACGTCATTCTTGATCTGCAGAAAATTGTTCTGAATGTCGGCAGCTTTGGCAAGCGAGCCGAGCTTGGACGAGTAATTTGCTAGGCCTGAAATCGTGTTCTCGATGGAGGCGACCATGCCCGTATAATGGTAATGAAGGTCCTGCTTCGGATCGAAGGAGAACATATCTTCTTCATAGCCCTTCACGCCGCCATATGTCCGGCCGAGATAATCCGCCGCCGTTTCATCCGCCGCTTCAATTGTCACTTCCTGAGGCGGTGTGACCGAGCCGTTATGTACAGATCCCGTCACGCTTCCGTTTACCGAGCCATTATTCGAGCCGTAAATCGTGCCGTTTATGTTGCCGTTCACAACACCGTTGAAGTCACCATAGATGTCACCATTATAGTCACCATTCACGACGCCGGTCATGTCGCCATAGGTCGTTCCGCTGAAACTGCCGTTTACGACGCCTGAAAAGTTACCCGTAACCGTTCCGCTGTGGTTAGAGTTCACCACCCCGGTGAAATCACCGGTGCGCGTGATGCCATTCTCCAGAATGTCAGCTAGGTCGAAGCCTTCAATGACGCTGAGCGACGTCGTTTCCAGCGTCAGTGTTGAACCGTCCAGCAGATTAATGTCGTTAAAAGCTGCATTGCGCGCAACCGTTTGCGCCTGATCAAACAGCGCGTTGAAATCTTCGTTGAAGGCCTTCAGCTGCTCATACGTCATAGACTCATCGGTCATGGCGAGCGCTTTTTCCTTCATATCGATCATGAGATCGGAAATGCTATCAATCGCAGACAGGGTCACATCGAGTGTTGAGGAAACACGGTCCAGCTGGGACTGCTCGACACTGGCGGAAACCATGTCGGCATCGAGGCCTTTCGCGATAGCGTAGATTGCGCCGTTGTCCTTCGCGCTTGCCACGGCAAGCCCGGTATTAATCCGGCTTTGTATCTGGGATTTCTCCGCAGACGTCGCAGATAGATTCTGCAGTGCCGTCATGGCACCGTAATTGGTGTTTACGCTCAGCATTCTGCCTCGCCCTTAACCACGTTCCGTTTTGGAACGTGCAAAAATTGTCCTGAGAACCCAATTAGAGTCCCCCCCTACTCTCACCTATAAGACCAAGAATTTTACTCTGTGTTCCAGAGATCGATAAAATTTCATCGATCTCTGAATTTGTTCAGTCTGCTGAATTCATTTCGGTTTTAAAAACCTAGCCTTTCAGACGCCCCGCAAGCTGCTTGCGGAAGGTATCGCCGTAGGGTGGACGGAACATCGCCAGAATTTCATTTCCGGTCTGCGTGTAGACCGATTTCTTGTGCGAGAATTCCTTAAAGCCGTCATGGCCATGGTAAGAGCCCATGCCAGATGGCCCCACCCCACCAAACGGCAGATCTTCCTGCGCGACGTGGAAAATAACGTCATTCACGGTGACGCCGCCAGAGGTCGTGCTGTTCAGCACTTTGGCTTCTTCAGCCTTGTCGGCGCCGAAATAGTAAAGCCCTAGCGGACGGTCATGCGCATTCACGTAGGACACCGCATCCTCAACGCCCTTATAGGTTTTCACCGGCAGCAGAGGACCGAAAATCTCGTCCTTCATTATGTCCATATCGTCGGACGGGTTCAAAACCAGCGTTGGCGGGATTTTATGGTGCGGCTGCTGGGAGAAGTTCTCGCCCGCCGGATTGATCTCGACAATCTCGCCGCCCTTGGCTTTAGCATCCTCAAGATAGCCCTGAAGGCGATCATAGTGACGCTGGTTGATGACCGAGGTGTAATCGTCATTGTCTTTCAGACCGGTCGGGAACATCTTCGCGACAGCCTTTTGCGAGGCATCAACAAATGCACCCACGCTCTCTTCCGGCGTGAACACATAGTCTGGCGCCAGACATATCTGGCCCGCATTCAGCGCCTTGCCATTCATGACTCGCGCAGCCGTTTTCTCCATATCTGCCGAACGGCCGATAATGACGGGTGATTTACCGCCTAGCTCCAGCGTCAGTGGCACCAGGTTATCAGCTGCCGCACGCATAACGTGATGGGCAATCGAGGTCGCGCCTGTGAAGATGATATGGTCAAACGGCAGAGCGCAGAATTCGCCGCCAACTTCCGGCCCACCGGTAATCACGGTAATCTCTTCCTCGTCGAACACTTCAGAGAACATCTTCTCCATCAGCGCAGAGGTCGCCTCAGTGAACTCGGAGGGCTTGATCATGGCACGGTTGCCCGCTGCCAGGATGTTCGCCAGTGGTGCAAAGGTGAGCTGCACAGGGAAGTTCCATGGCGAGATGACGCCAACAGTGCCCTTCGGCTGATATTCAAGCCGCGCTTTTGCACCAAGCAGGTTCAGCGGCGCTTCCACCTTCCGCTTTTCCGGCTTCATCCATTTGCGTAGGTTTGCTTTGGAATGCTTGAGCGGCCCGAGAGAGGACACGACATCAGTAAAGGTCGTCTGGTCTTTAGAGCGATGACCGAAATCCTCACAAAGCGCATCAGCTATCTCATCCTTGTATTTGATGAGCTGACTGATGCAGCGGTCGATCCGGTCCATACGTAATTCGGCAGATGGCGCGCCCTCACGAATGTGCGCGGCCTTCTGCTTATCGAGGATTTCGCGCATCCGCGCTGGATTTCCTGAAGCCATTTGTCTCTCTCCCATGATCTTTTGGAGAGAGCTTAACCTGACGCAGGCGTCAGCAAAAGTATGACGCTAGGTCAGGCGACCTCAGCCACCAGCACAGACTGGCTCTGAAGCTCGGCATAGCCGAAAATTGTCATGAAGCTGATATCCGTCGCGTCACGGCCATAGGTAATACGCACAAGGCTTTCTTCAGCAGCCATGCCTGCCGGATCGATCAGGTGCCAGTTCCCATCCAGCCAGACTTCAACAACCGCATGAAAATCAGGCGGGTTCAGCCCCGGCGCATAAACAGACACCATGCGCGCAGGCACACCCATCGCACGGGCGAGTGTGATCAGCACGTGAGAATAGTCGCGGCAGACGCCCTGTCGCCGTAGAAAACTGTCTGTTGCCGTTGTGGAATTATCAGACGAACCCGGCACATATTCAAAATTGTGACGGATCCAGTCGGTCATTTCCAGCACGAGGTCCCCGCCGCTGCGATGGCCGAACTTGCTCATCGCATAGGTTTCCAGCTTGTCGGATTCGCAATAGCGGCTCGGAAACAGATAATGGACAACATCCGGCGGCAGCTCACGGCGCGGCGGCACATCCAGGCCCGCTATGGAAAGCGGCGGGCGTTCTACATCGACCAGCGCTTCGTATCGGATCTGAACCCGATCGTTCGCTTCAGTCCATTGGCTGCGCCCCGGCGTGCCATGCTCCTGAAAGCTACGCAGCGGGGTCGCTTCTCCGGCAACCATCAACTTGTCCCGGACAAGCTTCTGATCTTTCATCGGAATGGCTTCCACCGCCAGCAACACATCGGCTGGTTCAGGAAAAAAATAATCGAGGTCTGCCGCAATCGACACACGCATGGATAGCTCCAGACAGAGTTTGCATTAAGTTCGGGAAATCTACTCCCGCGCTATCAACACGTTATGGTGCAACACGCAACCATAGTTCGACTAAGAGGGTAAATCAGCCGCGTCAGGAGCAGTCTTTCCCTTCCCTTGAAGCCAGAATGGCTGCACACACCAGTCACCGCCCCAACGCTTCATTTCCTGCATGAACGTTAGCGCAATCTGACCGATCTCCTGCTTGGTGACCGTCTGCAAATAGGTGTCATAAATCCAGCTCTGCTGCATGGGTTTAGTAAACCAGATTTCGACCATCTGCCTGTCCGGATCGGCTCTGTTCGGAACGGTTTTACAGCGCCAGCGCCAGCTTTTCTCGTCGAAACGTTGCCGCCAGTCATCAAGAGCGCTCTCCAGCTCCTCGCGAAAAGCTTCCGCCTCCACATCCGGCGCCTTACAAATCCGGAACAGCACGTGCATATCCACCAGATCATACCAGATATTGATCCATGTTTGGCGTTCGCCGTCGCTGAGGCAGTATTCAGCGCCGCGTTTCTGCGGACGCAGATTGTATTCCTTGTAGTCGACCGCCTTTCCGATCCCCTCCATCTGATATGGAAAATTAATCTTGAACTCGTTTGGCAGTTCTACCGTGAAAAAGCGTTCGACGCGCTTGGCGATCTGAATTTCCGGCATGAAGCGGCGTCCAAATGCCGCCACGAGAAAAGCAAAGAATGCGGGAACAACAAGGCTCAGAAAGGAAAGCGGTACGGCAGGACTATCGATCACCACCTGCCAGATAACAGCATCTGCGATCAGCCATAGTCCAAGTACAATGAAAAAAAGAAAGCCGAGCAGTGTGCTGATACGCACCCATGCCGGCATGTAGATCAAATTGTTTCCCGAAGGCCCGCCCGTCGTCATGTCGGCATGCTTGCACAGCCTCGATCTAGCTGCAAGCTGGAGTGGTTATACCTTGAAATGCTCCACGCTATCTGCGCCAGCGCGATAGAACTTGCCCCCATCATCCTGCACTTTGGCATTCAGAAGCCCTGCGAGATATTGCGCACGCAGTATTTTCTCATGGATTCTCAATGTCCTCGCCAGAGATATACCTCCATACGGAGACCAGCACTTTGTCTCCGAATTTCAAAATGAACATCGCCGCAATATATAGCGCCAGCAACGCAGACACCGTCAGCACCTTGAGCATCAGATCGTTTGAAAGGTTTTCACCGTCCGGCGCCTGATGAAGCAGCATGAAGATAAGCGCACACGCGATCAACGGCGGCGTCCAGAGGGCAATGATCAAACCAAACCAGACGACGCGGAAACCTTCTGATTTTGGAGGCGAAAGCCAGAATGATCTCGCCCTAGCCTCCGGTTGCTGAGGTTCTTCACCAACGGAAAGATCAGCCAGCGTGTCATAAAACTCACCATCATCCCCTTGAACACGTGCATCCAGTAGAACCGCTAATCGCAACGCATCAATTATGGTCTGATCGTCGCGATATTTTGCGCGAAGCACGCCATCCTCGGACAACCAGAAGCCTTCGATCCAGGGAAACCCGTTAGCAGCTAGTCGGATTTCCTCACCTGTCTCCGGATTTGTAACAACACGAGGGGACGCATCTACCCCGTCCATAAACTCAAGCTCGAGGTGGCGAGCATGAATTTCACACAAGTCTTCGAGCGTAATCGCGCCGAAGTCCTGCTCATCCCAGTAATTGGGCTTTCTATGAATATAGATTTCGTAGCCCACATGCCCCCACAAAAAAAGGCGACCCGAAGGCCGCCTTTTTCAAAATCTCTTAGGTATCGAGGAAGCTGCGCAGTTTGCGCGAGCGGCTCGGATGCTTGAGCTTGCGAAGCGCTTTCGCCTCAATCTGACGAATACGCTCACGAGTGACCGAGAACTGCTGACCAACTTCTTCCAGCGTGTGGTCGGTGTTCATACCGATACCGAAACGCATACGCAGGACACGCTCTTCGCGAGGTGTGAGTGACGCCAGAACGCGCGTGGTTGTTTCACGCAGGTTAGACTGGATCGCCGCATCCACAGGCAGAAGCGCCGCCTTGTCCTCGATGAAGTCGCCAAGGTTTGAATCCTCGTCGTCGCCAATCGGCGTTTCGAGAGAAATCGGCTCTTTCGCGATCTTGAGAACCTTACGGATTTTCTCAAGCGGCAGACCAAGCTTTTCAGCCAGCTCTTCCGGTGTCGGCTCACGACCAATCTCGTGCAGCATCTGGCGCTGTGTCCGGACGATTTTGTTGATCGTCTCGATCATGTGCACCGGAATACGGATTGTCCGCGCCTGGTCGGCGATAGACCGTGTGATCGCCTGACGGATCCACCATGTCGCATAAGTGGAGAATTTATAGCCGCGGCGATACTCGAACTTATCAACCGCTTTCATCAGGCCGATATTGCCTTCCTGAATGAGGTCGAGGAATTGCAGGCCGCGGTTCGTGTACTTCTTCGCGATGGAGATCACGAGACGCAGGTTTGCCTCGACCATCTCTTTCTTCGCAATGCGCGCCTCGCGCTCACCTTTCTGAACGGTGGAGACGATACGGCGGAAGTCATCAATCGGGATACCGATTTCCTGAGCCGTGTCAGAAATCTCGCCGCGCAGATTTTCAACCTTTTCGGCTTCAGCCGCCACGAAGCGTTCCCACTTCTTGGACTTGCCGCGCACATCCTCAGACCAATCAGGGTCGAGTTCGTGGCCGAGATAGGATTCAAGGAAATCACGACGCGGAACGCCATGCGCGTCAGCCAGACGCATCAGCTTGCCTTCAAGGCCCATCAGGCGCTTGTTAATGGCATAGAGCTGCTCAACCAGCGCTTCGATACGCGCATTGTTGAGGTGCATGGTTTTCAGGTTTTCGATGATCTCGTTCTGGATGGAGCTTAGTTTCTCCTGATCCTTGTTCGAGAGCTCTTTGCCTTCCATACGAAGACCAATGAGCTTTTCCTGAAGGGCCTGGAAGGTTTTGAACTCACGGGCGATCTCGTCGAGCTTGGATGTGACGCCGTCACGGAGTTCAGCCTCCATGGCAGACATGGACATAGCCGCGCCTTCATCATCATCGTCATCGTCGTCGCGGCGGCGGTTTTCACCGTCCTCGCCTTCTTCGCCGTCTTCAGAATTTTCAGACTCTTCTTCTTCCTCGTCCTCTTCTTCCTCTTCCGGCTCTGGCGGCGGGTTTTCCGCGCCATAAGTCGCTTCAAGGTCGATAATGTCACGCAGAAGAACGCGCTCGTGAACAAGCTCGTCGCGCCAGACCATCATAGCTTCAAACGTGAGCGGGCTTTCGCAGAGGCCACGGATCATCGCATCGCGACCCGCCTCAATGCGCTTCGCAATCGCGATCTCGCCTTCACGTGAGAGAAGCTCGACAGAGCCCATTTCGCGCAGATACATGCGCACAGGATCGTCCGTACGGTCAGAACCGCGCGCATTACCTTTGGTGGTGGTAACCGCTTTAGAACCGCTTACCGTGGCGAGTTCTGTCTTTTTCTCGGTTTCTTCCTCGCCTTCTTCCTCAGAATCAACGACAGAGATGCCCATCTCGGACAGTTGGGACATGATGTCCTCAATCTGGTCCGGATTCACCTCGTCGGAAGGCAGAACCTTGTTCAGCTCATCATGCGTGATGTAGCCGCGGGTTTTGGCTTTCTTGATGAATTTCTTGACGCTGGCGTCGCTGAGATCAAGGACCGGGCCGTCCTGTGTTTCGTTCTCAGTTTCTTCCTTATTGGCAGCAGCAGCCTTGCTCATGCAGTGTCTCTCCAGGTCGTGACCGGGTGCGCACGCCAGTCACCGGGGATTTTAAGAGCCCCATTTTTTCCTAGCCACTTCATCCATGCGGCGGATGGCGGCGTGTAAATCTGACTTCGCTTCCGGCGCAGAGTCTTCCTCCCCGCGCGTTAGATCGCGAATATCGGTCTTCAGACGGAGTTTTTCAACAACCCGCCTGCGTTCCAGAACATTAGAGTCAGCTCCAGAAGACCGAAGCTGTTGCTCATCCTGGGAAAGTTCATCCACTGCGCAAAACCGCTCAAGGGCACTTAGCCATTCCTGACCCTCTGGAGATGCGGGGTTCAGGGGAATTCCAGCCGGTTGTGTTCGCAGGAGTTGGATAGCTTTATCCTTCCCGAATAAACGTAGATGGCTTGTCAAGCCCGTTCGGTCAACCTCTTCACCACTTTCAAATAGGTCAAAAACTGCATCTTGCAGCCCTGCGACCACCGGATCGGGGAATCTGGCCACCGCCAAACGCTCCAGTCCGGCTTTCAAAAGTTCCGGCGAATCAATCATTCTGATGAGGATTCTCACACCGCGCGGGTTAAGATTGAGTTCCGGTTTCCGGGATTTACCGCCACCCGGACCAAATTGTGATTTACCACCCTGCCGCCCCGGCCGGCGCATCTGGAAGAGGTAATCACGCAGCCGCTGGTGAAGCTCACGGCCATACGCCTTCTTCACACCAGCATGCTGGATATGGGCAACCGCATCGTCAAGACGCTGCTCAAACCCTGCTTTACGTTCTGGTGTGTCTAACGGGCTCTGCTCCAGTTCGCGGCCCCATAGAAGATCGACCAATGGTTTGGCGTTCTTCAGAACTTCGTGCATCGCATCCTTGCCGCGCTCGCGGATAAAATCGTCCGGATCCAGCCCGTCAGGCAGAAGCGCAAAGAAGAGTGACCGGCCCGGCTCCAGATGCGGTAAGCCGCGATCAATCGCCTTGTGCGCGGCGCGCACACCAGCCGCATCGCCGTCAAAGCACAGCACCGGCTCGCCGCCCACCTTCCAGAGGAGAGAGAGCTGATCTTCAGTCAGCGCGGTACCAAGCGGCGCCACGGCATAATCAATGCCCGCCTCGCCAAGCGCGATGACATCCATATAGCCTTCGCAGACCACGAGGCCTTCAACATTGGCCATGGCTGCGGCTTCACGTGCGGCTTTATAACGGTAGAGCTGCGCGCCTTTATGGAAGAGTTCTGTTTCCGGCGAGTTCAGATATTTCGGCTTGGCGTCCTTTTCCATGGCACGGCCGCCAAAGGCGATCACCTTGCCCGTCGTGTCCTCGATTGGAAACATGACGCGCCCGCGGAACCGATCATACGGGTCGCGGCCTGTATCAGGCTGGATGATGAGGCCCGCATCCAGCATATCTTTCTGGCTGGCACCGGTTTTCGCCAGATATTCCTGCAGAGCCCGCCAGCTATCCGGCGCAAAGCCGAGGCGATATTTCTGCCAGCTGGACGGCTGCAGCCCCCGCCCTTCCAGATAAGACCGCGCCTGCGCCCCGTCCGGACCACGCAGTTGTTCTTCGAAATATCGGGTTGCCGCTTCGCATACATCAATCAGGCGGCCACGGCGCGAGCGTTCTGCTTTGGCCTGCGGTGTATCACTCGGCAGCTGCATACCCGCTTCAGCGGCGAGCTTTTCAACGGCTTCAGCGAACGAGACACGCTCGGTCTCCTGCAGGAAGGTGATCACATCGCCGAATTTGCCGGAGGAGAAGTCTTTGAAGAACTGCTTCTGATCATTGACGTAGAAGCTCGGTGTCTTCTCGGCGCTGAAGGGCGAAAGGCCGGACCATTCCTTGCCCTTTTTGACCAATTTCACCTTGCGACCGACCACGTCCGAAATCCGAATGCGGGATTTCAGCTCGTTGAGGAACTGTTCATTGAAGCGATGGCCGACCATTGCGTGATATTACAGTTTATGGGCGGTTAATCCAGATAGCTTGCAGCCTACGAATGCTTTCTTTTGTGGATGCGCGAAATAGTTATACGCCTCGTCTTCCGCAATCCGAAAACGCCTCCCATATTCTGTAAATCAGACAGGGGTTTTCCTGCCGCTTCCTTCCTGGAGTGTTCCATGCGCGGTCTTATTCGCTACGCATTCGGTCTTGTTCTCTGCTTTGCTGTTCTGGCAGGCGCTTCTTACTGGCAACATCATCACCACAGTCACCCTGCAGCGAGCGCTGTACAGGTGGCTGTCAGCGTTCCACTGACACTCTAAATCACCCGACGTTTTCTGAAACAGCGCGACCCGGTCTGATTTTTCCCCGGATCGGCTCGATAAACCGTGCCGCCAGCCAGTTTACGCCAAACGCCAGGATCAGAATGAACGGGATACTCACCGCGAGTATGTCGAACCCTCGTGCTTTGCCATCAAACACAAACTGGCTGACCAGAAACCCGACCTGCCAGTGCAGCAGGAAGATCGGATAGGCGAGATCGCCCAGCATCTTACTAATGCCGGTCGCGCGCGTATTCAAAGACGAATGGCTGAACCCGACCATGATCACGATCATGAAAAGCAGGTTCAGATAGAAATAGAGATCGAAATTATCCGCGAAACGGCCATCCACGATGCCTGCAGCAATCATATTCCCAACCCAGAACACTCCGCCCGCGCCAGCTGCCAACACGGCCTGCACCGGCGACAAGCGCTCAACGTAACCTCTCGCATGAAAAAGCGCAGCGCCCAGCGCGAACGGCAGAATAGCGGCGACAAACGGGTCATATCGCGCCAGCCATTCCGGATTGGTGAGGAAGGTCCACACATGATAGCCGACGCCCGCCGCTAAGCCGAGCGCTGTGAAGAGCGCAGAACGTGAAATCAGCAGCCACAGCAGGAAATAGTTGATCAGCTCGACACCAACCGACCATGCAGGCGGCACGAGCCGGAAGCGCTGGTCCAGAAATTCGAACGGAAAAATGAACAGGTTTCCGAGCCACGCACCAAGCGTGTCTCTAATCCGCCAGACAGGTTTCCAGGTTTCAGCCTCCGGAAGCAGGAAGATCATAATCAGCGTCGCCGCCGCTATGATGTAGTAGACCGGAAACAGGCGTAAAAAGCGATTGATCGCGAAAGGCGCGAACCTGAATTCGTATGTTGTATTCAGGATCAGCGTGATCAGATAGCCGGACAGAAGATAGAAGCCGAACACGGCGAAAATGCCGGTATGGCTGGTATATCGCGCGCCTTCTGTGAGATGGGCCAACACAACAAGCCACGCCAGAAGAAACCTGAAACTACTCTGCACCCTAACCTCTCAGACGCCATCCCGCTGATCCGCCAACTATGAGCACAGCCGCGGCAATCGGCAACTCACCTGCCGTATAGTCTCCGCATACATTATTCCATCTTCCGGAACACTGAGTGTCATTTTTTAGGAATTACCTATAATTTTCTAAAGAGCTATCTGTCGCTCATGACAGCCAACTATCTCAAAACCCTGCTCAGCCCGACCGCACGCGCCCTTCAGACCTTTGATGGATCGCGCGAGCTTTATGCCAACATGGAAGCCAACGCGACGAACGGAGATGATCGCCTTACCTCCAGAGAGGCAACCTTCATCATGCAGCGCAACAGCTTTTACATGGCCAGCGTTACCGATGAAGGATGGCCCTATGTGCAGCATCGCGGCGGGGAGACCGGTTTTCTGCAAGTCATATCCCAGAACCGTATCGGCTTTGCGGATCTGCGCGGCAACCGCCAGTTCATGTCGGCTGGCAATGTGCGCGTAAATGATCGAGTTTCACTCTTCCTCATGGACTACCCGAACCGCCGCCGGCTGAAAATTGCCGGACGCGGCGCCTATGTGACGGCGCAGGATGCCCCGGATTTCGTCTCCCAGATCGCCCTGCCCGCACACCGCGACAAAGCCGTTGGCGCCTTCCTCATCAACATCGTCGCCTTCGACTGGAACTGCCCGCAATACATCACGCCGCGCTGGACGGCGGATGAACTCAAAGCCCAAAAGGAAACTTCAGAATGAGCACAACACTTGGCGTCCATCATGTCGGCCTCTCCGTACCAGACCTCAAAGCTGCGACCGGCTTTTTTGTAGAAGCTCTCGGCTTTGAAGAAGTGGGCGGTAAGCCGGATTACCCGTCTGTGTTTGTATCAGACGGAACCACCATGCTCACACTCTGGCAGATTGCCGAGCCGAACACCGCAACGCAGTTCGACCGGAAATCGAATATCGGCCTTCACCATCTGGCATTGAAAGTCGCCGACAAATATCACCTCACCGCACTTCACTCACAGCTCGCCGAGCGCGATGATGTCAGCATTGAGTTTGCGCCAGAACCGATCGTGTCAGGCGCGGCAATCAATCATTTCATCTGCGCCATGCCTGGCGGCATCCGCATCGAGTTTACCGCCGCGACCTGAGGCTAGTGCCGGTGCTGCTCATAAACAGCATCAATCTGGTCTAGCGCAGCTTCCTTATCGACGTCGCTCAGGAACGAGCCGATAAAACTGTTTCGCGCGAGCATGACGATCTCCGGCATAGAAAGGTCGAGCGCGTCGGCAATCGCTATGTAATTGTCGTTCACATAGCCGCCGAAATAGGACGGGTCGTCAGAATTCACGGTGACCCGCACCCCTGAGCGGAGGAGATGCGCCAATGGATTCTCGGTCAGGTCCGGCGTAACGCACAGGCGCTGGTTGGAGAGCGGGCACATGGTCAGCGTCATGCCTGTCTCGATCAGATGATCAATCAGCTCATCATCGCGGGCGGCAGCATTGCCATGGTCAATCCGGTCGATCTTGAGAAGGTTGAGCGCCTCCCAGACATATTCAGGCGGCCCCTCTTCTCCAGCGTGCGCGACAAGTTTCAGACCGAGCGCCTGCGCCTCTTTGAAGACGCGTTCGAACTTGCTCGGCGGATGCCCAAGCTCTGAAGAATCGAGGCCGACCCCATCAATCTTTGCCAGATGAGGCGTCGCCACTTCGAGCAGCGCAAAGGCTTCCTCCTCGCTCAGATGGCGCAGGAAGCACATGATAAGCTTGTTGGTGATGCCATGACGGATATGTCCGTCTTCGAGCGCGCGCGTGATGCCGCTAAGGACTGTTTCAAAACTGATGCCGCGCTCCATATGCGCCTGCGGGTCAAAGAACACTTCAACATGGCGCACATTATCCGCAGCAGCTTTCGTCAGATAGGCCGAGGTCAGGTCGTAAAAATCCTGCTCTTTCAGCAGAACGCCCATGCCCTGATAATAAAGGTCCAGAAAGTCCTGCAGATTGGAGAAATCATAGGCTGCGCGGATTTCCTCAACCAAGCCATATTTGAGCGTGACGCCGTTCCGCTTTGCCAGCTCGAACATCATCTCCGGCTCGAGAGAGCCTTCCAGGTGAAGGTGAAGTTCAGCCTTGGGAAGCTCTGCAATCAGTTCTTTCAGTTCGCTCATGTTCAGGCCTCCATTTTCGTATCTCGCCCCTAGTCTAGCACAGATTTGAGCGTCTGGCCTCGCGGCGAATTGAGGCCGCACACCCTGCTTTTGTTTGCATTCATGGCAAACACACCATTTAAGAGTACATCGTGCCCTGCACGGAGATTTTTAAGTTCGGACCAGATTAAAAAATGCCAATACGTATTCCTGATGGCCTGCCTGCACGCGAACACCTTCTGCAAGAAGGCGTGCGCGTTAAGACTGAACGCTTTGCCGATCGTCAGGACATCCGACCTATGCGCATCGGCCTGTTGAATCTGATGCCGAACAAAATCCGCACCGAACTTCAGATGGCACGCCTCATCGGCGCCTCGCCGCTGCAGGTCGAATTCACACTGGTTCGGGTTGGTGGCCACACACCGAAGAACACCTCGGCAGAGCATCTCCTGTCCTTTTATCAGACCTGGGATGAGATCAGGGACCAGAAGTTTGACGGCTTCATCATCACCGGCGCACCGGTCGAAACGCTCGAATTCGAGGACGTCACCTATTGGGACGAGATGAAGGAAATCTTCGACTGGACAGCCACCAACGTCCATTCGACGCTGAACATTTGCTGGGGCGCCATGGCTGCGATCTGGCACTTCCATCGCGTGCCGAAATACGTGCTCGACCGGAAGCTGTTCGGCGTTTACCGCCACCACAATCTGGTGCCGTCCTCACCTTACATGAACGGCTTCTCTGACGACTTCATGATCCCGGTCTCACGCTGGACCGAGTGCCGCGCAGAAGACGTTGAGAAAGTCGACGGGCTGGAAGTTCTGATGAATTCAGATGAGACAGGCCTCTGCATCGTGCATGAGCGCAAATGTAACCGTCTCTACGTGTTCAACCATATTGAGTATGATTCCACATCGCTCGCGGAAGAGTATTTCCGCGACATTGATGCCGGCATCGATATGCAGATCCCGCACAACTACTTCCCGGATGATGATCCGAAGCAACCGCCACTCAACCGCTGGCGGTCTCACGCGCATTTGCTGTTCGGCAACTGGATCAACAATATGTACCAGACCACGCCATACAGCACCGATCTTATCGGTCAGGAAGAACACGATCCGGGCTACTAGGCTCCGCGATCACGCGCTTGTTATCCACAGGTGCACCGTATAACTGACGAATTTGCACGGTTTCTGCATCTCCGGCCCTGAACAGCCGGAGATGTGCCATGACCGTACAGCCAAAAATCGTCGCTTTATGTGCAGATGCCCCACATGCGTGGATTATGATCAACGCGCTTCGAGAGAAGTTCGGGGACTTTCCCGTCATTCTGGAAGACGGCGAACCGGCGAAAACATTCTGGAAACGACGCGCCCGCATTCTCGGCCCGATGACGGTTGCCAGCATGCAGGCCGCACGCCTTCCAATCAAACTCACCAAGCGCCGCACACATGACGTCATCAACCGGATGATCGATGAGGAAAACCTTCAGCCAGCCATGCCGAAGATTGAGAACCTCATCCGCGTCTCCAGCGCCAATGACGCCGAAGCCATTGAAGCCTTGCAGCGTTTTGACCCGACAGCCGTGTTCGTCATCAATTGCCGGATGCTGAAGAAGAAAACGCTGAACGCCATCAAAGCGCCATTCATCAATTACCATTCAGGCATTAATCCGGCATATCGCGGTATGTTTGGAGGCTATTTCGCGCTGGCTAATGGCGAGCCCGAGCACTTCGGCGCGACAGTCCATATCGTCGATGAGGGCGTCGATACGGGCGATATTCTCTATCAGTCGCAGGTACAGGCTCAGGCCGATGACAACTTCCACACCTATATCTGGCGGATCGCTGCGGGATCGCGCGATATTGTCATGCAGGCGATGGATGATGCGGTGAATGGCACGCTCACGCCTTACAAGGTCGAGATGCCGTCAAAGCAGTATTACGCGCCAACCTTTGGCGGCTATATCTGGAATGGTCTGACGAAGGGCGTCTGGTAGGCGCTTATCAGCCGAGGGCTGCGCGCACTTTGCGACCCGCCTCGCAGCTGTCGAGCTGGTCTGGATAGCGGGATTTGAGTTCGGTCATGCAGCGACCGAGGTCTTTCAGGCTTCGCGCTTCAAGGTCGCCAATCACATCCTGAACAACTTCTTCGAGTTCTTCGCCTGCGATGGTCTTAGGCAGATAGCGCTGAAGGATTTCGAGTTCGTCGCGCTCGCGGTCGGCCATTTCGATCCGGCCTGCATTTTCATAACGGTCTGCAGATTCTTCACGCTGGCGGACCATCAAAGACAGTACATCGCGGATAACTGAGTCGTCGCAGCCTTCGCACTGGTCGTGCGCGCGCGCATCCGCGTCACGGTCATGAACCGCGCACATGGCAAGGCGCAGCGTCGCTGCTTCTACAGAATCACTATCGTCGGTTTCGGCGCGTGAAAGGTCAGCTTCCAACAGTGCGCGCAGTTTCGGCGTGTGTGTTTTTGGATCCGTCATATGGAATCAGTGCTTCTCTTGGCTTTCAATCTCAGTAAACGGCAGTTTCGTTGATATTATACTACGTTACCAGCTTGACGATTGTTCCCGCGAAAGATACTTCCTCGCGCGTTTGCCCGGCGGTCCTCACCGCCCCTTTTGAACAAGGAAGCCCTATTATGCCTTTCCTCACCGAGAATCAAGAACAGATTGAAGCGACCGGCGCGCTGGTTCTGGCGAGCGGCGAGGTTTACTTCGGGCGCGGCAATGGCGCGACTGGAACAGCCATCGCAGAGGTCTGCTTCAACACGGCGATCACCGGATATCAGGAAATCCTGACGGACCCGTCTTACGCTTCGCAGATGGTTGTTTTCACCTTCCCGCACATTGGTAATGTTGGCGCGAACGATCAGGATCAGGAAGAAAGCTCTGTAAATGCAGAGAAAGCTGCGCGCGGCGCAATCTTCCGCGGCACAATCACGCCGCCATCAAACTGGCGCGCTGTGGACCATTTCGATGCCTGGCTGACCAAGAAAGGCATTGTTGGCCTCTCTGGCGTGGACACGCGTTCAATCACCCGCCTCATCCGCGAAAAAGGCATGGTGAACGGCATTATTGCGCACATTTCACCAGACGAAACAGTCTCAATTGCTGATCTGAAGGCAGAACTTGCCGGATTTGCAGGCATGGAAGGCGCTGATCTGGCCAAGGTCGTAGGCCCTGACGCGGAATACGCGCACGCTGAACAAAACTGGAAATGGGATTCGGGCTTCACCGCATTGGAAAGCGGTGACTTCCACGTTGTTGTGCTCGACTTCGGTGTGAAGAAAAACATTCTGCGCAATCTGTCTGAAGTCGGCGCACGCTGCACGGTTCTGCCGGGCAATGCGACAGCTGAAGACGTTCTGGCGCTCAAGCCGGACGGCGTCGTCCTGTCTAACGGCCCGGGCGATCCAGCCGCGACAGGCGTTTACGCGGTGCCGGAAATTCAGAAGCTCATCGCATCAGACCTTCCGATTCTCGGCATTTGCCTCGGTCACCAGATGCTGGCGCTCGCACTCGGCGCGAAAACCATGAAAATGGCTCAGGGTCACCATGGCGCGAACCATCCGGTGAAAGACCTCTCAACCGGCAAGGTAGAGATCGTCTCCATGAACCACGGCTTCACAGTTGATCCCGCAACCCTGCCAGAAGGCGTCGAGCAGTCTCACGTGTCTCTGTTCGATGGCACGAACTCTGGTCTGCGCGTTGCGGACAAGCCGATCATTTCGGTTCAGCACCACCCTGAAGCCTCTCCTGGCCCACAGGACAGCTTCTATCTCTTCCGTCGCTTTGCTGACCTTATGTCTTCACACGGCGCAAAAGAGACCGCTTAAGCATAACGGACCAATCAACAGGCAAGGCGCGCATCAGGGCGAACTTCGCTTTGAAGTGAGTTGCTTTCGCTAAAAGACGCTCTAGGCTCCCCTCAAACTTCTGAGGGGTAGACTGATGAAAGCCTGGTTCGAAATCACACTCTGGAAACGGGTCATGCTGGGCCTTGTGCTCGGCCTGTTAGTGGGCCTTTTGCTTTACTACCCCGCAGGCGAATGGACGGGTAACTCCGCAGCCGTAGCGAATTTCGCTGATACATGGCTCAAGCCATTCGGCGACGGCTTTGTACGTCTGATTAAAATGCTAGTCGTTCCGCTGATTTTCACCACGCTCGTTGCCGGCGTCACGGCGATGGGCGACCCGAAAAAGCTCGGCAGCCTTGGCGGGAAAGCCATCGCTCTCTATCTGGGAACTACCTTTATTGCGGTATCAATCGGTCTGCTAATGGGTACGATTTTCCAGCCGGGCAATGGCGTGGAGATCCTTGCAGATTCAGGCTCTCAGAGCGCTGTCAGTGACCGGATTTCGGCAGCGTCCGCGGCGGATGCAAGCATTGCGGACAAACTTCTGGCAATCATCCCGACCAACCCTGCTGAAGCCCTCGCTGCACAAGACGTCCTGGGCATCATCTTCTTCGCGATCATTTTCGGTGTTGGTTGCCTGATGGCGAAAGAGAAAGCCAAGCCGGTTCAGTCCATGATCGAATCAGCCGCTGAAGTCATGATGAAGGTCACCGTGATGGTGATGGAACTTGCGCCTTTCGGCGTCTTCTTCCTGATGAGCTGGGTTATGGCAACCAAGGGCCTGGCGATCCTCGCTAATCTAGGTCTGCTCACCATCGGTCTCTACCTGGCATGTATTGTTCACATCGTTCTGGTTTATGGCCTTGGTATTGTGAAAGGCATGCTGGGCCTTCCGTTCATGCGCTTCTTCGGCGGTATTCGTGATGCTCAGGCCGTTGCTTATTCCACGGCATCCAGCGCGGGCACACTGCCGGTAACGATCGAGAACGTTTCTGAAAACCTCGGTATCAAGAAGTCTGTCGCTGCATCCGTGCTGCCGGTTGGCGCGACTGTGAATATGGACGGCACCGCGATTTATCTTGGCATGGTGGCTCTCTTCGCTGCGCAGGCGCTCGGTATCGACATGACACCGGCCATGTATCTGTCCGTGGCTCTGGGCGCGACGCTCACCTCCATCGGCGCGGCGGCGATCCCAAGCGCGGGCCTCCTGCTTGCCTCGGCCGTACTCTCATCCATCGGCGTGAGTGAGGAACAGTCCCTGCTGATCATCGCCATGATCTTCCCGTTTGACCGCCTGCTCGACATGATGCGCACCATGACAAACGTCACTGGTGACGCTGCCGTCGCCTCTGCCGTTGCAAAATGGGAAGGTGAACTCGACGAAGACGTGTTCCGCCACGAGGCGACACGCTAGGGCAAAAAGCTTGGGAGGAGCGCCGTCGCGGACAGGGCCTTTCAGACTATTCGTCTGTACCGGTTCCATCTCCGGCGGCGCGCCAATCCCCACAAATCGCCTGATACAGGGTCAGCGCTGCAACTGCCGCCGTTTCAGCCCGCAGGATACGCGGCCCCAGAGACACCGGATAAACGCCATCCAGCTTCCGCAGGATTTCGCGCTCTTTAGGTGAGAACCCGCCCTCAGGTCCGATCAGAATAGCCGCCGAGCCGACATGGTGTTCGTTCAGAACATCCGCCATCGGACGCGCACGATTATCTTCGCCGCCCCATTCAGCCGCCTCATCGTCACCGCGTTCATCGCAGTAATACACGCGGCGGTCATCCGGTAGATCAGATAGCGCCAGCATGAGAGGTTTGGAATCGCATACGCGCGGCATGTTGAGCCGCTCGGTCTGCTCCGCAGCCTCCATTGCAAGACGTTCCATACGGTCGGTCCGCACACGTTCCGACTGGGTAAATTCTGTAATTACCGGCTGGATAACTTCCACGCCCAGCTCAGTCGCTTTTTCAACGACGAAATCCGTCCGCGTTTTCTTGAGCGGTGCAAACAAAAGCTGAAGGTCGGTCAGCTTGTGCTGTCCGCGCAATTGCTCTTCAACTTTCAGAATTCCGGCCGATTTTCCAAGGATTTCAGTGACACGAGCAAGCCATTCGCCATGCCGCCCATTGAAGACACGCACCTCGTTTCCCACCTCCAGACGCATTACACGGAAGAGGTATTTCGATTGCGCTTCATCCAGTGCAACTGGCCCGCCAGGAACAAGGTCAGTCGGTACGAAAAGTCGTGGCCGGGTAGTCATGGCAGAAGGTTTGGCATTCCTCTTCATAAAGGGCAAGAAAAACAGCTATAGTGTGATTTGGGACTCACAGACACTTCGGATTCGATGGGCATGACCGCACAGACCGCAAGACCAGCAGACGCGCCACCATCATGGGTGGACTATCTTCCGCAGTCCCTTCAGGGCTTTGCGCGTCTTTCGCGATTTGATCGCCCTATCGGTTTCTGGCTGCTGGCGATTCCATGCTGGATGGGTGTTGCCTTTGCTGGGCTTGATGTCGGCTGGCGCGCTACAAACCTGCTCTATGGCATTCTGTTTGGTATTGGCGCGATCGCCATGCGCGGCGCAGGCTGCACCATTAATGATCTGGCTGATGAAGACCTCGACCGGCAGGTTGCCCGCACGGCAGAGCGCCCTCTGCCATCCGGCGCAGTGACGCGCACGCAGGCCTATATCTGGCTAGCGGCGCAACTGGCTGTCGGGCTGGTCTTTCTGCTCTTCCTACCGCTTGCCGCTAAGATCGTGGCTCTTCTCTCGATCCCGCTAGTGGTTGCATACCCATTCATGAAACGCATTACGTGGTGGCCGCAAGCATGGCTCGGCATCACCTTTAATTGGGGCTTTCCAGTCGGGTATTTTACCGCTGGCGGCAACGACTATTTCTGGGCAGCGTTATTCTATCTGGGCCTGATCGCATGGACGATTGGCTATGACACCATCTATGCGCGTCAGGATGTGAAAGACGATGCGATTGTCGGCATCAAATCCACCGCGCGCCTGTTCGGAGACAAAACACTTCCGGCGGTTGCTGGCATTTATGGCCTGTGTGCCCTGTTGATCGGCATTGCCCTGTCTTACGGCGGACCGCGCGTGCCCGGCGTGATGATCACTATCGCCTTCATGTGTCATCTCATCTGGCAGCTGGTTATGCTTAAAACCAAGGGTGATGCAGTAGCCCTGCAACTGTTCAAATCCAACCGTGATGCGGGCCTTCTCATCGTGTTCGGGATTGTGGTCACCATAACGCTTTCAATGCTCGGCTGAGCGCCCTCTTAAAACCCTATGCAAAATAGCTAACGCCGCGTCACGATTGCGGCGCGTTTCGGGCGCTGGTATTTTCGCACCATGAGCACGCCTATTAAGATGAAGCCGCTGGAGCTGTTCACTCAGGATGAGTGGACGCGCCTCTGCAAACGCTCGGACCTTCTGGGTCTTGGTACAATCGTCCATGCCTGGGCCATTATTATCGCCGCCATGGCGATGTTTGCGGTCTGGCCGAACCCGGTGACATTTGTTCTCGCAGTCATGCTGATCGGCGCGCGCCAGCTTGGTCTGGCCATTCTCATGCACGAGGCAGCCCATGGCGGTCTCGCGACGAATCACAAGCTTAATGACTGGGTGGGTCAGTGGCTTTGTGCAGCCCCTGTGGGCGCGCATCTGCGCAACTATCGGGATTACCACATCAGCCATCATAAGTACGCGCAGTCGGAAAAGGATCCGGACCTTATCTTGTCCGCTCCTTTTCCGATTACGCGGAAATCTCTCTGGCGGAAAATCCTTCGCGATATGACGGGCCAGACCTTTTACAAACAGCGTTCAAACCAGTTCATGAACGCGATGGGGATCGGCATCAAAAACCAGAAGGGCCGCGAAAACCGCGCCCAGTCTGCGCGTGAAGCTGTCATCCCGTTTCTGATCTCGAATGCGCTGATCGCGATTGTCATGACGCTGGCAATTGGCTGGTGGGCGTATCCCGCGCTCTGGCTGCTGCCGCTCGCGACGTGGAACCAGCTCGTCACGCGACTTCGCAATATTGCAGAACATGCCTGTCTAGATGGCTCAAACCATCCGATGCGGGTCGCCCGTACGACGCGCACCAACTTCCTGGAACGCCTCTTCATTGCGCCTTACTGGGTCGCCTATCACTGCGAGCACCACATGTTCATGCACATTCCCTGCTACAGGCTGGCAGAGGCACACCGCATTCTCACCGAGAAGGGTACTGCTGAGGATATGGAAGTGAAAGAAGGCTATTGGCAGGTTCTGACCATCGCCAGTTCCAAGCCTGCTGCGACAGCCTCATAAGAAAAACGCTCCCTGCTGAAACAAGGAGCGTTTTTGTATCTACTCGATAATGCTCGAATAAACGAATTGCTGGAATTGCGGCCGGATCGGATAGGATGATGACGGCATCATCTGCGTCATCTGGATCGCGATAATGTCTTCTACTGGATCAATCCAGAAGAAGGTGGATGCAAGCCCGCCCCAGCTGAACGTACCCTCAGAGCATGGCTGGTTCATCAGGATCTCATCAACCGTCACAGCCCCGCCAAGGCCAAACCCGTTGCCAGCCATGTTGCTCTCGGAGAACATGGTATCGCCCATACCGGCCATGGTTTTACCCTCTGGCAGATGGTTCATCATCATGTACTCGACTGTCTTAGGGCTGAGCAGGCGGGTGCCATTCAGCTCACCACCATTCGAGAGCATGCGGCAGAAATTATAGTAATCAGAAATCGTAGAGACGAGGCCGCCACCGCCGCTGAACAGGCGTTGCGGGTCTTTACCCTCACGACAGTAAGACGAGCTACCATCACCTTTATCCGCCAGCGTGATTTCCTTAGTCAGAGGATTGCGCGCATAGCAGGCCGCAAAGCGTGGCAGCTTTTCTGTCGGAATAGTGAAACCGGTATCGACCATGCCGAGTGGTTCGAAAATGCGCGTCTGGAAATATGCGTCCAGCGACATGCCGGATACGATCTCAACGAGATGGCCCAGAACATCAATCGCAACAGAATAGTTCCAGCGGTCACCCGGTGAGAAGACCAGTGGAATTTCGGAGAGGACCTCGCACATCTCAGCAAGCGTGTAATTCTGACGAATGACCTTTTTGTCGATGTATTGCTTCTCGACAGGGTGAAGGCCGAGGAAATCGTAGGTCAGGCCGGATGTGTGGAGGAACAGGTCCTTCACAGTCATCTCTCGATCAGGGTCTTTCAGCTGCCCCTCGCCTGCCCAGACTTTCAGATTGGCAAAGCTCGGAATGTAGCGCGACACCGGATGCTCAAGGCGCAAAAGGCCTTCTTCAAAACACATCATCGCCGCAACGCATGTCACCGGCTTGGTCATGGAGTAGATGCGGTAGATCGTGTCCGCCGTAACCGGTTCGCCCGTATCCCAGTTCTTCACGCCCTGACATGACAGATGCGCGATCTCACCGCCGCGTGCGACCATGGTCGAGATGTTCGGCAGGCGTTTGGAGTCGAGATAGTTCTTTTTGTAGAAGGCCGGTATCCGGTCCAGTCGCTCTTTTGAAAGGCCTAGCGTTTCCGGCTGGCTGACCTGATCAAATGGCATTGCGTTCTCCCTGAGTATTTTTCTGCGCGTAACCTCGCACCCTCAGTGAAAAACGCAATCACCCGTTTTGAATTTTAGCCTTAGCTATCATCCTCAATGGCGCCGATACGGCTGATCTTCAGCGTGTTGGTCTTACCCGACCGGCCGAACGGGAAGCCGGACAGGATGACAATCCGTTCGCCATTTTCACCGCTGGCCTCGGATGCCAGCGTATCGGCGCGCGCGATCATTTCGCCAAAGTCGGAGATATCTTCGGTGACTTTCGCCGTCACGCCCCAGCAAAGCGACAGAGACTGAGCGACTTCCACATTCGGCGTTGCAGCAAGGATCGGCGCATATGGCCGGTCCCGCGCAAGGCGGCGCGCCGTTGAGCCTGTGTTGGTGTAGGCTACCGCGAAACGGCATTCGAGCACTTCGGTAATCCGCCGCGCAGAAAGGCTCACGGCATCTGCTGTGGTCGAATGATCTTCTTCACTATGGAAAATGGCGTAACAGGCTGTCTCAGGATCGCGCTCGGTCGCTGAGATGACCCGGTCCATAATCGCCACTGCGGTTTGCGGGTGGCTGCCTACCGCCGTTTCTGCAGACAGCATCACGGCATCAGCGCCCTGGTTCACCGCCGAAGAAATATCAGAGGCTTCTGCCCGTGTTGGCGCTTTGGATTCCACCATGGATTCCAGCATATGCGTTGCAACGATGACCGGTTTGCCTACACGGCGACAGGCACGAATGATGCGGCGCTGCATGATGGGCACATCCTCGACCGGACACTCAACGCCCAGATCGCCGCGCGCCACCATAATGGCGTCAGAGGCTTCGATAATCTCATCGAGATGCTCAATCGCGGAAGGCTTTTCGATCTTGGAGATAATGCCCGCTTTGTCACCAATCAGCTCACGCGCTTCATGAACGTCAGACGGCCGCTGGACGAAGGAGAGCGCGATGTAATCCACCTTCATGGAGAGCGCGAACTCAAGGTCTTCGCGGTCTTTCTCTGTGAGCGCAGAAATAGGCAGGCTGCGGTCTGGGATATTAATCCCCTTACGATCAGACAGCGTGCCCATCGCATCGGCCCGCGCTAGCAAAACGTCACCATCCCGGCCTGTTACCGTCATTTGTAGCTTGCCATCATCGAGCTTGATCACCGCGCCTTCGTCCAGCGCATCGAACACTTCCTGATGCGGAACAGGAATAACGCCCTCTTCGGTCGTCGAGGCTGCGTTCACCAGCCGGTATCCCTGCCCGTATCGCAATTGGATCGAGCCGTCTTCAAACGTGCCCGTGCGGATCTTAGGCCCCTGCAAATCCGCAAAGATCGCCGTCGCAACGCCCGTTTCGACCTGCATTTCACGGATAGATTTCACCACGTTGCGCAGCTTATCGTGCTGGCCATGGCTCATATTCAGTCGGAAGACATTCACCCCCGCCTCATGGATCATGCGTAGCATGTCGGGCGAAGACGTCGCCGGTCCAATAGTCGAAACAATCTTGCAGAGACGCTGGTGCATTCAATTTTCTCCCGATCGGCTCTTATGGTGAACCTTATTCCTCACCATAACAGTCACACGGTAAAGTGATAACGCTACCAGATGCATATCCTCTATGCAGAAGCGGACAGCCCGTGACACTTGCCAGCTTTCAGAGGTAGTCTAACGCCATGAGTGTACTAATCGAAATGGTCTCAGACCTTGTCTGCCCGTGGTGCTGGCTCGGCATGCGCCGTCTCAACGAAGCTATCGCGCTGATTGGCGATGAATTCCCTGTCGAAGTCATCTACCGTCCTTACCAGCTGGACCCTACCGTTCCGCGCGAAGGCATGCCCTATAAAGAGTATATGGCGGCCAAGTTTGGCGGCGTAGGCGATAGCGAAAAGAGCGAGCAGAAAGACCGTTTCTCTGCCATGCGTCAGATGCTGGAACAGTATGGCGAGGCAGAAGGCATTCCGTTCAAATTCTCAGGCATTGAAGTGCGACCGAACACGCTGGATGCGCACCGTCTTCTGCGTTGGGCTCAGGGCCAGAACCTTGGCTATGGCATGAAGGAAGCCCTGTTCCACGCCTATTTCACGGACCACCGCGACATTGGTGATAAAGACGTGCTGGCTGATATCGGTGCATCCGTCGGCATGGATCGCAATTTGCTGATAGACCTTCTCTCGCGCGACGCTGACCTTGAAAACGTCATGCGCGAAGAAGCGGCCTACCGTCAGATGGGAATTTCAGGCGTGCCGACATACATCGCCAATCGCAAGGTTGCCGTTCAAGGCGCGGAAGAGGCTGAAAAGCTCGCTAAATTCCTGCGTACCGCGGCGAATGAGTACCCGCTGGAATCGGCGAACTTTCAATAAAGTTACGAAAAAGTTACTTCTAAACAGAAATAATGAACGCACTCGGTTGAAACGATGCTGCGCCGTCCCCAATGTCCCTAGGTCGATCAATTTAGGTCGAAATCGCGAGGGTCGGGAGCGCTACCAACACTTACCCGACCCTCTAGTCCAAACCATACGGCATGGAGGTAATTTTCATGACTCATATATTGGTAGCTCAACGCTCGAGTCAAATTGCTTTTTCCAGCCTGATTAAGGAAACTAGCAATTATGCTTACAGTTCCAAGCTTTCAAAACTCTCCAAACTATAACTTGCTACGCGATGCTGTAGCTAATCGAACGCCTGTGAGTCTTTTTTACAAAGGCCATACTCGAGAAGTGTGCGTTCATACGATTGGCTGGAAGCAAAACAAAGAGAAGGTTCTTACCTACCAGTTTGGGGGAGGCTCGAGCAGCGGACTGCCGCAAGGCGGTGAGTGGCGCTGCATGTTCGTCGCAGACATTGATTCTATTTCAACACTCGAAGCGGAATGGCACACCGACCCTCGGCACTCCCGACCTCAAACCTGCGTTGATGTAGTTGATATTGAGACATCATGATGGCTGCGTAATTTTCTGCTCTCTCTCGAGCGCTTGAGTCGATGAAAATCGTTCTCTGAATACCACCTTCTTCGGTTAAAGCCTCGACGATCCATTCATTGGAGTCTTCGAGGCTTTGCACCACTTCAGCGCTTACAATCATCAGTGTACCTCCTGCGAGCAAATATGTACGTCGAGCAGAGACTGTTGAATAAGAATGTCAATTCAGCTGAAGCTCTGCAAGGCGGGCATAAACCCCGCCGCTTGAGACGAGCTCATCATGGCCGCCACTTTCAACGACGCGGCCATCTTCCACCACGACAATATGATCCGCATTGCGCACGGTTGAAAGACGATGCGCGATAACAAGCGTGGTGCGGTCTTTGGAGAAATCCGCAAGCGCTGCCTGAACCTTGGCTTCAGAATCTGCATCCAGCGCAGACGTCGCCTCGTCCAGCATCAGGATTGGTGCGTCACGCAGTATTGCACGGGCAAGCGCGATACGCTGGCGCTGGCCGCCTGAGAGGTTACGCCCCAGCTCGCCAACCTGCGTTTCATAGCCGTCCGGAAGCGCCGCGATGAAGTCAGTTGCATTGGCGAGCGCAGCGGCCCGCTCAATGTCTTCACGGCTCGCGCCAAGACGCCCCAGCGCAATGTTTGCCGCGATCGTATCATCAAACAGCGCAGCATCCTGCGCCACGAGCGACATGTTGGCGCGAAGGTCTGCGCCTTTGACTGCGGTCACCGGCACATCATCGATCAGAACCTCGCCAGCGCTCGCATCATAGAGACGAAGCAACAGGTTAAAGACTGTCGACTTACCTGCGCCACTCGGACCCACAATCGCCACTGTTTCACCCGGATGAGCTTGAAAGCTCAGGCCCTTAAGCGCCAGCGACCCATCCGGATACGCAAACTCGACATTGTTAAAGCTGATCGCGCCTTTCACCTCGTTCAGATGGCGCGCATCCGGCGCATCACGAACCACAGCTTCGTCATCAAGGACTTCGAACACGCGGTCAGCCGCTGCGCCGCCTTCCTGAGCGACAGCATTCAACGTGCCAAGCGCACGGATTTCAGGAGCTGCCAGACCAATCAGACCGAGAAAGCCGATAAAATCACCGAGCGTGGAATCGCCCATGGAGATGCGCCATGCGGAGAAGCCGAGCACGCCGGCAATCGCAACGCCGCCCGTCACTTCAAGGATCGGGTCAACAGCCGCCTTATCACGAAGAACCTTTAGATAAAGCGCCGCGCGTTCCATGAAGCCACGACCGACACGGTCTGTCTGATAGTCCTCAAGGCCGTAGGCTTTCACCACGCGGCCAGACTGAAACCCTTCAGAAAGAAGCGAGGTCACCTCGCCAACCTGTTTCTGCGCCTGCTTTGCACGTTTGCGCACGGAATTGCCGAGTGCGATGACAGGGCCAAAAGCGATTGGATAAGCGACCAGCATAATCAGGGTGAGTTGCCAGTCGATAAGAAGCATAGACACGAATGCGCCAATAACCGTCACCACACCTTTGGTGAAGTTATTGGCAACGCGAAGGCCTGCATCACGCATGGCATTGGTGTCGTTGATAAAGCGGGACACAAAATCACCGCTGGCAGCAGAGCTGAGGCGCGCAAAGTCGCCGCGCGTCAGGCTCGCAAACTGCGCATTCTGAACATCCACCAGCGATTTCTGAACGCCGGTATTGTTGAACAGGGTC
The DNA here is from genome assembly GCF_029210165.1 of Ponticaulis sp. Lineage (NCBI taxonomy): Bacteria > Pseudomonadati > Pseudomonadota > Alphaproteobacteria > Hyphomonadales > Hyphomonadaceae > Ponticaulis > Ponticaulis sp. Next base: position 220,893 of record NZ_JARGNT010000003.1, read on the forward strand.
ATCCCGTAAAGCGATCCCGCCCGAAGGATGGATGCGATGATGATGCCTGCAGTCAGAATGATGATCAGAGATACGCCCGGCATGCCGAAGCGGTAAATCAGGCTCTCCGGGTCCAGCTCCGCGCCTATCAGCGCCTGAAGCGTATCACCCACAAATTTGACAAGAACCATCTGCGTGACGCCTGCAAGAGACGTCACAACGGCAGCCAGAGTACCGGTTACAAACCACCCCATATGAGAGGTGAAGAATTCACGGAAAAGGCGGGTCAGACCCGCCTTTCTTTTTACCTCAGACGCTATGGTGCGCTCCCGTTTCCGGGTCGAGCAGCTTGTGGGCGTGCAGGATGAAGTAGCGTGTTTCAGCAGAGTCTACTGTACGCTGCGCAGCAGATTTCCATGCGTCATACGCTGTTTTGTAGTTCGGGAAAGCACCGACGAAATCGATCTGAGACAGATCTTCGAATTCAATGTCGGTTACGTTTTTCAGCTCACCACCGATTACGATGTGGAGAAGCTGTTGCTGGCTAGTAGCTGAGTCGGTCATAGTGTCTGTCTCCAGGCATTAATTCTGTTCGCGGCGGTATCACGAGTCGCCGGGTTCCGGCAGGACCAGATGATTGACCCGCTGCACAATGAGTTCGTGTACCACCGGCCCCGCAGCAATCAAGCTCCGTTGGGATGCGACTTTCCGATTAAACACAAAATCGTCACCAATATGACAACTCACGCGGCCACCCGCCTCTGCGATGATCAATGCAGCAGCCGCGACATCCCAGTCGAACTTCTCGCGGAGAACGACAACAGCGTCCCAGCGACCATCCGCAACCAGCGCCATCCGGTAAGCCGTAGCGTTCGGCGTGACGTCAGGAAAGACGAGTTCGGGCCATGGCACATCCCAATGATCGGGCGAAAACATACGAGGATCGGCAATGATGCGCGCCTTTTCCAGCTCCGGCTTCGGGCTGGAGGTGATGGTCTCGCCATTGCGCGTTGCGCCAAGGCCTTTGCCCGCAACAAACAACTCATTGAAGACCGGCGCATAAATGACGGCGGCCACAGGCTCTCCGAATTCCAGAATGGCCAGCGCGATACAGAAATGCGGCTTGCCTTCCATGAAGGCACGCGTGCCATCAATCGGATCGACGACGAACACGCAATCGCGGCTCAGGCGTTCCGGGCCGTCCTGAGTTTCCTCGGACAGCCAGCCATAATCAGGCCGCGCGCCGCGCAGCTTTTCTTCCAGAAATGTATTCACCGCCAGATCGGCATCCGTAACCGGATGGTCGGGCTCTTTCTCCCAGATCTTCAGATCCGAGTGAAAATAGGTCATGGCGATATTGCCGGCCTCGAGGGCGGCGTCCCGCAGGAGATTTAGATCAGCCTGCAGGTCAGCGGCCAGCAATCGTCATCCCCTCGATAAGCAGGCCGGGCGTGTTCGTACGATTGCGGAACTCAAGATCGCTCGCTGGCACAAGGCGTTTAAACATCTCGATCAGATTGTCCGCCACAGTGATTTCAGACACAGGGAAGCTGTTGCCCTCACCATCATGCCAGACGCCCGATACGCCAACAGAATAGTAGCCCGTATTCGGGTTGATGCTCGGCCCGAACATTTCAGTGACCTGAAGGCATTTACCAACCGAAGAGATTAGCTCTTCCGGTGACTGGCTGCCCGCAGGCATGTGCATGTTGGAAACCGAAATGCTCGGCGGGTCACCAAAGCCCGGAGACGCAAACCCGTTCGGCTTGAGCCCCAGCTGACGCGCAGACGGGCCATTCAAGAGCCATGTTGTCAGACGTCCGTCTTCCACAATCTTCGTCACCTGAACCGGACGGCCTTCGCCATCGAAACGGCGGCTCCCCATACCGAAGGCGCGGAAAGGATCGTCAATCAGCTCAATGCCATTAGCGAAGACCTGTTCGCCCAGCTTGTCCTTCAGGAAGGACGTACCACGAGCAATCGCTGCGCCAGAAATCGCGCCGATGAATGCGCCGATCAGGCTGGCCGAAACGCGCTTGTCATAGAAGACAGCGGCTTTCTGGCTATCGATCTTCTGCGCGCCAAGGCGGGCAATCGTGCGCTCGCCCGCAACGCGGCCGATTTCAGCCGGTGTCGGGCGGTCAATGCGGCGACGAGACGTGTAGCTCTCATAGTCGCGCTCCATAACGCCGTCGCGTTCTGCAATCGCAGACAGACCAACGCCGGAGAGAGAAGACGATTTGTGCGCGCGGAAACCGTTAGACGCCGCCAGCCAGACTTCACCAGCCGACCAGCTGGAGCCTGAGCCTGGAACATCTTTAATGCCGGGAACAGCGCGTGCCGCCGCTTCAGCTTCAATTGCTTCGGCCTCGAGAACTTCTGGCTCGACAGGGTCATCGCCCCAGAGCTCGATCTCAGGAAGGTCGTGCGCCAGCTCTTCAGGTGCTGCAATGCCTGCATACTGATCTTCAGGCGCGATCTTCGCCATGCTGACGCAGCGATCCACCAGAGCTTCCAGACCATCAGTGCTGAGGTCCGAACCGGACACATGCGCCTGACGCTGACCAACGAAGCAGCGGAGCGACACACCGGTCGACTCATCACGCTCGATCGTTTCCAGCTTGCCCTCGCGTACAGTGACATCAACGCCGCGGGACCGGTCCATGCTGGCATCTGCTGATGTGGCACCAGAGGCCAGCGCTTTCTCAATCACACGATTGAGTGTCTCTTCGTAATTCGTATCGTTCATAGAATTCAGATGACCTGCGTCACCCCAAAATGCAACTGACCCCACCTGCGAAAAACAGATGAGGCCAGAAAATTGTCGTCTGAAAGATCAGATTATTCTTTTTCGTGTTGCTCGACGATGCGCAGCATGTCGTTCACATCATCGCGGATATCCAGAAGCGTGATGATCAGACCAGCTGCCAGCGTTGCAATGACCCAGCCAAGGAACAGGCCGAAACCGGCGGAGACATATTTGTTCAGAAAGATGTCAGATCCCAGACGGTCTGCAAACACATCGCCATTGATGTAGCCGGTTGCGCCCGCATAAAGAATAAATGCCGGATAGACGAGGTAGACCATCAGGCGAAAGCTGTTGATTACGAAGTATTTCATTGTGCCACTCCCACTTCCCAGAACAGAGCCTAGCCGAAGCTAAGGCACTAGCCAATAATTGCCCCTGCAAATTCTGCGCCTATTCGCGACCGAGCAGCTCGTCAATTCGCAAATTGCCCCGACCGGACTCTTTGAAAGCCTTTTTAATCGCCTCAGGGTCGTAATACTTCTCCACCCATTCAAGGAATGGCGTCGGCTGACGCTCATTGAAGGCGGCGTAGATTTCGAACACCGCATCCAGAATACCGGTCTTGCCGTGCTTCACATGGAGGTATTTAAGAGAGAGCTGATCGCGCGCCTCTTCAAGGCTCGTTGCTTCGCGGAGCAGTTTGTAGAGCACAGACATTACGCCCGCCCGGTCCGCACCTGACTTACAGTGCATCAGCGCCGGATACTCGATGCTATCAAACAGTTCCTTCGCCTCAAAAATCCGCTCTTTGGTCGGCGTATTGCGAGAGAAAACCTGAAAGTCGACCAGCGTGATGCCGTTAGCCTCACAGGCTTCTTTTTCCAGCAGATAATAGCCTTTCGGACTCTCGCCGCGCAGGTTCAGAATTGTCTTGATACCGCGTTCACAGGCATGTTCTGCCACCTGCTTGGGAGAGGGCTGGTTAGAGCGCCACATCTCATCTGAAATCTGGTGCAGGTTCTGAAAGCGCAAACGCAGAAAACCGTGGTCACCCCAGTAGAGTTCGTTATTGGCGCGCTTGCGGCCTTTTTCCGTTGAGAGATCAATCGGGCCTTTCGCGGCCTCACGGGCGCGGCGACGGGCTTTCTGTTCGGGTGTTTTATTAAACATGACTGGCCCTTACCTCACCGAATTCTCAACGTAAATCTACCTTTTCCCCATTTGCGCAGACATGAAACACAGAGTAAGGCGGAAGCCATGAAATCTATTCTGCGTTCAGGCCCCGTGCAATCGACACTGGCCTTCCTGATCTGGGCCTATATGGCACTGATCGGTCGGACCAATCGCTGGCATGTCGAAGGGCTCGAAAAAGTTGAGCCACTCTGGGACGGTGATCAGGGGCTGATCGCGGCCAGCTGGCACTCGCGTATTCTCCTCCTGCCCGTCGGCTGGACGCGATATATGCGTCATCGTGCCGGCAGCGATGGCAAGCTCGCGATTATGATCTCCATGTCACGCGACGGTGAATTCGTAGCGCGTGCGGCTGAAAAGCTGGGCCTGAAAGTCATTCGTGGCTCGCGCGGCAACAAGAAGAAGCAAGACAAGGACAAAGGTGGCGCAGCGGCCATTCGTGAGACCGGCGAACTCCTGAAAGAAGGCGGCGCTGTCTGCATCACGATTGACGGCCCGCGCGGCCCGCGTCAGCGCGCAAGCCTCGGCGCGGCTCTTCTTGCCCAGCGCCGCGGCGCGAAAATCGTGACTTATGCCCTCGCCGCCAGCCCGGCCAAACGCCTCAATAGCTGGGACCGTTTCGTCATCCCCTTCCCGTTCACCAGGGGCGCGATTGTGATTGGCGACATTATCGAAGCGCCGCGCGGCGTTCCAGCTGAAGACATCCGCCAGCGCATGGAAGATGCGCTCAATGCCGCGACACAGCGCGCAGAAGAACTTGTCGGCGGCACTTATGAGCCACCGGAGCCGCTGAGCGAGGAAACAGCATGACGCTCGGGCTCGTCACCTATCGCACGCTGACAGCCGGCCTTGATCCTTTCCTGCCGCTCATTCTCAACAGCCGTGTCAAAAAGGGCAAAGAGAATCCGGACCGCCTGCAGGAACGACGCGGCTATGCGAGCCGTAAGCGTCCGGCCGGAAAGCTCGTCTGGATGCATGGCGCGAGCATTGGCGAAAGCCAGGTGCTGACCCTGCTTTATGAAGCGCTGAAAGAAAGTGCGCCTGACTTACATGCGGTCATCACCACACAAACCCAGACGTCCGCAGGCCTCATCGCGCGTAAAGACCTGCCAGACCTTGTCCATCAGATGGCGCCGATAGATACGCCATTCGCGACAGAACGTTTTCTGAAACACTGGCAGCCAGACCTCGCCATAGTCGCCGAAGGTGACATCTGGCCGAACATGCTGAGCAAGCTCGATAAAAAACGTATTCCCCGCATGCTGGTGAATGCCCGCATGACGAAGAAAAGCCTTCAGGGCTGGGAACGCTATCCCAAACTTGCCAAAAAACTTCTGGGCGGGTTCGAGCCAATCCTGCCAGCCAACCAGCGCACGATGGACGGGCTGCACCACCTCACCGGTAAGCGGCTGAAGCTCGCGGGCAATCTGAAATACGCCGCACCAGAACTCGCCGCAGACGAGGCAGAGCTTGATCGGCTGCGCGCTGTTATCGGGAATCGTCCGGTCTTCGCGGCGCTGTCTACTCATCCGGGCGAAGAAGAGATGGTCGTCGCGGCCTTTGAGGACATCCTCAAGGAATTGCCAGACGCGCTGTTGATCATCGCGCCCCGCCACCCTGAACGTGCTGGCGACATTATGCCGGTCATTGGCGGCTATCCATTCTATCACCGCTTCCAGGAGAGCGCGCCGTCAGAAGGTGACCAGATATGGCTCTGCGATACGCTGGGCGAGCTGGGCCTCTGGATGCGGCTTGCAAACGTCGTGTTTCTGGGCGGCGGCAAGCCGGGCTCTGGTATTCTGGGCCATAACCCGATCGAAGCGCTCAAGCTGGAACGCTATGTCATCTCCGAGCCGGAGACAGACAATTTCAAGGCCGAATTCGCGGACATGACAGCGGCAGGCGCTGCCGAATTTGTCAGCGACGCACAGTCGCTCGCAGCCGCGGCGCTGCCATGGCTGAAGGGTGAGCACACTTTTGAACCTGACACCGGCAAGCTTGCCTCCTATCTTTCAGGAGACAAACCGCTTCGCCTCGCCAAAGAAGCGGCGCTCAAACATCTGAAGATCGCAGCTGCGTCATGAGAGAACCCGCCTTCTGGCACCAGACAGACAAATACGCACGCAGCGCTGCCCCGCTCACGCGCGCTTTGCTGACGCCGCTATCGGCTCTCTACAGCTGGGCGGGTGCGCGCCGCATCGAGAAGACTGAGCCGGAAGTCGTCTCTGCCAAGGTCATCTGTGTCGGCAATCTGACGCTTGGCGGGTCAGGTAAAACACCGATCGTTGCCGCGCTTCGCGACTATTTCTCGGCACAAGGCCTGCGCGCGGCCTCCCTCTCACGCGGATATAAGGGCAAGCTGGAAGGCCCGCTAAAGGTCGACTTCAACGCGCACACCGCCATCGATGTCGGTGATGAAGCGCTGATGCTGTCCTGTTCCGGTGAAGCATGGATTGGCAAGGACAAGGTCGAAGCCGGTAAAGCCATGAGCGCCGATGGCGTCGCCATCATCCTCATGGATGATGGTCATCAAAATCCGACCCTCACCAAAGATCTCTCCATTGTGGTGATCGATGGCGGCAATCCTTGCGGCAATGGCTTTGTCTTCCCGAAAGGCCCGCTGCGAGAGCCTGTCGAACGCGGCCTGTCACGCGCTGATGCTGTGATCGTCATGGGGGAGCTTAAAGGCCTGTTCGACGAACTTAAAAGCTTCGAAGGTCCGGTTGTTCAGGGCCACACCGTCTCCAACGGCCCGGTCGCAGATGGCCCGCTTCTCGCATTTGCCGGTATTGGACGCCCCGCTAAATTCTTCGACACGCTGACCCGTGAAGGCGGCAATGTCGTCGACGAAGTGCCTTATCCGGACCATCACTCATTCTCGCAGGACGACATTGATTTCCTGCATGGTCTAGCCAGCGAACGCGGCGCACGCCTCATCACAACTGAAAAAGATTATGTACGTCTGGAAAAAGCGCAGCGAGACGACATCTTAACCCATCCGGTTCATGCCGAGTTTGACCTTGCACCGCTAGAGCGCCTATTTGAGCCGCTCATCAGGAAAGATTCATGAGCAACGAGCAGCAATATATCCGCTCCAAAGATGTCGAGAACCGCGCAAGCTTCGGCCAGAAGCTGCTCTGGCAAATCGAGTCGATTGCATGGGATGTGATCTATTGGGGCCCGTTCAAAATGATGGGCGTAGACCGTGCCTCGAACTTTGGCGGCTGGTTCTTCAAAAAGCTCGGCCCGCTCACCAGCACGCATAAGACCGCACTGAAGAACCTGCGCATGGCCTTCCCCGAATGGAGTGAAGAGCAAGTCGAAGCGACTGCGATGGAAGCCTGGGAATGCTTTGGCCGCACGGCTGGCGAACTCCCTCACCTGCCGAAGATTGACCCTTATGAGGAAAATGGCCGCGTCGAGATTGTCGGCCTTGAGAACCTCGACGCCATTCGCGATTCTGATAAGGGCGCCGTGATGGTGTCCGGGCATTTCGCCAATTGGGAAGTTATGGCAGCCACGATCTGTAACCGCGTGGACGATGCCTACATCACCTATCGCGCGCTGAACAATCCGCACATTGACCGCAAGCTGAACAAGGTGCGCCATGACTATGGCACAGCCGTGTTGACGCCAAAGGGTATTGGTACGCGCGAAGTCATGAAGGCGCTGAAGGACAACAAAGCCGTCGGCCTGATGAATGATCAGAAATTCAATCAGGGCATCGCCGTTCCGTTCTTCGGAATTGAGGCCATGACTGCGCCAGGGCCGAGCCGTCTCGCCATCAAATACGACGTGCCGATTGTGCCATTCTCAACCGTACGCACAGGCCCTGGCCGTTTCCGCGTCACCATTCACGACACTATCGTCCCGCAAAAAACCGGCAATCTGGAAGCGGATATCCACGCGACGGTTGAGCAGATCAATGCCTTCATGGAAGCGCGCGTCCGCGAAACACCGGGCCAGTGGTTCTGGATGCACCGCCGCTGGCCGAAGGAAGCCTGGCGCGAGGCCGGTGTCGCCTGATTTCTTGGAACCGGCCTGTTCCTCCTGCGTAGGTTTAGCAACGCAAAGAGGACCTTATGACCAAGACAATCTACGACCTTCTGAAGAACGACCACGACAAACACCGCAAACTCATGGACGAGATTGCTGACACGTCCGGTGACAGCGAGGCACGCCAGAAAGCCTGGAAAGAATTCTTCTATGAGGTGAGCGCACACGCGGCTGCCGAAGAAGAAGCGTTCTACGGACCTCTCATCAAAACAGAAGACGGTCAGCCACATGCCCGTCACTCCGTCGCCGAGCACCATGAGGTGGACGAGATGATGGCCGAGCTGAATGAAACGGACATGAGCTCACCCGGTTGGCTGACAAAATTCAAAACCATGCGCCACCGCTATGAGCACCATATCGACGAGGAAGAAGAAGACATCTTCCTGGCGGCTAAAGAAGCGCTCGGCAAGGACGCACACGGCAAATACGGTCAGGAATTCATGCGTCGCAAAGATCGCGAACGTGAGCTCGTCGACGAAAAAACTGACGCTGCTCCTGACGAATAAGCTCTGAAGGCAGGCCTAGCGGAAGAGGAAATATCCAGCCGTTCCGAACGCGACGCCTGCCATCACCCCTGCAAACACAAGCACCGAAAGCGGATAGGCATCAATGCGCGCCCCCAGCGTTCTGAGCTTAGGCTTTTCGGTGCTGATTAATGCTGAAGTCGTCTCCGTCTGACGTTCTGTCATAAGTCTGCGGCTCCTTCCCCGAAACCAACCTACCACAAGTCGAAACCGCCCGCGAGATCACGATCACACAGGTCTGTTTTGACTTTGAACCGTATCGCCCCACTCTTATAAGATCATTTCACGGGGTGGACCGCATGATTGCTCAAGTCATTTCTTCGCTGACGCTCGCTTTTGGCGCCTGGATGGGGCTGTTTGCCATGCTGAAACCCGACTGGATTTCACGAACGGTCGGGCTGACACCAATCGAAGGCCACGCTGAAGGCGCATCGGAATTTCGCGGCACACTGGGAGGTCTGTTTTTCTTCAGCCATCTGACCACGCTGGTGCTTCTCTGGTATCTCGACCAGATGATTGCGCCCATCATCGTTATCCCGCTCGCCGCGGCATGGGCTGGCTCAGGCATTGGCCGTATGCTCTCGATCTGGCGCGATGAAGGCACCAACACCCGTCAGAACTGGATCTGGGTCGGCTTCGAGCTTGGCTTCAGCGTCCTTATCATTCTGCCATTCGTCATGATGTTGCGCCTCATCCACATAACAGGATGACCTTTCGTGCGCGCCATGCTATTGGGCGCTCCTTATATTGAAAGGATACGCGATGACGGAGCGTCGGGAGACGGGCCGGGGTCGAAACATCGGACCCGCGCGCAACAAAGCTAAAGCCGCCCCAGAAGCAAAATGGGAAGACGGCGAACGCATTGCCAAATACCTCGCACATGCTGGCATCTGCTCCCGACGGGAAGCAGAAACCCTTATTTCCGAGGGCAAGGTCATGGTGAATGGTGAACGTCTGGACAGCCCGGCCGTCAAAGTGACGGCGCGTGACCAGATCAAAGTCCGTGGCAAAATCGTGCGCCCGCCAGAGGCAACACGCATGTGGATGTACCACAAGCCGGCTGGCCTCATCACAGCGACGCGTGACCCTGAAGGTCGCCCGACGATTTTCGACCATTTGCCGAAATCCCTGCCACGGGTCGTGACTGTCGGTCGTCTCGACCTCACAACCGAAGGGCTGCTCCTGCTGACCAATGACGGTGAGCTGGCGCGTAAGATGGAGCTGCCGGCCACAGGTCTGGAGCGCCACTACCGCGCCCGTGCGCATGGCCGCGTCACACCTGAAGCCCTCGAAGAGCTGAAGAAAGGCGTGATAGTCGATGGTATTGAATACGCCTCAATCGATGCCACGCTGGAACGCACCACCGGCACGAATAACTGGCTGCACGTTATTCTGCGCGAGGGTAAAAACCGCGAAGTCCGTAAGGCGCTCGCGTCTGTAGGCCTGACCGTAAACCGCCTGATCCGTATTAAATACGGTCCGTTTGAACTGGCTGAACTGGCATCAGGAACGCTGGAAGAAGTGCCCGCAGAACAGCTGACGCGCATTCTCGGTGAAGAAATCCGCACCCAGCGCATGTCTCAGGCACCAGAGCGTCCGCAACGCGGTCAGCGCCCGAACAGCTCTCGTGGCGGCCCACGTAGCGGAGGTCCAGGGCGTCGTCCGGGCGGTCAGAAAAAGCGTCCACCGCGCCGCTAATTCCCCTGGTACGGGCACAGATCGATAAAATTTCGCTTTTATTGGCAGACGGGATACCCCAAGTTATTGTGGTGAAGAGGTTTGGTTCTCTGCACCGCAGGAGTTAATGCGATGTCGTCTGACCATATTCTGTGCCTTGAGGTCGATAAAAGCGATCTCGCACATACGAGAATATCCGATCGCACCGTCAAAGAATTGCGAGACGGCGAAGTGCTGATGGGCATTGAGAACTTTGCCTTCACTGCCTCCAATATCGCGTATGCGCTGCATGGTGAAAGCCGCAAATACTGGAAATTCTTTCCCGCCGCGAACCCCGGCTGGGGCTGCATTCCGGCCTGGGGGTTCCTCACCGTAGAAGAAAGCCGCTGCGACGACATTGAACCGGGCGAGCGCTTTTTCGGCTTCGTGCCGACTGCCAGCAAATGGGTGTTTGCCCCTGACAAGATCGACGATAACGGCTTTCTGGATGGAACTGCGCACAGAGATATGCTGCCCGAAACCTATAATCGGTATCACCGGCTGGGCGCCGACCCGACCTATCGCGCGGACTATGAGAACCAGCAGCTCTTGTTTCGCCCGCTCTTTTTCACAGCCTTTCTTCTGGTACGACATTTAGAGCTGAATGATTTCTACGGCGCAGGTCACATCGTCATCTCCAGTGCATCGTGCAAAACCGCTATGGCGCTGTCATGGCTGCTGCGTCGCCGCGGCATTAAGACAACTGGCCTCACCTCTCATGCAGGCCGTGCCTTTGCAAAGAACAGCCAGAATTATGACGGCGTCGTACTTTACGATGAGGCCAAAGATACGCTCAAGCCAGAGCAGACGTCAGTCCTTATCGACTTCTCAGGCCGTGATGCGCTGTGTCAGGAGCTACACGATTTTTACGGGGACAATCTCGCCTATTGCATCCGCGCTGGCGAAACCGACTGGAAGGCCGCAATGGCTGCCTCCACCCCTGAAATGCAGCCCGGACCTAAAGCGATGGAGTTTGTGACGTCGCGCTATCTGGAAGATAATGATCTCGGCATCAATGCACGCGACCTCCGCGTCGATTTGGCAGAGGAGCTTTTGGAGTTCTACGGCCACGCCTCTCGCTGGATCAAGACTGTGCGTGCGCTTGGCTCTGAAGCCGTACAGGAATGCTATGACCGCGTCCTCGCCGGCAAGACACTCGCCAGCGAGGGTTTCGTTCTGAGCTTTGAGGTCTGAGCTCTAAGCGTGCTCTTTCGCGAATGGGATGACTTCGGCCAGCACGACAGGCACAGCCTTTGGCGGCATGTCATGGCCCCAGTCAGCAATCTCGACATAGCGTGCATTTGGCATGCGTTTCGCAACGTCCTGTCCGCACTGCGGCAGGATCAGCGTATCGACCTCACCGTGAACAACCAGTGTCGGCACAGAGAGCTCGGAGAGGCGTTCATGCCATAACGGCTGCGCCTGAATGGCCGCAAACTGTCGTGACAGACCTGCCGGACGGTAAGCGCGGTCATACGCAGCGCCAGCCTTCTCTGCGAGTTCCTCATCAGTAGCCTGCAGGCTCGGGCCTGACCCGATAACACGATTGGCTTTGATCGCATTGCGGATGATGTTTTCACGCGATGGCGGGTTCGGGCGCTCTGTAAGCACGGCATTCGCCTCCGGCGTAGACCTTTCCAGTGTAGGATCGCTGGACCATGTCATTGTCGGTATAATCGCTTTGACGGCGTCCGGGTGATTGAGCGCCAGCAACTGCGTGATCATGCCGCCCATGCTGACACCCATCACGATAGCGGGCTTAGCGTCGAGCGCTTCCAGAAGGCTTGCCGCATCGGCTGCCATGTCTTCCAGAAGATACGGCGCGTGATCCTTTGCCGTGCCGTCTTTCAGGCCACCAAAGATTTTCTTCATGTCCGGAATGCCCAGCTCGTCAAACTGCTGGGACAAGCCGATATCACGATTGTCGAACCGGATGACACGGAAGCCTTCATCGACGAGACCGTCGACGAATTCCTGGCTCCAGTTGATCATCTGGCCGCCATAGCCGGAAATGAGAAGGAAAGGCGTACCGAATTTGGAACCGAATTCTTCGTATTCGATCCCGGTCCCGTTGGCCGTGATGTGAGGCATTTACTGCTCCCTGATTCTTTTTGTTATTCAGGAAGTCTGTACACCTCTCCACGAGCCATGACAAAATCTACGTCCAGCAATTCCTCAATGTTCAACAGGGGATCTGCGGTAACCGCGATAATATCCGCCGACTTGCCAGCCTCGATTGTGCCAATCTCGTCTTCCAGCTGAATATGCTCGGCCGCGATAACTGTCGCCGCGCGAATGGCCTCTTCCGGCTCAAAGCCAGCCTCGATCATATAGACGAATTCAAGCGCATTCTCCCCGTGACGGGAGACACCTGTATCTGTGCCAAATGCGATGCGCACACCGCCCTCATGGGCGCGGCGTAGCATGTCGATCATCAGCGGACCGACAATCGCCGCCTTCTCGCGCGATGGCGCAGGCAACCATTCTTCATTCGTCCAGCCGGTCACGGTCACACCCGCAATCACGGTCGGCACCAGAATGGCATCATGCTCGAGGAAAAGTTCGATCGTCTCGTCATTCAGGTAGGTGCCGTGTTCAATGGAGTGCACACCGGCACGCAGAGCTGCGTTAATCCCGTCCACACCATGCGCGTGCGCTGTCACGCGACGGCCCATGCTTTCGGCAGCTTCCACAATCGCCACAAGCTCATCGTCGAACAACTGCTGGCCGAGACCCGCACGGGTGTTGGAAAGCACCCCGCCTGTCGCCGTAATCTTGATGACATCGGCGCCGCCGCGAACGGCAAGACGCGTTGCGCGGCGACAATCATCCGCGCCGTCACACACAAAATCGCTCTGGAAAATCTGCATAAGAGCGGGCGAGAACCCATTCACATCGCCATGACCGCCGGTCGGTGTGATAGAGGCACCTGATGCCCGAATACGTGCGCCAGGAACGCGGCCATTCATGATCGCATCGCGCAGAGAGAAGATCGCTTCAGGCGTGCCGCCCACATCCTGCACCGTTGTGAAACCAGCCTGCAGAGTGCGACGCGCATGCATGGCACCATCAAACGCCTCGTCCACTTCTGAATAAGTCAGCGCATTCAGACGCGCTGTCGGGCTGAACTCAGACAGTAGGTGCACGTGAGAATCGATCAGGCCGGGCATGACATAGCTGTCAGTCAAATTGATCAGTCGCTCGCCCGGATTAGGCGTCACATAGCCGTCTTCAATGGCGACAATCCGGTCATCAACGATGACCACTGTCTGCTCTTCCAGATACCCTTCACCTGGAATTGCAAGCAAATGTCCGGCGTGAATGTAAATTGTATCGGCTTGAGCGGCGCCGGCAATCGCACTGCCAAACAGCAGCGCAGCGGCGATAGATTTCATGGTCACTGGATTCTTCCCCTGATCTTCCACGAATTGGAGCATGGCCACCCATACTGGTCAATCAGAAGACAGGGGCAAGTTAAATACGAAGCCGCCTTGCCAGCTCGGCATGACCTTCAACCATGCGCGTGATTTCAGCGGGGTTCGGCGTGCGATCCCATTCGCGATAATCGGATGTTCCGCCAAGCACGATGCCCGTTTTACGCGGGAACATGTAGAGCACGCCATTATCCGTCGGTGCGACATAGGAGTAGTTGATCTCTTGCTGCGGCAGCAAATGGGTCAGCTGGCCGCGTACCGGAAAGATATCCTCATCGCCAAACAGCGCCCCTGCCCCAAGGCCGGTACAGTTCACAATGGTCTGCTCTGGCAGTGCCATCACCTCGGAGAGGTCAGCAAACTCCCTTTGGACGATGCGCGCACTGGCCAGCTGCGCGTCCTGCAGGATGGCGTCCAGATAATAATCCGGATCGATGATCATCGCCTTAAATCGCTGCTGATACGCGTATCCGAACAGATTGCCTTCAGTGGTTCGCGTGAGTTCGGGATAAATGTCATCACCGCCGGGAAGTCCTTCGGTCCAGTCACGTCGCTGCTGCATGCCGAGTGAATGATGGTCTGCCCAGTACACGCCATAGCCCGGCCGGTTCACATATGGAATGAAGCCCAGCCATGCCTTGCGTATCAGCTCTCGGTCCCATGCAAGAAAATCGGGCGTCGCAACGCGCCGGTCAAAATAGGTGGTCGGCATCCAGAGGACGCCCGCAATGTTGGACGTCGTGTAAGGTGGAAGGTCTGCCGCATAAATCGTGACATTATGCCCGCGCCGCGCCAGCGTCAGCGCCGCTGTCAGCCCCTGCACTCCGCAACCGAGCACAGCCACATCCTCATGGCCTGCCTCGCTCGCATAGTCCGCAGCCACCACAGCCGTGCCCCAGGACATTGTCACGCCGCAGCCGCCATGTCCGTAAGAGTGCACCACCGTCTTATCGCCCAACGTTTCCCAGTCGAGGCGATAGCCTTGAGGACGATACGGGCGCAGGCCGACAACCGTACGCGTCACACGGTCCATGCGGGACAGAACAGGTGGAAAATCCGCCCAATACGGGGGGGAGCCGGTTTGAAGCGATACGCTGGCGGAACAGCCTGCCAGCGAAGCTGCACCCAATCCGGTCAGAAACTGACGTCTGCGCATGTCACACTCCTCCCCGAAAGCATCCGAAGAAATGGAGCGCGCAAATCGCGGTGCAGTCAAGCAGCCATAGAGGCCAGCGTTAAAAGCCGGCCTCTATGCAGGAAATTCGATCAGCCCTGCTTGATCGCGAGCTTGCCGAGATAGTCCCGCTTGCCGAGCGTAACGCCCTTCATACGCAGAATGTCGTAGGTCGTTGTCGCGTGGAAATGGAAGTTCGGAATGGAGAACGACATGAGGAAGTCTTCAGCCACGAATGGGATGGTCACATCCTTCATAGAGAAGACCACATCTTTACCCGCCATCGCATTCACTTCGTCTGCGTCCATGGCTTTCAGGTCTGAAATCGTGTTGGCGACAATCTCTTCGAGGCCGACATAATCAGGGTCGGACATTGGCGGGATCGGGCTGAATGTGCCAGCGCGAATGCCTTCGATCGCACCGATGGAGTGCGTGCGCACAGATTTTACCTGAAAGGACAGCGGCAGCATGTCGCCGCAAAGGCGTTCATTCACCGCGCCATCCAGATCGAGCGCGTGCTGGTGATAGTGCTCCCGGCCCTTTTTCAGAACGTTGGCAATAGATTCTGCTGTGCGGATAAAGCCTGGAATGGTGGCATCATAAAGCGTGAATGACATTTGTGTCTCCCTGAAGTCTCACTCATACTTGGGCATGAACTGCGAGAGCGCAAACGGTATAACCGTACAGATGCAAAAAAGGCCCCGGCACAAACCGGAGCCTTCTCAAATTTCAGATAAATCAGCCCCTAGCCGACTTTCGCCGCCAGCTCTTTTTCGTAATCCGGATAAGAGTTTTTCATGACCGCATGGTTCAGCAGCGTTTCGGCAATCTGGGTCGTGCCCGTCTTGTCGAAGATCTGAGAGCGCGTCCAATAGCTCTCAGTCCGCTTACTGCCAGACATAGCGACGATCTCGCGACGGATGAGATACTCTTCTCCAACAAAAAGCGGCCCGTTAATGTAGCGCACTTCAAGGTCAGCGAAGAGGCCGATTGCCGGACGCTTGATCGGGAACTTCGCGTCGTGAACTGTATACTCAGCCAGAACCGACATCATCTCTGTCGGGATGATCGCGCGGCCCCATGGAGATGCGGCATCATCAGAGTAAGCTGGTGAATTCTCGGTGATGGCGGCCAGCTTTTGCTTCAGAGAGAACGGGTAGAGCTTACCCATATGCTGCTCCGGCCCCATGGTCGCCATCTCATCGACAGCGCCCTTCATGCCGACATGCATGTCTTCCAGAATGATAAAGTGGTCGAGTGGGCGCAGGTTTTCCAGACGCTCTTCCAGCAGGGTTTTACCGCCTCCCAGTGTGGCGCTTGCTTCCAGCACCTGCGTGCCGTCAGCTTTCTCCGCCCAGCAACGAAGGCGTGTCTGGTTTTCGTCAGATGGCAGCTCAACAAAGGCTTGCGTCTCTTCGCCTTCAACAACCATGTTTTTGAAGTGAGAGGAGAAACACCCCTTCTCGAACCAGTCCTTGCCCCAGATTTTTACGAGCAGCGGATCGAACAGGGAAAAGTGCGTCGGGCCTTCAATTGGGCCTGCTTTAAAGCCCAGCTTCTCAGCCATGGAATCATCGTGAATAGAGCCAGCGCCGGAGCCGTCATAGCTTTGCTCTTCCAGCATTTGTTTCGGCGCGCGCAGCGGGCCTGAGATGACGTTTCCGTCCTGAGTGATTGGCGTGTCAAACATCCCCGTGATCCTTTTATGCATGATTTCGTTGCGTCAGCGATACTTGGCTCACTCCACCAGATCAAGCAGGTTCACGAAACTACGTCTCGCACGTGCAACAAACTGTGAGCTTCAGGCGTTGATCATTTTAATGAACGCTCGTCTCAACCTCTCATTTGAAATCATGGCGCGTGCTGGCCTGTTTGCCCGTGCGATTGTCTATGCGTTGATCGCATCCCTGCTGGTGGCCGCTATTATCGCGCCGGGCACACGTGATGAAGGCTATTCTCCGGGCGACACCTTCCGCGAGATCGAGCAGCATGTGCCCGGCCTTCTGCTGCTGGCCATGATTGCTGCCGGCCTGTTCCTCTACGCCCTCTGGCGCGGCATTCAGGCCGTGTTCGACACGTCCGACAAAGGCGATGAATTTATGGGTTGGTTCGCCAGACTCGGGATGATGTCGTCAGGACTGAGCTACCTGACCGTCGGCTTTGCAGCCCTGCTCGTCGTGCTTGATCGCGACGACCAGAGCGGCGGCGGCACGACCGAGACACTCGCCAGCTACACGCTGTCTCAGATGTTCGGGAAATACCTATTGATGCTGGGCGGGCTGATCGTGCTGGCGATTGGCGTAGCGCAGGTCTGGCGGGCCGTGACCCATGCCTGGAAGCACGATCTCAATATGCCATCTGATAGCCAGGTCGTCTGCGCCCTCGTTTCTTCGGCAATTGCCGGACGCGGACTGCTGATCATGCTGGTCGGCGTGTTTCTCATCTGGGCAGGATGGGTTGGCGACGCGGATGAAGCGCGCGGCATTGCGGGTCTGCTGGGATGGCTGCGTGACCAGCCTTTCGGGCTGATCCTCTACGCGCTCAGTGCGGCCTCTATTGCAAGCTATGGCTTCTACTCGCTGGTCGAAGCGAGATACATGAAGATTAGCCTTTAATCGAGAACACAGCTTGCCAGTCCGTCGCGCTGTACGGTGCCCATACGCTGCTGCAAGGTTGAGGCGCGGCCGGAGACATAATTGCCCGGCGGGTCGACGCGCCAGCTATTCGGGTTGGGCAGAACCGCCGCCAGAAGCGCTGCCTGATATGGTGACAGCTCAGCTGCCGACACTCCGAAGCGCGCCTGCGCGGCAGCCTCGGCGCCGTAAATCCCGTCCCCCCATTCTGCGATGTTGAGATAGGTTTCCATAATGCGCTCTTTGCCCCAGATCGTCTCGATCACGAGGGTCATCCACGCCTCACCGGCTTTACGGACATAGCCGCCGCCATTCCAGAAGAAGACATTTTTAGCGGTCTGCTGGGATATGGTCGATGCACCGCGCAGGCGTCCACCTGCACTACGTTCACGAAGCGCCTGATTGATGGCGTCCATATCGATGCCGCCATGACTGCAGAAGCGGGAATCCTCCGCAGCGATCACGGCCCGCACCAGATGCGGAGAGATTTCCTCGAGCGGTACAGAGCGATGCTGCACGTCGCGTCCGACCAGCGCCGAGCCAGTCATATTGAGCGTGGTGGGCGGCAAGACGAGTGCCAGAAGCAGCGCGTACAAATGGATGAGCAAACCGAGCGAAAGCACACAAAGGCCGATACGCTTCGCCCAACGCCAGGCAATTGCCCGCATGCGTGCAAAGTCTTCGTCCTGCCAGTATTCTGTCTGCGAGGTTCGCGCAGGCGACGTCGCCACGCTCTCTTCAATCCCGTTCAAACCGTGCCTCATCCGCATTAAACGATGCGCGCATATGCGCTGCCATCTGGGCGGAAATAAGACGCCTGCGTGGCCGGTAAAGTTCCCCGAAACACAAAACCCCTCCGCGCTGGCAGAGGGGCTTCAGAGGTTTTGATTGTGGCGCGGGCTTAGTCGGTAAGGCCAGCTTTCTGCGCTTCGCCGTATGCGAATTTCGCGAGCAGAGGCACGCGCTCTTCCATTTGCGCAGCGTTAGCGTTGGACGCGGTTCCATCACGCACCCGGCCGACAATACCCTGAACGATGCCCGCCAGACGGAAGCCGTTATACGCGAAGTAATAGTGCACGTCCGGCATGCCGTTCAGGCCGCGATGCGCGCAATACATGTCGATATATTCTTCCATCGTTGGAATGCCGTACGCGTTCAGATCTTCGATGTTTGCCAGCGCGCCACGGCTATCAGAGCTCGGCATCACCCAGTTCATCAGGTGATAGGTGAAGTCTGCCAATGGATCGCCAAGCGTGGACAGCTCCCAGTCCAGAACCGCAATGACTTTTGGCTCTGTCGGGTGGAGGATCATATTGTCGAGACGGTAGTCGCCATGAACAATCGTCGTCGTCTCGCCAGCCGGAATATTCTTCGGCAGCCAGTCGATCAGCTTGTTCATTTCCGGAATGGTTGCCGTTTCAGACGCGACATACTGCTTCGTCCAGCGGTGGATCTGGCGAGCAACGTAGTCGCCTTCCTTGCCGAAGCCTTCCAGACCTGCCGCTTTCCAGTCCACATTGTGGAGGTCAGCGAAGGTTTTCACTTTGGCTTCGTAGATCGCGCGGCGCTGCGCAGGCTCGTAATCCGGCAGCGTGCCATCCCAGAGAATGCGACCGTCTACATTGTCCATCACGTAGAACATTGTGCCGACAACGCTCTCGTCTTCGCACAGGCCATATGGCCGCGCGACAGGGAAACCCAGCGGATAAAGTGCATTGATCACGCGGAACTCACGGTCAACTGCGTGCGCAGACGGCAGCAGCTTGCCCGGCGGCTTACGACGCATAACGTAAGCTTTTTTCGGAGTAATCAGCTTGAAGGTCGGGTTGGACTGGCCGCCTTTGAACTGGCGCACATCCATCGGGCCTTCAAAGCCTTCAACATTCTCCGTCATCCACTGATAGAGATTGTCTTCGTTGAATTTGTGCGTGTCTGCGACTTCTTTCGTGCCGCTGAACATCTCTTGTGCTGATGCGCCATGAACTGACATGTGCGCGTCTCCCCTGCTGACTGACTGTTTTAATTCTTCGCGCGTGAACTTAGCGATTACTGTGCTTAACGCAATCCATTGCGTATAGTTGAATCACATCCCCGAATTCACTAACGACAAGAGCGAGTATTTTAACGCTTTCACATTACTCTACGTCATCAGGAGCAGGCGGAGAGAACCGTGAAAGGACTCATTTTTACAGAGCTTCTGGCAATGGCTGACGAAGCGGTCGGTGAAGACCGGGTTGATCACGTTATTTCGGGATGCCCGCTCTCTGGCGGTGGTGCCTACAGCGCCGTTGGCAATTATCCGAGCTCCGATCTCATCGCACTTGTTCAGGGTTTCTCCGGCGAAACCGGTCTTAGCGTCGAAGCGCTTCAAAAAGCCTTTGGCCACTGGATGCTGAAACATTTCTCCAGCAGTTACACGCATTTCTTCATCACGAAGCGAACGGCCTTTGAGCTCCTTGAGTCCGTGGAAGAAGAAATCCACGTCGAAGTCAAAAAGCTGCATCAGGATGTCGACCTGCCGACTTTTGTATCGGCATTTCCGCAACCCGGCGTGATGGTCCTCACCTACCGTTCGCGCCGCGGTCTGGTCGATTTCTGCGAAGGTCTGATCGAAGCCACGCTCGACCATTATGGAGAGACTGGCACGATCACTCGCAAGGTGTCGCAGGACGGCAATCTGACGATTTCAGAATTCACGATCACGCTGGAGGCGGTGAAATGACCCAACCGCCGTCTGCCATCCCTGACACGGTATCTCGCACCCGATACAACCGCGAGAAAGCCGCACGGAAAGAGGCAGAACAACTTCTTGAAGCTCGCAGCCGTGAGCTATACGAGGCGAACAGAAATCTGGCGGCGGCCCTCGAAAAAGAAAAACAGCTCGTCACGCTTCAGTACGCGCTGATCACGTCCATCAATCACGAATTCCGTACGCCGCTCACCGTCGTTGACGGCGTCGCAGCCCGTATCGAAAAAATCGCGGACGGAGACAATCGCGATCGGGTGCTGGACAAGTGCAGCCAGATCCGAAACGCCGTTCAGACCATGACCTCGCTCATCGAAAGCGCGCTAAAGGGCTTTGGAAACCGACGCGAGGACGTCGATATGCCGATCGGTGTTCAACGTCTGACGCGCCAGCCAATGTCAGAGCGGTAAAACCCTTCCGACCAGTCAATCGCATTCACACCAGAATAAGCCCGCTTGAACGCTTCATCGATCGTTGGCGCCGTCGCGGTCACATTCAGCACACGTCCGCCAACGGCAATCAGAGCTCCATCCGGCGCAACATCCGTACCGGCATGGAAAACCTTCACGCCTTCAAGCAGTTCAGCCGTTTCAACGCCCTGAATTTCAGAGCCCTTCTCATAGGCTTCCGGATAACCCTTTGTCGCCATGACCACCGTAACCGCAGGATCAAATCCGCCTGCCGGGGCGAGCGCAGCAAAATCACGCGCGGAATATCCACCCGTAGAGCTTGCCAGAAGCAGCGGCACGATATCGCCCTGAAGGCCCATCATGAGAACCTGACACTCAGGATCACCGAAGCGGCAGTTATACTCAACGACCTTCGGGCCTTCCTCAGTGATCATGAGGCCGATATAGAGCACGCCCTGAAACTTTGCGTCCTCTGCGGCGAGACCTTTGAGCGATGGAACGACCACACGTTCCTCCACGTCTGCCATGAGCGCATCAGTCATGATTGGCGCAGGTGCATAAGCCCCCATGCCGCCTGTATTCGGTCCCTTATCGCCATCAAAGGCACGCTTGTGGTCCTGCGCTGCTGGAAGACAGATGAAGTTCTCACCGTCGGTGATCGCGAACACGCTCGCCTCTTCGCCCTGCATGAACTCTTCAATGACGAGCTCAGCAGACGCATCACCAAACTGGCCATCCAGCATGGTTTTCACGGCCTCGTCAGCGTCCGCGCGGCTCTCGGCGATAACAACACCTTTACCGGCCGCCAGACCATCAGCTTTGAGCACGTATGGCGCTTCCAGCGTATCGAGGAAGGCTGAAGCCGCTTCGACCGTCTTCACGCGCTGATACCGCGCAGTCGGAATGTCGTATTTTGCCATCAGGTCTTTGGAGAAACCTTTGGACGCTTCAATCTGCGCTGCAGCTGCGCTCGGGCCAAACACATCATAGCCAGCGCCTCGAAGGCGATCTGCAAGACCGTCTGCCAGAGGTTGTTCCGGACCAACAATAATCAGATCAGGGTCGAGCTGTTTTGCGAGCTTCTCAAGACCATCCAGATCGGTCGCCTTCACGTCGAAGCATGGCCCGACATTGTGCATGCCCGGATTACCGGGCACAGACCATACTTCATCAACCAGCGGAGACTGATTGATTTTCCAGGCAAGGGCGTGTTCGCGGCCGCCCGATCCGATCACCAGAATATTCATATGCCCCACATGTAAAACTGCTCACGTCCCGTCAAGCGATTTACAGGCCTGATGCGCATTCTGCTGACTTGCATGAACTGATTGCCTCTGTGATAGACTGCAGTGAGATTCACCTCAAAAGGCATGGTCATATGAAATCTGCAGCGCTTCTCTTTCCTGTCGCCGTCATCGCTCTGGCAGCCTGTTCGCAATCGGAAGAGACATCAACAGCGCCAGTTGACGCAATGATCGCTGAAGAACGTGCCGATCTGATTTCCGAGGGCCGCGCAATCGTCGAAGAAAATTGTACAGCCTGCCATGCAATCGGCGCTGAAGGTGACAGCCCGCGTCAGGACGCGCCGCCGCTTCGCACCGTGTTTGTAGAATTCGATGCTGAAGCCATTGGCGATGATTTCCGCGAAGGAATCCATGTTGGCGCGCTGGACATGCCGGATTTTGATTTCGGCCCGCTGGGGACGGAAGCGCTGATCGCCTATTTGCAATCTATCCAGACAGAAGTACCAGCCGAGTAACCATCCCTACTCCCAGGCTACAGCTGCACACGCCAACACATCAGCCGGTCGACCCGCTTCATCAGCAGGTTCATCGCTGATCGCCGTGTCACCGTACAGGCCAAACTCATTGCCGAGACGTTCAGCGATAATGCGCGCGACGCCGCACGCGCCTGTCTCAGTGAAATGGGTGTTGTCTTCAATGCCATCTGGATAGCGCTCGACATAGGCTGGCAGACGCTCTGCGACCTCTTCCGCAGTGAGCCAGAGAAAATCGTCTTTCGTGGCGACGCGGCCCAGCGTTTCAAAATAGTTTAGGGAAAGCTGGGCCAGATCGATGTAATCTACACCAGCCTCAATCGCAGCATTGAACGCATTTTGTCGGTATAGCCCGTGCGTTTCGACCATAGCTGGCCCTTCCCAGAGCCTGCGCGCCGCCGATGAAAGAATAACGGGCTCGCCACCAGCGCCCTGCACCTCGGCTGCAAACCGGATCAGATTCTCACGGTACGCTCCCTCAGGCGCGGCGTAGCGTTCCGGCGCATCATCGCGCGAGTCATTATGACCGAAACTGATGAGAACGATATCTCCTGCCCCGACCTCATCCATCAGCGCGTCCCAGCGGCCTTCATCGATATAGCTTTTCGTGCTGCGCCCATTCACGGCCAGATTCAGCACCTCGACATCATCTGGCAGATAGTAATCAAGCACCTGCCCCCAGCCGATCTGAGGCGCACGTTCGAGAGGATAGTCAGCGGCTGTTGAATCGCCGGCAATGATAATACGCCCGGAAAGCTCCGGAAGTTGAGGCATAGGCGACGCCGGCCCCGGGCCATCGGCCTGCGCACAAGCTGCACTCATGCTCATAAGAGCGCCTAGAATATATCGCGACGTCATCAGCTTCATGAAATCCTCCCGTTTGTCTCTATAATTGCGTGAATGACACCGGTGTCAACATCGGTTTTCAGGAGAAAAATGAAACCGGAGAGGTGCTTCGTGCGTATACATTATGAACCGACAAAAGGAGTTATTATGAGCCGCACAAATCTTGAAACAAACGAAGCCCGCCAAGGTGAACGAGTGCCAGGGATGTTTCTTGTTCTGACGGTTTCTACAGCAATCGCTATTCTCACGCTTGGTATTGGCGTGGCCGTAGTTGCCGCCGCATAGACTTATTGTAAATCGATATATCGCTCCTACATGAAGACCATACTTTATAGATTTTGAGGGGCGATATTTATGGTTTTGACAAGCTGGATCATTTTGTTGATCAGCATCGCGTTTCTTGCCCACCAGGTATGGGACGACTTCAAAACATTTCCTGCTTTCGTTGAGGAAACCGACAGCGCCAAACGGCGCAGATACTTCGGCAAAATGTTGCTGGAGTCCTCAATGAAGTATGGCGTTGCGGCCATTATTGGTCTCGCCGCTCTATCCAGCCTGAACGGGCTGATGAATTACCCCGAAATGCTGAATGCTGCCCGCATGGAAACACTGTCCTTCATGGGCAGCACGCACGGCGAACTGGCACGTATAGGCTGGATCGTAGCGGCGGTATTCTTCATCCCGCTCGCGGCCACAACCGTAATTCCCTTTATCCAGAAAATCGAAGACCTGCCGAAAGGCGGCGCGGTCGCCCTTATGGCGCGTAACCAGAAGGAAGCTGGCTGGGGCTATCTGCTGTCTTTGAATGCAGGCATTGTCGAGGAGATCGCCTTTCGCCTGCTGCTGCCGCTTGCGCTCTACTACATCACCGGAAACTTCATTCTATCCTATGTGATTGCAGCGTTGATGTTCGGGGTGGGACACGCCTATCAGGGCGTTGGTGGCATAATCGCGACAACAATTATCGGCTTCGTGCTGACCGCGATCTACGTGCTGACCGCTCAGCTGTGGCTCGTGGTCCTGATCCATGTTCTGGTCGATATTCGCGGGCTTGTTATTCTGCCGATCGGGCTTGGTCTGATGAAGCCGGAAGAGGCTACACAAACACACCCGGGCGCTGAATAAGGCTGCCGCCTGCGCCAAGCTTGAAGCGGGCAATGCCCGCGCCAGAGGCTGTGTTCACACCGCCAAGGTCAAGAACCGAATAGCCCTCTTCTTTCAGGCGCATCATCGCGTTCCAGAGGATCAGGTTATGAGCGCCGGCTTTACGCCCCTCATCCGAACTCCATCCAATGTGGTAGGTCGCCATAGCGCCATGCGCGAGGAACATCATCGCAGCGGCGGACTCTTTGCCGAGATCAGCGCGATAAATCCGCAGTCCGCCGCGCTTATCACCACCTTTGGCGCGTTGCTTGTCTTCCTGCCAGCGCTCGACGAGCGACGGAGGCAGGCCGTGATATTTCTTCTTCGCGCGCTGTTTCAGCTCTTCGTCCAGCAGCCATTGATACTGGCCCGGCTTATGGCCCGATGAGGTAAACTTCAGCTCGGACTTCTCAGCGGCGACGAGACGGTTACGCCATTTGCCATCAAGGCCGGCACGCAGCTCGTCTTCGGATTTGGTCAGCTCGATCCGCACCGTCGCATCGCCGGTCATGACGCGTTTAAAGCCTGGCATCTCCATTGGCTCGTCAACGGTGATCGCCACAAGGCGCGGCCAGCGAAGTTTCAGCTCGCGACGCAGCGTTCGCAGCGCGACCTGCTTTTCCGGCTCGGTCATCGGACGCACCCAGACCGGGCCGTACGTACAAAGAGCAAAGCGCGCTATCATGGCGAACGGGCGCAGGATGAACTGGGCAAGGCCGCAAATATTGCCGCTCGGATCATTCAGAGCAATGCGGATGACCTTTGCCCCGGTGCGAACCAGCGCTTCACCGTAGGACCAGTCCTGCTGATACGGCGCCGGCACAGCATTCAGCGCCGCATCCCATCGGGCGCGGGGTGTCTGATCAACGGAGATGGACCAGTGCTTGCTCATGAAAGAAAGAATTAAGCAGCTAGTATTAGTTTTTCGTTTATGAGCGCATCGGCGAGCTTCAGTAAGTGTGCTCGTGACCGGTAACACCTCACAAGGCGAGCATATAGACACATGCCCAAGTCAAAGCTTCAGACGATTTCCGGTGAAACCATACCAGAGCCGCGCATTACTCTTATGGCGGTCTGGCTGGTCTTTCTGTGGGTGGGCCTGCCTATTCTGGTGATTGGTGGCCTGTTAGACCTCGCTGTGCAGCTCATCTTCGGCGTCTGCACGGGATTGTGGTGTATTGCGGGCTAGCCTCTAGCCTCTGCGGTCACGGATCTTGCCCGAAAACGTCCACGAGAACGCCAGCGAGATAATCAGGGGCACCCAGATCGGCAGCTCGCCCAGACCCGGCGCATTCAGAGCCTCTGCGAGATGGTCATCCACCAGCCACCAGAGCAAAAAGAGAAGCATTTCATCATCCTTAAATTTATCGTTAAACAATAATTGATTATCGATAATTAGTCAAGGATGGTTTATGCTCGGCGCTGTTTTGGTTGGTGTGCTCGGGCTTGTCGTTCGTAAACTCACTCGCCCTGCGCCGTCGCGTTGCTCGTGTGGAGCACCACACAAACGACTGTGCAGGCGCAGGTGATCTGAGCGGCACGCGAAGAAACATCACCGAGCACAATGACAAGAAACACCAGAGGCCGACTGGCCGACGGGCGTCAGCCCGCCCCCGCGGAGCCGCCGCGCGGCGTGAGCGCTAAGTTAATGCAAACTAATCCCGCCAGCGAGGGAGCCAATAACGCCAGTTGCGACCATCGCGCCCACGCCCAGCGCCACCAGACGCACGATGGATTTCACAGGGTTCGCATTCCCCGCCTTCGCAGAGAGATAGCCGATAATCACCAGCCCGAGCAGCGTGGACGCACCCACCACCTGGCTCGCCAGCCCTGCCGGAGAGAACAGCGCCGCCAGCATTGGCAGCACGCCGCCCGCAACAAAGCTGACAGCTGAAAACAGAGCCGCCTGCACAGGGCGCGCCTTATGCACATCCACAATGCCCAGCTCGTCGCGCGTATGCGCCTCCAGCGCGTCATGCTCGGTCAGCGCCTCGGCGACCTCCATAGCCAGCTCCGGCTTCAGCCCGCGATCCTCATAGATCGCCGCCAGCTCATGCAGCTCGCCCTCCGGATTAGTCCGCAGCGCCTCCTTCTCCATTTCGAGATCGGCCTCTTCAATATCGGCCTGCGAGGCGACAGACACATACTCGCCCGCCGCCATAGAGAGCGCACC
>NZ_JARGNT010000005.1:0-45695 GCF_029210165.1 Ponticaulis sp.
ATCGTGCCAATGTTTACGTGAGGCTTATTGCGCTCAAACTTTGCCTTAGACATGTCCGCAGTCCTTAATTTGCAGTCTGTATCGTTGGATCAGTCGGTTCCGATGCGGACTCGCCCGGGGCCTCCCGATCTACGACTCTGTTTCCAGTCGAACCGGCCACATACACGGCACTGCCCCTATTGAGCAAGACCGAAAACACGCAGATTTGCGGTTAAATGCGGTTCACAGGCAGAATTTTTCAGTGAGATGACCGGGAGGACACGAACTCTCCTCTTTTCAATGAGGAAAATCCCTGTCGCCCCGAACTTTCAGGCGTCAGGAAAGTGCCTTGCGCGCAAGTGCCTGGACGAGCGCTTTCGTTTCCGGATGATCCATGGCGTGCGCGAATACTGCCTCGAAATACCCCGGAATAGATCCGCAGTCGAAATCCTGTCCGTCATATTCGAACGCGTAGAATTGCTGCGTCTTCATCAGACGTTCCATAGCGTCCGTCAGCTGGATTTCATTACCAGCGCCCGGCCCCTGATCTTCAAGCAGATCGAAGATTTCAGGCTGAAGAATATACCGGCCGGTAATCTTGAGGTTTGATGGCGCCTCTTCACGAGGCGGCTTCTCGACCATGCCGCTCATTTCAATCAGCTTACCGTCACGGGATTTTGGCGCGATCACACCATACTTGGAGACTTCTTCTTCAGGCACCGCATCAACCGCGATAATGTTACCACCGACTTTGTCATATGCCTCAACCATCTGAGCGAGACAGCCCGTGCCTGACTTTATGATGACGTCAGGCAGCAGAACCGCGAACGGCTCATTGCCAACCACGGCGCGTCCACACCAAACGGCGTGCCCCAGACCAAGCGGAAACTGCTGGCGAGTGAAGGTCGACTTGCCTGCAGGAATGCGCAGCTTCTCCAGCTGCTCTTTAATCTCGATTTTGTTCTTCTTCTCGAGCGTGTCTTCCAGCTCATAAGCAGAATCGAAATAGTCTTCGATGGCGCTTTTATTTCGCCCGGTAATGAAGACAATGTGCTCAATGCCCGCTTCAAATGCTTCGTCGACAACAAT
This sequence comes from Ponticaulis sp., assembly GCF_029210165.1. Taxonomy (NCBI): domain Bacteria; kingdom Pseudomonadati; phylum Pseudomonadota; class Alphaproteobacteria; order Hyphomonadales; family Hyphomonadaceae; genus Ponticaulis; species Ponticaulis sp. The sequence continues at coordinate 1,069 of NZ_JARGNT010000005.1, forward strand.
CTGCAGCGCCGGACGGTCTACAATTGGCAGCATCTCCTTAGGAATAGACTTGGTCATAGGCAAAACCCGCGTACCAAACCCCGCCACCGGAAGAATTGCTGTTTTAATAGCACCCATAAGACGCCCCTTCTGCAGTCGCGACAATTTACGCGCATATGGCAAACGCGTCATTGTCTAAGCAGTTCAGAATTATATTGCCAAGTGCCAACACCTTCGCAAGCTAAACCGTGACGCTCCAGATTGCGAAACCAGCAGTTCTGCTTAAGCAGAATCCAGCCTGCACCCGGAACGGGCAGAAAAGTTCAAAATTTTCAGGAAGATTGGAGCGGGTAGACGGGATCGAACCGACATATGCAGCTTGGAAGGCTGCCGTTCTACCATTGAACTATACCCGCTGAGAGGCGCAGTTACTGCCCAAAACATATGGGAACGTCAAGTGACTCTGTGAAGCGGGCGCAAGATATTTTACCTTAAACCGCGCCCGCCATCGGTAAGCCTATTCAGGGCCGTGAATATCCACAGTCTCCGTGGCACCCTCGTGATTGGACCTCAACTCATAAACGAGCGGGTAGACGACATTCTCGACACGTTTTGCGGTTCCATCCTCGCCAGTCACATCAAAACGGATCGCAGATACCGCCGTGACAGCCGACTCAGCGAACCCGGGATGGGTGCAATTGGCCTGAATACCTGCTTCCACAACGCCGGCTTCGGTCACGCTGAACGTCACATTGCATCGTGCGCTCAGCCCCTCAGCCATCATATCCGCCGGATAGACAGGGCTTGGCAGGTTTAGCGGTCGCAAAGTCGCTTCAGAGACAGCAGGCGCCGCAAACAATAGCGATGCCGCAACAATCCCCGCGCCGACACCGCTTGCGCTCATGGTCGCCTTCACCGGATTTTTGATCAGTTTCATCGTGATATCCTTCACAATCTGTTTGAGTTTCTCAGACCGTGACCGAGCAAGATAAGCGTCGACAAAAGTGCGAACCGCGTCACTGGCCGTCGTGCCATTGCGCTCACACTCACGCATGAAGGCATCTTTGGTTGCAGGAGAAATCCTGACTTCCAGATGCGTTGTCTTCTTATCGCGTCGTCGGCTCATGCCTGTTTTCCTCGTTATCAGGTCTTCAGATTGGATATCGGGACATGAGGTACAGGATGAAGCAAAACCGTGCTCATGCGCCAGAACTTTCGTGTCCGGCCATAGAAGGCGCTGATTTTATGTAGAAATGTTTGGAATCGCGAACAAGCCTAGGCTGTTCGTTGAGGTGGGGTAGCGCTGAGACTCTCGGATATATTCAATCAAATGAACTGACGTGCTCGTAACCAGCCTCAAAGCCATGCATCCGCCGGTGTCATTTTTCTGGTGCATTCGCTGCGCTTAATGCACCCTACGCGTCACAAAGTGACGCATACTAACGTGCGACGTGAGTTTGGCGTAACACTGAAGGACATAACAAGAAACACTCATTATAAAAATTACAATTACGGTCCGACGCAGCAGGTCGCGAAGGTCGCGAGGGAGCAAGGATACAACGCAATCCTTGCTCCGAGTGCGCAAAACAGCAATGGCATTAACCTAGTGCTATTTTACGACGACTTGCTTCCTTTGGGGAAACATATTCACTAATGAGGAATAGATGAGAAACTTTTATGGATCCGTCAGAATTCTGCATTGTGAATCGTGTGCAGCAGAAATTCCGGAGTTCGATTTTTTTGGGGAAACGGACGTTGCAAATGTTGGTTTGCTGTCTGGTTTTCAATGTGGAACTCTCGATCTCTACGTTTTTGAGGTGTCACCTCCCGATCGATGGGTCGCGTTTATGAAAGGCCGGGAAGTTGGTTTTGATTTTCAAGGGGTGCGCATTGAGACCACTTTTGTGGTGCGCGTCATAGAAGCTCCACCGACGGAAAAAAGACTGTCGATAGCGGAAAGGGTCAGGACCGCGCAACTGAACAAGCCGGTGTTTAAATGTCCCTGTTGTAAAGATGGAGAAGCACGCGCTGGAGAATGCATTACTGTGCAAGCCTTCGAACAACTTGGCGGCAGGATCATCATTGCAGATGGTCTTCAGATGGTGCCCTATTATTGATCTGATCCTTGGCGTCGGGTAGGGTGCATCAAGGGCTATGCCCGGATGCACCAGAAAGACTCATTCAATACTCTGAAGCATGCTGCCACGCCTCGCCATGAATCGTTCGGCGTCATTTTTCTGGTGCATTAAGCGTAGCAATGCACCAGCAAACGGCGCATATGGTTTCAGGTTTCCGGGGCTATTTCATTGTCATCCCGTGCGCAGTGCATCGCGTAGCGGTGCTCTGCAGACACGGGACCTGATCGCGGGAAACTGCATGTTTCGGGTCCCGGATCAGCCATGCATCCGCCGGTGTCATTTTTCTGGTGCATTCGCTTCGCTTAAAATGCCATTGGCACGAAACGGTGTTCCGCTTGCTGTAAGGAAGCAGATTAGTTGGTTATTGATGTAACGGGGTATAGTCGCCAACAGATTACGTCTGTTGAAATTACATTAGCATCAGAGATACGACAGAGAACCCTGGGCCCCATGCAACCGATTTGGATAGGAAGGTAACGCAATGTATACGTTTGCGCTACGCGAGGTGAGATCAACTGACGCCGGTGAATATGATTTTGGGCCGGAATTTGACTTTGTTCCCAACGATTTTTTCAACATTCTTGGATGTTGTATTGACCTTCATAAAGATGAAGAGGGTCTCTTCAATGAAGACCTAGTCTACGTGATTATGATCGAGCTTTTCGTGCTCGAGAAACGGCTGAGCTTTTTTAAGGCGTTTGCAGACACCTGTCACAGGATCGTTTCGGGGGAGGTCACTGGCTACCATGCAATGTCCGCTCGAAGCACTGCCCTTCGTGACTACTATTCTCGTGAAGCGGGTTTCGTTGGGGTGACTGAACAATCGAAGAATTCCGCGCAGCGCTTCATCGGTTTCCTGAATGCGCATCCTGAATACTGGCCGGTGAAAAATTAGCAATCCGATGCGTTGCATCGTGTAGGGTGCATTCCGCAAAACGGCGAACATGGTTTCAGGTTTCTGTGGATATCTCATTGTCATCCCGTGCGCAGTGCAGCGCATAGCGTTGCTCTGCAGACACGGGGCCTGATCGCGGGAAATTGCATGTTTCGGGTCCCGGATCAGCCGTGCATCATTGTCATGCTGCACAGCATCCGGGATGACAGTGCGCCCGACGACGCAAAATCCGAAAACTAATCCCACACCAGAACATGCCACCCTAAACTTGGGGCATGAAACCCGCGCCCTCATCTGCCTCTGATTATACTTCTCTGACCATTGGTCAGCTGATCGGGCTGAACCTTGCGCGGCTTTATGCCTGGTGCATGCGGCTTCAGGCATCCGGCGAAACGCGCGCGCCGCGTGACCTCGCGCGGATTGTGATCTCAACTGACGCTATGGTGCATGCTTATGTGCGTATGTTGGCGTCTTCCCAGATGGAGAGGGCAGGTTTCACATTTGCAGCTAACGCGATGCGTACGCCCGTCTGGCAACGGAGTGGTCGCTTGGTTGGCTCTAGCGCACCTTTGGTGCGCATAGAGCGCGCTCAAGGCTGTGCTGTTTGCTCTCATGAAGCAGAGACTCACATAGACCCAGCTGAAGGCTTTGAGCTCATCTCGTTGGCCGAGCTGTCTGACAGGCTTCAGACCGCAATCGAAAACTTTGAACGCGCAGAAACACTGGCGAGCCATCTGGCTCGCTTGATCGTCTGCGCGCTGGCGTATCTTGAGCCTGAAGTGCGCGTATCCATTGTTTTTGAAGAAGCTGTAGAACTGGCCTTCCCGCCTTGTCAGCACATCACGACATGGCCAGAGCCATGGCCGCCGCCAGACCGCGCGGCGTGTAATTTTTCACTCGCTATCTGAGTTCAATCTTTCAAATCAAAAGCAAGAACGCGGCAGGGAACCCCTTGCGGCGATAATGGTGTTTGTACTTTTCTGCTCGCCTGTTTGGTTCGCCATTGGCTCACCCCGGCTGCGCCTTCGCGTTGCTTGTAGTGTTTCGCTCATTCCCGCGAAGGCGGGAAACTGGACCGGCCATGTCGCACCAGATCCCTGCCTGCGCAGGGATGATCGCAGATGTGGAAACACCGCAGATACCCGCGAAGGCGGGTATCCAAGCTTAGATTGATCAACTCAAAACGCTGCCAGATTTAAGCATGGGTTCCCGTCTTGACGGGAACAGGCGCACCGCGTGACCTGGCTTCCAATGAGAGAATGAGCAGCCCTGAGCGCGACCCATCGCGAACGCGGCATTCGCCGCGAAGCGGGCGGTCAGAGAAAAAAGCGCTCTATGTGAGCGGAGCGATACGAGAGCGAGAAGCAAACACAATTTGCGTGAAAAAATGATGTGAGCACGTAACCATACAGCGGCAGACTTGCCGCCGGGCTTTGCCCGCCTGCCGGAGCCGCTGCGCGGCGTGAGGCAAAACAAACACAATTTTCTCTTCTTTAGATCCGCCGGATCGAAAGTTTTTGCACCACAAAAACGAGAAAATGGTGGAGGGGGCTGGATTCGAACCAGCGTACGCTATGCGGGCAGATTTACAGTCTGCTGCCTTTAACCACTCGGCCACCCCTCCGCCTGCTCAACCAATCAGTTTGACGACGGTGAATTGCCGGTCCACAGAGGAGCAAAATCGCTCTTCAAAATGGATCGGAAGCGGCCTTATAGTCATGAAGAATTCCGTAGGCAACCGCCGAAATCGCAAGAATGTCACAAAACATGAAAAACATGACCCAAACGCCCCTGTTTGGCTGTGGGGAACCCACGCTGTCATGGCTGCGCTCAACAACCCGGACAGGGTCTGCCAGCGCCTTTGTGTTACCAAGAATGCAGCTACTAAATTAAATGAAATCAACAACCTAAGGGCAACACCGGAAGAGATGCTGCCCAAGGATATCGACCAGATTTTGCCTCGGGATTCAGTGCATCAGGGTATAGCAGCACTTTTTGCGCCCCTGCCCGATCTTTCAGTAGAAGATGCGCTCGATCACCGCCGTATCGTCGTATTCGACCAGCTGACAGACCCGCATAACATCGGGGCAATCTTCCGATCGGCAGCCGCATTCGGTTTCACCGCAGCGATTCTTCAGACGAAGAATGTGCCGCCAATTACCGGCGTTGCCGCGAAAACGGCGGCCGGCGCCGTAGAAACTGTAAAAGAAATTCGCGCCGTGAATATTTCTCGCGCCATTGATTCGCTCAAAGAGGGCGGCTTTCACGTGGTTGGTCTGGATGGTGGAGGCGATTCAGACATTGCTGTCGCTGTCAGTGGCGCTGAAAAACTCGCAATCGTCATCGGTGCGGAAGGGTCAGGGCTTCGCCCGGGAGTCGCCAAATCCTGTGACCAGATCGCCAGCATACCGATCGAGCGGACGATGGAGAGCCTCAACGCGTCTAACGCCGCCGCGATCGCCTTTTATGCCGCAAGCATGACGCTACGTCCGTCTTGACCCCTGCCCGAAGCGGTGGTCCCTAGCCAGTGATGCCCTGCCCTGCGCGGGCAAAAGAATAAGCGTTCAGAGGGAAATTGAGATGTCAGAAATTCGTTTTGATGGAAAAACGGCAATCGTAACAGGCGCAGGCGGCGGTCTTGGCCGTTGCCACGCACTTGAACTCGCACGTCGCGGCGCGAATGTCGTCGTCAACGATCTGGGCCCGGCGATGGATGGCTCACAAGGGACATCTGACGGTGCAAAAGCTGTCGTTGAAGAAATCCGCGCATTGGGCGGCAGAGCCATCGCTAACGGGTCTTCCGTTGCAGACGATGCAGGCGTCAAAAAAATGATCGACGACACAATGTCCGAGTTTGGCCGCATCGACATTATCATCGCGAATGCAGGCATTCTGCGCGACAAATCCTTCGCGAAGCTCACCGTCGGCGACTTCGATATCATTCTCGACGTCCACCTGATGGGTACCGTAAAGCCATTCATGGCGGCGTGGGACATCATGAAAGAGCAGCAATATGGCCGCCTCGTCGTGACGACCTCCTCCACCGGCCTGTACGGCAATTTCGGTCAGGCAAACTATGGCGCAGCAAAGCTTGGCCTTGTTGGTCTGATGAATACGCTGAAGCAGGAAGGCGCGAAATATAACATCAAGGTCAACGCGGTCTGCCCTGTAGCGGCGACGGCGATGACAGAAAACCTGATGCCGCCTGCACTGCTCGAAGCACTCAAGCCAGAGTATGTCACGCCTGGCGTGATGAACCTCGTCAAGGAAGATGCGCCAACGGGCACGATCCTGTCTTGTGCAGCTGGTGGCTTCTCGATCGCACAAATCCGCGAAACCAAAGGCGCATTCGTTGGCACTGGTGACGCGCTCACAGCCGAAGCGGTCGCGGCGAAATGGGACGAGATCGCTGACGATTCAGTACTTCAGGCTTTCGACAACGGATCCGGTCATACAGGCCACTTCATCCGTATGATTCAGGAGGCTCAGAAGGGCTAAGCGCCACTACTCTGCGGGGGAGCCTCACCCTCCCCTGCAAAACTCCAAATGCAATACTCTTTGACTTTTGCTGCAGCGCAACGTATGAGCTGCAGCATCCTGCATTATGCAGCACTGAAAGAGAGAACTGCGTGAAGCGCCGATGGCCTTGAGCCGTCTTTGGGTTTTTTCTTCAAAGGCAATTCGAGCCCCACGCCCTGGATTCACGCAGGCCGTCCCAAAATGACTAACCTTTTCGCCCGCAGTTTCTGCGCTGGCGGACGGACTCCTTTCTGAAAGTATACATGACACAATTTATCGACTTCGGTCTCGCCGGCCCGCTCACCAAGACGCTGGAAGAGCTAGGCTATACGACACCAACGCCTATTCAGGCTCAGGCCATTCCGATGCTTCTGGAAGGTCACGACCTTCTGGGAATCGCGCAAACCGGTACCGGCAAGACAGCGGCCTTCACTCTGCCGCTGCTTCACATGCTGAACGCGTCACAAAAAGAAGGTCAGCGCCCAGCCAAAAGCGTTCGCGGCCTGATCCTCGCGCCAACACGCGAACTCGCTGTTCAGATTGCTGACAGCGTGCGCGAGTATGGCAAACTGCTTGGTCTGCGCTCGGTTCACGTTCTCGGTGGCGTTCCGATCAACAAACAGATCCGCCAGCTGGAAAAAGGCACGGACATCCTGATTGCAACACCGGGTCGTCTTGAAGACCTGATGCAGCAAAAAGCTGTCACGCTGAACCACGTAACCCACCTCATCCTTGATGAAGCCGACCAGATGCTGGACATGGGCTTCATCCACGCGCTCAAGCGCATTGCGAGAGCGCTGCCAAAGGATCGCCAGACACTGCTCTTCTCCGCGACCATGCCGACAGAGATTGAAAAGCTCGCGCAGGATTTCCTCCGCAACCCGAAGAAAGTCTCCGTTGCGCCGGTCGCGTCGACTGCAGAACGCGTGAACCAGTCCGCATATTTCGTGAAACAGAAGGACAAGGCTGTCCTCCTCGCACGTCTTCTAAAAGACCGCGAAGTACAGCGCTCAATTGTCTTCACACGCACCAAACATGGCGCGAACCGTCTGGTGGGTCAGCTGGATAAGGCTAATCTCGACGCTGTTGCTATTCACGGCAACAAAACCCAGAACCAACGCCAGAAAGCGCTCAACGCGTTCCGTGAAGGCCAGTGCCTTATTCTCGTCGCGACCGACGTTGCTGCGCGCGGCATCGACATTCCTGAAGTCAGCCACGTCTTCAACTTCGACCTACCTGAAGTGCCTGAGCAATACGTTCACCGTATCGGTCGTACAGCGCGTGCGGGTCGTTCCGGTGAGGCCGTGTCACTGATCTGCGATCAGGAACGCCACCTCCACCGCGCAATCGAGCGCCTCACAAACGTTACGCTCAGCACACTACCGCTTCCGGACGGATTCACTCAGGACCTGAAAGACGCACCAGCTGAAATGTCGACATCACCACGTGACCGTCGCAAAGCCGAGTTCAGGCAAAAAGCTGAAGGCGAAAGCGGTCAGCGCGGCAATAAAGGCCGTGGCGGTCGTCCTCCTCGTGGCGGCAAATCCGGCGGAAGCTCTTCTTCTGGAGGCCAGCCACGCCAGAGCCGCGCACGCAATGGCGACAGCCAGGGCGGCGGTCAGAACAAATCTGGCGGCGGTCGTCCGCGTCGCCAGCGTAGCTCTTAAGTACAAACAAAAAGGCCGGTCATCTGACCGGCCTTTTTTCTATTACTTGTCTTTTTTGTAGATCGATTGTTTCGGCTTTTCGAACACCCTGCGGACCATGGGCTCGAAGAACTCCAGCGTCTCGCTCTCATAGTCAGGATCGAAGGCCGCCTGATCATAGAGATGGCAGAACTGTGCAGTGTATTCATACCAGGGGTGGCCCTGATACTGCTCACGCATATTCTTGTTCAGGCCGAGATGTTCGAAGAAGTAATACCCCTGAAACACGCCATGATTGGCGACCATCCAGTGGTTCTGCTCACTGACGAACGGCTTAAGGATCGCCGCGGCGATATCCGGGTGGTTATAGCTGCCGAGCGTATCGCCAATATCGTGCAATAACGCACAGACAACATATTCTTCATCGCGTCCGTCACGAAGGGCGCGCGTCGCCGTTTGTAGCGAATGCTCCAGACGGTCGATCGGAAATCCGCCGTAATCGCCGCGCAGAATGCGAAGGTGATCAAGCACCCGATCAGCGAGACCTTTATTGAACTCAGCGGTCTCGCGACCAATGATCATCCAGTCATCGCGCGTACTGTCCACGAAGGACTTGAACGTCGCGCGAGGTCTCATCTCGCTATCATGTCCGTCAGCCATGCTTCATTCTCCCTTGGACTGTTTTATCGTTATGTCGCCCGAGTTTATCACAAAACGCGGGCGTTCGCCTATTAGCTCACTTCGTCCATGCGTGTGATAGTCGGGCGGCCAGCAAGACACTCACCGAAAACAGGCTGAGCAGCGCGGAAATAGTCGGTCTTGCCGTGCGCAGCGAGTGCGTCCGCGTCTGTGTACTGCTCCATGAAGTAGTACTCGGTCTCAGAGCCTTGCTGCTTGTAAAGCGTGTACATCAGACAACCCGGCTCGTTCGCGCGTACCTTTTCCATCAGGTCCTTAGCCATGGCTTCAAAGTCAGCCTGCTTGCCTTCTTTAATTGGCAACTGCGCAATAATTCCAATCATCTTGTGTCTCCCCGACAGTGATACTTTTCATTTTAGAGTGAGCTAACACTAAAGCAGATAACAGCGCGAGCAAGCCTTCACCTTACGCAAAGTTTCGATTGCATCTCTTGCCCTGCGAGATGAAGATCACCGCCGCATTTGAAAGAATGAGGGGGAAGAAATGCATACTTTGCTGATTGTCGCGGTCGTCGTTCTGGCGCTTCTGGTCCTGTTGCTGGGCTTCAATGTGTCTTTGCAACGCAACAAGAACAAAACGGGTATTTCACCGGGAACCGACCCGACCAGTCCTCTGATGAAAGCGGTTCGCGCGCACGCCAACGCCTCGGAATATGTTCCGCTCATCATTGGCCTCTTCATCACAACGGGATTTGTATATCAGGGGCGCGATCTGGGACTTTTTGCGACCAGTCTTATAGTCGCTCTTGTGCTGGCACGCTTTATCCATGCGGCAGGCATGTTGACGTGCCAAACGCTTGAAAAGTCTGACCCACTTCGCTTTATCGGAGCGCTTCTGACTTATATCGCCGGCATAGTCCTATGCGGCTTGCTGCTCGCCAAAGCATTCTGACGAGCAGCAAACGAAGCCGGACGATCAGACTTGCTTCTTCAGCCAGTCGACCAGAAGTTCATTCACCGCTTCGGGGCGTTCCTGCTGTGTCCAGTGGCCCACGCCTTCCAGCACGACGCCCGTCTGCAGGTTTGGAACGTATTTGCGCATACGCTCCACAACATCCACGCCCGGCAGCATTTTAAGGACGAGATCCCGGTCGCCACCAATGAATAGCGCTGGTTGATAGATATTCAAATCGCCGCGCGAGCGCAGATATTCATGGTCGCGCGGATGGTTGCGGTACCGGTTGAGCGGCCCGTGAAAGCCCGACGCTTTGAACTCTGCCTCGTAATAGTCGATGTCTTCTTCTGTGAGCCATGCCGGAAACGGATCAGGGTCTGGTAGGCGGTCCAGCATACCCAAAGTGTTCGGCTTGTCCTTTGGCCAGGTTCCATCAGGCGCATCACCGGAAACCGCATAATAGAAACGACGGATCGTATCACGCGGATCACGTTCCAGCTCAGCTTCAGCGACGCCAACCTTCTGGAAGTAAATCTGATAGAAAAACAGTCCTCTTTTGGTGAAAACATCGTCCATCACATCGAGGAACATACGCTCACCTGGCGGAGAATATGGCACTGACAACGCGCCCACCGCTTTAAACACATCGGGATGCAATAGTGCAGAATTCCAGGCGATTGGTGCGCCCCAATCATGACCTACAACAATAGCTTTGCCATCATCAGAGAGCGCCTTGGCGATTTCAGCCATATCACTCGCCAGATTCTGCATGGAATACCGTTCGATCTCGTGCGGTTTATCCGAACCACCATAGCCGAGCACATCAACTGCAGCCGCCTTAAAGCCAGCCTGAGCGATCACAGGGATTTGATGACGCCAAGAATACCAGCTCTCTGGAAACCCGTGGACCATAAGCACTAAAGGCCCCGTGCCTTCTACGGCTACGCGGTAGTTTACGCCGTTTACCGGCACATTCTGAAACTCGACTGACATATTGTAGATATCGCCTCCCCGCGAAAATTTTGACGTCTTTAGTAACTAAAACAAAATCTGATTAGGCTAATTTCAGGCAGAGGTGAAATGGGTGATCGGAAATGTTCGGACTCTTTAAGAATAAAAAACACGAAGATGACGAGATTGATGCACTCCCGGAACGGGAGCCTGAGGAACCACTGCGCGCAGTGCTGCCGCGTGAGCAACGTGTGAACTCCTATAAGGAAGCGCACATCACGACCGACAGCGGCTATAAAGTTCGCGGCATCGTCGTCGACCACAGCCCTTCCGGGCTGCGGATCCGCTTTCAGTCTTACGAAACACTGCCTGAGATTATTCAGCTGCGTGTGCCAGAACTGTCCATCAAAGGTATGGGCCGGATTGTCTGGCAGGATCAGTCTGATTTTGGCGTTGAAATGATCGGCTGATCGTTTCGTCCTTCCAAGAAACTGAAAAGAGCGCCTTCGAGGCGCTCTTTTTCGTTTAAGCCTCTAGCCTGCCTTCATCTGGTCGAACGCAATATCTTTATCAACGCGGACATCCTGCGGTAGACCAAGCACCCGTTCGGCGATGATATTCTTCAGAATTTCATCTGTACCACCCGCAATACGAAGGCCCGGAGCCCACATGAAGCTCGACTGGAAGATCGCCTTCATTGGTGCCAGATCTTCATCATTGATCAGGCCATAATGGTCCTGCAGCTCAATGCCGGAATTACAAATATCCTGCAGCTGGTTCGCCGTGAGGATTTTACCGATGGAGTTTTCAGGTCCCGGCGTATCCCCTCGTGAAAGCGCAGTCTGAGTACGGAACTTGGTCAGCTTGTAACCTTGCGCCTGAATGTACCAGTCAGCCAGTTTTTCACGGAAAGCCTGATCAGACATCAGTCCCATCTCCGCGCCGAATTTCATAATCTCATCATAGTCAGGGCCCGGAGATCCGCCCACAGCCAGACGCTCATTCATCAGCGTGACCAGCGCGACTTTCCAGCCAGCACCGACTTCACCAAGACGATCAGTGTCAGGGATACGCACGTCCGTGAAATAGACTTCGTTGAACTCTCGACCGCCGGATGCCTGATGGATCGGACGTACTTCAACACCCGGGTCTTTCATGTTCACGATGAACATTGTCAGGCCCTTATGCTTTGGAACGCTCGGGTCTGTCCGTGTCAGCAGGATGCCATAGTCAGAGAACTGGGCGCCGGTCGTCCAGACTTTCTGGCCGTTGATGACCCAGTCATCCCCATCACGAACAGCGCGTGTCTTCAGGCCTGCAACGTCAGAACCCGCCGCCGGCTCAGAGAAGAGCTGACACCAGATTTCCTCACCGATGAGAGCCTTCGGAACATAGCGCTTTTTATGTTCGTCGGAGCCGAATGCGATGACTGTCGGAATGCACATGCCAAGACCGATCTGGAATGGTCCAGTCGGCGCAGCAAAAGACGACTCTTCCTGATTCCAGATCACCTGCTGCATAGGCGTGCCGCCCCGGCCACCAACCGCTTTCGGCCAAGTGATCTGAGCAAAGCCACCTTGCGCTTTGGTTTTCTGCCACGCTTTCGCGCGCTTCAGAAATTCCTCACCGCGTTCGCGTCCACCGGCTTGCTTCTTCTCAGCCAGGTTGGCCTTCAGAAAGGCGCGCGCCTCTGCGCGGAATTCTGCTTCTTCTGGCGTATCGTTGAAATCCATTTTGTGTTCCTCCCTTACGCGGCAGCTTTGTTTTCAAGCGCGCTGATAAGTTTCTCTTTCCAGATTTTCGGCGAGCCGACCTGTACCGCGAGCAGTTTTGCGCGTCGGTAGAACAGGTGGCAGTCGACTTCCCATGTGAAGCCCATGCCGCCATGAGTCTGGATGTTCTCTTTAGATGCGAACCAGAAGGCCTCGCTTGCCGCCACGCGCGCAGCCGCTGCCGCTTCAGGCAGTTCACCAGCGTCTGTGGAGAGCGCCCATGCGCCATAATACGCGTTAGAGCGGGCAACCTGATTTTTTACCCAGCCATCTGCCAGCTTGTGCTTGATGGCCTGATAGCCGCCGATAGGACGACCGAACGCGTAACGGGACTTGGCATAATCCGTCGCCATCTCCACGGCGCGGTCTGCACCGCCGGTTTGCTCGAAAGCGATGAGAACCGCAGCCCGGTCCATCAGCTTATCAATCAACGGGCCGGCCTGCCACGCTTCGCCAATACGCTCACCAGCCACATCAGAGAATTCCAGCTCTGCGTGGGAACGTGTTGGGTCCAGCGTCTTAACCACAGTGCGCTTCACACCAGCCTGATTGAGATCGACCAGAACCAGAGACACACCGCCATTTTCGGCAGTCGTCACCAAGGCATGGGTCGCGATATCGCCGTCCAGCACCGGAATCTTCGTGCCGTTCAGCTTGCTACCGTCAAACGTGGTTTTCAGAGCTGAGAGGTCTGGAGCGCCCGGACCTTCTGAAGACGCAAAAGCGCCGATCACCTTGCCCGCAGCAATCTCTGGCAGGAGCGCCTGCTTCTGAGCTTCAGAGCCACCAAGCTTCAGAGCCTCAGCCAGCATATAAACGGTAGAAGAGAATGGCACCGGCGCGAGCGCGCGGCCAATTTCCTCCGCCAGCACGCAAAGTTCCAGCATACCGAGCCCGAGCCCGCCATACTCTTCCGGGATAGCCGTGCCCAGCCAGCCCATTTCAGCGATGCCGTTCCAGAGGCTTTCATGGCAGGCCATACCATCATCATTCAGCACTTTGCGGACTTCTGCCGTAGTGCATTGTTCGCTCAGATATTTTCGCGCCTGGTCACCCAGAAATTTCTGATCTTCCGAAAAGTCGAAATTCATGGCGTCTCCTCTCTACCTTTTGCGGCGAAGCATGCGTTGGCGTCGCCTGTTTTGCGGAGAGGTTATCAGCCCTTTCAATCGAGAAAAGTCCTGTCGTTACGGCAAGTCCGAAGGATTTTGATTGTTTGTATTCACCGTAATCTAACGACCTTCAGACCATAGTGTCGCAAAGTTGGAGGATGATGACGCAATGGCTAAGGCCCTGTTCCATAAAAACCAGAAAGTCTACGTGAAGCCTGTAGGCACCTGGGCAATTGTTGAACGTGTAATCCCGCAATGGGTTAAGGGCATGGATGAGCCACTGCGTGTTCATTACGATGTCGGTCTGGGTCGTGAGTTCTCTGCAAACGATCTCGTCGCAGAAGACAAGCTGGACAAGCGCCAGTCTCAGGCTGACGCCATGCTCATGGAAAACTGGCGGGTTTGCCGCGCGAAAAGCCGCTGGGGCGCTGATGATGACAACTCACATCATCCGTTCCCGGGCACCTTCCCCGTTGTCGTCACAGACGAAAACGACTGGGGCGGCTGGCGCGTACCCGGCGCAGAATATGACCGCGATCCTGAGAAAATCGAGTATCAGGCCCGCCTGATCTCTAACAGCCCGCAAATGCTCAAGCTTCTGAAATCTCTCGTAGATCAGGTGTCTGACGCTCCGGAGAATGCTGGCGCGGAAGTTCGCGAACTGGCACGCACCGGCATCTACATTCTGCGCGACGTTTATGACGTGCCAGACAAGCTACCTGCTGAAGCGGCCGAATAGGCCCGTTTACCGATTGCAATGAAACAGCGTATCCTCGTTCAAAAGAACGGGGATACTGATGCGCTCACTGACACTAGCAGTTTTACCGGCAACAGCTTTCCTCATGGCAAGCTGTATGACGGTGCCCACCGCTTCGTCACCCCAATCCGATCTTGGCTGGCTGCTTGGCTGCTGGGTCGCACCGTCCGGAACGGTGGAAGAATGGATCGTCTGGGATGAAGAGCGCCTGATGGGCGAAGGCCGCAGCCCACGCCGTGACGGCACCACCTTCAACGAGTTTCTGACCATTGCCAGCACCGCTGACGGATATGTTTACACAGCTGAACCAGAAGGCATGGGATCAACTGATTTCCTCGAAAGCGATCGTGACACGCGTCAAATCACCTTCCTGAACACGGACCATGATTATCCGCAGCGTATTCAATACATGCGCGACAAAGACCAACTCACCGCAACCATCTCGCTGGCAAACGGTTCCAGACCTGCAAGCTGGACGTTTTCGCCCTGCCCGGCCGAGAATTGAGAACTTCTCGCACTTTTAAGCCGTAGACACCTTTCGGCATGCCACCTCACGCCTTAGATTAGGGTCAGAAAATTTCATCGGAGCCGACATGCGCACTGACACGCCACCACCAGTCCTTCTTCAGGACTATAAGCCTTATCCATTCGAGATTCCGAATGTCCGTCTCGTTTTCCAACTGGACACAGCTCGGACGCACGTCCTGTCCACCATGCAGGTGAAACGTACCGGCGTACCGGGCGACAGCATGGTTCTGGACGGCGTTGCATTTGAAGAGACGGGTAAGATCCTGATCAACGGCACACCTGCAGAAGACCATCAGGTCGAGTTCACTGAAACCGGCATGACACTTCACGCCTTGCCGGACGAATTCGAACTCACCACCGAAGTCTGGATTTCACCGGAAAAGAACACCGAACTCTCGGGCCTTTACATGTCCGGCGGTCGCTTCTGCACCCAGTGTGAAGCTGAAGGCTTCCGTCGCATTACATATTGGCCGGATCGTCCCGACGTGATGTCGACCTTCTCCGTTCGCATTGAAGCGGATGTCGAGTTTGCCCCGACGCTACTCTCTAACGGCAATCCGGGGGAAGCTGGCGCTATCGACGAGACACGCCACTATGCTGAGTGGGACGACCCGCACCCGAAACCGTCTTACCTCTTCGCGCTCTGCGGCGGCGACTATGATGTCTTTACTGACCACTTCATCACCATGTCCGGTAAGGAAGTTGCGCTGTCTATCTTCGTCGATAAGGGCGACGCTGAACGTGCCGCTTACGCGATGGACAGCCTGAAGCGCTCCATGAAATGGGACGAAGATACATTCGGCCGCGAGTATGACCTCGATGTCTTCAACATTGTTGCCGTTCGCGACTTCAATTTCGGCGCGATGGAAAACAAAGGCCTCAACATCTTCAACTCGGCCTATGTTCTGGCAAACGCGGAAACCGCCACCGATGGTGACTTCGAAGCGATTGAGAGCATTGTCGCCCACGAGTATTTCCACAACTGGACCGGCAACCGCATCACCTGTCGTGACTGGTTCCAGCTGTGCCTGAAAGAAGGCCTGACCGTCTTCCGCGATCAGGAATTCTCTGCTGACATGCGATCTCGCCCTGTTCAGCGCATTAAAGACGTGATCCGCCTGCGCGGTCGCCAGTTTGCAGAAGATGCGGGCCCGCTTGCCCACCCTGTGCGTCCGGACCGTTATGCGTCCATCGACAACCTCTACACCGCCACCGTCTATGAGAAAGGCGCAGAGCTGATCCGCGCCCTGAAAACATATATTGGCGCAGATGCCTTCAAGCGCGGCATGGACCTCTACTTTGAAAAGTATGACGGCACCGCGACGACCATCGAAGCATTCTATGAAGGCTTTGAAGAAGCTGCGGGCTTTGACCTGTCGCGCTTCCGCACATGGTACAGCCAGGCCGGCACGCCGACGGTCACCGTTGAGCGCGTCGACGTTGAAGGCAGCAATGCCCCGCGCCTGCGCCTCACTCAGGCCAACGGCCCGACGCCAGGCCAGACGGAGAAGAAGCCGGTTCCGATTCCTCTGCGCATGACGGCATTCACCGCTGACGGTACAGAGATCAATCCGGAGACGGGTGAGTCTCGTGATGGTCAGGATGAAGATGTCGTTCTGCTCATTGATGAGGTCACCGAACTTCAGCTCGCGCCAAACGCGGCCGATGCTCTTATCTCCGCAAACCGTAATTTCAGCGCGCCGGTTCGCATCAAAGACGAGCTGACGATGGAAGACCGTCTCAAGCTTGTGACAGTTGAGACAGACGCGTTCGCAAAATGGGAAGCGCTGCAGACAGTCGCCCGTGCAACACTTCTGGAAATGGCGCATACGATTGTCGCTGGTAACACGCCGTCTATTCCGGACGAGCTGGTGGCTGCGATGGTAACTGCGGTCAAATACACGCACGAAAGCGATCCGGCCTTCGCGTCTCTACTTCTGACACTTCCGGGCGTTGGCGAGCTGTTCATGGAAATGACGCCAGCTAACCCTGCTGCCATCTACGAAGCCAAGCGTCTGGTGCGCACAGCCATTCTGAAGCAGCTCTGGCCGGTCATTGACGAAGTCATCCATGAAAACCTCACCGATGAAAGTGAGTTTACACCGGATGCGGCTTCTGCCGGTCGTCGGTCCTTCTATGCTGTATGCATCGACCTCCTGTCAGCAGAGGGCGACAAGCACAGCGCCAAGCTTTTGTCATGCTTCCGTGCCGCTAAGAACATGACCGACACAATGTCTGCGCTCCGCGCGCTCTCGAATGTCGGTGGGCCGGACTTTGAAGCTGCTGTTCAGGCCTTTGAAGCTAAATGGAAGCACGCACCTCTGGTCATGGATAAGTGGTTCGGCGTTCAGGCTCTGCAGGCCAGCGATGATGCGATCACACGCGTTCGCGGTCTGATGGAACATGAGGACTTCGACTGGAAGAACCCGAACCGTGTTCGTTCTGTCGCCGCGACGTTCGCCATGGGCAATCTCGTCGCCTTCCACAGCGAAAGCGGCGAAGGCTACAAACTGCTTGGTGCAGTCGTCCGCAAGGTCGACCCGCTGAACGGCGCCCTCTCTGCGCGTCTTCTGACAGCGTTCGAGCAATGGCGCCGTGTCAGTGAGACGGCACAGGCACATGCCCGAGCTGAACTTGAGGCTCTTCGCGAATGTGACCTGTCGAAAAACGCGATGGATATCGTTCAACGCGCGCTTGCAGATTAGTGAATTGAAAACTCACCCGTCCCGATAAAGACGGTATTAATTTTGACCCGCTATGGTCTGATCTCTTAGGTGTATCAGGCCGTGCGGGTCAATTAATGTCGAATTCTAACATGAACCGTCTGAGTGTGCTGATTGTTGATGACAACAAGCACATGATTACAATCGTGAAGACCTTGCTTCGCGGTTTCGGCATATCGCATTTCATCGAAGCCAATGATGCCGCCGAAGCCTTCGACATGGTGCGTTCGGAGCATATCGATTTCATCATTGTCGATTATCTGATGGAAATCCTCGACGGTACCGACTTCGTTCGCCTGGTCCGCACTGGCGATGACAGCCCAAACCCGTTCGTGCCGATCATTATGCTCACAGCCTATTCGGAACGCTCTAAAGTGATCGCAGCGCGTGATGCGGGTGTAACCGAGTTCTGCTGCAAGCCTGTAACCGCGAAAGAGCTGTTCCGTAAGGTACGCTCTATCGTAAACACCCCTCGCCCGTTCGTGCGCACCGCCAGCTATTTTGGTCCGGACAGACGCCGCCTTAAATCGGAAAACTATCGCGGACCGGAGCGTCGCAGCGAGGAAAATGAATCTTCCGAACTCCTGAATGAGAGCTAACCGCAGCGGAATGTAGCGCCGGACTTAGTGATTCCTTCACAGCAATAAGAGTGTTAACAGCGCCTTAATATTTGGTGCCGTATCAGAATCGTGGGCTTTATGCCTTGAACGGTCGAGGCACTTCAGTGAAGACGAATAACGGACATAAGGACGCTATGCATGCCGGAGCGCAAAGCACGCGCGCCCAAAGCAACATGTCTACGTCGCTGTCGCGCCTCAGCTTCCTCACCGGCGTTTTCCTGACAATTCAGATCGGCATTCTTGGCGTTAAAGGCTGGGATGACATTAAGCGCGAAAGTGAGCTTCAGCAGGCACGACTACAGACCAACATGCAGAGCATGCTGGATCGTTACGACCTGCAGCGCGATATTATTGGCGATGCGCTTACGGTAGGTCTGAATTCAGGCAGCTCCGTTCTGGAAGTTGAAAGCCAGATATCATCGGTTCAGCGTATTTTCCGTATCTCCCCCGAGGGGAGCCGCGCCGCCCTCACTGATGAGCAAACGCTTCAGACTGCGCGATGGATGTCGGAAAATGGCGTAACCATCGGTGCCAGTTCGAGCAACCTTCTCATCATGTCGACTGTCGGGCGCACCGAGTTCATCTCGACCATTCCGCTCCACCAACTTGCATCCGACCTCCCGCAGAACGAAGCCCTGCGCTTTTCTATGGGGCAAGGTGCGCCGCAGGGCGGCTCTGTCGGCTCCCAAGACGTAATTGGCTGGCTCGACAGACAAGATGTTCTTCAGGATCTGACCAGTTTTGACCGCTACTGGGTGCGTCACACATCCACCTGCGTCGCGCACAATGGTGGCCCGCTACAGGTATGCCAGGTTCAGACCGAACCATGGTTCACTGCGCTCGGCACCGGCGCCATTCTTCTTTACTCTCTGCTATTCTTGTCACCGACGCTGGCTGTTCTCAGCCTGCTGGGTGCTGCACGATCTCGTCTCGGCGGTGCAAAACCGGCTGCAAAACCGAGCAAAAAGCAGAAAGTGACAGATGCAGGGTTTGCAGAAGCTTCTGAAGGCCTGACACGACTTGCTGCAAATGTTGGCGTCGGCTCATGGAAGATTGATCGCAACATCCAGTCTCTGACCGTTTCAGGTGCTCTGGCCAAATCGTTGAATCTGGAACCGGGCAGCGATATTCCGCTTAATGCTCTGGAGCCATATTTCGGTGCGCAGAGTGCTCGTAAGTTTGTGAACGCCGTCGCAAAGGGTGCTGTCGACGGCACGCTGAAAGGCACGCTCAATATCCGTGGGCGCCATTTCGAATTCAGAGCGCTGCGCCCTCAATCGCGCACCGTTGCTGATCAGATCGCGCTCGAAGGCATCGCAATCGATGTATCAGATCGCCGGCTTCTCGAAGAGCGTATGCGCGCCTCTGAAATGCGGCTGCGGAACGCATTCGAGGGCTTCTCCATGCCGATCGCGCTCTGGGATGATCGCAAGCGCCTGATGTTCTGGAATCCGGCCTTTGCAAAAGCATTCGCGCTGGATGACGAGGTGCTGCGCCCAGGTGTCAGCCATGACATCATCAATGTAGAAATCAGTCGCGCTGTGCGCTTCGACCGTGCGACAGAGGATGTTGGCGAAGAGCGCGAAGTGCTGATGCGTGACGGCCGCTGGTTCCACCTTGCAGAGCGTGAAACCTCCGGCGGATTGATGCTCACCATCGCGTCAGACATCTCCAAGCTCAAGAATCAGCAGGACGAGCACCTTCGCAATGAGAAGAAGCTGAAGCGCCTTATCTCCGAGCTTGAACGCTCCGAAGGACGCGCACGTGAGTTCACGCGCAAATACGCGGAAGAGAAAACCAAGGCCGAGCATGCTAGTCAGGCCAAGGGCAGCTTCCTTGCGAATATGAGCCATGAGCTTCGCACTCCGCTCAACGCGATTAACGGCTTCTCTGAAATGCTCGTGAAAGAGATTTTCGGTCCGCTTGGTGACGAACGGTACAAGTCATACGCGCAGGACATTTTGCTATCCGGTCAGCACCTGCTCGACATGATCAACGACATTCTCGACATGGCGAAGATCGAATCCGGCAAGATGACGATCAACACCAAACCGATCGATCCAGTCGAACCTGTCGATGCCGCTATCCGTATGATCCGCCGCAAGGCCGATGAAAAGAACATCAAACTCGAACTCGTTCACGCCGACGATGTTCATGACATTGAGGCCGACCACCGTGCCGTCCGCCAGATGGTTCTGAACCTCGTCTCAAACGCGATTAAATTCACACGCGACGACGGTCAGATCACCGTCACAGTGGCGAACGAGAAAGAGTTTATTTCGATTTCGGTCAAAGACACTGGCGTCGGCATTTCCAAGGACGACCTGCCGCGCCTTGCCAACCCGTTCGAGCAGGCAGAGTCCAATCAGGACATGAACCATAACGGCACGGGCCTGGGCCTTGCGCTCACACGCTCACTTGTTGAGCTGCATGGCGGCCGTTTTGCGATCGATAGCGAATTGAATGTGGGAACGACTGTAACGCTCTACCTGCCAGTTCAGCAGCCCGATGAAGACATCGAAGCTGCGTGACACGCCGCTAGCTAGTCGTAATAGCCGCGACGAACCGGTTCGACAGCGTCACCTTTTGGACGACGCGCCACATAAATCAGCGAATAAACCATGGTGAAGAGGCTCAGGAAGAGCCACATAAAAATACCGCCCTGAATTGCCCCTGCGAGCATTTGTTCAGCTGTTGGAGGAGGTCCGCGTCTGCGCATTTGCGGGCGTGGTGCAGGTGCTTCCGCCTCTGGTGCGTCGGCTTCGTTGGCTTCTTCTGTGCCGGAGCCATTTAATTCCGCGTCAACCGCAGCGCGGAGCGTTTCAGCATCCAGTTCAGCCACAGCAGGCTGCTGGGAAATCGCCTGAATTTGCACCA
Source organism: Ponticaulis sp. (assembly GCF_029210165.1). NCBI lineage: Bacteria > Pseudomonadati > Pseudomonadota > Alphaproteobacteria > Hyphomonadales > Hyphomonadaceae > Ponticaulis > Ponticaulis sp. The sequence goes on from NZ_JARGNT010000005.1 coordinate 22,179, forward strand.
AAGTAAAGCCCGATGCCAGCAGGAATGGAAGCACAATAAACAGCGCCAGAAACGCCGGACGCCCCGCATGTGCCAGACGCCGAATGTGACTAACCAGAGACATGAGCATTGGAATGCCGATGCCAACCACCGCTACAGCAGCCCCGACCTTTGGCGCACCTGCAAGAATACCGAATGCCACAACCAGAAGCACAAGCCGCGAAATCGCCAATAACATCTGACCACGAAGGAAGACCGGTTTCGCGGTCTCTCCCGTCGGATCAAAATACTCCGCAGCCCAGTTGGCGCGATTAGGGTCTTCATCAGGACCAGAAATCCATGGACGGTCAGGATCATACATTGTTTCAACTGACGCAGATTGATTGGTCATGACTTACCCCACTCAGAAAAGAATTGGCTGACTACTCGAATTCAACCATGATTTCGTCAGCCGCGACACTGTCTCCAGCGCCAACATTGATCGCTTTCACGACGCCGTCTGCTTCAGCACGGATGATGTTCTGCATCTTCATCGCTTCCACGACGCAGACAGCTTCGCCTGATTTCACTTCCTGACCAAGCTCGACATCCATAGAAACGACGAGACCCGGCATCGGGCTCATGATCAGCTTGGAAAGGTCAGCCGCTTCTTTCTCAGGAAGTTTCGCGTGAAGCTCTGCAGAACGTGGTGTGCAAACCAGCGCACGAAGTGCAACGCCGCGGTGGCGGAAGAGATATCCTTCAGTGCGGTCGGCAAACTTAACGGCAAACGGCTTACCATCGAGCGTACCTTCGAGAAGGTGCGTGCCGGGCTTCCACTCTGTTTCCAGAACGTGAACCTTGCCTTCAATCTCGATCTCGCTGCGACCTTCAGCAAAGCGCAGTTTGATCGGATAGTGCGATTTATCGAGGATAACGACCCAATCTTCGCGCACAGTCTCAGGAGGAGACAGACGACCTGATGTCAGCGCTGCACGCGCAGAGTACACGCCGTGCACGTGTGCTGCGCTTGCCGCGAGGATCAGCGTTTGTTCTGCGGTTGGCTCAACGCCAGCAAAACCTTCCGGGAACTCGTCTTTGATGTAGGCGGTCGTGATATTGCCAGAGCGGAAACGCTCCTGCTCGTAAACTGCAGTCACGAACGGCATGTTATCCTGAATGCCTTCAATGTGGTAACGGTCCATCGCTGCGAGTTGCGTATCAATCGCCTCGTCACGTGTCTTGCCGTGTGTCACCAGCTTGGAGATCATCGGGTCATAGAACATGGAGATTTCGTCGCCCTCGCGGACACCGGAATCAACACGCACAACACCCGGCGCGCCTGTTGCTTCGCCTTCCACAGGCGGAATGTAACGCTTCAGACGACCAATGCTTGGCAGGAAGTTGCGGTACGGGTCTTCCGCATAAACGCGGCTTTCCATTGCCCAGCCATTGATAGAGAGATCATCCTGCGCGATTGCCAGTTTTTCACCGGCAGCCACGCGAAGCATCTGCTCAACAAGGTCAACGCCCGTGATCATTTCAGTGACCGGATGTTCCACCTGCAGACGCGTGTTCATCTCAAGGAAGTAGAAGCTCTTATCGACGCCTGATGCAACGAATTCCACTGTACCGGCACTGTCATAGTTCACCGCTTTCGCCAGAGCGACAGCCTGCGCGCCCATCTTCATACGGGTCTCTTCGTCGAGAAGCGGAGACGGTGCTTCCTCAATGACTTTCTGGTTACGGCGTTGGATGGAGCACTCACGCTCGAACAGGTGGATCGCGTTGCCGTGCTTGTCGCCAAGAACCTGAATCTCAACGTGGCGCGGGCTCAGAATGAATTTCTCAATGAAGACACGGTCATCGCCGAATGCCGTTTTCGCTTCGGCTTTAACTGCCGGGAAGCCTTCGCGGACTTCTGCGTCGTCATAAGCAACGCGGATACCTTTACCGCCACCGCCAGCAGACGCCTTGATCATAACCGGATAACCGATCTCGCCAGAGATGCGCACAGCCTCTTCAGTTTCTTCGATCAGGCCCATATGGCCGGGAACTGTAGAAACGCCTGCTTTAGCGGCGAATTCTTTAGAGGTGATCTTGTCACCCATGGATTCGATCGCGAACGGGTTCGGGCCGATAAAGGTGATTTTCTCTTCTTCAAGGCGGCGGGCAAATACAGGGTTCTCAGAGAGAAAACCGAAACCCGGGTGAACAGCTTCTGCGCCGGTCTTGCGAACTGCGTCGATGATCTTGTCCTGAACTAGATAAGACTCTGAAGCTGGCGCACCACCGATGAAGACGGCTTCATCGGCCATTTCAACTGCGAGGCTGTCTGCGTCGGCCTCGGAATAAACGATGGCTGTTTTTACGCCCATGCGCTTGCACGTCTTGATGACGCGCACACCAATTTCACCACGGTTCGCAATGAGGATTTTCGAAAACATGCTTATTCTTGCCCCTGAACGCTGACTATTTTTCAGACCGGATTAGACGCGGACATTCAGATTGGCAAACCCTTCCCGCCAAAAACCGCATAGTAAATTGGCCGCAGTGACAAAAAAGTGCCGTGTCTTCGATGTCCCTGCCCTCAATTCATCACCTTCCCCGAAGTAAGCTGGCAGCGATTAAAGTTAAGCCGTAGCCCGTAGCTCAGTAGACAATCGAATTTGTAACGCCTAATCAGCGCGTAGTTTCAATCAATTCTTGTACTGAGATAGGCCCGACCATGATCCCTCGTTATGCCCGCCCGGAAATGAGCGCCATCTGGAGCCCGGAAAGCAAATACGCAATCTGGCTTGAAATCGAGACGCTTGCTTGTGAGGCCATGGCCGAACTCGGCGAAATCCCGCAGGAAGCTGCGCAGGCAATTCGTGAGCGTGGCAATTTCAGCGTCGAGCGCATTGATGAGATCGAGCGCGAAGTGAAGCACGATATTATCGCCTTCACGACAAGCGTTGCCGAATTCGTTGGCGAGGAAGCCCGCTTCATTCACAAGGGCCTGACATCTTCAGATGTTCTCGACACCTGCCTGGCGGTTCAGCTGTCCCGCGCAAGCGACATTCTGATCAAAGACATGGAAGAGCTTCTGGAAAGCATCAAGAAGCGCGCTGAAGAGCACAAATGGACGATCACAATCGGCCGCAGCCACGGCATCCATGCAGAGCCGACAACCTTCGGTGTGAAGCTCGCAACTTACTACGCGGAATTCGACCGCAACCTTCAGCGCCTCAAAACTGCGCGCGAAGAAATCGCGACCTGCGCAATCTCCGGCGCTGTTGGCACCTACGCTAACATTGACCCACGCATTGAAGCCTATGTGGCCAACGCACTCGGCCTCGCGCCGGAACCTGTTTCAACTCAGGTTATCCCGCGTGACCGCCATGCAGCCTTCTTCTGCGCACTCGGCGTAGTCGCAAGCTCTATCGAACGTCTCGCCACCGAGATTCGCCACCTGCAACGTACAGAAGTTCTGGAAGCCGAAGAGTTCTTCTCTGCCGGTCAGAAAGGCTCTTCTGCTATGCCGCACAAGCGTAACCCTGTCCTCACCGAGAACCTCACCGGTCTTGCGCGCCTTGTTCGCTCATCTGTTGTTCCGGCGATGGAAAACGTCGCCCTGTGGCACGAGCGTGATATCTCTCACTCTTCTGTAGAGCGTGGTATCGGCCCTGACGCGACAATCCACCTCGACTTTGCTCTGGCGCGTCTGAAAGGCGTGATGGACGGCCTTGTTGTCTATCCTGACAACATGGAGCGCAACATGAACCAGCTGGGCGGTCTTCATAACTCCCAGCGTGTGCTTCTCGCGCTTGTTGAAGCCGGTTCAAGCCGCGAAGATGCTTACCGCCTCGTTCAGCGCAATGCGATGGTCACATGGCGCGAAGGCAAGCCGTTCAACGAGCTTCTGAAAGCAGACGCTGACATTAAAACGATGCTGACTGACGAGCAGATCGACGAGCTGTTTGATCTGGGCTATCACACAAAGCGGGTCGACGAGATCTTCGACCGCGTGTTTGGCAACGCTCTTGCTTGAGACAGCGCTAAGCTGAACTCATTGTGCCAGAAGGAGGAGTGATATGAGACTTACAGCACTTCTGTTTCTGATTCTGGTCGGGGCGCTCAGCCGCCCCGCTCATGCTGATACACCGGGTATCCAGATCATCAACTTCACTGCTGAGTGGTGCCCCACTTGCCATATCTTCGATCCAGCACTTCATGACGCCGTAGACGGTATGAGCCATCAGCCGGTGGAATGGATTTCTGTCGATCTGACGCACGCGCGCACCGGCACACAGCAGCAGAAAGACGAAATGTGGGCAGGGTTCCTGAACCGCATGCAGTCTGCGGGCATTGAGCAAATCTACCACGCCTACAACCAGTACCCTTACACCGGCTATGCCGTGGTCATTGCCTCTGATTCCAAAGAGCCTCTGGTCTGTATGCAGGGCGTTATGAATTCCCGCGAAATCACCTTCCGCCTGCGCCGCGCCCTCAATGAAGTTCAACGCCGTGCGCCCGGTCGCCGCGTACCGGAAGGCTCCGGTTGTCCGGAACCATTTCTGTCTAACTGATTGACATCACCCACAATTCAGCGAAATAACGCCCCTTAGATGGTGCCGGGAGACCGGCGAAGAGGGAAGCAGGTGTAAATCCTGCGCTGTGCCCGCAACTGTAAACCGGGAGCATTCGTCCCACACGCCACTGGATATTCCGGGAAGGCGGGCGAATGCGAAGATCGGTGAGCCAGGAGACCTGCCATCGCGTCGTTCGTCCGTCGGCCGGGTCCAGCCAATGACAGACGGGACAGGGTTTCCCTTCCTTTGAAGCGACAAGCCACCCCATTGCGACGCCGGGCGCAGTGCGGGTTACTCATGTCGTTTCCAGGTCCGTCTGCCGGCGCAGGCCGGCCTATAGGGATATCGTATGAAATCGATCCTTTTCTCGGGCTGCGCTGCACTGTGTTTTATCGCGTCAGCCCAAGCACAATCTGCTGACACAGAAGAAGCACGTCAGGACACGATCAGCGTTGTTGGTCTTCGTCCGGTCGCTGCTGAAGACGTGACAGCGAGCGTATCTGTTCTTTCCGCTGCTGATCTCGCCGTCCGCGATTCAGAATTCATTGCCGATCAACTCCGCGCTGTTCCCGGCCTCGGCATTTCCCGTTCAGGCACCCAGAGCGGCCTTACCCAAATCCGTATTCGCGGTGCAGAGGCTAACCACACATTGGTTCTTCTGAACGGTATTGAAGTTTCCGACGCCGTGAATGGCGAAACGGATTTCGGCCTATTCTCTGGCCTCAACCTGTCACGCATCGAAGTTGCCCGCGGCGAGCAATCTGCGCTCTACGGCTCTGATGCTGTCGGCGGTGTGATCAATCTTGTTACCGCAGAAGCGACCGAACTGAACGCAGCCGCAGAATATGGCACGTTCGATACACTGCGCGGACAAGTGTCCGGCGGTCTCCATTTCGGAAATGGAAATCTCTCAGCTGCTGCGTCAGCATTCAGCACAGACGGCGTCGATGTTTCCGGCAATGATGGCGAAAAAGACGGTTCTGAGAGCTATTCCTTCCTCCTCACCGGCAACCAACAGGTCGCAGGTTCCATCGATCTGAGCGGCCTCCTCACATACCGCTCAACCACCAGCCAGACTGATCCTGACACTGACTTTGACGGCCTTCTGGACAATGCAGACCGCGAAACAGAAAGCGACCAATGGCTGTTCGGCGCGCGTGCATCCACCACCGCATTCGGTCTCGACCACGTTCTGACGGCGAGCTTCAACTCCGTTGTCCGCGAGAACTTTTCAGACGGTGCCGCCACCGACGAAACCACCGGTGAGCGCACAAAGATTGCTTATTCTCCAGCGACCTCTTTTGAATTCGACGGTGCTGTCCTCGACCTCGCCGGTATTCTGGACTGGGAGCAAGAAGATTACACCCGTGAAGGTCAGGCGAGCGTCTTCGGCGATCCAAATCAGTCACAGACTTTCGAAACGCTCGGCGCAGCGGTTGAGGCGCGTCTGTCTGTTGGCGATCTCGCCCTGACGGCTTCAGCCCGTCATGACGACAATGACGGCGTGTTCGACGACGCGGACACATGGCGCATTGGTGCCGCGTATAACCTCTCACCTGCATTCCGCGTTCGCGCAAGCGCTGGCGAAGGCGTAAAGAACCCGACCTTCACTGAACTGTTCGGCTTCTATCCGGGCAGTTTTGTCGGCAATCCGGACCTCCAGCCGGAAACGTCATCCAGCTGGGAAATTGGCTTCGACCATATCCATGGTCCATTCGATGTGTCTCTCACCTATTTCGAGGCAGAACTCGAAAACGAGATCTACACCTCGTATGCGCCGCCGCTCTTCCTCGCCACCCCGATGAACCGTACGGGCGAATCTGAGCGCTCAGGTGTCGAAGGCGCGTTCGGTTGGACGATCAGCGAAACGCTGCGCCTGAATGCGAGCGCAACGAAAATCGACTCCACAAGCGATAGCGGCATTCAGGAAATCCGTGTGCCGGAATGGACTGGCAGCGTGTCTGTCGACTGGCAGTCGTCAACGGTTGAAGGCATGCGCGCGGGATTTGCGCTCGACTATATTGGTACGCAGCTGGACACAGATTTCGGTACATTCACAACCGTTTCCCTTGGCGATTATCTGCTCGCCTCGGGCACATTCGAATACCCGGTCACAGAACGCTTCGCCGTTACACTACGCGGCGAAAACCTGTTCGATGTGCGCACAGACGATGTGTTCGGCTATCATGCACCGGGCGCCACAGCCCTTATCGGCGTGAAACTGAGATAACATGAAACGGCTAATCATCCCGGCACTCTGTTTAATGACAGCCTGCTCAACGGAGCAGGATGCCGGGATGATTCAGCCTGCATCCGAAGGCTATCAGCGCATTATCAGCATGGATTATTGTGCTGACCAGTATGTGCTGGCTCTAGCAGAGCGACAGGACATCCTCGCCCTCTCGCCGGACGCTAATAAGACCTTCTCCTATCTTCGCGATCAGGCAGACGGCATTCCCCAGATACGTCCCGTCGCAGAGAGCGTACTGGCCGCGCAGCCGGACCTGATCGTCCGCTCTTATGGCGGCGGCCCGCTTGCACCGCGCTTTTTCTCTCAGGCTGGTATAGACGTGCTCCAGATTGGCTGGACGAGCGATTTTGACAGCATACGCACAGTCACTCGCGATATTGCCGCACAAATGGGTGTACCAGAGCGCGGCGAAGAGCTCATCGTAGCATTCGATGCGCGGCTTGCGGCCATCACTCCACGCGACGATGATCAGAACGTCCTCTATGTCACGCCGGGCGGTGTCACCAGCGGACCAAACGGTCTTATCAATGATGCCTTCGAGACTGCGGGCCTGACCAATTACGAAACGCGAGTCGGCTGGCATGACCTGCCGCTGGAACAGATCGCCACCCATGCGCCGGATGTGCTGGCCGTGGCCTTCTACGACTCCATTCATCAGAACCCGTCCATCTGGAGCCCGAGCCATCATCCAGTGACCCTGAACGCGCTGGAGACCGCAGAAACAGTCCCTCTTGATGCGTCATGGACATCCTGTGGCGCATGGTATCTGATCGATGCAATCGAAGCGCTTGCCGCTTCCGGAAGCGAGGCGTCATGATCCGCGACCTGCCATTAAATGCCGGTCTGCTCATCGCAGGCATCATCGCCATTTTTCTGGCCTGCCTGCTTGGCTCCACCCCACTCAGTATTGCTGATGTGTTCGGCGGACTGACAGCCACCGGCGCGGACGAACACAGCGTGATCATATGGCAAATCAGACTGCCTCGCGCCTTTGCCGCCTTCATCACAGGCGCGGCGCTGGCTATGTCAGGCGCCGCCCTTCAGGGCCTGCTTCGCAATCCGCTCGCAGAGCCGGGCGTGCTAGGCGTGTCAGCCATGTCAGTTCTGGCAGCAACGCTCGTTCTTTACTTCGGTCTCGCCACCGCAAGCAGTCTCATCCTGCCTGCCGCCGCTATTTTTGGAGCATTGCTTGCGACCGCACTACTGGGTTTTGCCGCGCTTCGCACCGGTTCGGTCGTCACCCTCATCCTGATCGGCGTCGGCATTTCGAGCTTTTCAGGCGCGCTGATGTCTCTGCTTTTGAACTTTGCACCCAACCCGTTTTCACTGGCCGATATGGTGAACTGGACGCTGGGCTCAGTCGCTAATCGCAGCCTGACAGACCTCGCCTATAGCCTGCCTTTTATTGTCGCTGGCCTCGGACTGCTTCTGGCATCCGCGCGCGGCTTGTCTGCGCTGACACTGGGCGAAGAAGCTGCCGCGGGTCTGGGCCTCAATCTGATGCATCAACGCATTCTGGTGATCGTGGGCGCAGGCCTCGCTACCGGTGGCAGTATCGCCATTGCGGGCGCAATCGGCTTTGTTGGCATTATCACACCGCACGTTATGCGTCCGCTGGTCGGGCATGATCCGGGACGTATTCTGCTACCGTCAGCACTGGCTGGCGGCGTACTTCTGGTGGCCGCCGATATTCTCATTCGTATTCTGCCGACATATGCCGAGCTGAAGCTCGGTGTGGTCGCCGCACTCATTGGTGCGCCAGCGTTTGTTTGGATTGCGATCCAGAAGCGTTCGGGAGGCCTGTCATGACACAGCTTACGACAGACAACATCTCCCTCAACGCAGGTCAAACAGAACTCTTCGCCCAGGTGAACCTGTCCCTCGCGTCCGGCAAACTAACATGCCTGGTCGGCCCGAACGGTGCGGGAAAGTCATCACTGCTGACGTGTCTTGCCGGTCTAAAAAAGCCCGCCACAGGAACCGTCTTGTTGAACGGCCAAGACCTGACCGGCATGTCGTCAACCGAACGTGCAAAGCAACTCAGCTATCTGCCGCAGAACCGACAGCTCAGCTGGCCAATCAGTGTGGAGGATGCTGTAGCACTGGGCCGTTTTGCTTATGGCGGTACGCCTGCCCGCCTCTCTGAAGCAGACCAAACTGCCGTCGATGAAGCGCTCGACATTTGCGAACTGAACGGGCTGCGCAAGCGAGCCACCGACACGCTTTCAGGCGGTGAGCTATCACGCGTTCACTTTGCCCGCGCCTTTGCAGGCAAGGCCTCGCTTCTCATCGCTGATGAACCTCTGACCGCGCTCGACCCGAAGCACCAGCTCCGCGTGATGCGCCTCATACAGCGCTTCACCGAAAACGGCGGAACGGCGCTCGTCGTCCTGCACGATATCGCGCTCGCTGCTGAGTTTGCTGATGTTCTGCTCTGGATGCGTTTCGGCAGACTTGTAGACGAAGGTTCGCCCGCAAAAACGCTCACCGTACAGAATATGTCTCGCGTGTTTGATGTTTCGGCTCGTATCGAAGACGGACGTCTTATCTCTATCGCGGATGCTCAAGGCAGCAATAAACGCTGCAGATAGCGCCCATATTCAGACTTACCAAAACGTGTTGCACGTGACATCAGCTCTTCCGGGCTGATCCACCCCTGATGATAAGCGACCTCGTCCGGCGAGCCGACCAGCTGACCTTGTCGTTCTGAAAGCGTTCTTACGAAATTACCTGCATCGAGAAGGCTTGCATGCGTTCCTGTATCGAGCCAGGCAAAGCCACGCCCGAGCTGTTCCACGGACAGAACACCATCTTTCAGATATGTTTCCAGAAGAGAGGTGATCTCCAATTCACCGCGTGCAGATTTCTCGATGGAGCGCGCGCGTTCCGGCGCGGAGGCATCCAGATAGTACAGCCCCGTCACAGCGTATTGTGAGGGCGGGATTTCCGGCTTCTCAATAATGGATGTCACCATGCCATCACGGTCGAAACCAATCACGCCATAGCGTTCAGGATCTGCGACGCGGTACCCGAAGATTGTGCCACCGGTTTTGCGTTCGTCCGCAGCTTTCAACTGGGTCGGCAAACCATGGCCAAAGAAGATATTATCGCCGAGCACCATGGCCGACGGCGCACCGTCCAGAAAATCCTCCGCAAGGATATACGCCTGCGCGAGACCATCCGGTGACGGCTGCTCGATATAGGTGAAGCTCACCCCCCATTGAGATCCGTCCCCCATAGTGCGCACGAACTGCTCTTTATCTTCAGGCGTGGTGATAATCGCGATATCGCGAATGCCCGACAGCATCAGAACGCTGGTCGGATAGTAAATCATCGGCTTGTCATAGACAGGCAGCAACTGCTTGGAGATTCCAAGCGTAATGGGATGGAGGCGCGAGCCTTTTCCGCCCGCCAGAATAATACCTTTTCGCTCAGCCATTGGCTTTGAGCTCCCCCATCTCTTCAAGTACGCGCGCGAGTGACTCGCGCCAGTCTGGCCGTTCTATTCCGAAATCCTTTTCAATTTCAGAACAGTCCAGTCGCGAATTTAAGGGGCGCTCGGCCGGTGTGGGATAATCTGTAGTCGGGATAGGCAGGATTTCCGGTGCCCGGCCGCTCAGCCTGAATATCTGTCTTGCAAACTCGACGCGGCTAACATCCGGTCCACCGGCATAGTGATAAATAGCCGATTCACCCGGCGTGGCGCCGCGTGTGCGCACAATATTGAGCGCCGCCACCGCAATGTCGCGCGCTGAGGTTGGCCCGCCAAACTGGTCCTCCACCACGCGCAATATGCCCCGCTCGTCCGCCAGGCGCATCATGATGTGGACGAAATTGCTGCCATTCGGAGAGAACACCCACGCCGTCCGCAAAACTACCGAATTACCACCGACTTCCAGAACAGCCTTTTCACCATCCAGTTTGGTTTGCCCATAAACACTTTTCGGCGATGGGACGTCATCCTCAGTGTAAGGCCCGGTCTTGGTGCCATCGAAGACAAAGTCGGTCGAAATATGTACGAAAGGGATTTCTCGCGATCTTGCCTCGCGCGCCATAATGCCTGGCGCGACAGCATTCACCAGATGCGCCGCTTCGGTTTCGGTTTCCGCCTTATCCACCGCCGTGTAGGCAGCCGCGTTCACGATCGCCGTCGGCTTCATCACCTCGATCGCTGACACAATATCAGCTTCCTTGCTGACGTCGGCCTCTTCGCGGCTTAGCGCTCTGACATATCCTACCCGTTGCAGCTCGCGGCCCACCTGACCGTTTGCGCCGAAAACCAGAACGGTCATTTGATCTGCCCCAGACGCTGCCCCACCCCGTGACGCGCCATGAGCGGCTTCCACCAGCCATCATTATTCAGATACCAATCCACTGTCTGCGCGAGCCCTTGCTCCAGCGTGACCGACGGACGCCAGCCCAGCGTTTCACGGATGTGAGACGGATCAATCGCGTAACGCTGATCATGGCCGGGGCGATCTGACACGAAGGTTATGAGCTCTGCGTAAGGCGTTGCACGCGGCCGTCTATCATCAAGCGTGGCACAGATCAGACGTACAAGGTCGATATTCCGCACCTCGTTCTCGCCACCGATATTATAGCTGCCGCCCAGTTCGCCTTCACCCAGTACGAGCAGAAGCGCGTCGGCATGGTCTTCAACATGCAGCCAGTCGCGTACCTGTTCGCCCGTGCCATAGACAGGGATCGGGTCGCCGCGCAGGGCATTCAGGATGACCACAGGAATGAGCTTTTCCGGAAACTGGTAAGGCCCGTAATTGTTAGAGCAATTCGTCATGACCACCGGCAGACCATATGTCTCAGACCAGGCACGCACGAGATGGTCGGCTGCGGCTTTTGAGGCAGAATACGGGCTGCTCGGCTGATATGGCGAGCTCTCAGTGAAAAGTCCTTCAGGGCCGAGACTGCCAAACACTTCGTCCGTAGAAATATGATGGAAACGGAAACTCTCCGGTCTGCCGCTCTTCATCCAGTAGCCGCGAGACGCTTCAAGCAAATTGAACGTGCCATTGATATTCGTCGTGATGAAATCTGCTGGTCCATCAATCGAGCGGTCTACGTGGGTCTCAGCTGCCAGATGCATAACAGCATCGGGCTGATGCAGATCAAACAGTTTATCGAGCGCGACACGATCGCGGATATCCACGCGTTCGAATTCGTATTTTGAATTGCCCTGTACCGCCTCCAGGTTAGCCTCACAGGCCGCGTAGGTCATCGCATCCAGATTGACAACGTGATAGCCCCGCGAAATCGCAAGCCGCACAACAGCAGAACCGATAAAGCCGGCACCTCCGGTCACGAACAGCTTCAATTGCAGGTCCCTTCATTCTGGTACTGCAAATACATGCCTGAAAACTAACGGGGTTTCAAACTACGGACCGCAGATTATCGCCTCTAGCGATTATAATAGCCCCGATACCATTTGACGAAAACGTCCACACCATCCTTCAGGTCAGTCTCAGGCTTATAGCCTGTCAGACGCTGCAGCAGCGTTGCATCTGCCCATGTCGCCTGCACATCGCCCGGCTGCATTGGCATATAATTGCGAACGGCTTCCTTGCCGATGCTTGTCTCGATCGCCTCAATGAAGTCGAGCAGCTTCACAGGATTTGAATTGCCGATATTCACCACGCGGAATGGCGCCACCGGTGAAAGCGAGTCACCCTCAACACGCTCGTCTTCAGATGGGATAGCATCCATCAGCAAGCGAATGCCCCGCACCAAATCTTCCACATAGGTGAAGTCACGCGCCATATCGCCATGATTATAAATGTCGATTGGTCGGTCGTTCAGAATGGCGTCTGTAAATTTGAAATAGGCCAGATCAGGCCGCCCCCACGCGCCATACACGGTGAAGAAGCGGAACATGGTGGTCGGCACGTTCCAGAGATTGGCGTAGGAATGCGCCATGCTCTCATTTGCCTTCTTCGTTGCGGCATACATAGAGAGCTGGGTTTCGGTCTGATCCGTCTCTTTAAACGGCATCTGCGTATTGGCGCCGTAAACAGAGCTCGATGACGCCATGAGCAAATGCTGCACGCCGCTTTTCTGGGCAGCGTCCATCACGTTGAACGTGCCCATAACATTCGAATTAATATAGTCGCGCGGCTTCTCGATCGAGTGGCGCACCCCGGCCTGCCCGGCAAGATGCACGATCATGTCCGGTTTGAAAGCCAGAATGGCAGGAACAAGAACGTTCTCGTCTTCCAGAAGCCCCTCGCTGCGCGAAAACGCCGGATAGGCATCAAGCTGCGCATTGCGATCTTTCTTCAGCTGGACGTCATAATAGTCGGTCATGCCGTCGAAGCCGTGAACTTCCACGCCCTCCTCAAGCAGCAATTTTGCGAGGTGGAAACCGATAAAGCCTGCTGTGCCGGTAACAAATACGCGCTTCAACAAGGATGTCCTTCTTTAATGACCGTCTTGAGGCGGGACAGCGTCATGCCATTCCTGCACCCAATGGGCAATCACTCCGAGTGCTATGGACCATGCTTTGCGAGCATTGTGAATGCCTGCGCTTATCCCGACCGTTTTCACCCGGTGATATCCCGCAATCCCATACGTCGAATTATCCTACTCAAATATGGACAATCTGAATAAGAATTGGTCAGCTCGCTTAAAAGCAGAAAATTAAGGCCCGTCTCTATTCAGTTCGTGGCAAAAAAATTTCAAAGCAGGTCAGCGTCAGCGCGTATTGCTGACAAGCATAGGAACAGGAACAAAAATGCAGCGTCACATCCGGACTATTCTAGCTGCCACATCGGTAGTTGCTCTTTCAGGTTTATCGCAGGTCGCCTCCGCGCAGAGCTACCCGCAGGTTCGCTATACAGACGCTATACCGACACTCGAATCTGTCGTCGGGCACGACCATGGCGCAGACGTTTCCTCCATCCCGGAAATCCACGAGTTCTTCGATGCCCTGATGGAAGCCAATCCGGACCGTATGGAAGTCTTCAAATATGCTGAAAGCTGGCAGGGACGCGATCTGATCTACGCCGCGATTTCATCAGCTGAAAATCTGGCGCGTATGGAAGAGATCAAAGCGGACATGGCGCGCCTGGCATCCGGTACGCTGAGCGCTTCGGAAGCCTCAAGCATCGCTGCATCTATTCCGGCTGTGGTCTGGATTTCAGCGGGCGTCCACGGCGATGAAATCTCCCCTCCGGACAGCGCCGCCTTTCTCGCATACCACCTGCTCGCGGCAGAAGGTGACGCGCTGGTAGACCAGATCCTCGAGAACACAATCGTCATCATCGACCCGAGCCAGAACCCTGACGGTCGCATGCGCTTCCACCACAGCTTCGATTCCTCCGTGGGTATGGAACCGTTCTCTGACCCTGCCGCCGCAGAGCACGACCAGCCCTGGCCGGGCGGACGCTATAACCACTATCTGTTCGACCTGAACCGTGACTGGTTCGCGATGACCCAGCCGGAAGTTCAGGGCCGTGTTGCATCCGTTCTGGACTGGCATCCAGTCGTATATGTCGACAGCCACGAAATGGGTCCGTCCAGCACCTATTATTTCCCGCCACCGGCGAACCCGCTGAACCCGAACATTCCGCAGGAGCAGGTTGATCGCCTCTATGAGATGGGCCGCAACCATGGCAGCTGGTTCGACCGTTTCGGCGTCGCCTATTACACACGCGAAGTCTTTGATGCCTTCTATCCGGGCTATGGCGATATGTGGCCGATGCTGAACGGCGCGACGGCTATGACCTTCGAACAATCCAGTGCGCGCGGCCTGCTGCAGGACCGCGATGACGGATCGGTTATCACCTATGGCGAAGGTGTTCGCAACAACGCACTGGCGATGATCTCTACTCTGGAAGTTGTTTCCCGCGATTCTGAAGGCTATCTGCAGGCTTATGCCGGTTACCGCCGTGATGCGGTCGCAGACAATCGTGGCGCGTCCGACCGCTATATCGTGATGGACCTGTCTGAGAACACCTATGAGGCAGAGAGCCTCGGCCGCCGCCTCGCCCAACAAGGCATTGCGGTAAACCGTATCGGTGAGAATGCGCGCGTTTGCGGCACGACCTATCAGGATGGTGCACTGGTCGTTGACCTTGCCCAGCCTCAGGGTCGCCTCGCACGTACGCTTCTAGTTGACGATACGCCGCTTCCACCGGACTTCATTGAAGAGACAGAAGCACGACGCGCCCGCGGTGCACGGCCAGAGCTCTATGACGTGACTGCATGGTCGCTTCCACTCATGTTCGGCGTTGATTCAGCCACATGTGGTTCTGTGAACCTGAACAATGCGGTCTCGGTCAGCGCGGACGATCCAATTGCCTCAGACGTCGAAACAGGTGGCAGCTTCGGCTATGCAATCCCGTGGACGGATGGCGGTCAGGCTCGCCTCGTAATCGCTGCAATGCGTGAAGGCCTGACAGGTCGCACAACCGACCTGCCATTCGTGCAGGACGGCGTGACCTATCCGATTGGTACAGTTGTTTTTGCCGCGCAGGATAACCCGCGTGACTATGAAACCACCCTCCTCTCTCTGGCCCGTGACATTGGCGCGGAAGTCGATGCGATGGAATCAAGCTGGGTGGATGATGGTCCGAACTTCGGCAGCGACAACTTCCACCGCCTGAGCGTTCCACGCGTTGCGATCGCATGGGATAGCGGCACAAACCCGATTTCAGCCGGTAACACACGCTTCGTGATCGAGCGTCAGCTTGGTCTGCCGGTCACACCGATCAGAACTTCCAGCTTCGCACGCGCCAATCTCAGCGCTTATGATGTCGTCGTTCTGCCAACCTCTTACGGCCTCGGTGCAGAGCTCGGCACATCCGGTGCAAACGCGCTTCAGACCTATGTTCGCAATGGCGGCACGCTGATCGCATTTGAGAACAGCGCATCCATGCTGACCGGTGAGAATTTCGGTCTTCTGTCTACCAGCTCTGAAGGCGCTGCTGGCGCCTCTGGTGATAATGGCGCGGCAGGTGCTGGCTCAGTCATTACATCGGAAGAAGCCTATCGTGAGATCATTGCCGATCACCATGCGCGCCCTGATGGCGTACCAGGTGTGATCGCCCGCGTTGTGGCAGACACAAACCACTGGCTCGCCGCGGGTTATGATGAAGCAAGCGCGCTTTATACAGGCAGCCTGATCTTCAGCCCTCTGAACGAAGCGGCTGGCGAAAACGTGTTCCGTTTCGCAGACAGCGATACGCTTCTGCAGAGCGGCTATCTCTGGGCTGAGAACCTGGAGCAGCTCGCATACAAACCGTTCGTTATGTATGAGCGCACCGGCCGTGGGTCTGTCATTGCTTTTGCCCAGAGCCCGACAACACGTGCGTATCTGGATGGTCTGAACCTCGTTCTGGCGAACGCTCTGGTTCTGGCACCTGCGCACTAAGCAAACGCCGACATCTCAAACAGAAAAGCCCCCGCTATCGGGGGCTTTTTTATGTGCGACTTTCAACATGCCGGGCGAGCAGTCTCACCCCTTCCTCCACATCAGGCGGAAGCTGGCCGGCCTCCTCTTCCGTACGGAATACAAGACCGATCTGGCGTTCAACGGCAAACCCTTTGAGGGGACGTAGAACGATGCCAGACGACTCATAGCTCGCCGGCATAATGGTGATTCCGAGCCCACATGCCACCATCTCCATCACGCGCTCATCATTCGACGACCGGAAAGAGAAAAACGGCCGGACGCCCTGCTCTGTGAAGAAACGGCTGGTCTCCGATAGGGCTTCACAGTGACGTCGAACCATCATGACGCTTTCGGCGACATCCTCGACGGTTACAACATCATGGCCCGCCGCGGGATGCTCCGGCATCAATGCCATATGATAGGGCTCGCGGTAGAGATGCTGTTCGACATACCGTTCACCGCCGCGCCCCACTACGGTAAGCGCGGCATCAATCCGCCGTCTTGCGAGAGCATTGGACAACTCCTTCTCTGAGCCCTCCACGATTTCGATCCGAAGTGTCGGATTAGAGAGGTGGAGTCGCCCGAATGCCTGACCGACCAGCCTTGCTGGAATCGTTGAGAGGATTCCGAGCCGCGTGACTTCTGGTGCCCCTTCGGACCTCACGGAAATGGCAGCCTGATTGAACTCGCTTTCAATCCGCCGAGCATGCGGCAGGAACCTTGCCCCTGCACTCGTCAGGCTGATACGTCGCGTAGACCGCTCAAACAGGGTTTCTCCCAGAAGGCTTTCAAGCTTGGCAATGCCAACAGACAGCGTAGGCTGGGACACGTTCGCCTGCCGTGATGCCCGTGAAAATGAGCCCTGATCCACCACAGCGAGGAAATAGCGAATAAGATAGCGGTCGATCATCGGACGATCCTATTTATAGACAGAGCCTATATCTAAGGCAAAGGTTTTTCAATTTCATCTATTCAACGTGTTTTGCTAAAATCCACCAAAATACAGTTAGGGAGACTGAACAGATGAGCGGCCTCGATTTCTCACTTGGTGAAACAGCGGACATGCTCCGCGAGACCTGCGAGCGGTTTGCGCGCGACAGGCTGGCCCCTATCGCAGCCGAGATCGACAGCACCGACGAATGCCCGCGTTGGGTATGGACCGAAATGGGCGAGCTCGGCCTACACGGCATTACCGTGGAAGAAGAAGATGGCGGGCTTGGCCTCAGCTATCTGGAACACGTCGTAGCTATGGAAGAGATTTCCCGCGCGTCCGCCTCTATCGGTCTCTCCTATGGCGCACACTCCAACCTGTGTGTGAACCAGATCCGACGATGGGGCACGCCTGCGCAGAAAGCCAGATACCTACCGAAGCTGATCTCGGGTGAGCATGTGGGCGCACTCGCTATTTCTGAAGCCGGATCGGGCTCTGACGTTATGAGTATGAGCCTGCGCGCAAAGAAAGCTGACGGCGGTTATGTTCTGAACGGCACAAAATTCTGGATCACGAATGGTCCGATCGCAGATACGCTGGTGATCTACGCTAAGACTGATCCGGAAGCTGGCTCCAAAAGCGTAACAGCATTCCTGGTCGAGAAAGATTTCAAAGGCTTCTCCTGCGCCCGCAAGCTCGACAAGATGGGTATGCGTGGCTCTTACACGGGCGAGCTGGTCTTTGAGGACTGCTTCGTACCGGACGAGAATGTGATGGGCGAAGAGGGGCAGGGTGCAGCGATCCTGATGAGCGGCCTCGACTATGAACGTACCGTGCTCTCAGGCGGCCCGCTTGGCATTATGCAGGCCTGCATTGATACCGTCCTGCCGTATATTCGTGAGCGTAAACAGTTCGGACGCCCGATTGGTGACTTCCAGCTCATGCAGGCAAAGATCGCCGACATGTATGTCGCGCTGAACTCGTCTCGAGCTTATGTCTACGCCGTCGCCAAAGCCTGCGACAACGACCAGACGACCCGCTTCGACGCCGCGGGCGCGATCCTGATGTCGAGCGAGAACGCGGTGAAGTGCTCCCTTGAAGCCATTCAGGCCCTTGGCGGCGCAGGCTACACAAAAGAATGGCCGGTTGAACGCCTTTTGCGTGACGCTAAACTCTATGACATTGGCGCAGGGACGAATGAGATCCGTCGCTTCCTGATCGGACGGGAGCTGATGAAAGGATGAGTACGCCTCAACTGAAAACCAAACTCCTGCCGGATAGCAATGATGCGAAAACCTTCGCAGCGGCTAACCGGTCTCTCGTTGATCGACTGAAAGCAGATGTGGCGCAGGCGGCACTTGGCGGGAATGAAAAATCCCGCGCCCGCCACACATCGCGCGGCAAGCTTTTACCGCGCGACCGCGTGCGTCATCTGCTTGATCCACGCGCCCCGTTTCTGGAGCTGTCCCAACTGGCGGCGAATGGCCTCTATGGCGAGGATATTCCAGGCGCGGGGATTATCACTGGCATTGGTCAAGTCCAAGGACGCCCGGTGATGATTGTCGCCAATGATGCGACGGTTAAGGGCGGAACCTATTACCCGATGACGGTGAAGAAGCATTTGCGCGCACAGGAAATTGCGCTGCAGAACCGCCTGCCTTGCATCTACCTCGTCGACTCCGGTGGCGCGAACCTGCCTCATCAGGATGAAGTCTTCCCCGACAAAGACCATTTCGGCCGCATCTTCTTCAATCAGGCCAATATGTCGGCCAAGCGCATTCCGCAGATTGCCTGCGTGATGGGTAGCTGTACGGCGGGTGGCGCTTATGTTCCGGCCATGTCGGACGAGACCGTGATCGTGCGCAATCAGGGCACAATCTTCCTCGCTGGCCCGCCTCTCGTTAAAGCCGCTACTGGCGAAGAGATCTCCGCTGAAGACCTCGGCGGCGGCGACCTCCACGGATCAAAGTCCGGCGTCGTCGACCATGTGGCGGAAAACGATGAACATGCGCTCTCGATTGTGCGCAGCATTATTGCGACTCTACCACCAGCTGCCGATCCGGGCCTCAATATGAAGCAGGGCAATGCGCCGCTTTATCCGGCAGAGGATCTATACAGCCTCATCCCGACGGATCTGCGCATGCAGATGGACGTGAAAGAGATCATTGCCCGTCTGGTAGACGGCTCGGCATTTCACGAGTTCAAAGCCAACTATGGCAGCACGCTGGTCTGCGGTTTCGCGCATATCTGGGGTATGCCAGTCGCCATTCTCGGCAATAACGGCGTCCTCTATTCAGAGAGCGCACAGAAAGGCGCGCACTTCATCGAGCTCGCCTGCCAGAGACGCATTCCGCTTCTCTTCCTGCAGAACATTTCCGGCTTCATGGTCGGCGGTAAGTATGAGGCAGAAGGCATTGCCAAGCACGGTGCGAAGCTGGTGACTGCCGTTTCCACAGCGCAAGTGCCTAAGATCACGGTTTTGATCGGCGGCAGTTTCGGCGCAGGCAATTACGGCATGGCAGGACGCGCCTACGAACCACGCTTCCTCTTCTCATGGCCGAACAGCCGCATCTCCGTCATGGGCGGCGAGCAGGCAGCCAGCGTCCTGGCGACGGTACACCGCGACGCAGACAAATGGAGCGATGAAGACGCCGAGAACTTCAAGGCACCTATACGTGAGAAGTACGAGACCGAGGGCAATCCATGGTATGCAACGTCCCGCATCTGGGATGATGGCATTATCGATCCCGCACAGACACGAGATGTGCTTGGCCTCGCCTTCGCTGCAACGCTGAACGCGCCGATACCGGAACGCGCTCAATTCGGCATTTTCAGGATGTAATGCCATGACACCGGACGAGAAAAAACGCATCAAGAAAGAGATACGCGATCGTGAGCGAACGCAGTTTATCGAGAGCATGCCGTTCCGCGCGAATGAACTTAGAAAAGTGTTGAAACAGCTGGACAGAGAACTTTCCAAAGCCGGTTGCGATCACACACTTAAAAAAACCCTTTATATCATTCGTATTCTATCAATCGATGAGGATACGGCCGTGATCTGGCTACATGATCACGGCGGCTATTGTGATTGCGAGGTCCTGGCAAATATCGAAGGCCGTTTCGAAGACGCAATGAAGGTGATCAAATGATCGAATCTCTTCTCATCGCAAACCGTGGCGAGATTGCCTGCCGTGTCATTCGGACAGCTCGTGAACTCGGTATTCGTACAATCGCTGTCTATTCCGATGCCGACGCGAACGCACTTCACGTTCTGGAAGCGGACGAAGCCGTCCATATCGGCCCTGCCCCAGCCAATGAGAGTTATCTCGTCGGCAGCAAGATCATTGAAGCTGCAATGCAAACCGGCGCAGATGCCATCCATCCGGGCTATGGTTTCCTGTCAGAGAACGCAGCCTTCGCTCAGTCGGTCATTGATGCCGGCATCATCTGGGTTGGCCCCAAGCCTGACAGCATCAACGCAATGGGTCTGAAAGATGCCGCCAAGAAGCTGATGCAGGATGCAGGCGTGCCAACTACGCCGGGATATCTCGGCGAAGACCAGTCATCTGATACGCTGAAATCGGAGGCCGACAAAATTGGCTATCCAGTGCTGATCAAAGCGGTCGCTGGCGGTGGCGGCAAGGGCATGCGCAAAGTCGAACGCAGCGAAGATTTCCTCGAAGCGCTCGGCTCCTGCCAGCGTGAAGCGAAATCCAGTTTCGGCGATGATCGTGTTCTTCTGGAAAAATTCATCACCAATCCGCGCCATATCGAGGTGCAGGTATTTGGCGACAGCCATGGCAATGTTGTCCACCTGTTCGAGCGCGATTGCACCCTTCAACGTCGCCACCAAAAGGTGATTGAGGAAGCCCCTGCCCCTGGCATGAGCCACGAAGCCCGTGAGGCGATCTGCGCGGCCGCAGTTCGCGCGGCACAGGCGGTGAACTATGTAGGTGCTGGCACGGTGGAGTTTATTGCTGACGGGTCGGGGCCACTCTCCGCAGACCGGACATGGTTCATGGAAATGAATACCCGTCTGCAGGTGGAGCATCCCGTCACCGAGGAAATCACAGGCATCGATCTTGTCGAATGGCAGCTGCGTGTTGCTGCTGGTGAATCTCTGCCTCTCCAACAGGACGAGATCGAGATGGATGGCTGGGCGATGGAAGCCCGCCTCTATGCAGAGAATCCGGAAACCGGCTTCCTGCCCTCGACCGGCAAGCTTGAAATCCTCGACCTGCCGTCTTTCGTGCGCGTCGACACCGGCGTTTATCAGGGAAGCGAGGTCTCACCGTTCTACGACCCGATGATCGCCAAGCTGATTGCATATGGCGAAACGCGGGATGATGCCCGCGAAGCGCTCGCGAGCGCCTGCGGCGCTGTGGCGACATGGCCGGTGCGCAATAATGCCGGCTTCCTGACGACGCTCCTTCGTGAACCGGCGTTTGCAGAGGCTGAAGTCACTACAGGCTTCATCGAAGCAGAAGGCGCTCGTCTGACAGACAAGCCGGCACCTTCGCCCGAAGGCATAAGCGTCGTTGCGCTTCATCTGGAGCAGGAAATCACGCCTGTAAGCTTCTCAGGCACGACACTCAATCCATGGGGCCAGCTGGAAGGCTTCCGCCTCAACGCGGCTCGGGATGTCGAAAGCTGGTTCTCAGTGGATGGCGAAATCCTATCGGTGACCCGCGCTGAAGATGAAGACTATTTTGAAGACAATCTGCTCGGTACGCCGGAAGGCTATCTGCTTATCGAGAATGGCTGGCCATACCATATCACATGGCCGCTATTTGATGCTCAGGGCGCGGCTGGCGCGAGCGATGGAGCCATCATCTCACCAATGCCCGGCAAAGTGATTGGTCTGTTCGTGTCGGAAGGCCAGAGCGTGACAGCTGGCGAAAAGCTCGTCACGCTGGAAGCCATGAAGATGGAGCATAATCTCACCGCGCCGCATGATGGCATCGTGGCGATGGTATCCGCCGCGCAGCATGATCAGGTAGAAGAAGGCGCAGCCCTCCTCACGATCGAACCTAAAACGGACGAGGCATAATCATGGCCGGAAAACATTTCGACGAATGGACTGTAGGCGAGCATATTCAGCATGATCTGCGCCGCACGGTGACAGAGACTGACAATCTAATGATGTGTACGCTGACACACAATCCGCAGCCACTGCACCTTGATAAAACCTACGCTGAATCAACGGAGTTCGGTCAGATTGTCGTGAACGGCATTTTCACATTCGGCCTGATGGTTGGCGTGACCGTCGGCGACACGACGCTTGGCACGCTGGTAGCCAATCTGGGATATGACAAGCTGGTTATGCCAAATCCGGTCTTTATTGGTGATACGCTTCGCTGCGAGACAGAAGTTGTCGAGCTACGCGAGAGCCGCTCTCGCCCGACCGCAGGCATCGTCACCTTCAAGCACATCATGCTCAATCAGGATGATAAGATCGTCTGCGAATGCCTGCGTATGGCCCTGCTCCACAAAAAGCCGAACTGACATGGAATTCCGTTCTCTGCTCTTCGTCCCGGGTGATCGTCCAGAGCGCTTCCAGAAAGCGCTCGACAGTGCTGCTGACGGCCTGATCCTTGATCTTGAGGATTCCGTTGCGCCGTCCCGCAAAGCAGATGCGCGAAAATTTGTTATAGAAAGCCTGTCACTGCCGCGGTCAAAGCCGGTCTTTGTCCGCATCAATCCGATACCTGCTGGCGGGCTTGAGACCGATCTTCCTGCTGTGCTCAGGGCGAAACCGGACGGCATTGTCCTTCCAAAGGCCGAAGGCGCTAAAGACGTACTCGATCTGGCGGATGCGATGGGCGACTCCCCTGTGCCTATCCTCCCGATCGGGACGGAGACGCCACGTGCGCTGTTCAATCTGGATACTTATGAAGATGTGAGCTCAAGCCTGTGCGGCCTAACATGGGGCGCAGAGGATCTTCCAGCCACTATCGGTGCATCCGGCTCGCGTGAGACTGATGGAAGCTACACGCCGCCCTTCGAATGGGTGCGTAGCATTGCCCTCTTCGCAGCCCACGCTGCAGGCGTTAAAGCCGTCGAGACTGTTTATCCAAATATCAAAGATATAGACGGGCTCACCGCGTATGCTGCGCGTGCCCGACGCGACGGATTTACTGCGATGATGGCGATCCATCCGTCTCAGTGCCAGATCATCAACGACGCTTTCACGCCGTCAGAGGATGAGATCGCGCACGCAATGAAGATCATTGAGGCGTTTGAGGGAAATCCTGATGCCGGCGCACTTCAGATCGATGGCAAAATGGTAGACGCGCCGCACGAAAAACAGGCCCGCAAACTAGTCTCTCAGTGGAAACAGCTTACCGGCCAAGCCTGATACTTCACCTTTGCAGCTTTTATTCAAGGCAACAAAAAAGCC
>NZ_JARGNT010000002.1:0-6253 GCF_029210165.1 Ponticaulis sp.
CCGTGAAGGTGGCCGTACTGTTGGTTCAGGCGTTGTGTCTAAAGTTATCGAATAGTCCTAACCGACTACCGAACACGAAAAGCCCGCTCTCACGAGCGGGCTTTTTTGTGTCTGGCTATATGCCTGATCGCGCGAACCGATTATGACGATTGGACATAGATTCAGGGAGCCGGCGAGAGCCATATGTCAGCATTTACGCCAGTTGCGAGAGCCATCCAGTTCATCAAGGACAATAAAGCCCGTATGTTCTGGCTCTGGATTGTCTATCAGGCAATCAAAGGGACGATCACGCTGACCTTGATATGGATTCCTCTCTTCCTGCTGTGGAAGCGCGGGGCTGGCGCTGATGTCTTTCTGAAGGACTGGGCGCCTTATATCGCGGCGATGATCCTGTTTCCTCTCAGTCATGTTCTCATGGCTATCAAACCAGTTAGTTCCCGGTTGAAAGCAGTACTTGGTGATAGCGGCTTCAGGATCGTGTTTTCCGTTGTATCTCTGGTAATGCTCGGTTGGCTCGTCTGGGAGGCTGTGAGAGCGCCTGTCGTACCTTTATGGGCGAGCGAGCCGTGGCAGCACGGCCTCGCGCTCATGCTAATCATTATTGGCATTATTCTGTTTGTGTTTGGTGTCGGAGTTGCCAACCCGTTTTCCGTTTTCGGTTCAGGCGCCGCATATCAGGCTGAGGAGCCAGGCATTCTGCGTCTGACGCGTCATCCGGCGCTCTTCGGGCTCGCTTTCTGGGGGGCAGGTCACATGCTGGCAAATGGCAGTTTTGCACTCATGGTTTTCTTTCTGGTGCAGACTGCTTTTGCGCTACTTGGGGCGTTGTCGATGGACCAGCGCCATAAAAAATCCATGGGCGAACAGACCTGGAGCCTAATGACAGAGAAGACATCCTTCTGGCCTAATCCGCTCACTATAATACGCCGTGTGGATAACCCTGTACGCGTATCAGTTCGATGGCTTCTTAGTCTGGCGCTGATTGCAGGTTTGATCGCGCTCCATCCAGTTCTGTTCGGCGTATATCCGCTTGCACTGGCGACGTCCGGATGACGCGTAACCCGATCATCCGGCTTTTCTGGCTCTGCGCGGGCCTGTTCTTTACGGGACTTGCTTTCGTCGGGGTGTTTCTGCCGCTTGTGCCAACCACGCCGTTTCTGTTGCTGGCAGCTTTTTGCTTTGCCCGGTCATCTGAACGACTTAACCGTTGGCTTCACGAACATAAATGGTTCGGTCCGCTTCTGACGAATTGGAGCCGGCATGGGGCTATTGGGAAGAGAGCCAAGTATACGGCTGGCGTTTGCCTCGTTGCAGCGCCGTTTCTCTCCTATTTTCTGGGGGCGCCGCTTTGGACGCTTGCGATCCAGATCCCGATCCTTATCGGATCGGGAACTTTCATTTTTACGCGACCTGACGGGCCGCCACCTGTACCGTCTCAGCCTGAAACTAAAGACTGATCATGTCCTTCTTGAAGTGGCGACGTGCAAGCACATAGTGGATGCCTGCCCACGCATACGCGCATGAAAACACAATCATTGACCATTGAAGCCCGTCAGCATTGGCCGATCCACACAAGGCCGCCTGCGCGTCTGTGAGGCTGCCCAGATCACGGCAGGCGTCCAGAGTGAGTTCATCAGGAGAGCCCTTCAGGAAATGTGCATTCAGGAAGGTCGAAAGACCACCGATCAGAGGCGGACCGAGACCGTAGCCCAGCAAGTTCATCGAGAAGAGCGATAGCGCGACCGAGGTCGCCCGTGAGCGACTATCCACCACGCCGCCCGCAATGGCGTACATAGGGCCCAGATAGAAATAATGCAGACACGCCGCAGCCATGAGTGGTGGCACGGCAATCCAGATATTATTTGTCAGGAACCCAATGACGTAGAGTGGCGTGGACGCGATCAGCGCGATCCCCGGGATCCATGTCAGTGCGGTCGGGTGACGTTCTCTGAGCTTGTCAGCAAGATACCCTGAGGCAAATACGCCGATCGCGGCCATACCGCCAAGGATAATCCCGAAGAGGAGAGACGCATCCTGTTGGCTAAGGTCGTGCGTGCGCCGGAAGAACGAAACGGTGAATTGATTGAGCGCATAGTTTGCAAAAACCGTCACCGTCGCGCCCAGTACAATATGCACATATGTTGGCTTTCCGAGGAGCAATTTAAGCGTCGAGATGAAGCTCACATGATCCGTTGTTTTCGCGAGCGTTGGGTCAGTGTAGCCGCGCGGAGGCTCTTTAACTGTCAGCTTCACGAGCAGAGCAACAAGAATACCGGGCAGGCCCACAACGATAAACGCCAGTCGCCAGCCTTCCACGTTCTCCCAATCAAAGCCGGAAGCGATAAAGCCGAGGCCGATCGAGTTCAGAAAGCTGCCAAAGGCAGGACCGGTAAGCTGTTCTGCAATCGTGCCGCCAAAGATGGCCGCCAGCATAGTGCCGATCGGAACGCCGAGGGCGTATACAGAGGCAGCAGTGCTTCTCGATTTCGGGCTGTAATAGTCTGACATGAGGCTCTGCGATGGCGGCGTGCAGCCAGCCTCGCCAATACTGACCCCGACGCGGAACAGGAAGAGCATCAGGAACGATCCTGCGACTCCGCAGAGCGCGGTCATCAGGCTCCAGAATGCAACGGAGAGCGCAATGATCCAGACGCGGTTAAACCGCTCTGCTAGCCGCGCAATGGGAATGCCGAGAAAGGTATACATGAAGGCAAAGGCCGGACCGCCGAGCAGGCCCATCTGCCAGTCTTCTACCTCGAACGCGAGCTTGATGGGCTCGGTCAGGATGTTGATGATGGAGCGGTCGATGAAATTGAAAATGTAGACCAGCAAAAGTGATCCAAGCACGTAAGACCGATAGGTCTTCGTGCCAAACCCATCACTAGGGTTTGCTTGCGTTGCGGACATTGCCTCCTCCCGAATATGACTGGAGGGCGGAATTCTCCCTCCAGTTCTTCTTTTATTTTTTAAGGCGTTCGCAGATTATGCTGCTGTCGTGCTGCTCCAGCGGTCCTTGTTGAAGGTTTTACCCGCCATGAAGAAGCAGAATGCAGCGATCGAAAAGAGCGTCGCTACCACCGCCATGGAGAGCTTCAGGCCATCACTATATGCTGCGCAATAAGCCGCGCCGTCAGCGTCGAGGCTATCGCCAGCGCCGGCACAGATTGCAGGGCTGAACTCGGCAATGCGCTCTGTCAGGCCGGCTGTTGCGATTTGTGACGCCATCAGCTGGTCTGATAGCACACCGACAAATACAGGACCGATGCCGTTACCAATCAGAGATACAAGCAGAAGCAGGATGGCTACTGATGTGGCACGTGAGCGTGGTGATGCAATCGCCGTCGCAATCGAGTACTGCGAGCCAAGATAGGAGTAGTGCAGGATAGCTGCGCCAATCCACAGCATGAACGCAACTTCAATGCTTGGAGCAAAGTAGAATGCGGCAACATAGAGCGGGATAGCGAGGCTGAGGTTCACAGCCGGAAGCCATGCAACAACCGAGTGATACTTGCTTTCCAGTTTCTCTGAAATGAAGCCACCAAGGAATGTGCCGGCAGCGGCAGCAAGAGACAGTGGCGCGCCGTATTTCAGAGCCGCTTCAGAGGCGCTGATGTCGTATACACGCTGGAGGAATGGGGCCTGGAAGCCCTGAATGCCATAACCGACGAAGGCTACGAAAGCAGCGCCCATCGCGCCCCACCAGAATGTCGGCTTCTTAGAGATTTCTTTGAAGCCTTCCATAAGGCCGGTCTTGGCGTTGGTGTGGGAGCCAGGGACTTCGGAGTAGCCACGTGGCGGCTCTTTGACTGTGAGCCAGAGGATCAGGCCGATAATAACTCCCGGTGCGCCCACAATGACGAACGCGATGCGCCATCCGGAAATCTGTGACCAGTCGAGGAACGAGAACAGCCCGCCAATACCAATGGAATCAAGCCATGAACCGAACTCAGGGCCTGTGATGCCGAGGATCATGCCACCGAACACCTGCGCGAGAACCGCGCCGAGTGTGACGCCCATCGAATAGATGCCGATGGCGTTCGCGCGGTTTTTGACAGGATAATAATCCGTGATGATCGAGTTCGCCGGAGGGGTGCCGCCTGCTTCACCGATAGCAACACCGATACGGAAAATAATGAGCCAGATGAAGCTCGATGCGAAACCGCAGAAAGCCGTCATCAGAGACCAGACGACCACACAGATGGTTATGACCATCACGCGGTTGGCGCGGTCCGCCCACATGGCGAGCGGGATGCCCATCAGAGCATAGAAAATCGCGAATGGAGGGCCGTAGAGGAAGCCGAACTGGCCGTCAGACAGGTTCAGTTCGTTCATCAGGGGTTGAGCGACAACCGTGATGAGTGTTCTGTCAATAAAGTTCAGAGTGTAGATGAATGTCAGCGCCAGCAGAACATAGGTTCTATAAGGCCGTGACCCGTATCCGGAGATATGGCCTGCGCTCGGCGCAGCCGTTGAATCACTCATTAATTGTCCTCCCCGACAACTTCGGTGTTGTTTAGTATATTCATGTGCAGCGTGGACGTTACTCTCAAATCTTCCACACGCAAGCCAATTCGCCTGAAAGGCGGCAGCTATTGTGTCAGATCAGACCTGAAGCACGCATGCTGGTAACGCCTTGTCGTCCAACAACAAGATGATCGTGCACCTGTACTTCCAGAGAGTCCAGAACATCTATGATTTCTCTCGTCATACTAATATCCGCGCGAGATGGTGTCGGATCTCCACTTGGATGATTATGGACGAGAATAATTGAACTTGAGGAAAGCTCGAGAACCCGTTTGGCAATTTCCCGTGGGTAAACTGGTGCGTGATCGACGGTGCCACGGCCGAGTTCTTCGTCACTGATCAGACAGTTTTTCCGATCAAGAAACAGAACCCTAAACGATTCGATCTCGTCGTGTTGGAGGCGAACACGAACATAGTCCTGCACCTTCTGCCATGAAGAGAGCACTTCCCGCCCGTTCAGCTCCTGCGCCGTTGCCCGCAAATGAAGGTGATGAACCGTCTTGAGATAAATAGACAGCGTTTCGCCTATCCCATCGACTGACTGAAGCGCTTTCGGGGATGCAGCGAACACTGCAGAGAGTGAGCCGAAGCGCGCGAGCAGGCGCTTGGCGATGGGCTTTACGTCTTTTCGGGGAATGAAGCCGCATAGAAGCAGCTCCAGCATTTCATAGTCAGCCAGCCCTGCGCCGTCTGTTTCAACGAACTTCTGGCGCAGGCGGTCTCTATGACCGTGATAGTGCGGAACGTCTTTTTCCGGCTTCTGCGATGAACTCGGTTCAGGAAACAGGGGAGGTCCAGGCGCATCCTTCATCGCAGAACTCTGATCAGGACTTACGCCGTATGAGGCGTGTGGAGACCAGCTGGGGACGTGGTGAAGATTTCATATCCGTCTTCCGTCACCGCAATGGAATGTTCAAACTGGGCGGAGAGCGACTTGTCCCGTGTTACCGCCGTCCAGCCGTCATTCAGGATGTAGGTGTCTTTCTTGCCGAGGTTCAGCATCGGTTCGATTGTGAAGAACATGCCAGGGCGCAATTCTGCGCCTGTTCCAGCGCGTGCAGAGTGAACCACATTCGGTTCATCATGGAAGACCTGACCGAGGCCGTGGCCGCAGAAGTCTTCAACAACGGAAAGGCGATTCTTGTGAGCGAGCTCGGTAATTGCTGCGCCGATATCGCCGACGCGTGCACCCGGCTTCACAGCCTCGATACCTGCCATCATGGCTTGATAAGTAAGGTCCATCAGGCGGCTTGCGCGGCGTTTGACCTCGCCAACGCCATACATGCGCGACGTGTCACCATGCCAGCTGTCGACGACGACAGTCACGTCAATATTGGCAATGTCGCCTTCCTTCAGCACGCGGTCGCCCGGAATGCCGTGGCAAACCACATGGTTGTGAGAAATACAGGATGCGTGACGATACCCGCGATAGCCGATGGTCGCAGAAGCCGCGCCACTATCGAGAACAAACTCGCGGATCAGATCATCGAGGTGACCCGTCGTGACACCCGGCTTGACTTCAGGAACCAGCATATCGAGACATGAAGCGGCGACGCGACCTGCTTTACGCATGCCTTCAAAGTCTTCCGGCGTATGAATCCGGATTCCGTCTACGCGTTTTACGAGGTCAGCTTCGATTTCCAACATGGGCTCCTTGTTAAGTATGCGGGCGCTTTATATCACAGTATCTCTGATTGTGCGTCGTTATCCGCCAAACTTAATACGTGTC
>NZ_JARGNT010000002.1:6353-551765 GCF_029210165.1 Ponticaulis sp.
TTATATCACAGTATCTCTGATTGTGCGTCGTTATCCGCCAAACTTAATACGTGTCACTACACATATGGGACGAAACCATCATGACTCAACGAAAGACTGCGGCTGTTCTGCTCATTGGTGATGAATTGCTGTCCGGTCGGACGCGCGACATCAACCTTCAGAACATTGCCGGTTTCCTCGCCCCGATTGGCATTCAGGTCGCTGAAGCGCGGATTGTGTCAGATGATGAGAGCGCGATCGTTGCCGCTGTGAACGCGTTGCGTGAGGCATACGACTATGTGTTCACAACGGGCGGCATTGGCCCAACTCATGACGACATCACTGCTGACTGCGTTGCCGGGGCGTTCGGTGACCCGATTGACGTGCGTGATGACGCATTGGCGATCATTCGCGAGCGGTATGAGCAGACAGGCGTTGAACTGACTGAGGCGCGCATGCGTATGGCGCGTATTCCTGACAGTGCGTCTCTCATCAAAAATCCTGTGTCCGGTGCTCCGGGCTTCCAGCTTGGCAATGTGTTCGTCATGGCCGGCGTGCCGTCTATCGCGCGCGCCATGCTCGAAGATGTCGGGCCGCGTCTTGAGGGCGGCGAGGTGATCAAATCAGCCAATCTGCGCGCTAAAGGCATGCGTGAGGGCGATGTCGCGGCCTATCTGAGCAAAGTCGCAGAGGACCATCCGGATACATCTATCGGATCTTACCCATGGTATGGCGGCCCGAAGGATAGCGGCGTGAATATTGTCGTCCGGTCTGCTGACGAGAACGCGCTGGATGCTGCAATGCAAGCCGTAGCGAAAATGATCACAGATGCCGGCTTTGAGCCGGTTGCGGGCGATTAGAATAGGTCGCTACACTTGACCTGACGCGGCGCTACGCTCATTGACGCTGCAAAGCACAATATAAATTCTGTCGAGGGGAGACTGCATGTCTGAAAACGTCATTCTTGTTGAGAAGAAAGGCGCAGTTGCGCTTGTTACGCTGAACCGTCCTGAAGCTCGTAACGCACTCAGCCGCGCGCTGCGTGAAGCGATCTGCGAAACATTCGATACGCTGGCTGAAGACGAGAGCATTCGCGCTGTTGTTCTTACCGGTTCTGGCGATAAGGCGTTCACCGCGGGCGTCGACCTGAAAGAAGCCGGTCAGACCGGTTTTGCGCTGGGTGCTGACGGCGGCAACATTGATATGGCGAAATCACTCGGCAACTATCCGTGGCCGATCATTGGCGCAATCAACGGCTATGCCATCACGGGCGGTTTCGAGCTGGCGCTGATGTGTGACGTGCTGCTTGCGTCTACCAACGCACGTTTCGCTGACACGCACGCGCATGTCGGCATCGTTCCAGGCTGGGGGCTTTCCCAGAAGCTCTGCCGTCTGATTGGTACGTCCCGCGCCAAAGAACTCTCTTTCACAGGTAACTTCCTTGATGCTGAGACAGCAGAGCGCTGGGGCCTTGTGAACCGCGTTTATCAGCCGGATGAACTGGTGCCTGCAGCCCTACAAATGGCTGAAGACATGACGAAGACGCAGCCTGTGCTGCTGAAAAAATACAAGGCGCTCATTGATGACGGCTTCGCAATGCCGTTCGGAGACGCGCTGAAGGAGGAAATTCGCCGGTCCGCTGAACACGCGGAAAGCGTGTCAGCAGAAAGCGTAGAGGAAGCGCGCAAAGCCGTCACAGAACGCGGCCGGACCCTGAACAAATAAATCGAGGACGATGAGATGAGAGACGTTGTAATTTGTGAGCCGCTTCGCACGCCGGTTGGCGCGTTTGCTGGCGGGTTCAAGAATGTAGCTCCTGAAAAGCTTGCGACTGCGGTCGTGAAGCAGATCATGGAAACAACAAAGCTTCCGAGCGAGCTGGTTGAAGATGTGCTCTTCGCCAACTGCTATCCGACAATGGACGCACCAGCTTTCGGTCGCGTGGTATCTCTGAATGCTGGTCTGCCAGTCACAGCGTGTGGCTATCAGATCGACCGTCGCTGCGGTTCTGGCCTTCAGGCTGTGATCAATGGTGTGATGCAGGTTGCTTCCGGCGGTATGGATTGTGTGATCGCGGGCGGTGCTGAGTCCATGTCTCGCGCGCCTTTCTACAGCGTGGATATGCGCTGGGGCGCGGGCGCGCCAGGCGTGATGATGCATGACGGTCTGACACGTGGCCGTATCACAGCTGGCGGTGACAACTATCCTGTCGAAGGCGGTATGATCGAAACTGCCGAGAACCTTCGCAAGGAATACAATGTGTCCCGTGAAGCGCAGGACGAGCTCGCAGTTCGTTCGCACAAGCGTGCGGCTGCGGCTGAAGCTGAAGGCAAGTTCGCGGAAGAGATTGTGCCGATCACCGTGCCGAACCGTAAGGGCGACATCGTTGTCGATAAGGATGAGCACATCCGCCACGACTCAAACCTTGAGTCTCTGACGAAGCTCCGTGCGATCCGCTCCAAGATTGATCCGGAGTCTACCGTTACTGCTGGTAACGCCTCTGGGCAGAATGATGGCGCAGCTGCGTGTCTCATCATGACGCGCGAAATGGCTGAAAAACACGGCGTTAAACCAATGGCTCGCATGAAGTCATGGGGCCTTGCGGGTGTTGGTCCGGCTGTCATGGGTATTGGCCCTGTTAAGTCCAGCCTCGGCGCGCTTGAGCGTGCTGGTCTTACGCTTGCTGACATGGATCTGATCGAGCTCAACGAAGCGTTCGCGGCTCAGGTTCTTGGCTGCACGACAGCGCTGGGCCTCGAAGGCGACGACTTCGACCGCATCAACGTAAACGGTTCGGGTATCTCGCTCGGTCACCCGGTTGGCGCGACAGGCGTTCGTATTCTCACGACGCTCCTGCGTGAAATGGATCGCCGCGAAGCGAAATACGGCCTCGAAACCATGTGTATTGGTGGTGGTCAGGGCCTCGCTGCGATTTTCGAACGCGTCGAGTAAAAATTATTCAGTGTGCAGCGCCTTTTTCAGAAAAGGGGCTGCACATTCTCTTCCGAGTCCGATAATAAGGTCGCCTGTTGCGGGCATGGCGGAATTGGTAGACGCGCCGGACTTAAAATCCGTTGACCGTTTGGTCGTGCCGGTTCAAGTCCGGCTGCCCGCACCAGTTTTCCTGAATTTTTGAAATCAAAAATTCAAAATCGATCCAGTGAATCGATTTTAGGAAAACTTTTGTCTGATTTGCCTCACGCCGCACAGCGGCTCCGGCCGGGCGGGCAAAGCCCGACGGCAGGTCTGCCGCTGTATGGTTTTGAGCTCAAAATTGGTTGTCCCTTCGCGATGGATCGCGCTCAGGGCTGTTTTCCTGAGCCTCTATCGTTTCCACGAAAGCTTTTCGTCATTTGCCTCACGCCGCACAGCGGCTCCGGCAGGCGGGCAAGGCCCGACGGCAGGTCTGCCGCTGAATGGATTTGAGCATTCAGATAAAAACACGGCGTCTGAGCTTTCACCCAAACGCCGTGCTGAACAGATGCAAAGCCGCAGGCTTTGCTGATATGCCTGATTACATACGCTCGATTACGATGGCTGGTGCCATGCCGCCAGCGGCGCACATGGTAACGAGACCATAGCGGCCGCCAGAGCGTTCCAGCTCGTCCAGAGCTGTGCCGATGAGCATTGAGCCTGTTGCACCAATCGGGTGACCGAGTGCCATCGCGCCGCCATTGATGTTCACTTTCTCGCGGTCCAGTTCTAGATCACGGATGAACTTCTCAGCGACGACGGCAAACGCCTCGTTGATCTCCCAGACATCGATATCGTCTTTGGTGAGACCCGCTTTGCCGAGCACTTTTTTAGCCGCGGCAACCGGTGCGTTCAGCATGAGGGTCGGGCAGTCGCCCATATTCGCCATCGCGACGATTTTTGCGCGTGGCTTCCAGCCTTGCTTTTCGGCGTAAGACGGAGAGGCGAGCAGAACCGCGCCTGAGCCATCAACAACGCCGGATGAGTTGCCCGCATGGTGGATGTGCTGAATGTCGAGGTCCGGATACACCTTGTTGATCAGCGAGCGATATGTGTTGCCGTCTTCATCGACGGGAATGTCCGCGAGCATGGTGAAGGCAGGCTTGAGGCCAGCAAGGCTTTCCATGGTCGTGCTAGGGCGTGGGAATTCTTCCTTGTCGAGCGCGACACTGCCATCCTCGTGATAGACGGGTACGAGCGATTTTTCGAAACGGCCTTCTTCGATGGCGCGTGCAGCGCGTTTCTGGCTCTCTACAGCGAGGGCTTCAGTGTCTTCGCGGGTGATACCTTCCATGGTTGCAATCGCGTCTGCACAGACGCCCTGATTGGACTGTGGGCGCAGGGCGCGAAGGGCAGGGTTGTCAGCGTCCAGAAGCGGAAGTTTGCCTGGCTCTGCGCTGGAGGCGGTGTAGCTCATCATTTCCGTGCCGCCTGCAATGACGAGGTCTTCCATGCCAGACATAATAGAGGCGGCAGCCATGTTCACGGTAGAGATGCCGGAGCCGCAGAAACGGTCGAGGGTCACGCCGGAGGCTTTGAGGTCATATCCCGCGAGTAGAGCAGACATACGGCCAAGGTCCGCGCCTTGCTTGCCGCGCTGGGAAGATGTGCCCCAGATAATGTCATCGACTTCTTCCGTCTTCAGATTGTTGCGCTCGGCAAGGGCTTTGAGAACCGTCGCGCCCAGATGTTGAGGATGGAATTCGGCAAGCGCGCCTTTTCCGACCTTGCCCACGCCGCGAGGTGTCCGGCAGGCATCAATAATATAAGCTTCAGGCATCGTTTCTTCCCCGTATGGTGTTTGTCTTTACGTGCGCGGAAAGTGTTGGGGAAATTTCGCGCCTGATCAATCCGTGACGTAAAGGCAGGGGGCAAAGAAAAAGGCCCGCGCAATGGCGGGCCTTCTCTGGATGTTTGAAACTGACCGTCAGCTCAGTTGAATTTCTCGCCTTTAGCGACCTTGTCGCGGAGAAGCTGAGAGATGGTGACTTCGTCGCCGAACTTGTCAGCATGCTTCTCAAGGCCAGCCAGAATTACGTCGAGGCCGACAGTGTCCGCCCAGAACATCGGGCCGCCTGTGTAAGGAGGCCAGCCATAACCGTTCATCCAGACAACATCGATGTCTGACGCACGTTGAGCCATGCCTTCTTCGAGGATTTTCGCGCCTTCATTGACCATCGGGTAGAGCAGACGCTCGAGGATTTCCTGATCGTCGATCTGGCGTGGTGTGTTGCCGGACTTTTTGATGAAGGAATTGATGATCTCTTCGGTTTCTGCAGACGGTGTGCCACGGCGAGCTTCGTCATAGTCGTAGAAGCCTTTGCCGGTTTTCTGACCGCGACGGCCACGTTCGCAAAGCACTTCGCGAACTGTGGAAGAAGAGGTCTTTTCCGGATCCCAGCCAATGTCAAGACCGGCAAGGTCAGCCATCTGGAATGGCCCCATAGGCATGCCGAATTCAGTGAGAACGCGGTCACAATCCCAAGGCTTAGCACCTTCGAGCAGCATTTGCTGGCCCTGTTGCTGACGCTTGGCCAGCATGCGGTTGCCGATGAAGCCGTGGCATACACCCGCAACAACAGCGACTTTGCCGATCTTCTTGGCCAGAGCCATAGAGGTCGCCAGAACCGTGTCGGATGTTTTCTCGCCGCGAACGATCTCGAGAAGTTTCATGATGTTCGCAGGAGAGAAGAAGTGGAGACCCACAACATCTTCCGGACGTGATGTGCACGCTGCGATCTCGTCGACGTTCAGGTAAGACGTGTTAGATGCGAGGATTGCACCTTTCTTCACAACCTTATCGAGGTTGCCGAAGACGTCTTTCTTGATGGACATCAGCTCGAAGACAGCTTCGATCACGAGGTCACAATCACCAAGGTCGTCCATTTTGAGCGTAGGTGTGAGAAGCGACATAGCTTTCTCGACCTGCTCTTCAGTCATGCGACCGCGCTTTGCAGAGTTCTCATAGTTCTTGCGGATGATGCCGACGCCGCGTTCCAGAGCTGCTTCTTCGCGCTCAAGGATGGTGACCGGAATACCAGCAGAGAGGAAGTTCATCGCGATGCCGCCACCCATGGTGCCAGCGCCGAGAATACCGACCTTCTTGATGTCGATCAGCGGTGTATCCTTAGGGATATCGTCGATTTTGGATGCTGCGCGCTCAGCGAAGAATGCGTGACGCAGAGCAGCAGATTGTGTGCCGGAAACCAGCTTCATGAAGAGCTCACGCTCTTTCTGAAGGCCTTCTTCGATTGGCAGGTTCACAGCTGCTTTGACAGCTTCGATACATGCGATCGGAGCTTCGTAACCGCGGATCTTGCGACCATTCTTCTCAAGGAAGTTAGAGAAGACGGACGGATCAGCCGCTGCTTCTTTCAGCTTGTCTGTGCGTTCGCTTGTGCGTGGCAGGTCAGCCGAGCCGGCAACAGACTTAGCAAATGCAATTGCTTCTGCTTCGAGGTCAGCATCATCAACCAGCTTGTCGACAAGGCCGTTCTCAGCGCCGCGGGACGCTTTGATCGGCTTACCAGTAACGATCATGTTCAGCGCTTCTGCAACGCCGATAACGCGTGGAAGGCGTTGTGTGCCGCCTGCGCCTGGCAGAATGCCGAGATTTACTTCAGGCAGACCGAGCTTCGCAGATTTGGCTGCAACGCGGTAGTGACAGCCAAGAGCGACTTCGAGACCGCCGCCAAGAGCTGTGCCGTGGATGGCTGCAACAACAGGCTTCGTGCTGGCTTCGATTGCGTTGATCACGTCTGGCAGGGAAGGAGGAACCGGTGGCTTGCCGAATTCAGTGATGTCTGCGCCAGCAAAGAATGTGCGGCCGTCGCAGCGGATCACGACTGCCTTCACGGAGTCATCAGCCAGTGCTTCTTCGATACCAGCTTGCAGGCCAGCACGGACAGCTTGTCCGAGCGCGTTCACTGGTGGGTTGTTGGAAACGATTACCAGGACTTCTCCGTCCTTGTGAGTGGTAATGACACTCATTCGGGTTCTCCTTTGTTTCTTAAATCCGGTGGCCGTATGGCGGTCATCCGGACCTCTCCCCAAGAAAGGTTAGATAGGGTGCTATCCCCATGTAAGCGACAAATAAACCAAAAACTTGGGCTTCATGTCGAATTTATTTGCCTCAGAGCGACATGCTTTGAAGGCATAGGCGCAATTCTTTTGCGCGGCCCGTGTTTTCGGGGCTTTGAGGGGCGTCTCACATGTTTGTGTGGAAAAGCGAAAAGGGCAGAAACCCTAGCTTGACTCGTTACGCAAGAAAAGAACATAACAAGAACATAATGAGTAATACGGACCTTAAATATGCAGATCGGGGAATGGTTTTCGAGCCCGGTCGTCATGCCAGCGTCAGGCTGGAAGATGGCGTCTTTGTAGCCAGAGGCAAGCTGCATGAAGTGTGTGGCAATGGTTCGCTTGGCTTTGTGGCCTGTCTGGTAGGGCTGGTCGAGGGACCGGTGATCTGGGTGGGCTATAAAGGCCAGCGTGCGACACTGAACCCTGACGGTCTGGCCGCATTCTTTGATCCCTCACGGCTGATAATGGTGCGGGGGCTGAACCGCGCAGATGTACTCTGGGCGGGTGAGCAGGCGCTACGCCATCGCGGGGCAGGGTGTGTCGTGATGGAGCTTGGTGACGGGCCTGATCTGCGTGAGAGCCGGCGTCTGCAGATTGCTGCAGAAGAAGGCGGCGCACTGGGGCTCGCAATGCTTGCGGGCCGGGCACAGACCTCGGCAGCGCATATGCGCTGGCAGTGTGACGCACAGAATAACCGGGATTATCCGGCCAGGTGGGACATAACAAAAAGCAAGGACGGTCAGCGTGGAAGCTGGCGCGTTCGATATACTAATCGGGTGAGAGGCGAAAATGCGCCGGGTCTTGTGTCTCTGGCTTCCGCATCTGCCGCTTGAGCGGCTTGTCCGTAAGGGGGATGCGCGCACAGAGGGTCCATTCGCGATTATTGCCGAGCAGAAGAGTGCATGGCGTGTCACGCACGCTAACGCGCTCGCTGTGCAGGCTGGTGTGACCGAAGGGCAAAGCCTTCCGGATGCGCGGGCGATCTGCCCTGTGCTTCTGAGCGAGCCTGCTGATCCACCGCGTGAACAGGCGTTTCTATATGCGCTGCGTCGCTGGGCAGATCAGTTCTCTCCATCTGTAGCGCTGCAGCCGCCCGAGGCGCTGCTTTTGGACATTGCCGGTGTCTCGCATCTTTTCGATGGCGAGCGGGCTATGGCGGAGCATATTGCCGAAGCTCTGACGGATATGCAGCTCACCTCCCGTATCGGGATTGCAGATACGCGGGCGGCAGCCTGGGCGCTTGCGCGTTTTGGTGACGGAACGTTGCAGATTGCACCTCAAGGTCAGGTAAAGGCTGTCATCGCGTCCATGCCGATAGAGGCGCTCGATTGTCCGGAAGCGAGACGTCAGGAGCTGAAGCGTACAGGCTTTAAAACAGTGGGCGATCTCTATGCGATCAGGCCTGCCGATCTTGCGCGGCGCTATGGCATCGAAGTTGTGAATGCCCTCTCTGCGCTGACAGGCTACCGGCCCGATCCGGTGGAGCAGAGCGCTCTTGAACCGAGCTATGCGGCACGTATGAGCCTGCCAGAGCCTATCGGGCTGGTGAGTGACCTTCAGGAAGTACTCAAGCGTCTTGCCGAACAGGTCTGCGCACGCTTGAGGGACAAAGTGATGGGCGCGCGTCAGTTCTCGCTGATCGTGCGCTGCGTCGATACCGGAGACCATGTGCTGGATGTCGGCTTTGCCAAGCCGTGTGATACGCCAGCCAGTATTGTGAGCCAGTTCACACATCCGCTCGGAAAGCTGAAAATCCAGTTCGGTGCGGACTGGTTTCGCCTGTCTGCCGAACAGGTTGAGCCGGTGCGTAACCGCCAGATGGTGCTGGAACATGCTGACGCGGAAACAGATGCAACGGCGCAGCTGATCTCGACGCTCGGAAACCGGCTTGGCTTTGACCGGATCGAGCGGTTTCTGCCGCGTAATGCGCATTTGCCGCCACGGCGGTTTTCTGTGACGGAGGCGACGCGCGGTGCGGCAGGTGCAGGGTGGATATCAGATCGCGATGAGCGCCCGGTGCTTCTGTTTCAGGAAGCAGAACCGCTGGAGGTGGAAAAGCCCGGCAGGCCTCCGCAAAGTTTTGTCTGGAAGCGTGACACTTATCATGTGGAAGCGGCGAGCGGGCCGGAACGCTATACGCCGGAATGGTGGCAGGACCGCGATTTGCGGACGCGCGATTACTGGCGTGTGCAGACAGAAGAGGGGCCTCGCTTCTGGCTGCTGACCTATCCGGGGGCACAGCCTGCTTCATGGTATCTGGCAGGGTGTTTCGCATGAGCTATGCAGAACTCTATGCCATCAGCAATTTCACTTTTCTGACAGGAGCATCACACCCTGAAGAACTGGTGATACGTGCGCGCGAGCTCGGCCTGTCGGCTATCGCCGTGACAGACCGGAATAGCTTTGCAGGTATTGTGCGCGGGCATGCGGCGGCGAAGGAAATCGGTGTGCGCTATATCGTGGGCGTACGGCTAGTGCTGTCTGACGGTGCGGAAATCCTCGCATATCCTGAAAATCGCGAGGCCTATGGTCGCCTCTGCAGGCTGCTGACGACAGGCAAACGCCGCAGCGAAAAGGGAAGCTGCGAGCTGCATCTTTCTGATGTGTTGGAGTATGGCGAAGGCTCGGTTCTGATTGTGCCAGACCAAAAGCAGGCTTCTCGCATAGGGAAGACGTTGGCGAAGGCTTTTCCTGACCATGTCTTTATCGGGCTGGTGCCGCGCTATAACGGCGAAGACGATGCCCGCTTCAGAGAGGCCGCGCGTTTTGCCAGACGTGCAGAGCTGCCGCTAGTGTCGCTCGGAAATGTGCTCATGCATAAGGCCGCGCGTGTGCGGCTTGCGGATGTCCTGTCCTGTATTCGCGAAAAGACGACGATCGACAAGCTGGGGCAACTGGCGCAGCGCAATGCCG
The DNA here is from genome assembly GCF_029210165.1 of Ponticaulis sp. NCBI lineage: Bacteria > Pseudomonadati > Pseudomonadota > Alphaproteobacteria > Hyphomonadales > Hyphomonadaceae > Ponticaulis > Ponticaulis sp. The sequence goes on from NZ_JARGNT010000002.1 coordinate 16,302, forward strand.
AACGCAGATTGAAATCAGAATTCGAGATGCGGCGGCTATATCATGACTGGCCACAGGCGCTGGCGAATGCAGAGCGTATTGCAGACAGATGCCGGTTCTCTCTCGATGAGTTGAAGTATGAGTATCCGGATGAAGTCACGGACGGTGTCGCGCCGGATAAGCGCTTGCGTATGCTGACCGAGGCCGGGCTGAAGCGCCGCTATCCCGATGGTGTGCCGCTTCATGTGCGCGGGCTTGTCGAGAAAGAGCTGAAGCTGATCGGTGACCTCGATTATGCCCGATATTTTCTCACCGTGCATGATGTCGTCGAGTTTGCGCGCAGTCGCGGTATTCTCTGTCAGGGGCGTGGCAGTGCAGCGAACTCGGTTGTCTGTTATGCGCTGGGCGTTACGGAAGCCTCGCCGGATATGATCACGATGGTATTTGAGCGGTTCATCTCCGAGGCGCGAAACGAGCCGCCGGATATCGACGTGGATTTTGAGCATGAGCGCCGTGAAGAGGTTATTCAGCACCTGTTCGAGAAGTATGGCCGTCACCGCGCGGCGCTTTGCTCGACAGTGATCCACTTTCGCAGTCGCGCTGCCATACGTGAGGTGGGTAAGGCGATGGGCTTGTCGGTGGATGTGGTGAGTGCGCTGTCTTCGCAAGTCTGGGGCTGGTCAGAGAGCGGGATCAGTAATGAGCGTGCCAAAGCCGCAGGGCTCGACATCACCGATCAGCGGCTTCGTATGACGCTGGAACTGACTTCGGAGATTATTGGCTTTCCAAGACACCTCTCACAGCATGTTGGGGGCTTTGTGATTACGCGCGGCCGGCTCGACGAGTTCTGCCCGATTGAGAACGCCGCCATGCAGGACCGGACGGTGATCGAATGGGATAAGGACGATATCGACGTTCTGGGCATGTTGAAGGTGGATGTGCTGGCGCTGGGCATGCTGACCTGTATTCGAAAGGCGTTTGACCTTCTGAAGCTGTGGAAGCGTGAGGATTACACGCTGGCGACTTTACCCAAGGAAGACCCGGCCATCTACGATATGCTGTGTGAGGCAGATACGATCGGTGTGTTTCAGGTGGAAAGCCGTGCGCAGATGAATTTTTTGCCGCGTATGAGGCCGCGCTGCTTTTATGATCTGGTGATTGAGGTCGCGATCATTCGGCCGGGGCCCATTCAGGGCAATATGGTGCACCCTTACATAAAGCGCAGGCGAGGTGAGGAGGCGGTGGTCTATCCTTCGGATGATTTGAAGCCTGCATTGGGTAAGACGCTGGGTGTGCCTTTGTTTCAGGAACAGGCTATGCAGATTGCTCAGATTGCTGCCGGATTTACCGCCTCGGAGGCAGATGCCCTGAGGCGTGCGCTGGGCAGTTTTCGCGGACCGGGGTCTGTCGAAAATTTCCGCGAGCGCTTCATGAAGGGCTGTCTGGATCGCGGCTATGATCTGGAATTCGCGCAGAATTGCTTCAACCAGCTTGAGGGATTTTCCGGATATGGCTTTCCAGAGAGCCATGCCGCCTCGTTTGCCTTGCTGGTATATGCGTCCAGCTGGATCAAATGCCACCATCCGGAGGTCTTCTGCTGTGCGCTTTTGAACAGCCAGCCCATGGGGTTCTATGCGCCTGCGCAGATTATCCGCGATGCGCGTAGCCATGGGGTGAAAGTGCTGCCGGTCTGCGCTGAGCACAGCTATTGGGAGAATGTGCTGGAGCCTGTCGGGGATGGTTCTCTGGCGGTACGGCTCGGCTTTCGGCAGATCAAAGGTTTTTCCGAGGAGGATGGCCTCTGGCTAGCCTCTGCTCGTGGCAATGGCTATCGCAGCATTGAAGCCATCTGGCGACGGGCAGGGCTTTCGCGTCCGGCGCTGTCTAAACTGGCGGGCGCTGATGCCTTTGCCGAATATGGTCTGACGAGGCGTGACGCGCTGTGGGAAGTTCAGGGGCTCGGTGGAGACAAGCCGCTCCCTCTTTTCCGCGATACCGGTGAAGGACTGGAAGATGGCCCCGTTATTCTGCCTGTCATGGATACGCGCGAAGAGGTATTTGAAGACTATGTCGCCATGCGCCTCACACTGAGAGAGCATCCGGTAAAGCTTTTGCGGCCTGATATCGGGCGATTCCTGCCTACATCCCAGCTGCGTGACACGCAGGATGGCGCCTATGTGACGGTATGCGGGCTTGTGATTACCCGTCAGCGCCCCGGCACGGCAAGTGGGGTGATCTTTGTGACCCTTGAGGACGAGACGGGCACGGCAAATGCTGTGGTCTGGCCGAAGACATTCGAGCAGTATCGCAAGGAGGTTATGGCGGGGCGCCTTCTGCGTATCAGAGGGCGTTTGCAGCGCGAAGGCATCGTCACGCATGTCATGTCGGCGGTGATAGAAGATCTCTCATGGATGCTGGATACGCTTGGCTATTCTGCGCGCGCCGATGATCAGATTGATCCGACTTATTCGAACGCAGATGAAGTGAAGAAGCCTGTGCCCGTCCAGCCAAAGGATAAGAAGCAGGTCACAGGGCGGCCTCTGCCTGAAGAGGTCACATACGAGCTACAGAAGGCGCGTCATGCTGCTTATGGTACGGGTGCGCGCCATCCGCGGGAACAGGCGAAGAAGCTATTCTATAGCCGCGACTTCCATTGAGGCGGTTAGCGGAACAGCCAGATCACGAAAAGACAGGCAATCAGAACGAGTGGCGCATGCAAGCGATAGTCGAATAGCAGTTTGCGGTCTCTCATAGGATTGAGATCTGACAGTTTCCAGACATTGTCGGTGGTTGGAAGCATGGATTTCTTGTCTGCGAAACTGATCCCTGCACACAGGATGACTAGGAAGATGGTTGTATAGCCTGAGAGCATCAGGAAGTGCGGCAGGACATCCGGTGTGCCAGTGCTGACGCACCATGCCCGGTAGGCGAATGTGGCCGCGCCGATCAGATGTCCAATGATCAATGTTGCAATGGCGGCGCGACCGGTGACGCCCTTCCAGAACAAGGCGAGTGTCATCACAGCGACTACCGGTGGAACAGCATAGCCGAACACCTGCTGGATATATCCGAAAACGCCCGGAAATTCCCGGATCACCAATGGCCAGAGTGCTGCAATGGTGATGAGGCCGGCGGTGGTCATACGGCCTGCATTGAGGATTTTCTTCTCGCTCCAGTTCTTTTCGGAGACCTTCAGAAAGTCATACAGCATCAGCGTAGAGGCCGAGTTCAAGGTCGAGTCGACGGTAGACATAATGGCCGCGATCAAGCCAGCCAGAACAAGGCCGGTCATGCCCGCTGGAAGGAAGTCTGCGATCAGTGTCGGAAAGACGAGGTCACTATTCTCAAGGCCCGGAATGAGCGAGAAGGCGAGGGCGCCAGGGATGGCCATTACAAACACCGGCAGGATTTTTAGAAGACCGGCAAAACTCGCGCCGCGGCGCGCCTGCTCCATGTCTTTCGCGCCGAGTACGCGCTGCATGACATATTGGTTGGATGACCAGTAGAACCAGCCAAGAATGGGCACACCAAGGATGAGACCCGGCCATGGCAGGGCGGCGTCATCAGCAGGGCGAACAATTGATAAATGGCCATCTGGCAGAGAGGCCTGGGCCGTATTCCAGTCAAATCCGAACTGGCTGAAAACGGCGTATGTGATGCCTGCGGCGCCGATCAACAGAACAATGGCTTGCAGCACGTCGGTGTAGACGACCGCACGAAGCCCGCCCGCCGCAGTATACAAGCCAGCAAAGGCAGCCAGCGCGATACACATAGGCACGAACGGAATGGCAGGGAAGAACGCCTGCAGAACCACAACGCCCGCATAAACGCTGGCGGCCATATCTACAAAAACGGTCAGGAAAAGTGTGACGCCCGAGAAGTATCTCTGGGCCGTGGGGCCAAAGCGTCGCCCAAAGAATTCCGGGATAGTGGTGATCCGGATGCGCAGGAAAACGGGAATGGTCGTAAAGGCCATAATGGCGAGCAGGATGCCCGCCATAAGCTCGTAACTGGCAACTGAAATACCGGACGCATAAGCCTGGCCGCTCACGCCGATCAGTGTCGTACTGGAGATATTTGATGCGAAGAGCGAGAACCCGATCGTCGCGAAACCCAGAGAGCGACCTGCAAGAAACAGATCCTCTCCGCTTTTCATATTACGGCTGACGACCCAGCCAATTACGATCACGATCGCGAAATACCCCGCGATCACACTCCAGTCTAACAGTGTGAGCGTAGCCATAATGCTTTGCGAAGAGGCAGATCAGGCTGCCTCGTCCGCCTTACCTCCTTTGAGCGCGCGAAGTTTAGTCTTCTTGAGCTGGTTAAAGAGTTTGAGGACGTGGTCGGACCAGAAATTGATGTCCCATTTCTCTACCGTGTTTAGCAGCGATTTGCTTCGCTCGAGACGCTCTTCCTTGGACATATCCACTGCGCGATCAATTGCCTCGTCCATGCTCTGTGCAGAGTATGGATTTGTGAGAATCGCATCCGGCATCTCCACCGCAACGCCCGCGAATTCGGATAGAACGAGGGCACCGGGACCACCTTGTTTTGCTGCGATGTATTCCTTCGCGACGAGGTTCAGTCCATCGCGGATTGGTGTAATCCAGCATGTGTCTGCAACCCGGAAATACGGAACCAGTTCAGCAAACGGAATTGGCCGCATGGATAGCATAATCGGCGTCCATCCGAGCGTGCCATACTCCCCGTTGATCGCGCCAACGAGGCGCTCAATCTCTTTTTGCGCTTTCTGATAAATCGTCATGTTCTTGGCGGCTGCTGCGCACACCAACATGAGTTTTACCTTACCGCGTAATTCAGGACGGCGGGCGAGAAGGCGCTGAAAGGCCTCGAGCAGCTGTTTGGCACCCTTTGTATAGTCGACGCGCCCGACAGAGATGATGAAATGCTGATCGCCAATTTCATTTTTGATCTGCGCGACCCGTTCGCCTGCATCATAACGCGACAGGTATTCTTTGATGAGCGTCGGGTTGGTTCCGATCGGCCATGCATCCACCATAATCGTCCGGCCGTTATGCTTAATGCTCTTCGTGACAGAAGGCTCAGACAACGCCATGCCAGAAGAGACCAGTGGCGGCTCGACCGGTTCTTTTTCGCCCAGTTCTACACCGCGGAGTGCGCGCGCGACGCCGCAGAAGTTTTCTGAGTAGCGCGGAATGTGGAAACCGAGCAGATCGGTCTGCAGCAGGCTGTCCACGATCTCTTCGCGCCATGGAAGGATGTTGAACACATCAGCGGCAGGAAACGGCGTATGGTGGAAGAAGGCGATACGCACATTCGGTTTGATCTTGCGAATGAAGTGCGGCGCCATCCAGAGATTATAGTCATGGATCCAGATCAGGCCGTCATCACTGACTTGCTCACATGCGGCTTCCGCAAATAGGCGGTTCACTTCTTTGAAGATATCCCAATCGGCTTCCTCGGTAGAGAAGAGCCATGGGAAGGTATGAAGTATAGGCCAGAAAGCGACCTTTGACGTCACATGGTAGAAGGATTTTACCTGTTCCGCGGTCAGAGCAATTCGGATGACTTCATAGTCGCCATGTTCGTCGTTGATCTGAACCGAGCGATTGAATTTCGCCTGCTCACGGGCGTTGACCTGTTTCCACGCAACCCAGGAGCCTTTCTCAGCATTTCCGCAGAAGCTTTTGAGCGTCGGAACGATGCCGTTCGGGCTCTTATTTTCTTTGAAAACGGTTTTGCCGTTTTTGACTTCCTCTTCATACGGCTGGCGGTGATAGAGGATTACCAGATCAGACTTCTTGATCTTATCAGACATTTGGCAGCTCCAGTTCAGCCAGAAATTCGAGTTTGCGTTTGAGGCCGTCGAATACGCCGCCGGCGCCGTCAAATTCGGAAAAATGTACGTTTGGCAGGCCGCTGATCGACGCGAGCAGCGCTTCTTCTGCGTTGGCGACGACGACGCCGTCCATGCCGGTCTCGAACAGAGAGCGGTCGTTCAGCGTGTCACCCGCGACAAGGATTTTCTGTGCAGGCAGGTCGTGCGCTGCGATGAATTGCTTGAGCGTTGGGCCCTTCTGAACGCCGCGCGGCAGAATGTCGAAATAGATGCCATCTGACATGAGCACGTCATAGCCTTCGGCTTCGAGCGCTTCGGCCGAAACTTTAGCTGCGGCTTCATCTTCGTAGAAATAGGACACGCGACGGCCGCCAAACCCTTCCTGCAATTTGAGGTGGGGCGCATCGCCGAGAATGCGGGACGCATGATCGGCGCCTTTCCAGCGTTCATCGATCCATGATTCAACCGCGTCGATTGGTGAGAAGTCGATACCGCTCACGACTGTGGTGCCTACGTCACCGATGACGGCGTCCGGTCGTGGGACGTCCTTCTGTGTAATCTCGTCTATGAAATCGAGATCGCGTCCTGTGACGAAGACAAGACCCAGCCACTCCCTGTTTTGTTCAATATAATTATACAGGTCGTCTTTTTGCTGGGGCGTTCCTCCCAAAAACGTACCGTCGAGATCTGTTGCCAGTACGACGTGTTTTTGAGTGAGATCAGGCATAAATTCAGGCCTCCTTATGATGCCATGAGTTCGTCCACACGCTCAGGAGCGTTGGACTTGAATAGGGATGGTATGAGCTGGTCGGGTGCAATCTCGCCATTCACGATCTGGCAGACTGTTGCGCTAATCGGAGCGTCCAGTTCGAAGCCTGCTATCAGCTTGCAAGCATTGAGAACGCTGCTCACACCTTCAAAGGTTTTGCTTTGCGTGCTGAACGCCGGATCAGCAAGTGAGCGACCAAAGCTGTAATTACGCGATTGAGGGTCTGTACAGGTGAGGGCAAGGTCACCGGCACCGGCCACGCCAAGCAGGGTCGTTGCCGAGCCGCCCATGGCTTCGGCAAGAGAGGCTGCTTCCTGAAGGCCTCGTGCCATGATCGCGGCGCGTGTGTTTGAGCCGTGTCCAAGTCCATCGGCAAGACCGCATGCGATGGCGATGATGTTTTTCATCAGGCCACCAATCTGCGCACCCACAAGGTCCTCGACTGGCTCGACCTGGAAGGCCGGCGTGCTAAGGCGCGATGACATAAGCTCTGCGGTGGCCATATCACCAGCGAGCACGACTTGTGTCGGCTGACCGGCGGCAACTTCTGCGGCGAAGCTCGGACCAGAAAGGAACATCGGCTCTGCGTGAGGAATGTTGTCTGTAATGGTCTTAGTCAGAAGCTGGTTACGCTCCGGATCGAGGCCCTTCGTGCAGGATACGACAGGCGTACCTTCAGCAATGCGGTCGCAGATAGATAACGATACTAACGGCAGAGCTTTTGAAGGCACCACGAGGAATACCGCGTCAGCGTCTGCGAGGGCTGTATCTACGGAGTGGGTCGGAATGATATTTTGCGGCAGAGTGATATCGCCGATATATTTCCGGTTCTTTCGGGTTTTCGCCATAGCCAGCATTTGTGGCTCGTTTCTTCCCCATAACGTCACTTTCAGTCCCGCGCGCGCGAATGCGATGGCCAGCGCTGTTCCCCATGCCCCGGCTCCGAAGACGGCAACCGATTCCAGCTTTTGAGTGCGGGATTTGGTCGTGTCAGTGCGGAGGAAGTCTCTCAGGTCGAAGTTCAGCAATGTAGTCAGTCCTTTCATGGAATGGGGGAAGTTGGGAAACACGCTTTCTCAGCTGGCGATAAGCTCCCGTGCAGAAGTTGAGGCACGCGTGATCGGGCCCGCGTTAAGCGGGCTGACAGGCGTCGCAGTGGGAAGAAGAAAAAAACCAATCGGTGGGGCAGCAAACCTGGCCTCGTAACCGGCCTTGGTGTGCCCGCGCTTGAGAGCGTCGTGCTTTATTTTGCTGACGGCTAGGATTGGCTTCGCCTCACAGTTTCCGTTGAACTCAAGTCAACATAGTCTGAGGCGAGTAAGGGTTCCAAAATTCTCAGAAAATAGTTTCGGTCTTGCTGCGTTTACCCAATTCGTGTGCAACAAGGCTCAATATTCGATCACTGAAAACTGGATGTGTGTTTTCCGAATAATTCGTATGATCGAATCGCAGTTCTTCAGAAAACTGAGTATATCCGGCGAAATACTTCACGGTCACTTGAAGTGTGACCTGTCCATTTCGCCAGATCTAGTGGTGTATAGAACTAGTCGCGATACTGCTTCTTTGGGCTGCGCTTTTTCTCACCATTCGGCCCGCGTGGCTTTTTAGGGCCTTTGCGAGATGGTTTTTCGTCAAAATTGTTTTGACTTGGGCGTTCACGACGCTCGCCACGATCGCTTCGACCGGCGCGATCACCACGTTCAGTACGTTCTCTACGCGCAGGGCGTTCGCGTGGGCCATCGTCCCGGCGGTTCCCGCGGCGATTAGACGGACCGTTGTCGTCCTGGCGTGCAGTCATGTCTTCAGGACCTGAAACACGCTGGACGTACAGGCTCTTGTCGATGATTTGCTCTGCGCCGGCGCGATCCATCAGTTGAGCTGCAGCGTCCGGGCGGAGTTCAACATGGGTTTCGTTCGGGCTGATCCGGATCGAACCAATCTGATCGCGTGAGAAGCCGCCATTTTTGCACAGCATAGGGACAAGCCATTTCGGATCTGCGCTTTGGCGTCGTCCGACACCCAGAGAGACCCATTCGCCATTCTCAAAGTCAGAGCGTTCGCGTGGACGGCGTTCTTCACGGCGGTCTGCTGTGCGACCATTGCGGTCGCGGCTGTCCTGCAGCCATTTTGAAGGATCGTCAGGTGTGTCGATATCTTCAGGCAAGGCCTGACCTGCACGCGCGAGTCGAACCAGTGCAGCAGCAAGCTGATGCGGCTCGAAGCGAGCGTTAAGTGCGTCCACAAGTTCGCGCTCAGCGTCGGCAATGCCTTCTTCCAGAGCCGGGTGCGAGAGCACGCGCGCGTCCAGATTTTTGCGGATATCGTCCGTTGTCGGCGGTAGCGTCCAATTGCCTTTGATATCGGCGTCGCGCATGACGCGCTCGGCGCGGCGGCGTGCGCGTGTTGGAACGATGAGGACTGAAGCGCCCTTACGTCCAGCGCGTCCTGTCCGGCCTGACCGGTGAAGCAGCGTTTCTTTATTGCTTGGAAGGTCAGCGTGAATGACGAGATCGAGGCCAGGCAAGTCGATGCCGCGGGCGGCGACGTCTGTTGCTACGCAGACCTTCGCACGTCCATCACGCATCGCCATAAGCGCGTTGCTGCGTTCTTTCTGGCTGAACTCACCCGAGAGCGCGACAACCGGGAAGCCACGATTGTTCAGGCGTGCAGTCAGCTTGTTCACACCATCGCGCCGCGAACAGAAGACGAGCGCATTTGGGGCGTCATGATAGAGGAGTAGGTTGATGACAGCCTTCTCGACGTCTTCAGGGGCAACGACGACAGCGCTATAGTCGATGTCGATATGCTGCTCACGCGCGGAGATCGTGTTCAGACGCATCGCGTCGTTCTGATAATTCTCAGCGAGGCGTGCAATCGGCTTGGAAACTGTTGCGGAGAACAGAAGCGTGCGGCGTTCTTCCGGCGCAGATTCCAGAATTTCTTCCAGCTCTTCACGGAAGCCCATATTGAGCATTTCGTCAGCTTCATCGAGGACGACCGCGCGCAGGCTGTCCATGACCAGAGAACCACGGGAAATGTGATCGACGAGGCGACCAGGCGTGCCAACCACAATATGCGGGTTACGAGACAGCGCCCGGCGCTCGTCGCGCATATCCATGCCGCCAATACATGATGCAATCTGGCCACCTGCCGGCTCGTAAAGCCATTCAAGTTCTTTGCGGACCTGAAGCGCCAGTTCGCGTGTCGGCGCGATGATGAGTGCCAGTGGCGCATCGGACACGCCCAGAACGTCAGCGTCATCAAGAAGAGAGCTAGCGAGTGCGAGACCGAATGCTACCGTTTTGCCGGAGCCTGTTTGAGCTGATACCAGCAGGTCGCGTTCTCCAATCTCTGGAGAGAGAACTGCTTCCTGAACCGGTGTGAGGGTATCAAAGCCTTTTTTCTGCAAAGCCGCGGCAAGAGGCGCTGCAATCTGCATTTCTGCGGACATATATAATCTTTCGAAGAGCGGAAAAACCTGACGCAATCAGTGCGAAACACAGGCTCCGAGCGGCCCTCATACGCTGTTTAGCCGAAATTTCCAACCATGGATGTGATTTTCAGCGTTTAAAGCGGGTTTGGGCAAAATCAGACGGGCTCAACCGCGTCCAGAATGTGGAGAATGCTCTTTCGAAGAATCTCCGGTGAAACGGGCTTCTTCAGAAAACGGTCGGCGCCGTTCAGAAGAGCAGATTGCATGGCTTGATGGTCTTGTTCGTTGGTGAAGAAGATCATCGGTGTATCCTTGCGCAGCGGGCTGGCGCCGTTGCGAACACATTGAAGAAGCTCGAGACCGGACACCGGCTGCATTTCCCAGTCTGTGATGATGATGTCAGGCTGGATAGTGCTGGCACGATTGAGAAGCGCCAGACCAGAGTCCGTGGTTTCAATCTGTGTAATGCCCAGGTTTTCAAGCGTTGCACGCATTACCGCCTGCACGTGCTTGTCATCATCTGCGAGAATAACTTTCAGCCCGGATAAGCGCTCGTCGGTATTTGTGCTGTCCGCTGGACTATCAGCATGTTCTGACATGATCTGAAGGACGCGCGAATTGTCAGGTGTGATCTCATCCAGCGTCGGAGCGAGCACTTTCAGCATATCGGACGCTTCAGTGAGCGCCTGAGAGATAGCGAAATCATTCTTTGTCAGCGCCTTGCGAAGCTTCTTGTCGATTTTGGCAATCGACGTACCAAATTTGCGAAAACCCATACAGTGCGCGGCACCCGCCATCCGGTGAAGCTCCGCGCTAAGATTGGTCGCGACGATATCCGGAGATGCTGTGCTGAAGTTACCATAGGCGGCCAGCGTGTTCAGGCTCTCGAACTGATCCCGGATCGACTCGCAATAGCGCGCGACGATTGGAATGAAGCGATCAATATCTCTGGTCATGTTGAGTCAGCTTTGTTTGAGGTGCCTAGGCGCGTCTGGTCCGCTTAGGCTACAGCATTGAGTTTCTTGCGAATGTGGTACTTTTTCTCGACGGTTTGTGCGACGGCCGTCCAGATGGCGTTTGGTAGAACAGGTTTGGTGAGCACTTTGTTTGCGCCGCTGCGAGACAGGAAACGCTGTTGGGCTTTTTCTTTCTCGGACGTGAAGAAGATCACAGGTGTGTTTTCATCGACCGAAACTTTGCCCCCGCGGATCAGTTGGAGAAGTTCATGGCCGTCCAGTGGTTCCATATGCCAGTCGGTGATGATCAGCGATGGCTGAAAGGCATGCAGTAAGGACAGAACTTCAGAGCCTGAGTTGGCGACAATCACGTTTTCGCAGCCCATGCTCTTAATGCATGTTTCGACCATTTCGCGGACGTGCGGGTCATCCTCTGCGATCAGAATGCGCTCTTTCGCCAGAATGCGTTGGAGAGATTCTGAAACTTCGGCCGAGTTAGTCACGCCAACATCGCAGGCTTCATCGAAGCTGCTCAGGTTCAGGCGCTGGAGAAGCTTGGAACGGGCAGGGTTCAGATTGGAAGAAAAGTCTTCCATATTACGCACTTCTGAGCGGATGGATGTCAAACACATCACCAGCTCATTCTGGGGCATGGTGTCAGCCTTTTTAAGGCGGCTTGCAAAATCGTCAAACGCGCGGCCGATATCTTTATAGCCCATGCAATGCGCCGCGCCTGCCATGCGGTGAACAAGACCAAATACATCGCTGGCGCTCTCGCTGGAAATATTACCGGCTTCCAGAGCATGATCGAGTGTTTCGGAAAGCTCTCGCAACTGCCTTGAAAAGTCCGAGCAATAGTGCGAGATCAACGTTTCGAGTTTTGATGTTATCTGATCCATACGGCAGCCTCCCTTTTTGAGTGCGACCTGAAGTTAGCTCAAAAACGTTAATTGAACTGACGATCTCGTTGAGGTTTTTACTTCTACATGTCTGGTCTTTATTAATTAACATCCTGTTTCCGGTCAGGCTTTCCTTAAAGTCCGCGCAAATAGCCTCGAACTTTCTGATCTGCTTAACCCGCTATTAGGTTTCCAGAGGTCGGTGTTAACCAGTTCGTGTCATTCTCGTCTCGTTAAGATGAGGAAGCTATGGCTTTGACATACCTGAAACAGCTCTCATTACGATCTAAGATCGTTGTTTTATCGGCGGTCTTTGCGCTGATGTCTTGTTCGCTGATCATCTGGCAGGGGGCTTTGCGCGCCCATGATCTGTCCGTTGCGAACGCGCAGACATTATTGCGGTCGGAAGCGCAGAAACTCGCTGTCCAGGTTGAGAGTGAGCTTGAGTTCATCGTTGAAGAACTCAATTTCGTCGTACGAACGCCACCGATCGAAGGCATTATCCGTAGTCAACGCAATGGCGGTGTCGATCCGCTGGATGGGTCTACGACGGCGCTCTGGCGTGCGCGCCTGGAGCAAATTTTCACCGCGATGATGGTCAACCAGTCATATTACAGTCAGTTGCGATACGTTGGCATTGAGAATAACGGGCGTGAAATCGTCAGAGTCGACCAGTCTGGCAGTGTGCGTTGGTCGGTTGATGAAGCAGATCTTCAGGAGAAGGCAGGCGAGCCATACATAATGGATGCGATCTCGCTAAACCCAGATGAGGTGCGCCTTGGCGAGATTAGTCTCAATCGCGAGAACGGGGTGATCGATCCGCGTCGCATCCCGATGATGCGTGTGATTACGCCAATTTTTGACGAGAATGATCAGTTGTTTGGTGTCGTAATAGCGAACGTGAATATTGAGCGTCTGATGGCTCATGCATTCGACGAGGCGCGACCCGGATATCCCGCTGTCGTTATCAGCGATAACGGTGAAGTCTTCGAGTACGATCCTGTGCGGCAACAAAGCAGGATGTATTTTACCACAGATCAATCCAGTCTCTATTCCGTCATCTCAGGTTTTGAGGCAGGTCCTCTGATGGATGAAACAATTGAGACGGACGGCCTCGCAGGTGTTCGTCTTGCAGTTTCCGACTTTGGCGGCGCGACGGGACTGTCTTTCGATGTTGCTGTTCTAAGTCGATGGGAAGCTTTGGGAGCGGCATGGAGTAATATTCTATCAGAGAGCTCACTTGTGGCGCTCCTGGCGCTTTTGGTAGGTGTTGGTCTGGTTGCGCTTTTTGCGGGATATCTAACGGAGCCACTTCAGAAGATCACAACGCAGGTAAAAGATTTCGGGATTGGACAGCTCAATCAGGAACTCGTGCTGCCCGTTGAAGCGCCCGGTGAAATCGGAAAGTTGGCGCGCGCGTTCTCAAGACTCGTAACGGACCTTCAGGATAATCAGGCGCGAACAGAGAACATTGTTGCGCACTCGGTCGATGGGATGATTGTTATCAATGAAGTTGGTGAGATCGTGTCCTTTAATCGGGCCGCAGAGAAGATTTTCGACTATCGGCGGTTCGAGGTTATTGGGCGAAACGTCAAAATTCTGATGCCGACGCAGGATGCGCAGAAGCACGATCAGTATCTGGAATTTTACCGGTATCGCGGTGAAGCATCAGTGATCGGTAAGGGGCGTGAGATTACCGCGGTAAAAAAAGGCGGCGAAGAATTCTTTATCGAAATCTCGGTCAGTGAGTTCTACCAAGGTGAAGCACGTTATTTTGGCGCAACTGTACGCGACATTAGTGAGCAGCGCCGTTCAAAGATTGAGCTTCTTCGTCAGAAGGAGACACTGGAGTTCGCGCTCGATGGTGGTGGTCTAGGTATCTGGCAATGGAATATACCGGGTGAGCGTTTCGAATTCTGCGATCGCGCGTCTGGTATGGTCGGGCTGACGCCAGCCACTATGAACCGCCCGAACTTTGACTGGTACGAACTGGTCGATCCGTCACAACGTGAGCGCGTTACCCAAGCGTTGCTGAATTATGTGCGCGGTCTTGCAGATCGCACGCAGTTGGAATTTCGTATGCTCCATACTGACGGCCATTACGTCTGGGTACAGCATACGTTCAAAGTGTCTCGCAGAGACTCTCTTGGGGTGCCGGTCGAGGTCGTAGGCATTCAGCAGGATATCACCGAACGTAAGCGTCACGAATTGGCCTTGGAAGAGCGTACAGACAAGCTTGAATTGGCGGAATCGGTTGCTGAGATGGGGCATTGGAGCGTGGACCTCAGAACCAATAAACTTCATTGGTCGGAAGGTGTGTTTCGAATCTACGGTATTGACCCGGAATGGGGGGAGCCTGAACTGGAAGATGCTATCGAGTTTTATCACCCTGATGACAGAGCAGTAGTCGAAGCCGCCGTTAATTCAGCCATTGAAGAAAATAAGCCTTTTGAGTTTCAGTTGCGCATTGTTCGCGGCGACGGAGAAATTCGTCATGTGATTTCTCGTGGTGAATTGAAAGAGGGGCCGGATGAAGACGAGCGCGTACTTTTCGGCATTTTCCAGGATGTGACCGAAAAGGTCGAAGCGGAGCTTCAGATCAAGGAAAGTGAAAAGAAAATCCGCACAATGATGAACAGCATTGTTGACGGTGTTGTGACCGTGAACAGCGAGAATATCATTGAGGACTGTAACCCGGCCTTTGCGAAAATATTCGGGTACGACAAAGACGAGTTGATAGGAGCAAGTCTTACAACTGTCATACCTCCGGAATATCGGGAACCCCATCTTTCCAGCCTGGAAGATGCCGTGGAAACGGGCGATTCCAAGTTGTTCGACAAAACTCTGGAGCGCCTTGGTCTTCATAAATCAGGAGAAACAATTCCGCTTGAAGTGGCGGTTAGCCGTTCTCGAGCAGCAGGTCGCTTCCTCTTTTTCGGCATCGCCCGGGATATTTCCGAGCGTAAGAAAATGGAGACGCTGAAGAACGATTTTGTCTCCACAGTAAACCACGAACTTCGTACGCCGCTTACGTCTGTTTATGGCTCATTGGACCTCCTCCAGAAGCTTGCCAAAGATCAGCTTGATGAGCGCTGCCAGCGTCTTGTTACGCTCGCTCACCAGGGGTGCGGGCGTCTAAGCTCGCTCGTGAATGATATTCTCGATCTTGAGAAGATCGCTGCGGGCAAGATGGAATATCTGATGGAAGATGTTCAGCTCGAGCCGCTGATCGACGACATTGTCGAGCGTCATGAGGCGCTGGCTGATCGGTTTGGCGTGAGCTTCAAAATCGAGCACGCGGAGACCGAAACGCTGGTGAACCTCGACGCGAGCCGCTTCAATCAGGCGCTGGTCAATCTCATGTCTAACGCCGCGAAATTCTCTCCAATGGAGGGTGAGGTCGTCATAAGAAGCGAGTTAATCGAGACGGGTAAAATCAGAGTGTCTGTCAAAGATAACGGCCCCGGTATTCCTGCCGGCTTCCGCGACCGGATATTTGAACGCTTCGCCCAGGCGGACCGCAAGGCGACGCAGAAGAACGCGAGCGGCAGCGGGCTCGGCCTCAACATCACCAAATCTATCATTGAAGCCTTTGGCGGTGAGGTCGATTTCGAGACTGCCGAAGGTGAAGGAACGACATTCTACATGGACCTTCCGGTAAAGGCCCAATCCAACCTGACATATCTGACACAGGCCTCTTGAGGCCGGACCGCATAACCAAGGAGATTTCTGAAGATGAAGCCCCTGAGCAAAATTCTGTATCTGGAAGACGATCCACACATCTCGGAGATCGCACTGATCGCACTTCGGGATATTGCAGGCTTTGACGTGCATCATTGCGGACAAGGTCAAGATGCAATCAATAGTTTTACCGAATTTCAACCCGATATGCTTTTACTGGATGTGATGTTGCCTGACCTCGATGGGCCGCAGGTTCTTGAAGCAATCCGAAAGCTTGATGGCGGTGCATCTGTGCCAGCTATCTTCATGACGGCAAAAGCCCAGAAGCATGAGCAGGATGCGTACATGCAGCAGGGCGCAATCTCCGTCATTGTAAAACCGTTTGATGCGCTCACGCTTGGTGAAACGCTTCAATCACTCTGGTCGTCGCGCGGTAGTCAGTCTGCCGGAGAGCCGCACTTCGTCGCATAGGCTGAGTATTCAGGAGGCCGCCATGACAAACGTAAGTGTCCCGTCTGATATTGTGAAAAGATACTGCCATTCGCTACCGGCGCAGTTTGAAACGGCAGCGCAGATGCTGCTTTCACTGGTGACGGGGCCTGTTGATGATCGGGAAGTGCATGACCTGTATGGTGAGTTGCACCGAATGGCCGGCACCGCGCAATGCATGGGGTTTCCATTCTTCGGCGATGAGCTGGCGAAAATCGTTTATGATTTCGAAAAGTGCATCTCAGGCGGTCTCAAGGCGGATAAGGTTTTTCTGGGCTCGGTCGCTACGCGCTTTGATCGGCTCAGCAAGCTTCTCGAATACGTGACGACGCGCAATTCTCTGCTTCTTCGTGATCTGGAGCCTCTGGAAGGCGTAGCTGAAACCCGCTTCATTAAAGCGCGTTACCAGCAGGTGTTTTCCGCGCAGCGTGTTCTGTATTGCGATGATGATCCGGCGCTACAGCAGCTTATGTCTGTTATCCTGAATGATCTTGGTGTGAAGGCGGTTGAGACTGCATCTGATGGACGAGAACTGCTTCACAAGGCTTTGAAATTCAAGCCAAATCTGGTGATTACAGACTGGCAGATGTCGCCTATGGATGGGCTCCAGCTGCTTCGCTATATCCGGCAGGGTAAATCCGCGATTGATACCAACTGCCCAATCATCTTTTTGTCCACGGTCAAGACGGTGAACAAGATCGAACAGGTGGTTGGTGAAGGCGTGGCGCGCTTCCTCGTGAAGCCGTTCAACAAAGCCTCGATTGCGCGCGCGATTTATCAGATCGCATCACCAGACGGTAAGTCTGAGACGAAAGTTCGCAAATCTGCCTGACAGCCATTTAGCCTGCGAGTGTGGTCCGAGGCAGTGTCGAGAGTTTTCGAAATCATGGTGTCGGGGGATGGTAATGCTCAGCTTTGAAGCAAAAATAAGCTCTCCAAGCACGAATACTGGACTTTGCTGGTAACCTGATGGCGGGCCACGAGTATTGGCTTGAAAAGTTTTCAGCACTCAGAATAGTTCAGGTTGTCAGCTTTGCAGCGCGCATAGCCTCACGCATTCGATGAAGAGTGCAGACCTTCGGTGAAGAAGAAACAGAGCGCCGTCCAGTTCTACGGGCGGTTTTTTGACTTTCTTGTTCTGGCCTGGATCACTTCCAAATTTCGAGATCGGCCAGTCCTATTCTGAGGACTTCACTCATGTCTGCAACTAAATACGCAGTTTCAGCGCTCCCGTTTATCGCGCTCGCATTTGTTTCACCAATCGCAGCGGCTCAGGACGAGCCGACAGCTTTCGAGACTGCACTATCGGAAACGAAACCAATCTTTCAGGCGCGACTCCGTTACGAAGGCGTAGATCAGACCGGCTTCGCGAATGACGCCGATGCACTCACATATCGTTTCCGTGCAGGGTTCGAGACTGGCGCGTTTTTCGACACCAAGTTTCTTCTCGAATTCGACCACATTGACGACCTTGTCGATGACTTCAACTCGACAACAAATGGCAACACTGCCTTTCCAGTCGTTGCTGATCCGCAAGCAACTGAACTCAACCGCCTCCAACTAACGAACACGAGCCTGCCAGACACGACAGTCACGCTGGGGCGTCAGCGTATCATTCTTGACGACTCCCGCTTTGTGGGGAATGTCGGCTGGCGTCAGAACGAACAAACGTTTGACGGATTGCGCGTTCAAAATCAGTCACTGGGTGAGCTCAAGCTGGATTTCAGCTATGTGAACCAGGTGAACCGAATCTTCGGTGACGAGTCTCCTGCAGGGCGCTGGGAAGGTGACATCACGCTTGTGAATGCTTCACATCCGACCCCTCTCGGAAATCTCACTGGATTTGCGTACTTCCTTGATATGGATGGCGCGGCGATGGGTGTTTCTTCCCAGACGCTTGGTGCACGCCTGAATGGTAGTCAGGAGCTGGATGAAGGCCGTCTGGCGTATGCGGTGTCTTATGCAAATCAGACAGATTATGGGTCCAGCCCGTTTGATTATAGCGCCGATTACTACACCCTCGACGCACGATACACCGTAAATTCCTTCACTTTCGGCGGCGGTATCGAAACACTTGGTGGCGACGCGCAGCGTGCTTTCCAGACGCCTCTTGCGACGCTTCATAAGTTTCAGGGCTGGTCCGATAAATTTTTGGTCACGCCGGTGAATGGTGTGGAAGATATTTATGCAACTCTGGCATATCGCGCTGGCGACGTTGGTTTTCTGAACGCGTTAAACC
Source organism: Ponticaulis sp. (assembly GCF_029210165.1). Lineage (NCBI taxonomy): Bacteria > Pseudomonadati > Pseudomonadota > Alphaproteobacteria > Hyphomonadales > Hyphomonadaceae > Ponticaulis > Ponticaulis sp. The sequence goes on from NZ_JARGNT010000002.1 coordinate 34,571, forward strand.
TTTCAGCCACCTATCATGATCTCTCTGCAGATGTGGGCGGGATGGATTATGGCAGCGAGCTGGACCTTGTGGCGTCCGCACGTGTCGGTGATGTGAATGTTACGCTGAAATTTGCAGACTACAGCTCTGACGGTTTTGCGACCGATACTTCAAAACTATGGATCCAATTTGACTTCGCTCTCTGATCACGACCAACAAATCAAGCCGGTACCGCAGGGGCCCACGAAAGTGGCGCCTCTGCGCGTACTGCTGATCGATGACGACCCGGAGCGGGCCAACATTGTAGAGGTTGGTCTGTCTGAAAACGCGGTCGTGCACATCGTTTCACACATTCACGGGCGCACGCTTCTGGATGAGATTGCGAGCATCGCACCGGACGTAATCATTATGGACTGTGAATCGCCTGATCGCGATACCATCGAAAGTCTTCGCATGGTGGCTCAGTCCAATCCCAAGCCCATTGTTATGTTTGTCGAGGAAGAGGGCTCGGCCCAGATGAACGAAGCGATTGAGGCGGGGGTAAGTGCCTACGTGATTGATGGCCTCACGCCGAAACGCGTGAAACCCCTGATCGAAACCGCTATTGCTCGTTTCAAGCATATGGACAGCCTGCGCAGTGAACTGCGCAAAACCAAAGAGGATCTCGCTGCGCGAAAGACGATCGAGCGTGCCAAAGGTTTGCTGATGCAACACCATGGTATGACTGAGGATCAGGCCTTCGCGTCCATGCGGACCATGTCGCAACAACAGGGTAAGCCTTTGAAAGATGTCGCTGAAAGCGTGCTGACGATCATTGGAATGCTTGCCGGTACGACCGGAAAGGCGAATACGCCATGACAAAACAACAGCTTAATATTGGCTTCGTGCCGCTGACGGACTGCGTGACGATTGCCGCAGCGCAGGAGCGTGGGATTTTTCTGGCCAATGGCCTTGAAGTAAAGCTGAAGCGCTTTGTGTCCTGGGCGGCGATGCGCGATGCGCTTGGTACAGGGGCCATAGATGCAGCGCAAATGCTCTCACCTATGGTCGTTGCGTCTGCTGCAGGGCTCGGCCCGTTCCCTCGGGAGTTTACCTCCGCGTTCACCATTAACCTGAACGGCAATGCGATTACCGTATCTACATCGTTGTTTGAGCAGATGTCGCAAATTGCGCCTGAGACGATTACACGACGTCCGATGTCAGCCTATGCGCTCAAGCAGGTGATAGACAGGCGCCGTGACGAAGGTCGCCGCAAACTCGTTTTCGCGCATGTTTATAATCACTCCATGCATGCGCTTGAGCTAAAATACTGGCTCGCATCTGCCGGAATTTCGCCGGAAACGGATATCGAGATTGTTGTGATTCCACCATCTCTCATGGTCGATGCGCTCGCCTCCGGTCAGATCGATGGTTATTGCGTTGGCGAACCGTGGAATAACAAGGCGGTTGTCGCTGGCATTGGTCGAACCGTGATCACGTCCGGGGAAATTTGGTCGAATGGTCCTGAAAAGGTTCTGGCGGTTCGCAAGGCATGGGCAGAAGAAAACGAGATGGTGCATCTGGCGCTTGTCTCCGCGATGCTTCAAGCGTCTGCATGGGTCGACGATATGGACAACAGGTTGACCGCGGCTCAGATCGTCTCCGGTCCTGATTACGTTAACGTCCCGTTTGATGAGATTGTCGGTTCTCTGACCGGCAAGAACCGTCAGACGGGTGGCGAACTGCGCATGGATATGCCGGACTTCAACGTGTTCCATAGATACGCGGCTAACTTCCCCTGGCGGTCTCACGCAAAGTGGATCCTGTCCCAATTGATCCGATGGGGAGATCTGCCCGATAATCTTGATGTGGACTTTGTTGCCGCACAGGCATTTCTTCCAGACGTCTATCGCAAGGCCGCAGACGCAATGGGCGTAGCTTGCCCGTCGGCAGACGAAAAAGTCGAAGGCGGGCATCAGCATGCATGGTTGTTGACTGATGCGACAGCTCCGCTCGCTATGGGGTGCGATCAGTTTATGGACGGCCGGATATTCGACCCGTCAAATCTTGATGGTTATCTCGCTGGCTTTTCAGTGCGCCATGTAGAAATCCGCCTTGGCGAAAGTGACCGGCAGCAGGTTTCCAGCATAGCGGTTTAAAAGGTCGGGTTAGGCGAGTTCGGAGGCCTGCCCCGTATCCGCTATCGCCGCGCTCATTGGATAGCGGATAATTAGGATGGCGGGATTTTTCACAGCATGTTCACGTGCGTCCATGGCAAGACGGTCGAGGCGCGAAGAAACGTGCCGGACGTCTGGCTTTCCCGCATTCTCAATCCAGTCGCATTGCAATGAACCGGGAACGCCCTTTGCCATAAGCGCAGTCTGAATGCGCCAGCTTTGTGCGACGCTCATATAGAATGCTGCACAAACGCTTGGGCGAACGACAGAGCACCAATCAGGGTCTTTGCCATCTTTTGAAGATTTCCCTGTTGTAACCACAAAGCTCTGAAGTTCGGCCCTCTCGGTGATCGGTATGGACCATTCAGAAGCCGCAGCCAGAGCCGATGTGACACCCGGGACGATTTCGATTTCAGCGTTCCTGGAAACTGCGATTGCCAGTTCTTCGGAAGCTCGGCCGAACACCATAGGATCACCCGACTTCAGGCGTGCGACGGTCAGCCCCTGTGTGAGCGCTTCAGAAATTCGGGCATTGATATCGACCTGTTGACGGCCCCCATCTCCGCAACCTTTTCCAACATATTCGAGGGTGCTGTCAGGGCTTGCGAACGATAGAACTTCCGGGTCCACGAGCCGATCGTAAAGGATGAGGTCTGCAGTTTTGATCCGCTGCATAGCTCGTAGTGTAAGCAGGTCCGCTGCTCCGGGGCCGCATCCGATAAGAGTGAGTTTGCCTGTCATTGTCTTACTCCGCTGCGATGCTTGCTGGCGTGGATGGGGGAGCTTTCGCTGCCGCTGCACGAAGCAGGGCGCGTATTTCAGGTTTGCATGAACCGCATGTAGTGCCTGCGCCTGTTGCAGCACCAATGCCCTCAACGCTTTGCGCCCCTTTATTGATCGCGTCTTCAATCTGATTTACGCCGACGCCGTTACATGAGCAGACGAGTCTACCCGTACCTTCTCCCGAAGGCGGACGCCCAGCGAGAATGCCCAAGCGAATTTGTGGGGTGATGGTTGTTGTAAGCAGAGAAGAAAGCCAGGCGCGATCAGCGAAAACCGGACCGCTTTCGGACAGAGTGATGAAGAGTTCCAGCCTGTCTGCTTCAAACATAGCTGCTGCGTGCTGTCCGTCATGCGTTTTGAACGTGATGGCGGTGTCTGAGGCGATTTTATCAATCATTTTGTCCGCTGGTTCAGATCCCGCGATTTCATAGCGAAATCCCTCGGTCGATGTTGCAACAGCCCAGTAGTCGAGGGCACTCAGAATGTCGTCACTGAGAGGTTGGCGAGAGACCAGAAAACCGTACCAGGCGGGTAAAAGCGGTTTGATGGCTATGGTGCCGTGCTTGGATTCAGGCTGGCCCGAGATGGGGTCGGTATTCGGCGCGATCAGCGCATCAACTCGCGCCGCTGAGCTGTTAGCCGCTGACCAGTGCATCGGGACAAATACAGATTTGCGTTGCATCCGTTTGGTTATCAGCACCCTCAAAACCGCTTCACCATAGGTGTTGGAGATGCGGGCAAGTGAAGCCGTCGAAAGGCCGAGTTGATCTGCGTCTTTCGGGTGGATCTCCAGATATGGCTCAGCGATATGCCCGGATAGCGTGGAAGATTTTCCGGTGCGGGTCATGGTGTGCCAATGGTCACGTACGCGCCCGGTGTTGAGGATAAAAGGCAAGTCGTCTGAAGGGAGCGAGGCCGGTACGGCGAACGCTGTCGCAATAAAACGCGCTTTATGGTCTTGTGTGTAGAAATGGCCATCCTGAAAGAACCGGTGGTCTGAACCGGTGTTGTCCTCTCCGTGACGAGGCGCGTCTCCAGCGGGAGCCGGCCATTGGAATGGCTTCAGTGTGTCGTACTCAGGATCACTTGTGTTGGCATACGCGCCGATGTCAAAGTCACGCAGTCCTTCATTTTCGTAGGCAGAGAGAGCGGCATATTCCCGGAAGATGGAAGCCGGTCCGTCGAAATCGAAGCCGTCATAGCCCAGTCGCTTGCCGAGATCGCACAACGCCCACCAGTCGTGACGCGCTTCGCCCGGTGGCTTCAAAAAGCTGCGTTGACGGGAAACACGGCGTTCCGAGTTGGTGACGGTGCCGGTTTTTTCTCCCCATGTTGTCGCGGGGAGAACAACATCTGCCAGAGCGACTGTGTCTGACGTTGTTGCGACGTCAGAAACAACGACGAGGGGGCAGGCGGCGAGCGCGGCCTTTACCTTGTCGGCGTTCGGGAGAGAAACCACGGGATTGGTCGCCATTATCCAGATTGCTTTGATCTCGCCACTAAGGACGGCGTCAAACATTTCTACGGCTTTGAGGCCCGGACCGCTTGCAATACGAGGTGCCTTCCAGAAGCGTTCTACGCGAATGATATCTTCCGGAGCAAAATCCATATGGCAGGCGAGCTGGTTGGCCAGGCCGCCGACTTCGCGTCCGCCCATAGCGTTTGGCTGGCCTGTGACGGAAAATGGTCCCATGCCAGCTTTGCCAATCCGGCCGGTCACAAGATGGCAATTGATAATGGAATTGACCTTGTCCGAGCCTGCAGAGGACTGATTGACGCCCTGAGAGTAGATGGTGACGGTTCGTTCGGTTGCAGCAAAAAGCTTGAAGAATGTCTGCAGATCACTTTCGGACAAACCGGTGAGTTTGGCTGTTTGCGGCAAGGTAAATTCGCCGGCTACGGAAAGCGCATCGGCGTAACCGTTCGTATGTGTTTCGATGAAACGTTCGTCACGAGCCGCGCTTTCGGACAGGTAATGGAACAGCGCGTTGAAAAGCGCTACGTCCGCACCCGGGGTTATGGCCAGGTGAAGGTCTGCGCCATCCGTGGTCGCAGTCTGGCGCGGGTCGATAATGACCAGCTTTGTGCCACGCTTTTCACGTGCCGACTGAATGCGTTGATAGAGAACAGGGTGACACCAGGCCAGATTGCTTCCGACCATCACAATCAGATCGGCTTCTTCCAGGTCCTCGTAACAGCCCGGAACTGTATCCGTTCCGAATGCGCGCTTATGGCCTGCCACTGACGAGGCCATGCAAAGGCGGGAATTGGTGTCGATATTGGAGGAGCCGATAAAGCCCTTCATCAGCTTGTTGGCGACATAATAGTCCTCTGTCAGGATTTGCCCTGAGACGTAGAAGGCAACACTGTCGGGACCGTGTTGACGGATGGCGTCGCGGAAACCGCGCGCCACTTCGTCCATTGCGTCCTCCCACGAAGCCGTTTGCCCATTCACGCTCGGTTGCAGAATGCGATCCTGCAGAGACAGGGTCTCACCCAGTGCCGAGCCCTTGACGCAGAGACGACCGTAATTTGACGGGTGATCTGGATCACCACGCACAATAGCGCTCTCGCCATCTGAAGATGGCTGAACAAGAACCCCGCAGCCAACCCCGCAATAGGGGCAGGTTGTGGCTATCTCTTTGTTCACTGGCTCGGTCATGGAGTGCTCGATCGAAATCTTTTCAAAGAGGGAGATCAGGACGCAGTTGCGAGGCGCAAATGCACGCGCCCGCCGTCACGAATTTCGACCGGAAAGGTGCGGATCTGACCTTCGTCGGCGCCGCGTGTTTTGCCGGTGGATAAATCGTAGACCCAATTGTGAAGAGGGCAGGTCACTGCGCAGTCATGCACAATGCCTTCGCTCAGCGGGCCGCCCTTGTGCGCGCAGCGGTTTTCCACTGCGAACACTCGGTTGTCGGCGGTCCTGAAAATCGCGATATTCAGTCCGTCTTTTTCGACTCTGCGCGAACCGCGAACCGGAATGTCTTCCACTTCGCAAATGTCGAACCAGCGCTCAAAAGGTGCCATGCCGTCCATCCTTCTCACTCAACCAGTTCAAGGGTTTTGAATTCATGCGCATCGACACCGCCCGTAGCGCGTTCCGCCCAAGGGTCGGTCTGGCTGAATTGCTGTGCGTATTTGAAGCGTTCAAACAGCGACTTGCGGTTTTCAGAGTCGTCGACGATCTGTTCCTTGACCTTATCGACGCCTCCAATCCTCGCTGACCATTTGAAGATGCGTTCGAGATAGAAGCCCTGTTCGCGATAGAGCTGAAGAATGGCGGAGCACATCTCGATCGCTTCTTCTTCGGTCGCAACGGTGGTCAGGAGGTCGGTTTCGCGAACTTCCATACCGGCGGCACCGGCGAAATGGATCTGATAGCCAGAGTCCACACAGACCACGCCGATATCCTTGCAGGTGGCTTCGGCACAATTGCGCGGACAGCCAGAAACGGCGAGCTTCACTTTGTGCGGTGTCCACGAGCCCCACATCAGTTTTTCAAGCTTAATGCCGAGGCCCGTGGAGTCCTGCGTCCCCACACGGCACCACTCCGAACCGACACATGTCTTCACCGTACGAAGTGATTTGCCATAGGCATGGCCAGAGACCATGCCGGCCGCGTTGAGATCCGCCCAAACGCCGGGAAGGTCTTCCTTCTTCACGCCAAGCATGTCGATACGCTGCCCACCCGTATATTTGACCATTGGAATGTCATACTTATCGACCACGTCCGCCACAGCGCGAAGTTCTGCTGCGGTCGTTACGCCACCCCAGGCACGAGGCACGACTGAATAGGTGCCGTCTTTCTGAATATTGGCGTGAACCCGCTCGTTGATGAAACGAGACTGGTTGTCGTCGACATATTCGCCCGGCCAGCTAGCCAGCAGATAATAGTTCAGGGCAGGGCGACACTTGGCGCAGCCACAACTCGTTTTCCAGCTCAGTTCCTGCATGACTGCGGGAATCGATTTCAGCCCCTGTGAAACGATCAGACGACGGACTTCGTCATGACCGAGTTCAGTACAGCCGCATACCGTCTTCTTGGCCGGTGCAGCAAAGGCGTCGCCGAGTTTCCATGCAAGCAGGCTTTCGACCAGACCGGTACACGTCCCACAGGAACCAGACGCTTTCGTGCAGGCGCGAACACCTTCTAGGTCGCTCAGACCTTTTTCATCAATTGCCTGGGTGATCTGCCCCTTCGATATGCCGTTACAACCGCAGATCTCTGCCTCATCCGGCAAGGCTGCAACGGCCGCCATAGGGTCCAGGGGGGACCCTCCAGCGTAGGACTGTCCGAAGATGAGTGTGGCTCGGTCTTCGGCGCTAATTTCCTCGCCTTTTTTGATTTTATCGAAGAACCACGCTCCATCGGCGGTTTCGCCATAGAGTACGGCACCAATAAGTTTGTCGCCTTCCAGCACGAGGCGCTTATAGATGCCTCGTGCAGGGTCACGGAAGACGATCTCATCGCGTCCTTCGCCGTCTGCGAAATCACCGGCTGAGAACAGGTCTACGCCCGTAACCTTCAGCTTGGTCGCGGTTTCGGTATGGATGAAATCAGTGTCTTCGGCTTCTGCGATCAACGCATTGGCAAGCACCTTTGCCTGATCAAACAATGGCGCAACGAGACCATAGCAATTGCCTTCGAACTCGACACATTCGCCAACGGAGTAGATGTTCGGGTCCGACGTCTGCATTTTGCAATCGACGAGAATGCCACGTCCAACGTCCAGACCAGCTTCTTTGGCGATTGCAACGCTCGGGCGAATGCCAACGGCCATGACGATCAGGCTGGCAGGAATATCAGTTCCGTCCTCTAGACGAATGCCCTCAACCTTGCCGTCGCCGTAGATTTCCTTGGAGTTCGCGCCAGTGCGGATTTCAATGCCGCGACCAGCAAGCTCTTTTTCCAGAAGATAGCCAGCAGACGGGTCAAGCTGACGTTCCATCAGCGTAGGCATCAGGTGCAAAACGGTGACTTCCATACCGCGGAGACGGAGGCCCGCCGCAGCTTCAAGGCCGAGAAGACCGCCGCCAATGACAACAGCTTTCGCGCCCGGCTGGCATGCGTCAATCATGCCGTTGGTGTCTTCAAGATCGCGATAAGCGAGCACACCTGGCAGTTCATGCCCCGGCATCGGAATGATGAATGGGCTGGAGCCAGTCGCGATGACCAGCTTGTCGTAAGCCACCATGCCCTTCTCGCCGAGCACGGTTTTATTGGCGCGGTCTACTGAAATGATCCGCTCGCCAAAACGACAGGTTATGCCTTGTTCGGCGTACCAGTCATCGGTGTGGGTGACGATTTCCTCATAGCTCTTCTCGCCGGACAGGACCGGGGAAAGCATGATGCGGTTATAGGTGCCGCGTGGCTCGGAGTTGAATAGGGTGATGTCATATGCATCTGGATTGGCATCAAGGAGATGCTCCAGAAACCGGCCGGCAGCCATGCCTGCGCCAATTATGACGAGTTTTTCTCGGGACATATCCTTTTCCTCAGCAATACCAGGCGACGATGTGAGAGAGCTCACCGCCTTGATGGATAGGAAGGACAACGACAGAGTCGTATCCGGCGGTTTCAGCACTTTTGGAAGCTATGGCTGGGACGCCATTTGCGAGTACGCGTCCGATAATGCCTTTGAAGGCTTCGGCGCGGCGTGGGTTCTCATCGTCCCAGAGGGCACCTTCTTTGGCGCAGATGCCATCCAGCATCAACGCGCCTTTTGAGGCTCCAACCTTCACTGAACGGGCATCCCAGATTTCAAATCGGTTCGCGATTGGAGTGCCGCGCGCGGACAAGAGCGTCAGGACATAAGGTGTCTCCGATGGTGTAGGGACCGGAATTCCGATGCCGTTTGTCAGTCCGGCGCGACCTGCGCTGTCGGCGCGGACGAAGCGGTAGCCCGATCCAAGGTCACGCATAAGCATTGGTGTTTCAGATGCCCAAACGCCACCCGGAAGGCCCTGGCCCCGCGGGAAATGGGTGTGCTGTGATACCCATTCAAAATGTTTTGCTGCGCCGTAATAGCCATCTTCGAGGATTAGCATGCCGTTGTTTTCGGCCCACACTTCAATAGCACCCATACGCTCTTCATCGTCGGCGCAAAGCACGACCAGAATAGCTTTGAGGACCTCTCCGGCGAAGACAGGTACGGCCACAGCACTCGTCAGACCTGCGGTTCTGGCCTCTTCGGTTCGCTTAAAGTACGAGCCGTCGAACTCTTTCAAAACCACCGGCTTGGCGTCTGCCCATGCTTTGCCGGGCAGGCCTTCACCTTTTGAAAAGCTGGTTTGGCGGGAAGCCTCTTCAAAATCGGAAAGCGCGCCGTAATTGCCTGCCGCGAGCTCAAGCTTATCGCCGTTAGGTACCCAAATTTCCGAGACGGAGATAAAGGTCTTTATGTCTATTTGGGGAATGGTCATGGATCCGTCCCTCACGCTGCAGCTTCAGATGCGGCGTCAGAAGTCGTATCACCGGCTGGCTGTTCTTCACCCGGAGGCGTTGGGTTCGCGCCGCCTTCATACTCTTCAAGGAAGCTCAGAACCTGTTCGCGATAAGCGTAATAGTCTGGGTGCTCCAAAAGGGCTTTGCGCGTGCGAGGGCGTGGCAGATCCACTTCCAGAACCTTGCCGATGCGTGCGTTTGGTCCGTTGGTCATCATGATGATGCGGTCGGACAAAAGAATGGCTTCATCCACATCGTGCGTGACGCACATCGCGGTGACCTGCGTGCGTTGCCAGACCTCCATCAGAACTTCCTGAAGTTCCCATCGTGTCAGGCTGTCCAGCATGCCGAATGGTTCGTCGAGAAGGAGTAGCTTTGGAGACAGAGCGAACGCCCGGGCAATACCGACGCGTTGGCGCATGCCGTTGGACATATCTGCGCCAAGCTTATCCATCGCATCACCAAGGCCGACCTTGGACAGATAGTACTCAACGACTTGCTCACGTTCGGCCTGTGCTGCGTCTGGGTAAACACGGTCTACGCCGACTGCTACGTTCTGCTTAGCTGTGAGCCATGGGAAAAGGGAAGGTGCCTGAAACACCACGGCGCGGTCAGGGCCCGCTGCAGAGACCTCTTTATTGTCGAGGATAATACCGCCACGAGATACTTCGTTCAGTCCGGCGGTCATCGTCAGAACTGTAGATTTTCCGCAGCCCGAGTGACCAATGACCGAGACGAACTCACCTTTTTTGATCTTGATATCGAATCCATCGACAACCGTGAGTGGGCCTTTAGGTGTCGGGTAGACTTTATCCACCTGTGAATACTCAAGAAAGCGGTGCTCCGCGACACCAGACGTCTGAGCCGCTTTGGTGTAAGCCTTCGGTTTGCCGAATGTGATGGGTGTGACGTCTGGAAGCGGACGTTCAATTTCCGCGCGCTTTTTGGCGACGCCGACATCCATCAGATAGGCGGTCACGTCACGACGAAGTGTCTTGAACGCGTCATTATGGTTCATTTCTGTGCGGTCACGCGGACGTGGCAGATCAACTTTAAAAGACGGTCCAAAAGTTGCGTCAGGGCCCGGATTGAGCGGAATGATCCGGTCTGCAAGGAGGATCGCTTCATCAACATCATTCGTGATCAGAACGACGGTTTTCTTGTCATTCGACCAGATGTCCGTGATCTCGTCTTGAAGGTTTGCACGGGTGAGTGCATCCAAGGCGGATAGAGGCTCATCCAGCAGAAGGACTTTTGGGTCCATTGCCAGTGAGCGTGCAACTGCAACCCGCTGACGCATGCCGCCTGACAGTTCTGCCGGACGTCGGTCTTTCGCGTGACCGAGGCTGACCATCTCGATATATTTGTCTGCACGAGCGGCGCGGTTTTTCTTGCTTTCCTTCTGGAAAACGCTGTCCACAGCCAGTTGAACATTCTCACGAACGGTCATCCAGGGCATGAGCGAGTAGTTTTGAAAGCAAACCGCCCGTTCAGGACCAGGGCCCTCTACAGGCTTGCCGTCGAAAAGCACCTCGCCAGTGTCAGGAAAGTCGAGACCTGACATGAGGTTGATGAGCGTGCTCTTGCCGGAGCCAGAGAAGCCAACAATCGCAACGAATTCGCCGTCTTCAACGTCGAGGCTGATGTTGTTGAGGATGTTGACCTTGTCGAGGCCTTCTCCAAACCCTTTAGAGACGTTTTTCAGCTCAATGATAGGCATTTCATCTCCTCCAGATTAGCGGTTTACAGAGTGGGTGAACATGGTCTGCAGAGCGACCATGACGCGATCGAGCAGGAAGCCGATAATGCCGATGGTCAGAACTGCGACGATGATTTTCGCCAGAGAGTTTGAAGAACCGTTCTGGAATTCGTCCCAGACGAACTTTCCGAGCCCCGGGTTCTGAGCAAGCATCTCAGCGGCGATGAGAACCATCCAGCCCACACCCAGAGACAGGCGCATGCCAGTAAAGATGAGTGGAAGCGCAGATGGCAGGACGAGCTTCGTCACTTTGGTGTAAGGCGTAAGCTTCAGAACCTTGCCGACATTGACCAGGTCCTTGTCGACCGTGGCAACGCCGAGCGCTGTGTTGATCAGCGTTGGCCAGAGCGAACAAAGTGTCACTGTAATTGCCGACGTCAGGAAGGACTTAGAGATCCCTGAATCTGTCGCTACCGTCGCGGAGACAACCATTGTAACGATAGGCAGCCATGCAAGTGGTGAAACCGGCTTGAAAATCTGGATCAGCGGGTTGAACGCGGCGTTCATGCTAGGGGACATGCCCATGATTATACCTAGCGGTGCCGCGATAAGCGTTGCGAGCATGAAGCCGAAAAAGACTGTCTTCAGGCTCGTCCAAATTTGCTGATAATAGGTCGGACGTCCGGTGTAGCCGGCATCTGAAACATCCCCCGGACGGCCAGCATCAATCAGTGCCTGATTGCGCGCTGCCTGGCGTTCGTAGAATGCATCACGACGCTCCATTTCCTGTGCATGGTCTGCGTTGAGAACCTGAGCCTGTTCCCAGACCTGCGCTGGTCCCGGGATTGCGCCAAGCGAAGTGTTTACCTGTGGTGCAAGCTGGGCCCAGGCGAATAGAAAGACCAGAATAGCGACAATCGGAATGCCAAGGCGTTGCCAGACAAGGCCAAGATTGCGTTTTGGGCTATCACCGGCAGCCATCATCAGAATTGGTGTGACCCATGACAGAGCAAACACATCGAGAAATTTCGATGATTTGTTGATCAAGGAGAATACACGCTCCTGTTTAGCCGCTTTAACGCTCGCGACATCCTGTTCTATAGTGGCCTCGGAAGTGTTCTCGTTGGCCGTTTGAGCAGCAAGAGTGGCAGTCATTGTTCTGGTCCTTTCAAGGAAGAAAAGAAAGGGCGGCGCGCTTGGGTGCGAGGAGTTCGGGGAAAGGCACCGCACCGCCCTTGAGTTCTTATTGGACGACTTCTCCGCCCTGAACGGTTTCACCGTCTTTCAGGCCAATTTCGAGCGTTTCGAGGTATGCGTTTGGCTGACGTCCATCGAAGGTGAGGCCATCAATGAATTCTGACTGCGGCTCGCGATATCCGTCGGTATCCCATGGGAAATCTGCTTCACTTGCGAGACCGTCATCGACCAGTGAGCGTGCGGCTTCGAGATAGATGTCAGAGCGGTAAACGCTGCGTGCGACATCATCATACCAGTCGTCAGGCTGACTTTCTGCAATCTGCCCCCAGCGACGCATCTGAGTGAGGTACCAGACAGCGTCAGAATAGTACGGGTATGTCGCGTTATAGCGGAAGAACACGTTGAAATCAGGTACTTCGCGTACATCACCGGCTTCATATTCGAAGGTGCCGGTCATGGATGCCGCGATCACATCACGATCGGCGCCGACATATTCAGAACGGGAAAGAATATCCACGGCTTCTTCGCGGTTCGCATTGTCGTTTTCGTCGAGCCACATGGCGGCGCGAATGAGAGCGCGTGTGATGGCTTGCGTCGTAACCGGGTTTTCTTCAGCAAACTCTGCTGTGATGCCGAAGACTTTCTCCGGGTTGTTGCGCCAGATTTCATAGTCTGTGATGACCGGCACGCCGATGCCCATGGATACGGCCTGCTGGTTCCATGGCTCGCCCACGCAATAGCCATAGATCGTGCCCGCTTCGAGCGTCGCGGGCATTTGTGGTGGAGGCGTTACAGAGAGAAGCGCATCGGCCATGATCTGACCGGATACATCGTTCGGAGAATAATAGCCCGGGTGGATGCCGCCGGACGCCAGCCAGTACCGAAGCTCGTAATTGTGTGTAGATACCGGGAAGACCATGCCCATATTGAATGGGCGACCTTCTTCCTGGAATTGCTCAACCACAGGGGCCAGAGCTTCAGCGCTGATCGGGTGAATAGGGCGACCATCATCCATGCTCGGAATGTTTGGGCGCATCATGTCCCAGACTTCGTTAGAAACGGTGATGCCGTTGCCGTTCAGGTCCATAGAGAAGGGCGTGACAATGTGAGCTTCTGTGCCGTAGCCGATCGTTGCCGCAAGCGGCTGACCAGCGAGCATATGCGCGCCTTCGAGTTCGCCATCGATCACGCGGTCGAGGAGAACCTTCCAGTTCGCCTGAGCTTCAAGCGTTACGAAGAGGCCTTCGTCTTCAAAATAGCCATTCTCGTAAGCGATCGCGAGCGGGGCCATGTCAGTAAGCTTAATAAAGCCAAAGGTCAGCTCAGTGACTTCGAGCCCTTCCATGGGAATGATGATAGGAGCGGCGTCTGTAGTTGCAGGTGCCGCGCTTGTGGTCGGTTCGGAGCCGGAGCCGCCGCAGCCCGCGACAGCGAGTGTGCAGATTGCAACAAAGCCAGAAACAAAACCGCGCTTGGAGACATCGTTGTTCAGGAAAGAGAGTGTCATGGTTATCCGCCGTGCTGGTCAGAACCGGATAGTTGGCTCTGGTTGAAACTTTTGTTGGACCGTTATCCAGCGCATTTAGCGCCATCCTGATAAGGTCGCTCAAAAGCCCATCGGCGGACGTTTGAAACCTATGACTACTTCGTCATGCCTGATCGAATACTGGAATTATATCCGTCATTCAAACCAATAATGTCGAACCTGCGCGGTGAGGCGAAGCTTTGATTAATTTCCGTGCAGAGATGTGCTGGATGTGATCGTCGAGCGTGCTGAGGGGGATGGTCTGGCGCTGATGAGCGTAAAACAAGGGTGCGTCGTTCGGCGAAAGCCAGAGCTGGCTTGCTGTCTATAGTGACGATTTGGAGAGGGCTGATCAGGGTGGCGGAGAGGAAGGGATTCGAACCCTCGATACGCGTAAACGTATACGCCCTTAGCAGGGGCGCGCCTTCAGCCACTCGGCCACCTCTCCGCGGAAGAGCCTCGTTATCAGAGTTTCTTTCCGTCTGCCAAGTGCTAACCGGCCTAAGATTCACAAAATCGTGCGAAAAAACTGGTAAAACGCGATATTATCGCGCAATTCAGAGGGTGGACCAATTGCCTCGTCTGCACCATATTCGCGCCACAAAGCAGAGGGATACCGACTCGCGTGTTAGATAAGATTTTCACCTGGTGGAGCGGCTGGACTGTCGGCGCGCTCTTTGACGTGAAGCGCCGCTCGGACTTCATCGGAGAAGACGATTACGGCAACCGCTATTTTCAGGACCGTAAGCCGAGCTATGAAGGCCGGCACCGTCGCTATGTGATCTATAAAGGCATTGCCGAGCCGTCCAAGGTTCCTGCGGACTGGCATGGCTGGCTGCACTACACATATGACGAACCTCCAACGGAGCGTCCGCTTGAGCGTAAATCCTTCGAGACAGACCACACGCCAAATTTGACGGGTACGATTTTTGCGTATCGTCCGAAAGGCAGCCTGTCACGCGAGGCTGAGCGCCGCGAAGCGGATAGCGATTATCAGGCATGGAGCCCAGATGCGTAATTCGGTTTTCGAAACCGCGATTGGTGCCATTGTTATTGTTGTTGCTGGCGCGTTCCTTTTCTTCGCGCTGAGCACCACTGATTCTTCCGGCGGTCGTGGTGAGTATCAACTCAGTGCTCGTTTCAACGATGTGACTGGCATTGAACCAGGAAGTGACGTTCTACTGGCTGGCGTTAAAGTCGGCCGCGTACTTGATGTGGAAGTCGATCCTGAAACGTTCGAGGCGAGTGTCGTTCTGTCTATGCAGAATGGTGTCGAACTTCCGGATGATTCTGATGCGCGCGTGATTTCAGGCCTTCTGGGTGGATCGCACATTGCGCTGCAGGCAGGCGGTGGTTTTGATACGATCCCAACCGATGGCAGCGGCGAAATTCTCTACACACGCGGTAGCGTTGACATCATCACGTTGTTTGCGAGTTTTGCCAGCGGGCAGAGCAATAACGGGGACGGCAACTAGTGTCATCGAGACTTCAGAAGCTTCTTATAGTGACGGCGCTGGGCGCTGGACTGTCGGTTTTTGGCGGCGCCACGGCGCAGCAGGACCCGTTAGCTGATCTTCTGAATTCTCCTCAGGCTACTCCGCCTGAGAGCGAAGAACCTGTTATCCCGGATAACAGACCTAACTCTTCTGATTTCCCGGCAGCTGGTCGCGCTGTGTCGCAGGACGAACAGAATAGCTTTCAGGAAGAGATCGAAGAGGGCACTTTTCCGCGTCTCGCACCAATCTTTTCGCCAGATTACGACCCGGAAGATTATATCATTCGTCCGGAAGGATCGGACGACGACGAGCTGACGGAAATCGAGCCGGTAGACGAGGCTGAAGAAGAGCGTGTCGAGGAAGATGCCGAGGCTGAGACAGAGCTGGACTTTGAATACATGGTCCAGCCCGCAGTCACGCTTCGGGGGCTTGATAAGATTACTGGCCGCTCCGTCGATATGGATGTGGCTGTGGGCTCAAACGCGATGCTCGGTGGTCTGCGTGTGACTGTCCGTGCGTGTCATCAGACGCCGCCTACAGAGCCACCAGAATCAATCGCCTATGTGGAAGTCGAAGACTATGGCTTCGTGATTGATGATGCTGAAGAGCTGCAAGAAGACGTTGATATGGAAAAGCGTGTTTTCAATGGCTGGATGTTCGCGTCATCGCCGGGCCTGAATGGTCTTGAGCACGCGATTTACGACGTCTGGGTGATCCGTTGTATCGACGAAGCACCGGTTTTTTCTGACTCAGGCAGCGAGTTGTAAGCGTAAAAGTCGGCATGCCGCCTCATTGCTTCTGCAAGCCGTCGTTTAAAAATGCGCTTCGGAATTTCCTGAATACCAAATTGTTCAAGATGCGGGTTTGTAAACTGCGCATCTAGCATGGCGTAGCCGCCAACGCGGAGGCGATCTACAAGGTGCACCAGTGCGACTTTGGAGGCTTCGCTCACGCGAGAGAACATGCTCTCACCGAAAAACACGCCCTGTAGGCCAACGCCGTACAAGCCGCCCACCAATTCATCATCCATCCAGCATTCCACTGAATGGGCGAAACCGCGGCGGTGCAGCTCATTATAGAGATTGAAAATGGTGGTGTTGATCCAGGTGGAGGAACGTCCGGGCCCGGGAGCGGCGCACGCATCCATCACGCGTCCGAAATTGGTGTCGACACGGATTTCAAACCGATCAGACCGGACGACTTTCCTGAGTTTTCGGGGAATATGGAAATCATCAAGTGGCAGGACACCGCGCATTTCCGGATCTACGAGAAATATCTCCGGATCATCGCGGTGTTCAGCCATTGGAAACACGCCGATTTGGTAGAATGACAGCAAGTCATCGGCGGTTATAGGTCGTGTCATGACTCCTGATCGGCTAGGAAACGTTCCAGCCAGTGAATGTCATAATTACCTGAGTTTACACCTTCTGCATCAACCAGACGCTGGTGCAGCGGCAACGTCGTCTCGACGCCTGATACAACCATTTCGCCAAGTGCGCGCTTCAGGCGAAGCATGCATTCCTCACGTGTCACGCCGTGCACAATGAGCTTGCCGATAAGGCTGTCATAGTAAGGCGGGATCGTATAGCCGGCATAAGCGGCAGAATCGAGGCGTACGCCCAGACCGCCCGGTGCATGGAACTCTTTGATGAGGCCCGGAGACGGTGCAAAGGTTTCAGGATGCTCCGCGTTGATACGGCACTCGATAGCGTGACCGATGAACGGAACGTCTTCCTGAGTGAAGCTGAGCTTCTCACCCTGAGCAATGCGGATCTGCTCTTTAACAAGGTCGATGCGCGTGATCATCTCTGTGACCGGGTGTTCCACCTGAAGGCGGGTGTTCATCTCGATGAAGTAGAACTCGCCGTTCTCGTAGAGGAATTCGATCGTGCCAACGCCGAGATAGCCAAGCTTTTTGATAGCGTCGACGACGGTTTTACCGATTCTGTCGCGTTCTTGGTGCGTGATAACCGGGGAAGGTGCTTCCTCGAAGACCTTCTGGTGACGGCGCTGCAAAGAGCAGTCACGTTCGCCGAGGTGGACCACATTGCCGTGGCTGTCGGCGATAACCTGAATTTCAATGTGACGCGGCTTTTCAAGATACTTCTCGATATAGACTTCGTCGTCACCGAACGCAGCTTTAGCTTCCGAGCGGGCCGTATTGAAAGCCTTGCCCATTTCTTCTTCGCTGCGCGCCACCTTCATGCCGCGACCACCGCCGCCTGATGCAGCTTTGACGAGAACAGGATAGCCCATTTCGGCAGCGACTTTTTTAGCCGTTGCTTCATCAGGTACGCCGCCGTCAGAGCCCGGAACTACCGGTACGCCGACTTCGATCATGGCTTTCTTAGCCGCGATCTTGTCACCCATGAGACGGATATGTTCCGCACGTGGACCAATGAAGTTCAGACCGTGAGCTTCCACGATTTCAACGAAGCGTGCATTCTCGGAGAGAAAGCCGTAACCCGGGTGGATCGCGCCAGCATGGGTAATCTCTGCGGCCGTCATGATGGCTGCAGACTTCAGATAGCTTTCAGATGCGCCAGGCGGGCCAATGCAGACGCTTTCATCTGCGAGGCGCACGTGCATGGCGTTGCTGTCGGCTGTGGAGTGCACAGCCACAGTGGAAAGCCCCATTTCCTTACAGGCACGGTGGATCCGGAGTGCGATTTCGCCGCGATTGGCGATGAGGACTTTATCAAACATGGAAAAGGCCTAGCCTTTTTTCACTTTGAACAGTGGTTGGCCGTATTCAACGGCTTCTGCATCGTTCACGAGGATTTCGATAATCTCGCCAGAAACTTCGGCTTTGATCTCGTTCATCACTTTCATCGCTTCAATGATGCAGACGACGGAAGCCTTGTTCACAGAGCTGCCTTTTTCAACGAAGGTAGACGCATCTGGCGATGGCGAACGGTAGAACGTGCCGATCATTGGCGACGTAATGATTTCTTCGTCAGCGGCTGCAACTGGTGCAGCGCTTGCGGCTTCGGCAGCCGGGGCTGCTGCCGGTGCAGGTGCTGCAGGAGCGGCATAAGAAACAGGCGCTTGAGCAACAACAGGTGCTGCAGGCTTGCTGACGCGAATCTTCAGTTCGCCCTGTTCAACTTCAATTTCACCGAGATCGGCTTCACGCAGGATAGCTGCGAGTTCGCGCACCAGCGCTGGATCTACGGTTGTCTTATCGTTTGCCATGTTTTCGCCTTTCAGCTTGATGGAATCAGGGTGGCAAGTGCCTTAACCGCTAGCACATAGCCAGCTGCGCCAAGTCCTGCAATCGACCCTGTGACGACAGGGCCTATAAAATTGGTAGAACGAAATTCCTCGCGCGCGGCAGGATTCGAAAGATGAACCTCAATTACCGGTAAATCGAGAGATTTCAATGCGTCGTGGATCGCGACGGATGTGTGCGTGTAAGCCGCAGCGTTCAGAATGACGCCCGCTGCTTCGGTTCGGGCCGCTTGCAACAAGTTGACGATTGCGCCTTCGCTATTGCTCTGGTGCATTTGCAGATCAAAGCCATGTAGCGTAGCCTCGTCCCGGGCCATCGTTTCGATGTCCTGAAGCGTCTGGCGTCCGTATATCTCAGGCTCTCGTTGGCCGAGCAGATTGAGATTCGGGCCGTTTATGCAGGAAATAACTCTTGTCATATTGGTCAGGACGCTTAGCACACCTATCGTGATAAACCAGACACTTAATCGACCGCACGGGTGATTGATTTGAATATCAGATTGAATGGTGACTCTTTCGAGGTCAATCCGGGAACGACAATTCTGGGCCTCGTGATCAAGCTTGAGCTTGATCCGAAAGCGGTTGCCGTAGAACGAAACCTTGAGATCGTACCGAAATCACTTCATGGCGACGTGGAGCTGTCGGACGGCGACAATATCGAAATCGTAGAGTTTGTAGGAGGCGGTTGATATGACCGATGCAACCAACCCGAAAAAAGACACGCTAACGATTGCGGGTCGTGAATTCTCGTCGCGCCTCATCATCGGCACCGGCAAGTATAAAGACTATGAGCAGAACCTGCATGCAGCCCAGGCTGCGGATGTGGACATGGTCACAGTTGCTGTGCGCCGGGTAAATCTGACGGATAAGAGCAAGCCGCGTCTTACCGATTTCGTCTCCCCGGAGAAATATACGTTTCTACCAAACACTGCAGGCTGCTTTACTGCCGAGGATGCGATCCGTACGCTTCGTCTGGCTCGTGAAGCGGGTGGTTGGGATCTGGTGAAGCTGGAAGTGCTGTCGGACCAGAAGACGCTTTATCCGGATATGTCCGAGACGCTGCGCGCTGCTGAGCTTCTGATCAAAGAAGGCTTCAAGGTCATGGTCTATTGTTCAGACGATCCGGTCTATGCAAAGCGTCTTGAAGATGCAGGCTGCGTTGCCATCATGCCGCTCGGCTCACTGATCGGTTCCGGTCTTGGCATCATGAATCCGGTGAATATTCGCCTCATCGTGGAGCAGACCCGTGTTCCTGTTATCGTGGATGCGGGCGTGGGCACAGCATCAGATGCTGCCGTCGCCATGGAGCTCGGCTGTGACGGCGTTCTCATGAATACTGCTATCGCAGAAGCTAAAGATCCGGTGTTGATGGCAAGCGCTATGAAGCACGCTGTTATTGCGGGTCGTGAATCCTATCTCGCAGGCCGTATGCCGAAGAAGCGTTACGCTGACCCGAGTTCACCGCTCGCGGGTCTTATCTGACGCTTTAGAAAATAAAGACTGAATTCTGCGGAGAAGCGGTGTAACAGGCGATCATGTCTGGTACCGGCCGCTTCTCAGCTTTCAAGCACAATAGCTATCGCCTCTATTTCGGGGCGCGCTTCTGCACCGCGTTTGCCGCGCAAGTGCTTTCAATCTCCATTGCATGGCAGATGTATGCCGAAACCAGCAGTATGCTGCTGTTGGGCGCGATTGGTCTGGTGCAATTTCTTCCTGCGCTCGGGCTGGTGTTTCTTACGGGTATGGCGGCCGATCAGTTCGGACGACGTCTCGTAATGGGAATTTCGATCGTCGTTGAGCTGGCTTGCGCGTTGACGATTTTGCTTATGGCAGTAAATCGGAGCTTCGATCCGTACGCCGTTCTTTTCGTTCTGCTAATATTTGGTTGCGCGCGTGCGTTCCTCGCGCCTGCGTCTTCAAGCCTTGCAGTCAATCTCGTACCTAAAGAAGACTTTGTGAACGCTGCCGGTTTTGCGGCGGTGTCCTGGCAGGCTGCATCGATTGTGGGCCCGGTCGCAGGTGGTTTGCTGTATGGAATATCTGCGTCGGTCGCGTATTCGGTTGCTGTCGGTCTGTTCTTAACGGCGGCGGTTCTGGTTTTTGCGATACCTAAGCCTGATCAGGTGACAGGGCAGGCGGCTAAAACGCTCTCCAGCGTGTTGGAGGGGTTCCAGTACGTATTCAAAGAGAAAGTTGTACTGGGTGCGATTTCGTTGGACCTCTTTGCGGTATTGCTCGGTGGTGCGGTGGCGATGTTGCCGGTCTATGCGAGTGACATTCTGCAAGTAGACTCACAAGGGCTGGGGCTGCTTCGCGCGGCGCCAGGTATCGGGGCGTTGATCATGGTGGCAATCATGAACATTTTCCCGATCCGCGACCACGCAGGAATTATTCTGTTCGTGAGCGTCGCGCTATTCGGTCTCGCGACGGCGGTGTTCGGCGCATCGACCATTGCATGGTTTTCGATTCTGGCGCTGATGTTCGTCGGCGCATTCGACATGGTGTCGGTCTATATCCGCGAAGTTCTCCTCCAGCTCTGGACGCCGGATGACGTGCGCGGACGTGTAAATGCCGTGAACTCGATCTTTCTCGGTGCTTCAAACGAGTTGGGCGAAGCGAGGGCCGGGTTCATGGGTGCTGTGCTTGGTCCGGTCGCTACCGTTGTTCTGGGCGGCGTGGCGGCTATTGGCATTGCGGCTGGCTGGGCATTCTTATTTCCGCAGATCAGAAAAACGCGGTATCTTGAGCGACCCGAAGACTGATTTCGGCAACCAATGGGCTGCTAAACCGAGTCTTTTGCTGAGATTTTGAATCTCTAGCTTGCCTAATCTCCCAAGTTTTGACAGTTTCTGAGAAAAATAGAGCTGACTATAATAAACATCGGGAGGGCTATAATCCATGATGAAATGGATTTTTGGCGTATTAGTCATCATGGCGGCAACTATTGTTGTCGCGATGTTTGGGGGAGCACCGGACATGGTTTCGGGCGGGCCTCACCCAGAATATGCGGGCATGAGTATTGGTGGCGACAGCGCTGCGCGTCTGGAAGGGTTGTGGATCGAGGGGCTCATCCTTTATTTCGCGACATTCCTCATGGCACCGGCCTTTATGGCTTTTGGCGTCGCAGAACATAATCGAAATAAAATATTCTGGACGATGATGGGCGGCGTGACGGCGCTAAACCTTGTCTTTGCGACATTGCTCATCGTGTTTTACGTGGATTTTCTGAACACGGGCGAGACATTCATGTTGCTCGGCTTTCCTGCGCCAACAGCGATGATGCTTTATGGCTGCTGGGGGACTGCTGCATTGTACACGGCCATCTATATCGCCGGGTTCAACAAGTTCATCTTCACGCCTGAAGACGAGAAAACTTTTGAGGCGCTGATTGCGGCCAAAAATGCCGAAAAGACGGAGGCTTAAGACATGGAAGCGTTCCGTGAACCAATCATCCTCGCCTGTATTGGCGTGTATTTCGTTATTTGTATTCTGGTCGGCATCTGGGCGATGCGTAAGACGCACTCTGCGTCCGACTTCTTTATCGCGGGCAAAGGCCTTGGCCCTGTCGTTGTAGGCCTTGCGGTCTTCTCTTCGACTTTGTCAGGCTTTGGCTTCGTCGGCGGTCCTGGCCTTGTCTATAATATGGGCATGACATCCGTCTGGATGGTGATCGTGTCCACCCTCGGCTATGCGATCGTATTCTACATGCTGGCCAAGCGTATGCGTGTGATGGCGGAAATCAGAGATTCGATCTCGCTGCCGGACATCGTTGCTGCGCGTTATTCCAGTAAAGCTGCTGGCGGCTGGATGGCCGTCGTCGTTATTCTGGGCGTGCTTGGATATCTGGCGACACAGATTCTTGCCATGTCGACGGTTCTTCAGTCGATCCTCGGGAACACAGAAATGTTTGAAGGCATCAGCCTGATTACTTGTGCTGTGATTTCGGTGAGCGTCCTGATCTTCTACGCGGTGACAGGCGGTATTCTGGCGTCGGTTTATACCGACCTCGTTCAGGGCCTCATCATGATGGTCTGTGGCTTGCTCGTCGTTGTGGCTGCCGCGATGGCGGTTGATGGCGGGTTCACCGCAGCATCCAGCTCATTGCTTGCCGATGACCCAGAGGCGATTATGCCGTTTGGTTCTGGTGGCATGTTCGCAGCGGTCGCATGGGCATTTATGTTCGGCGTCGGTATTGCGGGCCAGCCGCACCTCATCACTAAGCTGATGATGAACCGTACGGTCAAAGACACGAAGGTCATTCTGCCGCTCTCAATCGCTGGCTATGCGGTTGCTGCTATGCTCTGGATTTCAGTCGGTCTGGTCATGCGTGCGCTGGTGCTTCAGGGCAATCATGATCCGCTTGGGCTTCCTGATGACGCGGCACCGGAGTTCCTGACAGCGTATGCTAATCCGCTTCTTGCTGGTGTCGTGTTCGCTGGCCTGTTTGCGGCGATTATGTCGACGGCAGACGGCTTCCTGAACATTGGCGCGGCTGCGATCATCCACGATCTGCCGAAAGCTATTCGCGGGAAACCACTCAAGAATGAACTCTGGTGGGCGCGCGTAGCGACGGTTCTGTTGTGCCTGTTCGCTACCGGCTTCGCGCTGTATGCGCGCTACAATAGTGGCGAGCTTGTCGCGCTGCTTGGTGCGTTCGGTTGGGGCACGTTCGCTGCGGCGATCTTCCCGGTGGTAGCACTCGGCCTGAACTGGAAACGGGCGACGGCGAACGCTGCGATCTTTGCAATCATTCTGTCACTGGTCTTCAACTTCAGTGTGAAACTGTTCGGAATTGCGATGCCGTTCGGCATGGATGGCGGGTTCATTTCTATGCTGATTTCGATGATTGCGTTCATCGGTATTTCTTACATTGAGAAGCCAAAACCGCTTCAGAAGGATATCGAAGCGATCATGGACCTCTAGGCCTGACGTTACGTCAGACCTCGTAAAATCGATCTGTAGCTGATAGCCTGAGCATAAATAAAACATGCTCAGGCTATTTGCGTTCTGAGACGGGGAAGAAACATGCCAAGCGAAACATCCACCGACCATTTCGACGTTCTCATCGTGGGCGCAGGCCTTTCCGGCATTGGCGCGGCGTATCACCTTCAGCAGAAATGTCCGGGTAAAACCTACGCCATTCTGGAAGGAAGAGACGCGATTGGCGGCACATGGGATTTGTTCCGTTACCCTGGCATTCGTTCCGACTCAGACATGCACACGCTGGGCTATTCGTTCAAACCATGGCGTCAGGCAAAAGCCATCGCAGATGGTCCTTCTATCCGGTCTTACGTTCGGGAAACGGCTGATGAAAACGGCATTTCCGAACACATCCGCTTTGGGCAGGATGTGAAATCGGCGAAGTGGTCATCTGAGACGTCGAGCTGGCATGTCACCAGCCTTGATAAGGCGAGCGGAGAAGAAAAGACGGTCACCGGCCAGTATCTTCTGATGTGTAGCGGTTATTACAGCTATGACGCAGGCTATACGCCCGACTTTGATGGGATGGAAGATTTCAGCGGTCTGATCATCCACCCGCAACAGTGGGACGAGAGTATCGATTACGCGAACAATAAAGTTGTGGTGATTGGCAGTGGCGCGACGGCCGTCACGCTTGTGCCTGAAATGGCTAAGACGGCAGCCCATGTCACCATGCTTCAACGCTCGCCTACCTATATGGCGACACGTCCCGCGACGGACGCACTTGCAAACAAAATGCGCAAATTCCTTCCAGAGCGTCTGGCCTACAGCCTGACCCGTTGGAAGAATGTGCTGTTCACCATGTATTTTTACAATCTCACGCAAAAGCATCCTGAGAAAACGAAGGAGCAATTGATCGGGATTGTGAGAGAGCAGCTCGGCCCGGACTATGATGTCGAAAAACATTTCACACCGGCATACAATCCGTGGGAGCAACGCCTATGCCTTGTTCCGGACAATGACCTGTTTGAAGCGATCAAAAGTGGTTCTGCTTCTGTTGTGACAGATCATATCGAACGCTTTGATGAGAACGGCGTTCAGCTGAAATCCGGTGAGCATATTGATGCTGATATCGTTGTCACAGCGACAGGCCTCGACCTTAAATTTCTGGGCGGTGTTGAATTGGAAGTGGACGGGCGGCACATCGCGCCGAACGAACTTCTGAACTATAAAGGCCTGATGTTCTCTGGTCTGCCGAATCTGGCAGGCGTTTTCGGATATACGAATGCGTCCTGGACGCTGAAAGCGGACCTGACCAGCGAATTCATGTGCCGACTGATCAATCACATGGACCGTTCTGGCGATGTTGCCGCGACGCCTCACAATGATGATCCGAATGTCGAGACAGAGGACTGGCTGAGTTTCTCTTCCGGATATGTACAGCGTACGCTTCACCGCTTCCCGAAACAGGCATCCAACAAACCGTGGAAGCTGAACCAGAACTATGCCGTTGATCTGATGACGTTGCGTTTCAGCAAGCTGGATGACGGCGTGATGCGTTTCACCAAAGCCGGTGAGCAGGTTCCTGTTTCGGTTGCACCTGTTGATGCCGACACCGAGGCGAGCGCGCAGGAACTCGCGGCAGAGTAATTATCGGGTGTATGTCTGAACCGCTTTGTGACGTGGGCAGACGGTTTCATGATCATTGATCATACCGACTGCCTGCATGAAGGCGTAGACGATAACCGGCCCACAATATTTGAAACCGCGCTTTTTCAGGGCCGTTGAGAGTGCGGCAGATTCCTCGCTATTCGTCGGCGCATCGCGGAAGTTCTCCCACGAATTTACGATGGGGGAGCCGCCGACGAAGTCCCACATCCACTCAGAGAAGGATTGTGGCTCGTTGTTAAAGGCCAGATAGGCCTTCGCATTGCCGATCAGTGCCCGGATTTTCTGAGGCGACCTGATAATGCCGGGATTTTGAAGTGCTTGGTCAATGCGTTCATCGTCCCAGCGGGCGATTGATGACGGATCAAACCCGTCGAATTCTTCGCGCATGCTGTCGCGCTTATAAAGAATGGTCCTCCATGAGAGGCCCGCCTGAAAGCCGTCGAGTTGAAGCTTCTCCCAGAGTGCACGGCTGTCATATTCAGGCACTCCCCATTCTTCGTCGTGATATGCGCGGTACACGGCGTCATCAGCAGGGGCCCAGGGGCAATGAATTTTACTGGCTTCGGTCACAGAAATTCTCTTACGCGGGTGGAAGGTGGCATTCTGCGGGTTTATCATTGATCGTTACCGGTGTCGCAGACTCTGTGGCGTTTGCCAGACGGTCCAGCCTGACTAGTGCGAGTCCTTCTCCCTCAGACCATGATGTCACGGTGCCCACGGTAGAGATGCCAGCTTTGATTTCGTCGCCGCTCTCTACCGTCGCTTCAGGAGCAGAGACGCGTAGAAGGCGTTTGCGAACTTCTGTTTTGCGCTTCATGCGGCTGGCGACTTCCTGACCGACAAAGCAGCCCTTTTTAAAGTCGATGCCGTTGGTAAGATCCATATTGATATCGGCGGGGAAGACCTCGCTCGGGCCATAATCTACCCCGAACTCAGGAAAAACAGCGTCGGTACGGAGCCTGGTGTAAGCCGCGGACGCCTGTTCGGAACTCTCCGTTGAGGTCTCGCTAACGACGCGCGTTACGTCATCACCAAAATTTGGCGGGGTCATGGAGGCCAGAACCGGAATTTCCGGATCACCTTCGCAAACCAGAACATGCAGATCTTCACGACGGGTGAACAGAACGTCGGCGCGAAGCTTTAGCATGGTCAGACGCTTTTGCATGGCTTCGATTTCCGTTTCAGGAAGGTCGATGAGCAATCTATCATCGGTTCTGAATACAAACATGTCTGTCAGAATCTTGCCCTGCGGCGTCAGCAGCGCACCGTAAACACCATCTCGGATGGCAAGTGTCTCGACGTTGCAGGTCAGAACGCGGTTCAGAAAGCTTGTGGTTTCAGTACCTGTTGCAGAGAGGACAGCGCGATGCGAAAGCGGGTAAACAGAATTAGTCATGTGCCAGAGATAGCGAAGCCTGCGCTAAATTCTATGTATAATCTGAGCTTGAATTGTAATTCGTCACGTTGTCAGTGGTTTCGAATAACGTCAAAACGGCATTATGATTGTGACAAGCAGTTAGTCCTGAGGAGATTTCGCTGATGTATGAACTCGTACTTCGCAATGGTCGGGTGATGACTCCAGGTGGACTTGTGTCCACAGACATTGGCGTCTCGAACGGCAAGATTGCTCGCATTGGCGAGATATTCCACTCCGACGCGGCCACGACCTTCGATGCGAAAGGTCTGACCATTTTGCCGGGCGTAATCGACTCGCAGGTTCACTTCCGCGAACCGGGGCTGGAATACAAAGAGGATCTTGAAACAGGCGCGCGTTCTGGCGCGCTCGGCGGTGTGACGTGTGTGTTCGAAATGCCGAACACCAATCCGTCGACCATTACGCCGGACCGGCTTCAGGACAAGTTGAACCGTGCTTTAGGCCGTATGGACATCGACCACGCGTTCTATGCTGGCGCGACGCACGAGAACACACACCTACTGGCTGAAATGGAAGCCATGCAGGGCTGCTGCGGCATCAAGGTGTTCATGGGCGCATCTACCGGCGACCTGCTCGTGCAGGACGATGAGGGCGTTGAGGCGGTGCTTCGAGCCATCAAACGCCGCGCGGCGTTCCACTCTGAGGACGAGTACCGTCTGGCGGATCGTCGTGACCTAGCTGTGACAGGCGACTGGACAAGCCATCCGGTTGTTCGTGACCCTCAAGCCGCAATTCAGTCTACGGAACGTCTGCTTCGTCTTGCGCGGAAAACCGGAAAGCGCATTCACGTGCTGCATATTACGACGGCGCAGGAGATGGAGATTCTGGCGCGCAATAAAGATGTGGCAAGCGTCGAAGTGACACCGCAGCACCTCACGCTCGTTGCGCCTTACGCCTATGAAATTCTGAAAGGCCGCGCTCAAATGAACCCACCAATTCGCGAGCAACACCACGTTGACGCGCTCTGGCGGGCGGTGAATTCCGGCATCGTGGATGTCATGGGGTCTGATCACGCGCCGCATACACTGGAAGAAAAGGCGCGCCCCTATCCTGCGAGCCCGTCTGGCATGCCAGGCGTGCAGACACTGGTGCCTGTGATGCTCACGCACGTGAATAACGGACATCTCAGCCTGCAGCGCTTTGTCGAGCTGACCAGTGCTGGTCCACAGCGCGTGTTCGGCATTGTCGGCAAGGGCCGCATCGCTGAAGGCTATGATGCCGACTTCACTGTTGTCGACATGGAGCGCCGTGAAATCATGACGGATAGCTGGTCGAAAACTAAATCCGGCTGGACACCATTCGATGGCATGGAAGCGCAAGGCTGGCCGGTAGCGACTATCGTGCGAGGACAATTCATTATGCAGGATGGGGAAATCGTTCAGAAAGGCCTCGGCAAGCCTGTACGGTTCCAGGAGACTCTGGCTCCGGAAGGTGCCGCGTAGAGCGCGCTGGAGGGGGACGGGTATGCCTGTAGAACGGCGCGGTCTGGAGCGCATCCTTTTCTGGCTGTATGAAGGCTTCGGGACAGGTCCCTATCTGTTCCGTTGGGTGCTGTTGGCTATAGACGCCGCGGCGGTGGCCTTCTTTCTCTGGGCGCCGTTTCAGGACCGTACACAAGCCTATTACATTCTGGACGTACTGATCGCACTCTTTATCGCGCTCGATTTTGGTGCGCGGTTCTGGATATCACGACCACGCCATATGTTCCTGATCAATCCGTTCAATCTGGCGGATATCGTGGTGTTGATCTCGCTATTGTTGCCGATGTTCTTCTCGAACTTTGCATTCCTGCGGATATTGCGGGCGCTACGCCTCGTGCGCGCCTTCACCTTCCTGCGCCGGATGAAAAACATCTCGTCCTATTTACGAGAGAATGCGGAAATCATTGATCGGGTGGTGAACCTGCTTGTGTTCATCCTGATTATGACTGCGTTCGTATATGGCACGCAGCTCGAGGCGAACGAGCACATCAACTCGTATCTGGATGCGCTCTATTTCACGATCGCCAGTCTCACCACAACAGGTTATGGCGACATCGTTCTGCAGGGCGTGTTCGGCAAGCTGTTATCCATCTTCATCATGGTGCTTGGTATCTCGCTCTTCCTGCGACTGGTGCAGGCCATCGTGAGGCCGTCCAAAGTGACGTCGGAGTGCACGCGATGCGGTTTATTGCGCCATGAGCCGGACGCGATTCACTGCAAGCACTGCGGTGAGTTCATCAGGCTGCCGACGCATAACGAATAGACTATTCGCACCAGCTCGGCTTGGCTTCGCTGCGATCTTCATTCCAGCGTTGAGCCAGACCACGCTGTTCGAGCAAATGTCCGACATGCACCCCGTCCAGATAGACGTGAGCGCGACCGCGGCCGTATTCATCAACCCCGCGGAATAGAATCTGCACGTGATCAGCGTCGCGGAAAATCTCCTGGACGGCAGAGACGGTCTCTTCGCCGAGATCAGCTTCGGCGAGGCATTCGGCATGGGGTGAGGTTTCCGGGCTATCATATCCAATCAGACGGAAGCGACGTCCTTGCAATTGATACGTGTCCCCGTCGACAGGGCGGACTGCGTCGGCTCTTCCTGCAAGACATTCAGGATTATCATCGCACAGATTTTCCGGCGGCGGCGCGCCACAGGACGCAGCTGTCAAAAACACCGCAAAAATGCCTAAGCGATATGATTGTCGCACAACGTTTCTCCCCCTATGCTCTGCATCAATCAAGCAAAAGAACTGGTAACAAGCCAGCCTAAACTCAAAGGGAGACACATGTCCGGTCCAGTCGAGGAATCGGTGCGCACGGATGCACTGCCGTTTCGTGAAATTCCGTACCTTCCACAGAAGCTGAACGTCACGCATCGTGATGATGGCTCCATTATTCTTGAGAATGGTCAGCCATTACGGCCTTATTCGCCACACATGTTGGCGCCGCTGGTCTATTGGGCCGCGAATGATCCTGATCGTCTCTGGCTTGCGCAACGCGATCCAGTCGAGCCAGAAAAAGATTGCTGGCAAAGGCTTACCTATGGCGAAGCGCTGAAGCGTATTCGTCGCCTTGCGCAGGGGCTTTTAAATAATGGCGCTGGCCCTGATGCGCCGTTGATGATTCTGTCGCGCAATTCGATCGAGCACGCTCTGATCATGTATGCCGCGATGTGGGCGGGAAGCCCGGTTGTTCCTGTGACGCCGGCTTATGCGCTTCTCAGTCAGGATTTTGCGCGCCTCAACTATGTCGACGGACTGACCTCTCCAAAGTTTATCTATGTCGATGACGGGCAGGAGTATCAGCGCGGACTGGATGGCATGAAACTGGACAAACGTCTGGTCATACACGCCCGAAATGCGCCGAACGTCGAAAATCAGGTCAGCCTGGATGATCTGGAAACCTCTCCGACTTATCAGGTGGATCTGGCTTACGACCGCCTTGGTCCGCAAACGACGGCCAAGTTCATGCTGACCTCCGGCTCAACTGGCGAGCCGAAAGCGGTGATCAATTCCCATGAGAATATTGCATCTATGGTGAAGATGATCCGGTCGATCTGGAATACGGAGAAACTCGAGCAGCTTACGAATGGCCAGCAGGTCATGGTGAACTTCCTGCCTTGGAGCCACACTTACGGAGCCAATTCCATTCTGCACTCCATGGCTGATTGGGGCGGTGCGCTGTATATCGACTGGGGCGCGCCGACACCGGCCCGGTTGCCGGAAATGATTCGTAATCTCAAAGAGGTTTCACCAACCCAGCACACGACTGTACCTGCTGCGTGGACAGCTATTGCGACGGAGATTGAAAACGATCCCGAGCTTGCTGAAACCTTCTTCAAAAAGCTGTTTGTCATGGCCTATGGCGGTGCAGCCATGGGGCAGGACATATACGAGCGCATTCAGAAGGTGGCGATCAAAACGACGGGTGAACGCATTTCTCTTTCAGCGGGCTATGGTGCGACCGAAACATCGCCGACGACCGCAAATGTACACTGGCCGAGCTCTGTCATGGGCTTGATAGGGCTGCCTTTGCCGGGCTGCGAGATGAAGATGGCGCCCGTCGGCGAAAAGTATGAGTGCCGTGTGCGTGGTCCTCACATCACCAAGGGGTATTACCGGAATCCTGAGAAAACAGCTGAAGCATTCGATGAAGAAGGCTTTTACAAGCTGGGTGACGCCGTGAAGTTTGCCGATCCGGGCGATCCAAATCAAGGCCTGGCTTTCGACGGGCGGATCGCCGAGGAGTTCAAGCTCGCAAATGGCACATGGGTGTCAGCTGGCGCTGTACGCATTGGCGCGATTTCCGAAGTCGATGGGGCACTCGCCGACGCTGTGGTTTGCGGCCTCAACAAGGATAAGATTGGGATTCTGGGTTTCCTGAACGAGAATTTCTGTAAGCGAATTGCCGGTTCCATTCCCCTTGAGGAGATGGCCCGCCACCCTGATATCCGTCAGGCGGTGGAGAATGGTCTGCGTTTCTACAATCAGAAAAATCCAAATTCGTCTTCACGCATCGCAGCCTGCATCCTTCAGCCAGACCAGCCTTCGCAGGATAAGGGTGAAATCACCGAAAAGGGCTACATCAATCAAAGCAAAGTTCAGTCTTTGCGTGCGACAGAAGTTGAACGGCTTTTCCAGTCATCTCCTGACGATGACGTAATTGTTCTTTGAGTTCCGGGAAGAAAAACATGACGACAGAAACAAGAACAGGCGCTGAGGCGCTGGTGAGTACGCTCGCGGACTGCGGTGTGACTGCGTGCTTTGCGAACCCGGGCACTTCAGAGATGAACCTTGTGACGGCGCTCGATAAAGAACCCCGCATTCGGTCTGTGCTTTGTCTTTTTGAGGGTGTGGCGACCGGTGCCGCCGACGGTTTCGGGCGTGTGTCAGAAAAACCTGCCATGACGCTGCTTCACCTTGGCGCTGGATACCTCAATGGTGGCGCGAACATCCACAATGCGAAGCGTGCTTACACGCCAATGATCAACGTGATAGGTGATCATGCGACTTATCACGTGCGGTATGATGCGCCGCTGACCTCGAACATTATCGGGCTAGCTGCGCCAAATTCTATCTGGATCAAGTCCGTGCCTGATTCTGCAAGTGCCGGTCGTCTTGCCGCGGAAAGCTTTCATGCGAGCATGAGTGGCGGACAGGGGCCGGTCTCCCTGATTCTACCCGCGGACGCCGCGTGGGATGAAGGCGGAGAACTTTCAACGCCGTTCGCGCCAGGTGAATCGAAGAAGGTAGCAGCAGATGCCATTTCTTCAGCAGCTGCGGCGATCAAAGCTGCAAAAAAGCCGCTCATTCTGATGAGCGGGAACGCGTTGTCGGAAGACGGCTTGAGCGAAGCGTCGCGTCTTAAGGCGGCAGGCGTTCGTGTGATGACAGATACATTTGTCTGGAAGCAGGCGAGAGGCGCGGGGCGTTTCAATCCGGACCGGATGCAGTATTTTGCTGAAGGTGCGATGGAGGACTTGGAAGGCACTGATCTGATGGTGCTCGCTGGGACTCAAATGCCAGTGGCATTCTTTGCGTACCCGGAAAAGCCGAGTGTGCTGGTGCCTGAGGGCTGCGAGCTCGTCTCTCTTGGCGAACGCGGTATCGATGTGAAGGCCGCATTGAGCGCGCTTGCAGACGAGCTCGGCGCTTCAGAGAAGGCGCCAGTTGCGCCGCGGCAGAGCCCGGACAAGCCAGCTGGCAAGCTGACGCCGGTGACAGTCGGGCAATCGATTTGCCGTCATATGCCGGAAGGCTCTCTCGTATCTGACGATGGCGTTACGGCAAGCCTGCCTATCTTTCTCAGCACGCAGACGGCCGAGCCGCATGAGTGGATGATGCTGACAGGCGGCGCGATCGGGCAGGGCTTCCCGCTGGCTGTTGGGGCGTCGATTGCAAAGCCTGAGGCCCGAACAATCTGCCTCTCAGGTGACGGGGCCGGTATGTATACAGTTCAGGCGCTCTGGACGATGGCGCGTGAGAATCTGAAGGTGGTGAACATTGTGTTCGTGAACCACACTTATCGCATTCTGAATATTGAGCTGAAGCGCACAGGCGCGGGCAATCCGGGCCCAGCAGCGCAGAATATGCTTAATCTTGGAACGCCGGAGATCGACTGGAAATCACTCGCAGAGGCGCAGGGCTTGCACGCCGAGAATGTCACTACAGCTGAAGAATTTGATGAGGCGTTTGAGCGTGCAATGACGGCGGACGGACCGGTTCTTATCGCGGCGCATGTGGCGGGCTAGGGCGTTTCGCCCGCGGCCATGAGGGAGAGATTTTCGGACAGGGTTCTGCCGCGCGCAAATAGCTCTGTCTCTCTCTCGGTCGTTGATGCGTCACACCCTGATACATCGCGCTGCGTATCGAGATAGGCTCGGTTGAAGGTATCAATCAGCCGCGACCGAAGGTAGCCGCTCGAAGGCGCTTCCACATCCAGCATATTGAGCATGTACTCTCGCCAGGTCTGGTCATCCGTACCGTTGCAGACAACACGCATGGCGTGGATCTGGCCAAGTACGCGGGACAGATCAGTCAGAGTGCTCTGATACTGGCGCGTTGTCCGGAATTCCTGTCCGTTAGAGGCACCAACGGCACTGATGGAAAGTGCAACGGCAACTGAGGCGTAGCGGAGCATATGTGCAGAGGTGCTGATCATAGAGCGGACATTATCAAGCTGGATGTTTTTGGCACGTGAATTATCGGCATAAAAAAAGCCCCGGACAGTTTCTGCCGGGGCTTTTTGTCTGATTTATGTTGTAGGATGTTAGCCGCGACGACCGCTGACTTTTCCCAGACCAATCTGCTTAGCGAAGTCGGAGCGCTTCTTGGTGTAGCTAGGTGCAACCATTGGATAGTCCGCAGGCAGGCCCCAACGTTTGCGATACTCCTCAGGCGTCATGCCGTAATGCGAGCGAAGGTAACGCTTCAGCATTTTGAGCTTTTTGCCGTCTTCGAGGCAGATGATATGGTCTTCCGTGATGGATTTGCTGACAGGCACTGCTGGTTTCGGGCGCTCCTGCGCTGGAGCCGCTTCTTGTGAAGCGAGGCCTGAAACAGTCTTGTGAACTGATGCAATGAGATCAGAGAGAGAGTCTGTCGGGACGGGATTGTTCGCGACGAATGAAGCAACAATATCAGTTGTCATCCGCATGATTTCGTCAGCTTCCAAAGAGCTGTTTGAGTTTTCGGGAGTCATTTCGTCCTCAGACATGTTTACTAAGCTCGTCCGTATTACAGGCGACGAAATAGATTTCAAGTATTAAAAAGAAAATCTAATGCAATCTATATTTGTGTTTAATGCTTGGTGATTTTTGCTCAATTGGCTTGCACGAAAACCAGTCGAGGTTTAGACAGTCGCCAAAATATATGGAGATAGTGCCAATGGCAGGTGCCTTCGACGGTGTTTCGCAAACAGCCGGATTTTTTTCAACAGGTCTCGCTGAATCTGATGCTGATGTCGCAGCAATCATTAAGCGTGAAGCTAAGCGTCAATCAGAGAAGATCGAGCTGATTGCTTCCGAGAACATTGTGTCTCAGGCTGTGAAAGCAGCTCAGGGCTCTGTGTTCACGAACAAATATGCTGAAGGTTATCCGGGCCGCCGCTATTACGGTGGCTGCGAATTTGCTGACGAAGTGGAAACACTGGCGATTGAACGTCTGAAGCAACTTTACAATGCTCAGTTCGCAAACGTGCAGCCACACTCCGGTAGCCAGGCGAACCAAGCTGCATTCATGTCTATGATGAAGCCCGGTGATACATTCATGGGGATGAGCCTGTCCGAGGGCGGTCACCTGACGCATGGCGCGAAGGTAAACCAGTCAGGCAAATGGTTTGAAGCTGTTCATTATGGCGTTGACCCTGAAACTCACCTCATCGATTATGATCAGGTTCGTGATGTTGCAAAAGCGCACAACCCGAAGGTCATTATCGCAGGTGGTTCGGCATATTCTCGTATTATCGATTTCAAGAAATTCCGTGAAATCGCAGATGAGATCGGCGCTTACCTTATGGTCGATATGGCGCACTTCTCTGGCCTCGTGGCTGGTGGCGTTTATCCGAACCCGCTTGAGTATGCTGACGTTGTAACATCTACGACGCACAAGACGCTTCGCGGTCCACGCGGCGGTATTGTTCTGACGAATGACGAGAAGCTGGCTAAAAAGATCAACTCCGCTGTGTTCCCGGGTCTGCAGGGTGGTCCACTCATGCACGTCATCGCGGCAAAGGCTGTGGCATTCGGCGAAGCGCTTCGTCCTGAGTACAAGCAGTACGCCCAGCGTGTCGTAGATAACGCGCGTACACTCGCCAAAGCGGTTATGGATGGCGGTCTGGACGTTGTTTCCGGAGGCACAGACTCTCACCTCATGCTGATCGACCTGCGTCCTAAAGGCGTGAAAGGTAATGCTACCGAAGATGCGCTGGGTCGCGCCTTCATCACATGCAATAAGAACGGTATTCCTGACGACCCTGAGAAGCCGGCTATTACTTCCGGTATCCGTGTTGGCGCGCCAGCGGGCACAACACGCGGTTTCGGTGAAGCAGAATTCACGAAAATCGGTGGCTGGATCTGTGAGATCGTCGACGCACTGTCCGCGGGTGGCGACACTGCTGCAGCCGAAGCCAAGGTTCGTGAAGAAGTTCTGGCGCTGACCAGCGAATTCCCGATCTATCCGGGCGAAGAAGGTCTCTAATCGGTGCGCTGCCCGTTTTGCGGATCTGAAAACACAGCGGTCCGGGACTCTCGGCCCGCTGAAGACAATACGGTGGTTCGCCGTCGTAGGTCCTGCGAAGATTGTGGCGCCCGTTTCACAACATTCGAGCGCGTTCAGCTGAGAGAAATTACCGTCGTGAAGCGCGATGGTAAGCGTACGCCTTTCGTTCGCGAAAAGTTGCTGCGTTCAGTGATGATTGCGCTTCGGAAGCGTCCGTTCGAGCCTGAGCAAATCGATCAACTCGTGTCCGGTATCATTCGCCGGCTTGAGAGTTCGGGTGAGTCGGAAGTCAATTCTGAAGATATTGGCGAATACGTAATGGAAGCGCTCGGTGAGCTCGATCCTGTTGCCTATGTTCGCTACGCGTCCGTCTATCGGGACTTCAAAGACGCGAGCGCCTTTGCGCACTTCATTGAAACGCACGCGCTGGAAAAACATATCGACGAGTCCGGCGAAAAGGAGTGACCTCGATGAGAGTCACTTTGAAGATAGCCACGTCTCTTGATGCACGGATCGCAACCTGCACTGGCCATAGCCAGTGGATCACTGGAAGCGAAGCGCGCGCAGCGGTTCATCGTTTGCGCGCAGAGCATGATGCTGTTCTCGTCGGTTCGGGCACTATGCTGGCCGACGATCCAAAACTGACTGTTCGTGGATTTGACGTAGCGCGTCAGCCGGATCGTGTTGTTCTTGATACGTATCTGAAAACACCTGAAAACGCCGCAATTTTTGATGCGCCATCCGGGCGAAGCATCATTTTTGCGGGGCCTGCTGCAGAATCGGGCCGTGAATCGGAGCTAAAAAAGTCCGGAGCAGAGGTGGAACGGGTCGCAATGCGTGGCTCCAGTCTGGACGTTCACGATGTTTTGAGCCGCCTGTCATCCAAGGGCGTGACTTCTGTCTTTATTGAGGGCGGAGGTGTGGTCGCTGCCAGCTTTCTAAAGGCCGGATTGATCGACAAACTTGAGTGGTTTCGTGCGCCCATGATCATTGGCGGGGACGGGCGACCGGCAATCGGGTCGCTTGGTGTGGAAGATCTGGGTGCGGCATTCCGCTTGGTTCGTACGGGTGTACGAGAAGCGGGTGTTGATCTATGGGAAACGTACGAAAAAGGAGAGTGACCCATGTTCACCGGTCTTGTGCGCGACCTCGGCGTCATCGAATCTATTGAAGAAGTCAACGGAAACCGGAAGTTTTCCGTGCGTGGCAGTATCGATCCGAAAGACCTGACCATGGGGGCTTCAGTCTGCCATTCGGGCGTATGTCTGACGGTTGTCGATACCGATTTCTCTGGCGATGTGCCTCTTTGGGTTGTTGAGGCGGTTCCTGAAACACTTCGTCTGACGTCGCTTGGCGCTAAGGTTGCAGGCGACCGTGTGAATCTTGAGCCAAGCCTGCGTTTGGGCGACGAACTGGGTGGCCACCTGGTGTTCGGTCACGTCGATGGTCTTGGAAAAATTCAAAGCATTGTCGAAGAAGGTGACGGGTATCGCGTGTCTGTAGAGGCGCCTGAAGCGCTTCGTCCGCTTATCGCGCTGAAGGGCTCGGTTGCTGTAGACGGTATTTCTCTGACCATTGCTGGTGTGACTGAAACAGGTTTCGAGTTGGCAATTATTCCGCACACCTTCGAGGTGACATCTTTAGGGCGGGCAAAAGCTGGAGACGCAGTGAATCTCGAAGCTGACATGCTCGCTCGATATGTTTCTAGGCAGATGGAATTTCGCTGAGGGTTGTCATCGTACGAAAAAGTCGTACATGTCCGGACATGAATTCGATCCAAAACATAATTGAAGCATTTGGCGGTCTGCGTCCGTTTGCGAGGGCGGTGAATAAATCGCCTTCAACGGTGCAGTACTGGATTGAGCGTGGAAGCATTCCAGCTTCTGCGCAGGCACTCGTTTTCCAGCTTTCGGAAGATCAGGGCCTTGGTTTTTCCAAAGACCAGATTGCCAACGCTGTTTCGCAGCCGGAAACGAAAGGAACAGACGCCGCGATGAGTGAAGATTTTCACAGCGCGATTTCCTCCATTGAGGAGATCATTGAAGATGCCCGTAATGGCAAAATGTACATTCTTGTCGACGCTGAAGATCGTGAGAATGAGGGTGATCTGATCATCCCGGCTCAGTTCGCCACGCCGGACGCCGTCAACTTCATGGCGACACACGGTCGAGGCCTGATCTGTCTGGCGATGACTCACGAGCGCGCGGGCATTCTGAACCTTGAGCCTATGACACGGAACAATCGCGAAAGCATGAGCACGGCGTTCACTGTGTCGATCGAGGCGAAAGACGGCGTTACCACAGGCATCTCGGCTCAGGACCGTGCTCGTACAGTCGCTGTGGCGATTGACCCTACAAAGCACAGTGACGACATCGTGTCTCCGGGCCATGTCTTCCCTCTGGTCGCCCGTGAGGGCGGCGTTCTGGTTCGCGCGGGCCACACTGAGGCTGCTGTCGATATTTCCCGTATGGCTGGCCTCTATCCAGCTGG
Source organism: Ponticaulis sp. (assembly GCF_029210165.1). Taxonomy (NCBI): domain Bacteria; kingdom Pseudomonadati; phylum Pseudomonadota; class Alphaproteobacteria; order Hyphomonadales; family Hyphomonadaceae; genus Ponticaulis; species Ponticaulis sp. The sequence goes on from NZ_JARGNT010000002.1 coordinate 72,299, forward strand.
CGTGATCTGCGAGATCATGAATGAAGATGGCACGATGGCGCGCCTTCCAGATCTGGTGTCGTTCGCGCAGCTTCATAATCTGAAGATTGGTACGATTGCTGATCTGATTGCTTATCGTCGTCGGAACGACCGATTCCTTGAACGCCGTATCGATGTGCCGTTCGAAAGCGAGCACGGCTCCGGTTTCCGCGCGATCGTTTTCAAAAACACGATTGACGGTGCAGAGCATATGGCGCTCGTGCATGGCAAAATCAGCCCGGACGAACCTGTTCTGACGCGCGTCCACCGCATCAACTTCATGAATGATGTTCTGGGTGAGAAGACCGGGCGATCCAATCTCGTTCGCAATTCCATGAAGATGATTGCAGAGGCAGACGAGCCGGGCGTGATTATTCTCCTGAACACCATGCGTAAGGATAGTATCGCTGAGGGACTGGGCGCTGCGACGTCCGGGCCTGTGGACCATAGCCGTCCGCTGCGTGAATACGGCGTAGGTGCGCAGATCATGAAGGATCTCGGGATCCGAAAAATTATCATTCTTACAACGTCCAAGCCGTCAAAGGTCGCTGGTATCGATGGATACGGGCTGAGCCTTGAAGGTTGGCGCATGATTAAAAAGGACGGCTAGTATGGGCCCGAGAGTATTGCTGATTACGTCGCGCTATTATGAGAAGATTTCTCTGGAGCTGGAAGCCGGCGCGATGGAAGTTCTGGAAGCTGCAGAAGCACGTGTCGAAACTGTAGTAGTTCCTGGCGCATTTGAAATTCCGGGCGCTGTGGCCATGGCTGCTGATAGCGACATGTATGATGCGTTTGTAACGATCGGTTGCGTCGTTCGCGGTGAAACTACGCACTATGATTATGTCTGTGGTGAGTCCGCGCGTGGACTTATGGATTTGACTGTTCAACGCCGTCTGCCTATCGGCTATGGTATTATTACAGTCGAAAATCAGGAACAGGCCTGGGCACGGGCCGACAGACAGCAGAAAAACAAGGGCGCAGACGCTGCAACAGCGGCTCTTGAAATGCTGAAGTTCCGTAGGGAAACACTTCGCGGATGAGTAAAGAACAAAAATTGCCGCCTGATATTATCAGAATTCGCCGCTCCGGCGCACGACTCGCGGCGGTTCAGGCTGTTTACCAGCTCGAAATCACCGAGCGGGGCGCAAAAGCGGTTATCCGTGAATTCATGGAGGACCGTCTTGGCCTCGATGATGACGGCCACCCAGTTGAAGACGCTGACCCTGATCTGTTCAAACAGATTGTTCAGGGCGTTGTCGACAAGCAAAGCCTGATCGATGATGCGATCAAGGCGCGCCTGTCGGAGAAATGGCGTCTCGATCGCATCGACTCCACATCACGTGCGATTCTTCGTTGCGCGACTCAGGAACTGGCTACGCGTGCAGATCTTTCAAACGCTGTGATCATCGAAGAGTATGTTGGAATTGCGCACGCATTCTTCGATGGAGATGAGCCGAAATTCGTGAATGGCCTGCTCGATAAGGTGGCCCGCGATGTCCGTCCGGACGGCGTTCCGATCGGTTATCTGGAATCGTGAAAGAGTTTGAGTTCATAAGAACTCTTCTTTCTCCTTTGGCACAAAGCAGAGGCGCGGCGTCATTGAAGGATGATGTCGCGCTACTTGATTCCGGACTTATCGTTACGACAGACACGCTCGTTGAGGGCGTTCACTTTCTATCAGCTGATCCTCTCGAAACAGTCGGCAAAAAGCTGGTCCGGGTGAATGTATCCGATTGTATTGCGAAAGGCGCGCTACCCCATCAGGCTCTGTTTAATCTGGTCTGGCCAGCCAGCCGCTCAGACGAAGAACTTCATGCACTTGTAAATGGGCTCGGATCTGATCTGCGTGCCTTCGATATCGATTTGATCGGCGGCGACACAACATCCAGTCCGGGTCGTCTGGTATTGTCGGTAACGCTCCTTGGGTGTCCGGTCGGTGACAACGTCCCGAGACGGGGCGATGCACTCGAGGGTGACGATATCTGGATTACTGGCGTTATCGGGCACGGTGTTTCAGGGCTGCGCGCGATAGAGCGAAACCTTGAAAGCGATTTCCCGCAAAGCGTCTTGCATTACCGCGTGCCTCAATTGCCATCTTTAGAGATCGCGCATCTGATCGCGCAATATGCCAATGCATCGGCTGATATCTCTGACGGCCTCGTTGCCGATCTTGGCAATATTTGTGACGCGTCCGAGTGCGGAGCGACGATCAGGTTGAGTAATATTCCGTTGGTGCAAAATGTGTCTTCTCTTGATTTGAGTTCAGGAGACCTGCTGTCGGGCGGCGATGATTACCAATGCCTATTCACTGCGCCGCAAGGCCGCCGTGGAACGATCGAGTCGAAGACCAGACAGACAAACCTCGCCGTAACCCGCATTGGCCGCTGTGAAGCGGGTAGGGGCGTGAACCTGTTGGACGCGAACGGGATGCCTATCAAACTGTTAAAAACAGGATGGGAACACGGCGGCAATTCATAACAGTTTTTCAGCCATTATTTCGTATGTATGCTGGAATGAAGAACCTCATTCGTACCTTTTTCGCTGTTATCTTTTTCGCGGGCGTCTCATTTGGCGCAGGCCCAACCGCGTTTGCGGCTGGTGATGAAGGCGGGCAGGGAGGGTCTAACCGGACTGTGGATCTTTCCAACATCGTTGTTCCGGTCCAGCGCGACGGAGAGTTGATCAACTATCTCTTCGTGAGTGCAGTCGTCACGATAGCAAGCGGACATGACCATTGGGGGGCACGTGATCGTGCGCACATTATCCGTGATGGTATTCTTCGTGCAGCGCATCGCACGCCTGTTGGGCTGGCGGGTCATCCAATGGAACTCGATGAGCAGCAATACCTCGATATCGTCCGGATGGTCGTCGAAGAGGAAATGGGCGAAGGCTCTGTTGAGTCGATAGAAATTCTGGCGACCGATTCACAGCTCGTCTTCATTGAAGGCTGATATTCAGAGCCTTTTGAAACGTCAGAAAAATCCACTCAAATCACTGTAATGCGCGGCAGATTCTGCTGCGCAATTAGCATGCTTGCGCACTCATCTACTATTTGCCAACAATAACCTCACAAACAAAAGGGGAGCTGTGCGGAGGTATTCCGTCTCCGTGAAGGGCAGTTCCGATAAAAATACATAGTGAGGAAAAGATGGACTTAACGACTGTCCTGGTGATTGTTGCTGCCATAGCAGCCATCGCCTTCGGCTTTTTTCTAAGCCGGTCAATCATGTCCGCGTCGGCGGGCAATGATCGCATGCAAGAAATTGCCAAAGCAATTCAGGAAGGTGCAGACGCCTATTTGTCCCGACAGTACAAAACCATTGGTATTGTCGGTATTCTGATTGCAGTCGCTCTGCTGATTGCCTTTCAGGGCAACTTTATCATTGTCGTAGGCTTCCTGCTTGGTGCGATTCTGTCAGGCGCCGCAGGCTTTATCGGTATGAAAGTCTCTGTGCAGGCCAACGTCCGAACCACAGAAGCATCCATGAATGGCGGCCTCGCGGCTGGTCTCGACATGGCCTTCAAGTCAGGTGCGGTCACAGGCTTGCTTGTCGTCGGCCTCGCCTTGCTCGGGACAGCCGGCTATTACGCTATTCTCACGTCTGGTATGGGCCTGGAGAGCGGAGATCGCACGTTGATTGACGGCCTTGTTGCTCTCGGTTTCGGTGCATCTTTGATTTCTATCTTCGCGCGCCTTGGTGGCGGTATCTTCACGAAGGGTGCCGACGTGGGCGGCGATATGGTAGGTAAGGTCGAGGCTGGTATTCCAGAGGATGACCCTCGCAACGCTGCGACGATTGCGGACAATGTCGGCGATAATGTCGGTGATTGTGCGGGCATGGCAGCCGACCTGTTCGAGACCTATTCAGTGACGCTCGTCGCAACAATGGTCCTTGCGTCCATCTTCTTTGCTGGAGCTGACGCATCCCTGATGATGCTTCTGCCGCTCGCAATTGGTGGTATCTGTATTATCGGCTCGATCCTTGGCACGTATTTCGTTCGTCTTGGGAAGGACAATAATGTGATGGGAGCTCTCTATAAGGGCTTCGTTGCAACAGCTGTCATTTCCGGTATCGGCGTCGCTGCCGTGATTTACATGCTCATGGGTAGCTTTGATGCCACGGTTGAAACCGGCGCGGGTCTCGTGATCAGCGGCTGGGATCTTCTTTATTGCGGTATTGTTGGTCTCGGCGTGACGGGTCTGATTGTTTACATCACCGAATATTATACCGGCGTGGACAAACGACCTGTGCGATCCGTTGCTCAGGCATCCGTTTCTGGTCACGGCACGAACGTGATCCAGGGTCTGGCTGTGTCTCTCGAATCTTGCGCACTTCCGGCGCTCGTTATTATCGCGGGCATCATCCTGACCTTTAATTTCGCAGGCCTGTTCGGAATTGCGATTGCCACGACGACGATGCTTGCGCTTGCCGGCATGGTGGTCGCGTTGGATGCATTCGGTCCAGTTACAGATAACGCAGGCGGTATTGCCGAAATGGCGGGTCTGGATGAGAGCGTGCGTAGCACGACCGACATGCTTGATGCTGTTGGTAACACCACGAAAGCTGTGACGAAGGGCTATGCGATTGGCTCTGCAGGTCTTGGCGCGTTGGTGCTGTTTGCGGCATACACTGAGGATTTGAACTACTTCACTGCGAACGCGGTGGAAGGATCATTCTTCTATGGCGTTGTCGCCGACTTCTCTCTCTCCAACCCTTATGTCGTTGTAGGTCTGCTGTTTGGTGGTCTTCTTCCATTTCTGTTTGGTGGCATGTCCATGATGTCTGTTGGCCGGGCCGCGCAAGATGTCGTTGAAGAGGTTCGTCGTCAGTTCCGTGAAATGCCTGGCATCATGAATTTCGAGCAGCGTCCGGATTATGGCCGCGCGGTCGACATTCTGACCAAGGCTGCGATTCGCGAAATGATTGCGCCGTCTCTTTTGCCCGTGCTGTCGCCGCTCGTTCTTTTCGGTGCAATTCTTCTGATCGCTGGCAAAGGTGCTGCATTCTCTGCGCTGGGGGCGATGCTGCTCGGCGTCATTGTGACTGGTCTATTTGTTGCGATTTCCATGACCTCCGGTGGCGGTGCATGGGATAACGCTAAGAAGTCCTTCGAAGATGGTTTCGTCGATAAGGACGGCGTGAAGCATGAGAAAGGCTCTGATGCACACAAAGCATCTGTAACCGGCGATACCGTAGGTGACCCTTACAAGGACACGTCTGGTCCAGCGGTGAACCCGATGATCAAGATCACAAACATCGTGGCCCTGATAATGCTCGCGGTTATTGCGCACTGGGGCGCTCACTAAGCTCCAACCGTAGAGCCAAAGAAAAAGCCCGGCATCTCGCCGGGCTTTTTTAGTGAAATTTTCTAGTGTTACTGACCAATCTGGCCTGGATCGCGTTGTTGCTGAGGCAGAGCTACGCGACCGACATTGCCGAAAATCTGCTCAAGCAAGCCAAGCTCGCGACCACGTGTCGGCGTCTCGCGTGACGCGTAGTTGATGACGCGGCCGTCTTCCTGATCGTATTGGAGAACCTCTTCCACAACATCGTCTTCGCCGAATCGGATGGCGACGATTGTGCGTTCAACAACGCGAGGATGGTAGAATGCGAAACGTTCACGTGTCGCGCTCAGGTAAATCCAGGTATTGTCGTCAAACAGGCTGGTCGTGGACGGAGAGCCAAGGCTGCCGAGTACGGTCGAACGGTTGTCTGTGCCGGGCGTGATATCCGCCGGAGCGATTTCATCAGCCACATAACCCTGATAATCTCGTGTCGCATTTGCGCACGCAGACAAAAGCGCTGCAGAAGCAAGTACAAAGAATAATTTGCGCGCCATGGGGCTTCTCCTATCTTCCGGCATGAACTAACGGGACTGATAGCCGTTTGGCAAGCGAAGAGCGTATATATGATGTTTTTGTCACGATTGTTTTCACAGAAGTCAGGACCGAAGTCTGTTGCGGCCCGACTTTTTGACCAACTGAACCGTCAGTCGCGGCAGATTGAGCTCTTTACCGAAGGGCGTGTGCCCGACACGTTTGAGGGGCGTTTCGAGGCCGTAACGCTGCATGCCGCCATTCTGATGCGTCGTTTGAAGCTCGCTGGACCATCCGGCGCGCGCGTCGCGCAAAGATTATTTGAAAATGTTTTTTCCAATTTCGATTATGCATTCAGAGAAGCCGGTGTTGGCGATCTGATCGTTGGTAAAAAGATGCGAAAACTGGCGGAAGGTTTCTATGGACGCATCAGGGCATACGAGTCAGCTTTTGAGGGCGAGGTCAGCATCGCTGAGGTGATTTCGCGTAATTTAATGGTAGACGCATCGGCGGAAGACCTGCAGGCGGCAACCCTTTATACGGAAGCGGCAGTCGCCGCATTGGACGCGCAATCAGAAGACAGCCTTTTCGCAGGAGAGCTCCAATGGCCCGCTGCGACGGAATTTTTCTCCGGATAGACACACTTACGGGCTGGTTATATGGCAAACTGTTGCCTAAAAGCTCATCCGAACCAGTAAAAAAGGCATTTTTAGCATGACAGCTGAAACTCTCGTACTTTCAGTGGATGCCATGGGCGGCGATCATGCCCCGGAAAGCGTGATGCGTGGCGTCGCGCTGCTGGCTGCCGAAGGCCGTCCTGTGAACTTTCTCCTTCATGGGGACGAGGCTCAGCTGCGTCCTTATCTGGATGCTGATCCCAAACTCGCGCGTGTTTGTGAAATTGCGCACACGGACAAGGCTGTCTCCATGGATGCCAAGCCTAGTCAGGCTCTGCGCGGTGGAAAGAACTCCAGCATGTGGAACGCGCTTCAGGCGGTTAAGTCCGGAACAGCGCATGTCGCGATTTCCGCGGGCAATACCGGCGCGCTGATGGCTATGTCCAAGCTGGTCTTGCGCATGGTGCCAGGTGTGCATCGTCCGGCTCTGGCGGCCAGCTGGCCGAGCCCGCGCGGCGCGAGCATTGTGCTGGATGTCGGTGCTAATGTAGAAGCCGATGCCGAGCAGTTGGTCGAGTTCGCGATTATGGGCGCGGCCTATTCCAAAGCGATCCACGGGAAAACTGATCCGAGCATTGGTCTGCTGAATATCGGCTCTGAAGAACTGAAAGGTATCGAATCAGTTCGACAGGCCGCCGACATGCTCAAAGGCAATGAATTCGGTCTGAATTATTACGGTTTCGTCGAGGGTAATGACATCTCGATGGGGACGACTGATGTCGTTGTCACGGACGGCTATACAGGCAACATCGCCCTCAAAACTGCAGAAGGAACGGCGAAACTCGTCGGAGGATTCGTCAGAGAAGCGCTTACCAGCTCTATTCTGTCCAAACTTGGTGCAGTTCTGGCCAGTGCGGGTCTAAAGCAGCTTAAACAGCGGCTTGATCCCGGAAATGTAAACGGTGGCGTATTCCTGGGCTTGAACGGAATTGTTTTGAAGAGCCATGGTGGTACTGATGCAGAAGGTTTTGCGACGACGCTTCGTTTGGCCTATAGCGTTGGAAACAGTACATTTCATCAGGACGTAGAAGCCAGCCTGTCGCGTTTTCAGGCCTCACACCCTGAAGCCGAGGAAGCGGTCAGCACATGAAACAAGTCATTCGCGTAACCGGTGTCGGAAGCTATCTGCCGAGCAGGATTCTGACAAACGAAGACTTGTCGCGTATGGTCGACACGAATGATGAGTGGGTGAAAGCTCGCACGGGTATTTCTCAACGACATATTGCTGATGATGGTCAGTTCACATCAGATCTGGGTGCCGAAGCTGCCAAAGCTGCTCTGAAAGCTGCGGGCCTCACGGCGGACGACATTGATCTTCTTGTGTGCGCGACCGCAACTCCAGACTACACATTTCCGTCCACGGCGACGATCATTCAGAATAAAATCGGCATGCGTCAGGGCGCGGCGTTTGACGTGGGCGCTGTTTGCTCAGGGTTTGTATTTGCGCTGGCGACCGCTGATGGCCTGATGCGCAATTCCGGTTTCAAGAAAGCGCTCGTAGTCGGCGCAGAGACGTTCTCGCGAATTCTTGACTGGTCGGATCGAACAACTTGCGTTTTGTTCGGCGATGGCGCCGGTGCCGTTGTACTTGAGGCCGATACTGCCGAAGATGATGCGCAAATCGGTCTTCTGGGGCACAATCTACGGACAGATGGTTCGTATAAGGACCTTCTCTATGTGGATGGCGGGCCTTCAGTGACGCAGACGGTTGGTCATTTGCGTATGATCGGTAATCAGGTTTTCAAACACGCAGTTGTCAATATTTCCAGCGCGGTAGAGAACCTTCTGGCCACGACTGGCGTCGATCATAACGAAATCGACTGGTTTGTACCTCATCAGGCGAATCAACGCATTCTTGATGGTGTCGCAAAACGATTATCCATAGACTCAGCAAAAATTGTGTCTACTGTTGGTAAACACGGTAATACTTCAGCGGCTTCAGTCCCTCTAGCGCTGGCCGAAGCCATTGATGATGGCCGTGTAAAGTCAGGCAACCTGGTTCTGACGGAAGCGATGGGCGGCGGCTTCGCCTGGGGAGCAAACCTCTTCCGTTTGTAAGAGTTTCGTTAAGGAATCGGGTGTTTTCTGTTAATGCTGTTAAGGAGGTGGGAGTGCAGCACGATAAGGCGGTCACCCGAGCCGAGATCATGGATTCACTGGTACGTGAAGTTGGTCTGACCCGGCAAGACTCAGGAGAATTGCTCGAGCGTGTGCTCGAACTGATCTCCGACGATCTCACAGATGGCCAGACAGTTAAGTTGGCCCGCTTTGGAAACTTTGTCGTGCGTGAGAAAAATGCGCGTATGGGACGTAACCCCAAGACTCGCATTGCCGCGGAAATCTCGGCCCGTAGGGTCGTAGCGTTCCGTCCTTCTCCTCTCCTCAAACAGCGTGTGGATGACTCTCTGAATAAAGATTAGGGACAAATAAAATGACCAGCGCAAACGGCACCGTCACCAAGTCAGCAACTGCATTTCGTTCGATTGGTGAGGCTGCTAAGGAGCTCGGGCTCCCGACGCATGTTCTTCGTTTCTGGGAAACAAAATTCTCAGCACTGAAGCCTGTAAAACGTCGCGATGGTCGTCGAATGTACCGCCCCGAAGATGTGGATACGGCTCGTGCGATTCAGGCTTTGCTGCATGATCAGGGCCTGACCATTAAAGGCGCTCAGAAAGTTATCCGGGAGCAGGGCGTCTCTGCTGTTCTCGATGGCGGCGTCCGCCTTGGCCAACCGATCCGCGAAGTGATTGATCCGTCACAGTTCAATAGTCCGGCTGCTAATCCGGTGCAAAACCTGCAGAAGACAGTGAATGATGTCGTCGAATCAGGCGTCTTTTCATCAACGTCGGCAGCCGTGACCGAAGATCGTCTCTCAAGCTTGCTCTCAGAACTTGATTCTGTGAAATCACGTCTCGATGCAGTGCTCGTAAAAGACGCGGCCTGATCTAACTCATGTAATTCTTGCGCGCCTCATCCGGGGTTATTTATATTTGTGCCTTTCTGGCACCGGAGCGTGGCGCAGCCCGGTTAGCGCACCGGTCTGGGGGACCGGGGGTCGGAGGTTCGAATCCTCTCGCTCCGACCAGAGATTCCAAAACATGCCAGCCGGCCCGCGGTTAATCGCGAGGCCGGTTTATTATGTCTCGCAGAAGATTGCGCGCAGCGTCCTCCGGCGTAGGGGCTTCTTCCTCGTCTGTCGTCTCAGTCTCGGTTGCAGCGGCGGCGCGTTCAGACGCCTGGTTTTCAGAAGACTCATCGGTGCGGTTACGGCTGATACCCAAAGCATCGCCGATTAACCCGCTCACTGCGTCGTCGCCGAGTCTGGAGCGCGCTTCATCCTGAAGTCGGCTTCGAACCGCGCCGGCAGCCAGATCAGCAATGAATTCTGTGTCGAGGCTGCCACGCGGTGACGCCCATCCGCCTGTAATGGCCAGAGGAATGCCGTAACCTTCAAAACCATTATCGGCGCCCGTCGCACTCGTCAGAGCACGCGGATAGAAGTGGATGTCCAGGGTTTGGTTGTAGAGGTCAATCTCGCCTTCCGCTGTCGCACGCAGGAATGGCGCTACCAGATTCATGGTCGAAATCTCAGCGACGCCTTCTCGTATGCGTCCTTCAAGAAGAAGCGATGAGAAGTCTGTTTCCGCTTCTGGGGAGAGAGCATCCGGCAATGTGCGGGTTTCAAGGAATGTCTGAGCGCTCCGTAAAAGCTGGGGCAGGTTTATTCCCAGAATTGCCCCGTCAGCGACTTCGGCACGGTATGTGCCATTCATTGAGCGAATGAAATCAGCCACGCTCTGGCCGGTCATTTGAATATCTGCATCGATGGATGCGACGCCTTGCAGGACTTCCTGACCGGTAAAGAAGCGGACTAGGGCGGCCGCGGTGATGCCGGAGCCACTAGCCTTCACGTTCAAAGCGTTAGAACCGTCTGCGCGTGATGCGAGAACCAGATCTGTATCGAGGCGTCCGGAATAAAACGGATCGATATTGCCGGGTCGACCCGAACGGCCACCTTCCGGTGGAATAGAATCAAGACTGCCAGTGAAGCGCCCGTTGGAAAGCTGGCCATCGATGACGACATCAAGAATGCGCGCGCGTGAATCTGTAAGTTCGCCGATAGAGATATCGAATGCGCCGTTCATCGAATGCAGGAAGCTCAGGTCAATCGGGTCTTCGCTCCAACCGCCTTCGGCCGGAGCTTCGTTCTCGTTTACGCGGCTCTCTGAAAGGTATGGACTGATATCCAGTGTGGGAATCTCGAGCGTAGCATTAATGACAGGAACATTGCCGCGTAGGTTTGCGAGAACCGATCCTGAGACATCAATATCGTCCAGCTGAAACGTGCCGATATTTGTGCGGGTGCTGCCATTCTCATTAAGCAGCGTGATGTCTGCCGCGAAACGGCCGAGCGCATCGGCCTGCATCGGAGGCAGGTCTATCTCCATCGCTTCAAGAAAACGTTTCAGATTTGACGAACGACTTGAGATCTGGCCTGTGATCACCGGCATGTTGCCGCCGAGTGTGATATCGCCACTGAACTCGGTTTCCAGATTTGAGGCATTCTGGGACGCGGTGAGACTCGATATCTGCAGCGCGCTTACTGGACCGGCGATTCTGCCCGAGGCGCGTGTGCGCCCGAGCGCTGTAAGGTTCTGCTCGATAGGAATGTTCGCAAAACCCGTCAGCGCCTGAAGATCGTTTGAAGAGAACTCAAACTCCCCGTTTATGCTCGGATCTGTGCCCAGAGCGGCATTGCCCACGAATGAGAGGTCCACGAGTTGCGATGACACGTCAGCTTGCAGGTCTGTGGGCGCACCAGATGTCAGTGCGTTTATCGAAGACAGCGATGCGCTGATATCAAATCGCTCATAATTGACGGTGATGTCTCCATCAATGGAGGCAGGAGCATCAAGGCCATCGAGACGCGCGACAAGGTTGATCGGGTCTGCGTCGTAAGTGGCGCCTGAAACCTCATCGACATATTGCACGCGCATATTGGTAAATTCAGCACGTGGAATGATCGCGTCAAAAGACTGAGCTGTTTCAGAGGGAGCGTCTGCTTCTTCTTCCGTCGGTTCAGGCGCCTCCGCTCGAGTGAAGGTCCAATTGTTCGAAGTGGCTGTACGTTGGTGAAGGAGAATTTCGCCGCCATCGAAACGCAACGACGCGATCTCTACTCGTCGAGAGAAAAGCGGTATCCACTTAACAGCGACGTTCAGGCTGTCTGCGCGCGCGAAGTAAGGATCATCAAAACCTTCCGCGTTTGCGATCTCGACATTTTCAATTGTTGCGCCGAGGCGCGGGAAGATTGTGATGCTTGGATCAGACGCCAGTGTTACATCCCGTCCCAGCATGGCTTCCAGCTGCTCTTCAGCTACGCGCCCATACGTTGACGCTGGAATTAGAAACGGCGCAGCGGCGACAAGGCCGATGACGACGACAAATATGGCGAGCAGGCCGAAAAGGAATTTTTTCAATGGGGCCTCCGATCAGGGCGGGCTGAATACACTGAAAAGATAAGCACCAATCGAGGCTTTTAAATGACATTCAAAAGAAGTGAGAAAAAATTGATTTTTGTGCTTGACCCAATGGGCTGAGTTACGTATTCACCGCGTCTCCAAACGGTGAGCGGGTGTAGCTCAGTTGGTTAGAGTACCGGCCTGTCACGCCGGGGGTCGCGGGTTCGAGCCCCGTCACTCGCGCCATTTGGAAAAACAAGAAGCCGCTCCTTCGGGGGCGGCTTTTTTGCTTTTGGAAGTTCGGCAGGTGCGGCGCTAAATGAACGCGCGCACGTCCGACATGAAGCGATCAAATTGATCGTGGTGCAGCCAGTGACCTGCGTTTTCATACAGCTTCACTTCGGCGTTTTTGAAATAATCGATACGGCCGTCTTCGGCGGGGTTCGATGCCCAGCTGTCAGCGCCATATAGGAGCAGCGTTGGGCAGGTGATCGCGCCCCAGAGCTTGTGCAATTCCTCCATCGGAATATCGAACGGTGGCCAGACGCGGAAATAGTTGTCGAATTTCCAGGAATAGCTTCCGTCTTCGTTCTGGGAAATGCCGTGGATGGTAAGATGTTTAGCCTGTTCGGCAGATAAATAGCCGTTCTCTTCTTTCATGCGCTGATAGGCTTCATCCAGGCTGGCATATTTCCGTGGAGTCCGACCCGCTGCGCCGCGTTTGTCGTCGACCCATTTGCGAATCCGGTCCGCGTAATCTTCATTCTCGCGCTCTTTGAGAATCTTCGGTGACGGGCCGAGGCCTTCGATAGCCACAATACGCCGGACACTGTCTGGATAGAGCCCGGTGTAGCGCAGCGAGATATTGCCGCCATAAGAGTGAGAGACGATTGTTACTGGCGCGAGCTTCTTCTGGTGGATCAGCTGCGCAAGATCGTAGACGCAGGTCATGACGTTATATGTGCCGTCAGTTGACCATTCGCTGTCTCCATGACCTCGAAGGTCCGGTGCGATGACGTGCCAGTCGTGGCGAAGCTCTTCTGCCACCCAATCCCAGCTGCGGCAGTGGTCGCGTCCACCATGAAGCAAAATCAGGGGAGGGGCATCAGGGTTGCCCCAGTCTACGTAATGCAGGCGAAGGCGCTGCGAATAGTAGGTATGAGAAGTTGGTCCGTGGATCATATTTCAATGATGTCCCTAATAAGATGCGTAATGTCCAGATAACAAAAGTTGATGCCGAGACGCGTTTCCGGAGAATTACCCAGACAAACAGCGCCATTTCTATTGAAAGAGGGCGTGGACACGGGCGATTCCATGTGACATACACCGCCGCTGATCTTCGCGATGGAACCGTATTTGGACGGACCTTCGCTCCCGCTTTCTAGAACGCGCCGAAATCCGGCGGACCTGAGGAATACAATGGAAGTCAAAGAGACGAAGTCAGAAGGCCTTAGCCGCGCCTTTGAAGTAACAATTCCAGCGAGCGAGCTGTCTGAGAAACTTGACGCCAAGATCGAAGAAATTCGCCCGCAAATGAAACTGAAAGGCTTCCGCCCAGGTAAAGTTCCTGCTGCGCACGTGAAGCGTATGTATGGTAAGTCCATCATGGGCGACATCATTCAGGAAATCGTCACAAGCACATCACAGGAAGCGCTCGACGAGCGTGAACTGCGCCCGGCTCAACAGCCGTCTATCGAGCCTGTTTCAGACATCGAGAAAGTCGCCGCAGGCGAAGAAGACCTGACCTACACAATGTCTGTAGAGATCATGCCTGAGTTCGAAACGTCTGACGTTTCTGCGCTCGAGCTTGAGCGCCCGGTTGCTGAAGTCTCTGACGAACAGGTTGATGAAGCGCTCGGTCGTCTTGCTGAGAACAACAATAAATACGAACCACGTCGCAAAGGCTCTAAAGCCAAGGACGGCGATGCGGTCGTTATGGACTTCGTTGGCAAAATCGACGGCGAAGCGTTCGAAGGTGGTTCAGCTGAGAACCAGACAATCGTTCTCGGTCAGGGCCGCTTCATTCCTGGCTTCGAAGAGCAGCTCGTGGGCGTGAAGGCCGAAGAAGAAACAGAACTGAATGTCACATTCCCGGAAGATTACCCTTCTGCGGATCTGGCAGGCAAAGAAGCTGTCTTCGAAGTTAAAGTTCACGAAGTTCGCGAGCCGAAAACGCCGGAAATCGACGACGAGTTCGCTCAGAACTTCGGTCTGGAAGACCTTGAAGCGCTTAAGAAAGTTATTCGTGAGCAAATCGAAGCCGAGCACGCGTCTATGTCTCGCGGAAAGGTGAAGCGCGCGCTTCTCGACAAGCTGGACGAAGAGTACAGCTTTGAGCTTCCAGAAGGCATGGTCGAAGCTGAATTCAACCAGATCTGGTCTCAGTTCGAGCGTGAAAAAGAAGCTGGCAACCTCGACGACGAAGATAAAGACAAGTCCGAAGACGAGCTGAAAGTCGATTACAAGAAAATCGCTGAACGCCGTGTTCGCCTTGGTCTGGTTCTCGCGGAAATCGGCCGTAAAGCTGAACTGGTTGTGTCTGAGGAAGAAGTTGCTCGTGCGCTGAACCAGGAAGCTTCACGCTACCCGGGTCAGGAACGCCAAATCATCGAATTCTATCGTAAGACGCCGGGCGCTCTGGCACAAATCCGTGCTCCTATCTACGAAGAGAAAGTTGTCGATCATATCCTCGAGCAAGCGACCGTTACGGACACGACTGTTTCCCGTGAAGAGCTCGAAAAAGAAGACGACATCTAGTCGTTGTCTTTGAACAGAATATTTTAGAAAGCGGGCTGTTCTTGCAGCCCGCTTTTTTTATGCGGCGTCTACGAAATTACGGTTTTTGTCCGTGATCGATTAACCCGATCGTGAGTAATTTGCCAAACAACAAGAAATCATGACAGAATCACTTGCGGATTCGGGAAAGCACCTCAGATAGTAGTGTCGAGAGACACATATGATACGAGAAAGATATTGGACATGTTGAACTCCCCTGAAATCGCGTTGAACCTCATCCCGAGCGTTGTTGAGCAGAGCAGCCGTGGTGAGCGCGCGTACGACATCTTTTCTCGTCTTCTCAAAGAGCGCATCGTTTTCGTGAGTGGGCCGATTGAAGACAGCATGGCGACAATTGTGACGGCTCAATTGTTGTTCCTCGAGTCCGAGAACCCGAAAAAAGATATCGCGATGTATATCAATTCGCCTGGCGGCGTCGTCTCTTCAGGCCTGGCGATTTACGACACCATGCAGTACATCCGATGCCCGATCACAACTGTCTGTATTGGACAGGCTGCGAGCATGGGGTCTCTTCTACTCGCTGCTGGTGACAAGGGCTCGCGTATTGCGCTGCCTAACGCTCGTGTGATGGTTCACCAGCCTTCTGGCGGTTTCCGTGGCGTGGCTTCCGATATTGAACGCCATGCGGAAGAGATTATTGAACTCAAGCAGCGTCTCAATGAGATTTACGTTAAACACACGGGTCAGGATTATGACACTATCGAGCGTACGCTCGACCGTGATTCATTCATGACGGCGGAAGAGGCTCGTGCCTTCGGTATCGTCGATAAGGTTTTCGAACGTCGCGATAGCGACGCAGCGGACGCAGAATAAGCTTCGCGTCGCGAAGCGGGTATTTTGACATCATCGGCGCTCGGCGAGAAAAACACTTGCTGGCCGGGCGTGCATATGGTCGATTAACTGAGTTTAGAGAACGTCTCGTAAACTCTCTTGCGCCATGATGAGTATTAAAACAGGCGCGAAACCGTCGAATTAGGATGGGGAAACGTCTCCACTGAGGTCTCGATGAATAAACCACCGCAATCTACTGACAGTAAAAACACGCTCTATTGCTCCTTCTGCGGCAAGAGCCAGCATGAAGTGAAAAAGCTGATTGCCGGGCCTACCGTGTTTATCTGCGACGAGTGTGTTGAACTCTGCATGGACATCATCCGTGAAGAGAACAAGTCAGCGATGGTTCGCTCTCGTGAGGGCGTGCCGACACCGCAGGAAATCTGTGACGTTCTTGATGATTACGTGATCGGGCAGGAGCAGGCCAAGCGCGTGCTGTCGGTCGCTGTGCATAACCACTACAAGCGCCTCTCCCACGCTTCGAAAGACAACGAAGTCGAACTCTCGAAATCCAACATTCTGCTCGTCGGTCCAACAGGGTGCGGTAAAACGCTTCTTGCGCAGACGCTTGCTCGTATTCTGGATGTGCCATTCACAATGGCGGATGCAACGACGCTGACTGAAGCCGGTTATGTCGGTGAGGACGTTGAGAATATCGTTCTGAAACTGCTCCAGGCGGCTGACTATAACGTTGAGCGTGCACAGCGCGGCATTGTCTACATTGATGAGATCGACAAAATCTCCCGGAAATCCGACAATCCGTCTATAACTCGCGATGTGTCAGGCGAGGGCGTTCAGCAGGCGCTTCTGAAGATCATGGAAGGCACTGTTGCATCAGTTCCTCCACAAGGTGGCCGCAAGCATCCGCAGCAGGAATTCCTGCAAGTCGACACGACGAACATTCTGTTTATCTGTGGCGGTGCGTTTGCTGGTCTCGACAAGATCATTACTGACCGTGGTGATAAAACCTCCATCGGTTTTGGTGCCAATGTGAAGGCTGAGGAAGATCGTAAAACGGGTGAAGTACTTCGCGGTACGGAACCGGAAGACCTTCAGCGCTTTGGTCTGATCCCGGAATTCATCGGTCGTCTGCCGGTCATCGCTACGCTCGAAGATCTGGACGAAGATGCGCTCATCACAATTCTGACCGAGCCGAAGAACGCGCTTGTGAAGCAATATCAACGCCTGTTTGATATGGAAAATGTTGAACTGACGTTCCGCGAAGACGCACTCTCTGCGATTGCAAAGAAAGCCATCACTCGCAAAACCGGTGCGCGTGGCCTTCGTTCGATCATGGAGGGCATTTTGCTCGACACAATGTTCGAGCTTCCGAACCTGCATGGTGTCGCTGAGGTCGTTATTAACGCCGACGCGGTCGATGCGAGTGGAAAGCCGATTTACGTGCATTCCGAGCGAGAACAGGATCAGGGCGAAGCGTCCTGATACCGCTCTTAAGCATACGTACTGACATTGCTGATAATATCCTGAAGGGCAGAGCTTGAAGCTCTGCCCTTTTGACGCCACATCAAGTGTCAAGGAGAGCTGTTTGTCCTGCCAGACCTGTCAGCGACATAGAGCTCCGAATAAACCGGAGACATAAAATGACGATCACAAAAAAGCTGCCGGTATTGCCGTTGCGAGACATTGTCGTCTTTCCGAACATGGTTGCGCCGCTATTTGTCGGCCGTGAAAAGTCGGTACGGGCGCTCGACATTGTTGAGGACGGTGAGAATGAAATCATGCTGATTGCTCAGCGTGATGCGACCGTCGATGAGCCTGTTGCCGAAGATCTTTACGCTATCGGTACTGTGGCCACTATTCTGCAGCTTCTGAAGCTCCCGGACGGCACTGTGAAGGTGCTGGTAGAGGGTAAGTCCCGCGCCAAAATGGTCACGCTTGAGGATCAGGGTGATTTCTTCGAAGCTGAGGTCGAACTTCTTGAAGACGACACCGAGGCAAATGAAGAGGTAGAGACCCTCGCGCGTGCGGTTGTCGAACAGTTCGAAGGCTATGTGAAGCTGAACCGTAAGGTGCCGCCTGAAGCTGTCGCATCGATTTCCGAAATTGAGGACCCGCTGCGTCTGGCGGATTCGGTTGCCGCTCAGCTGTCTGTGAAGCTCAATGAGAAGCAAGCGCTGCTCGAGCTTAACAACGTGACAGAGCGCCTGGAACGCGTTTTCTCTCTTATGGAAGGTGAGATCGGTATGCTCCAGATGGAGCGTAAGATCAAAAACCGTGTCAAACGCCAGATGGAGAAGACCCAGCGCGAGTACTATCTGAATGAGCAAATGAAAGCCATTCAGAAGGAGCTTGGCGATCAGGATGACGGTCGCGATGAACTCGCTGAACTCGAGCAAAAGATCGCAGAGAAGCCTCTCTCCGAGGAAGCTAAGTCGAAGGCCGAACAGGAGCTGAAAAAGCTTCGCCAGATGAGCCCGATGTCGGCTGAGTCCACGGTGGTTCGTAATTACCTCGACTGGATCCTCGCTCTTCCGTGGGGCGAGAATAAGGAAGTCGCGACTGATCTGATGAAGGCTGAAGAGGTTCTCGACGGAGACCATTATGGCCTAGAGAAAGTCAAAGAACGTATTCTCGAATACCTCGCAGTTCAGGCTCGCACATCCAAGGTCAAAGGACCGATTCTGTGCCTCGTTGGCCCTCCAGGTGTAGGTAAAACGTCACTCGGCAAGTCTATTGCTGAAGCAACGGGTCGTGAATTTGTGCGCGTGTCGCTTGGTGGCGTACGCGATGAATCTGAAATTCGGGGTCACCGCCGGACGTATATCGGCTCAATGCCGGGTCGCATCATTCAATCTCTGAAAAAGGCGAAGACTAACAATCCGCTCTTCCTTCTCGATGAGATCGACAAGATGGGCATGGACTATCGGGGCGACCCCGCGTCTGCGCTGCTGGAAGTGTTGGACCCTGAGCAGAATTCGACGTTCAACGACCACTATCTGGAAGTCGACTATGACCTGTCCAATGTGATGTTCGTGACAACAGCAAACTCGCTCAACATGCCTCAGCCTCTTCTGGACCGCATGGAGATCATCTCGATCGCCGGTTACACAGAGGACGAGAAGGTTGAGATCGCTAAGCGTCATCTGCTGCCGAAGATTGAAGAAAATCACGGCCTGAAACCAGGCGAGCTGACAGTCGATGATAGCGCGATCCGCGATGAAATCCGCTATTACTCACGCGAAGCCGGCGTCCGTAATCTTGAGCGCGAGCTTTCCAAGATTGCGCGTAAGGCGGTTCGCAAGCTGATGCAGCATGACGACGACGCAATTGTGGTGGATGCTGAGAACCTTGGCGACTTCGCGGGTGTACGTAAATACCGGTATGGCCTTGCGGACAAGGAAGACCAGATTGGTGCCGTCACAGGCCTCGTCTGGACGTCCGTAGGCGGCGACCTTCTCACGATTGAGGCGGTCAAAATGCCAGGTCGTGGCAAGATGACGGTTACAGGTAATCTGAAAGACGTCATGAAAGAATCGATCTCTGCGGCAAGCAGTCTGGTTCGTGCGCGCGCGGTGCCGTTTGGTATCCGTCCCGATGTCTTCAACCAGACTGATATCCACGTGCACGTTCCAGAGGGCGCTGTCCCTAAGGATGGTCCGTCTGCGGGTATCGCGATGACCACTGCGATTGTGTCGCTTCTCACTGCGAACCCGATCCATAAGGATATCGCGATGACGGGTGAGGTTACCCTTCGCGGCCGTGTCCTGCCGATCGGTGGATTGAAAGAGAAACTCCTCGCGGCCCACCGCGGCGGTGTTCGGAAGGTGCTTATCCCGGAAGAGAATCTGAAGGATCTCGCCGAGATTCCGGATAATGTGAAAAGCGATCTCGAGATCGTCGCGGTCAGCGACATCAACGAGGTTCTGGAGCACGCGCTTACGAAATCACTGAGTGAAATCGAGTGGAGTGAAAAGGATCAGGCAGCGCTTCAGGCGAGTCTTGCTGGCCGAACAGACGGCGGACCTGATCAGGCGCCTACAACGCATTAAGCGCTCCGATAAAAAATTCGAGATAGCCCCTGCAGTTCGTTTTGCGGGGGCTATTTTTTTAAGATCGAAAAGGGCTGCTCTTTGCTGAGTGAGGGAATGCGCCCACGTACGGCTTCGACTTCCGCCGCGTCGATTTCCGCCAGAATCACATCTTCGCCATTCACGGTACTCTCGGCGACGATCTGGCCCCATGGATCAATTACTAGCGAATGCCCGAAAGTCTCACGACCGTCTTCGTGCAGGCCGCTCTGGGCCGGCGCGATAACATAGCTCCCTGTCTCTATGGCGCGCGCACGAAGAAGCGTATGCCAATGGGCTTGGCCCGTGACTTTGGTGAACGCAGCCGGGCAGGTGATAATCTGTGCCCCGTTCTGTGCAAGTTGTCTGTAGAGGTGAGGAAATCGCAGGTCATAGCAAATTGTAAGGCCTAGCGTCGCATGAGGCGTCTCTGCCAGAACTGCTGTTTCACCTGGGCGATACGTGTTCGATTCGCGATAGGTCTGACCGTCGCCGACCTCAACGTCGAACATGTGAATCTTGTCGTAAGTCGCAATCAGCGTGCCGTCGGGGCTGATGAGGCAGGAGCGATTCGCCATCCGCTCATCATTCTCGGCCTTGAAGGCGAGCGACCCAATAAGAAGGGTGACTTTCAGGTTTTTGGCCAGGTCCTGGAATGCCTTTAACAGGGGATCTTCGGATTGCAGGTAGATGGTGGCGCGTCTGTCGCCGGCCTTGATATTCATGCTTCCGGTCATTTCCGGCGTTGCAATGAAGTGAGCGCCAGCGCGGGCCGCTCGCTCGATCAGGCGCGTGGCGCTTTCAAGATTTATCTGCGGATCAATACCCGTCGTCATCTGTACGCAGGCGGCAGTAAAGCGTCCCATAAAGCATCCTCTATAGTCTGGTTGGTGAGACTAAACGTAAGCCGCTTCGGTACAAAGTTTTGTTTTGGGAAGGGCTGGCTCCGCGAGTAGGACTCGAACCTACGACCGGGCGATTAACAGTCGCCTGCTCTACCAACTGAGCTATCGCGGAACAGCGAGAGGGCCGATATAGCCATCTGAAGTTCTGACGTCAAACGCCAATTTCACTTTTTTTACAAAAAAAAAGGCGGGAGCGAACTCCCGCCGAGGCGTTGGGTGATGGTGGGGTGTCTTCAAAGGAGAAGACAGTATTTAATTCCCACGATTCTCTTAACGAGACGTAAATGGAATAAGGCGGTTCTGTGCCTATTCGTTTGCTATCATGTTAGGAAATGTCTCAAAAACAGGGCGCATAAGGCGTAAAACGTTAATGCGCTCTGGAGGCCCCGCCCGGAATCGAACCGGGGTACACGGATTTGCAATCCGCTGCGTCACCACTCCGCCACAGGGCCTCGGAGCAAGGGTGTCTAAATGCTCAAGTCAGACACAAACGTCAATGGATAATGCGTGATCAGGTGCATTTTTTATTGCACGCGGTTGGTGATTGGCAAACCTTGGTGCTGTAAGCTTGTTCCGTGTAAAAGCTGTGGTAAGAGCTTCACTATCAGACAGAGGTGAGTCCCGTGGATTTGAATATTGCCCGCCGCAAAATGATCGATTCCCAAATCCGTCCGAATGACGTGACGGATGAGCGCGTCATTCAGGCGTTTGAAAAGGTCCAGAAGGAAAACTTCGTTCCGGGCGCTATCAGCGAGCTGGCCTATTCGGAAGCGGAACTTGAAACTGTGGAGGGCCGCAAGCTCTGGCTCGCACGCGATCTCTCAAAGATGCTGCAAGCTCTGGAAGTGAAATCTGACGATCTTGTTCTTGTTGTCGGTGCGGCCGAAGGATACGCCTCTGCGCTGCTCAATGAGCTCGCGGACACCGTTATTGCTCTCGAAGAGAACGAAGAGGTTGTTGAGAAATCATCAGACCGGGTCGTGTCTCTGGAGCTTGACCGTATCGCATTTGTAAAAGGTAGCCTGAAAGACGGATATCCGAGCGAAGGTCCTTATGACGTTATATTCGTGAACGGAATGGTTGAGTATGTGCCAGATGCATGGCTCGATCAATTGTCTGTTGGCGGGCGTCTTGGTGTGGTCATTGGTGATGAGCGTAATGGCCAGGCTCGCGTGTACAAAAAGTCTGCCAAAGCGGTGTCTTATTATTCTGAATTCGAATGCGTTCCGCCTAAACTTCCTGAGATCGTTCAGGAGAAGGGCTTCGTATTCTAATTTAGTGAACACTGTTCACTTTTTGCGTTTTGTATGAGACATCTCTGTTTCAGAGGAGTCTCGGCCATGCGCTATTCAAGCATTTTCCTAGGTGTCGCTGGTTTGGCGATCGTCCAGTCTGCGCACGCGCAGACAGTTCAGGATACGATGCAGCAAGCAATTCAGTATCATCCTGCCATTGAAGCGGCAGAGATTGATATTGAGCTGGCATCAGAAGCGCTAATTTCTGCGAGAGCCGCGCGGTCCATTCAGATTTCGGCCGGGGTTACGTCCCAGCTACAGTCCCAATCGACAGATCGGGCTTTCGGAATTGATATTGGCGAAACCTGGGTCAATCAGGCGAGCGTGGAAGCGTCTGTGCCATTGTTCACTTCCGGTGAGATACCTGCTGGAATTGCTCAGGCGGAGCATGCTTTGGACGCAGCGCGATATGCACTGGGCGCACGCCGACAGGATGTTCTGGCATCTGCCGTCGAGGCGCATCTTAATGTCGATTTTGCGCGGCGTGAGGTTCGTATACGGGAGCGAAACCTCGACAGGCTTCGTCGCCAGTTTGAGGCTGCCGGTGATCGTTTCGAAGCGGGTGTCGTGACACGTACCGATGTATCCCTTGCTGAGGCGCGCCTGAGAGGGGCCGAGGCGGAATTATCGGCTGCCGGGGCGGCTCTATCCGCCGCATGGGCGCAGTATTGCCGTTTGACGGGGCAGGGCGAGGGAACGCTTGCTCCAGTAACGCAGAGCGATCTGAATGAGCTTCCCTCCTCACTAACTGAAGCTTTGGAAATCCTGCGCTTGCAGAACCCCACTCTGAGCCGGTTTAGCGCACTTGAGCAGCTTGCGGGCGCAGCAGTTCAGGTTGCGGAAAGCCAGAGAGGTGTTCGTGTTGAAGCGTTTGGTAGCGCTGCGCTGCAAACTGGCACATGGGATAATGATTTTAATGACAGTAATGCGGTGCTCGGTGCGCGGGCTCGTATTCCGCTCTACACGGGAGGGCGCCTCGAATCTGCGGTTCGACAAGCAAATCTGAACCGGCAGCAAATCCGCTATCAGAGCGAAGATACGCGTTTAAGCCTGACTGCTGCGCTTTCAGAGGTCTGGGCAGCTCATATAGCTGCGCAGTCCGGTGTGGTTGCGGCCACGCAAGAGATTGAGGCGAATCGCACGGCGCTTGAAGGTGCTGAAATCGAAGTGAGTGTCGGCCTGCGTACGACGTTGGATTTGCTGGATCAGGAACAACAGCTCCTCGAATCAGAATTGCGGCTCGCCGACGCTGAGCGCAGCGTTTATGTGACAGCCAGCCGGATTCTCGCCCTATTGGGGAGTTTGTAGCGCGGAGTTAAGGCATCTTAACGATCCGTTATCCAAAGCAGAAAATATTTGTGTGCTGACGCAGGGGTATTCTTTAATTATATTCCGTGTTCTTGTGAGTTTTTAACCCGATTGATTGGGACAAGGAAAATGGCAGCGGACGAAGCCCAAAACGAACCGACGATGGAAGAGATTCTCGCGTCGATCCGGAAAATCATCTCCGAGGATGATGAACCTGAGCAGGAATCTGCTGTTGAAGAGTCTGCTGGCGACGACGTTCTCGAACTCGATATGGAAGCGGAAATGGAACCAGAGCCAATGATGGCCGAGGAACCAGAGCCGGAACCGGAACCGGAGATCGAGTTTGAAGAACCGGTTATGGAAGAACCGGAGCCGGATTTCGAAGACGACGATATTGTTGCCGTAGAAGAACCTGAGCCAATGCCAGAACCTGCGCCGGCACCGCGCTTCACTGCGCCGCCAGCGGATGATGGTGACGCGCTACTGGAAGACGAAGTCGCGGGCAAAGCCGCGGGCGCGCTCGGTCAGCTTATGGGTAGCATGGCAATCGGCAATGGCGCGACGCTCGAATCTATCGTGCG
Organism: Ponticaulis sp.; assembly: GCF_029210165.1. NCBI lineage: Bacteria > Pseudomonadati > Pseudomonadota > Alphaproteobacteria > Hyphomonadales > Hyphomonadaceae > Ponticaulis > Ponticaulis sp. The sequence continues at coordinate 96,021 of NZ_JARGNT010000002.1, forward strand.
TGAGCTGCTTCGCCCGATGCTGAAAGAATGGCTGAACGAGAACCTTCCGGGGATCGTCGAAGCAAAAGTTGAAGAAGAAGTGAAGCGCATCAGCCGAATGGCGCGTTAAACTCGTCTCTGCATCTCGATTTATCAGAACGGGCGCGCTAGGAGACTGGCGCGCTTTTCTTTATGTGGACCAAATGATCGACCAACATTTCAACCCGACCGAGTCTGAACAACGAATCTATAAACGGTGGGAAGAGGCCAATGCCTTCGCGCCGGACATGGACAGCAGTGCTCAGCCATACTGTATCGTTATCCCTCCGCCGAACGTCACGGGCGTTCTGCATATGGGGCACGCGCTGAACCACACGCTGCAGGACGTGCTCATCCGGTTCGAGCGTATGCGTGGCAAAAAGGTTCTCTGGCAGCCTGGTACAGACCATGCGGGCATCGCGACTCAGATGGTTGTCGAGCGCAAGCTGGCTGCTGAAGGCAACCAGGACCGCCGTTCAATGGGGCGTGAAGGCTTCATCGAAAAAGTCTGGGAATGGAAGGAAGAATCCGGCGGTAAAATCCTTGAACAGGATAAACGTCTCGGATCGTCTTGCGACTGGTCACGCGAGCGCTTCACCATGGACGAAGGACTTTCCAAGGCTGTCCTGAAGACTTTCCTCGATCTCTATAATGACGGTCTCATTTATCGCGATAAACGCCTCGTAAACTGGGACCCGCAGTTCCAGACGGCGATTTCTGACCTTGAGGTCGAGAACAAAGAAGTCGACGGCCATATGTGGCACTTCAAATACCCGTTGGCGGGTGGTGCGACATACACATATGTCGAGAAGGACGAAGAAGGAAACGTCATCCTCGAAGAAGAACGCGACTATATTTCCATTGCGACGACACGTCCTGAAACAATGCTGGGCGACGGCGCGGTTGCTGTGCATCCGAGCGATGAGCGCTACGCATCGATTGTTGGCAAACTCTGCGAAATTCCGGTCGGACCAAAAGAGCATCGCCGCCTCGTGCCGATTATCACCGACGAGTATCCTGATCCTGAGTTCGGGTCTGGCGCGGTGAAGATTACCGGCGCGCATGATTTCAATGACTATGGCGTCGCCAAACGTAATGGCATTCCTCTGTATGCGCTGCTCGACGAAGTCGCCGCCATGCGTAAGGACGGCCTGTCCTACGCCGAGTCTGCAGCGAAGGCTCAGGAACGTTCGGATATTTGGATCAAGATGTTCGAGGAAGGCGATTCCCGCTTCCATTCTCCAGCGGGCAAAGACTCAGCCGGCGATGTTTCCGAGATCAATCTGGTTCCTGAGGAATATCGAGGACTGGATCGTTATGAGTGCCGTAAGCTGGTCGTTGAGACGATTACCGCTGAAGGTCTAGCTGTGATGATTGATGGCGGCGAGGGCGGTCAAAAGCCTCTCGTTGAGAACAAGAAAATCATGCAGCCATTCGGCGACCGTTCCGGCGTCGTCATCGAGCCGATGCTGACCGACCAGTGGTATGTGGATGCCAAAACGCTCGCGCAACCAGCTATTGAAGCTGTTCGCAGCGGTAAGACTGACTTTGTTCCGGAGAACTGGTCAAAGACGTACTTCCAGTGGCTGGATAACATTGAGCCATGGTGTATTTCCCGTCAGCTTTGGTGGGGACACCGTATTCCGGCTTGGTACACCGCTGATGGCGAGATCTTTGTCGCGGAGAATGAAGAGGCTGCTTATGCAGCTGCCCGCGCAAAGCATGGCGCTGATGTTACGCTGACGCAGGATGAAGACGTTCTCGATACGTGGTTTTCCTCTGCGCTGTGGCCGTTTTCGACCCTCGGCTGGCCGGACAAGACACCTGAGGTCTCAGAATTCTATCCGGGCGCTGTTTTGATCACTGGCTTTGACATCATCTTCTTCTGGGTTGCCCGCATGATGATGTTTGGCCTCAAATTCATGGACGAGGTCCCATTCAAAGACGTCTATATCCACGCGCTCGTCCTTGATGAGACGGGTAAGAAGATGTCGAAATCCGAGGGTAACGTGCTCGATCCGATCGACATCATCGATGGCTGCGACTTGCAGGTTCTTGTCGACAAACGTCTGCGCGATGCGCGCACAGACGATAAGGGTAAGTTGAACCAGATCGAACAAAAGACACGTCGACAGTTCCCTGAAGGTCTTCCGGCCTGCGGAACGGATGCCCTTCGGTTCACGCTAGCATCTCAGGCTGCACAAGGGCGCGATATTCGTCTCTCAATCGACCGTATTGTCGGGTATCGGAACTTTGGCACGAAGCTCTGGAACGCCGCGCGTTTCTGCCAGATGAACGAATGCACGCTCTGGAAGCCGGAGGAGTTCGATCCGAAAGCACTTACTCAGCCGATTAACCGCTGGATTGTCAGCGAGCTGTCTCAGGCAGTTCAGTCGGTCACGGCCAGCCTTGAAGGGTATCGCTTCAATGATGCATCTATGGCGTGCTATCGGTTCATCTGGAACACGTTCTGCGACTGGTATGTCGAGCTGATCAAGCCGCTTCTGAATGGCGAAAACGAACAGGCGAAATCCGAGACCCGCCAGACGGCTGCGTGGGTGCTGGATGAAACGCTGAAAATGCTGCACCCATTCATGCCGTTTGTAACCGAAGAACTCTGGGATCAGCTTGCCGAATTCGGCCCGGGGCGCCCTGGCTTCCTGATGCTTCAAAATTGGCCTGCTCTGGACGCGTCGTTCGAGGATGAAGCGGCGTCGGAAGAAGTCGACTGGGTCATCGGTTTTATCACTGAAATCCGGGCTCTGCGCGGCGACCTCAATGTTCCAGCTGGCGCAAAGCTGAAGCTGGCACTTGTTGATGCTGGCCAAGAGATTGTTCAGCGTGCGCGTTCTTATGCGCCACTGATTGAACGTCTTGCGCGTCTTGAGAATTTTGCGTTTGCGGCAGAAGTGCCTGACGGCGCAGTTCAGTTCGTCCACAGAGGCACGCGTGCAGCGCTTGTTGTGAGCGATGCTCTGGATATTGAGGCTGAAAAGGCGCGTCTTACGAAAGAGCTTTCCAAAATCGACGGCGAGATCACCAAGATCGAGAAGAAGCTCGGGAATGAGAATTTCATCTCAAAAGCCCCTGTTGAGGTGATTGACGAACAAAAGTCCCGTCTCGCAGAATATGTCGAGAAGAAAGACAAGCTTTCCGGCGCACTGAAAAGCTTTGAAGATATGGCCTGATCTGTCAGGTCATATCGTCATACATCTATTGGGGACGTAGACATGACGAATTCGGACGCACAGCAGGATGTGTTGAGAGCGCGACTGGCAGAACTGCCTGAAGACTTCGCGTATTTTGCCGATGTGTATGAGAGTGATCTGCGACCGGTTCTGGAGGCGCGTGAGGCGGAGCGGAAATATGCTCTGGATAGCGCGAAAAAGAACAGCGTTATCGGTATCGCGATTGCGGCGATCGCTGCTGTGATTGGCTTCGGCGTCATCAAGGTCGGAGCCGTCGGCATTATTGGCATCATTATCGGATTTATCGTGGCCGGTTGGGGCTATCCGAAGGTCAATGAGATTGCCAAACAGACGAAAGAATTTCTGATCACGCCAATCGCAGAGCGTCTTGGTCTTTCCTACAATTCGGGTGCGTCGCTCAAAGCTGAAGCGCTGCTTATTCAGTCGCGTGAACTGAAAGTCGTGCCCGGCTGGGACCGCAAAGAAGTCAGCGATGAGTTTGTTGGTGAGCGGAATGGAGTTCCGTTTGAATTCTTTGAGGCGCATCTCGAAGAAAAGAGAACGACCCGTACCTCTAACGGCAGGACGCAGACAACATGGGTCACCGTGTTCCGTGGCCAATGCTGGATAATCGAAGCCCCAAAAACGTTTCACGGAACAACCCGCGTGTCTCGCGATTCAGGCTGGTTCAATGCGCTCGGCGCAATCGGAAATCAGTTCTCACGCGCGAAACTGGAAGACCCCGTCTTCGAAAAAGCGTTTGAGGTGTACACCACCGATCAGGTGGAATCCCGATATCTGCTCACACCTGATGTGATGGAAACATTCCTCGAGTTGGAGCGGCAATTCAAAGGCGGTAAATTTCGGGCTACTTTCGACGGTAACCGCATTTATGCTGCGATTGAAGGCGGTGATCTTTTCGAGGGCGGCGGCATGTTCAGCCGGATCGACGACCCTGAGCGCGTTGGTGACCTTTTGACAGACATCGCGACCGTTTTTCACCTCGTTGATGTCCTCGGCAAGAAATAGTCACAAAATCGGTTGATTTTCTCTGTCTAACAGAAGCTGAAGCGCTTATTCAGCCTCTGGTCATTTTAGATGTGCCAGTTTGGCGTTCGAGAATGAAAGGTAGATTTATGCGTTCAGTTCTGAAAATCACAGCTATGTCTCTGGCGTCTATGGCTCTTGCTCAATCGGCGTTTGCCATGAGTGCGCGTGAGTGCCGTGTTGAACAGCGGGAACTTGCTGAGACGGTTCAGGCGCTTCAGGCTGCTCAAGCAGAGCTTGTAGCACTTGGCGAGCAGGCAGAAACTGCTGGTGATGAGTATGTCGCGGCGCAGGAGGTTTCCAGCCTGTCATCTGATCACGCAGCTGAAGCAACGCGCCTTGAGGCTGAATTCGACGCTCTGCGCGGTGAAGTAGCGGCGAAGAACGCCAGCCTTGCAGCTCAAGCTGCAGAATTCACTTCAGCAAGGACTGCATTCCAATCAAACTGCGCGACCTATTTGTCTAACTAGTCGCGAAACGTTCCCACAACAGGCACGTGGTCTGATGGTTTTTCCAGACCGCGTGCTGTTTTGTAGATTTCAATTTTCTCAATACGGTCAGAGGCTTCCGGGCTGATCAGAAGGTGATCGATACGGATGCCGTGATCCTTCTGCCAGGCGCCGCGCTGATAGTCCCAGAACGTGTATGCGTGGCTTTTGCCTTCAAGCGTGTCGAAGGCTTCTGTATAGCCCAGCCATTGTATCTTCTGAAATTCCGCTCGAGACTCAGGTTGTGCCAGAGCATCATCCTTCCAGACATTCGGATCCCAGCAATCTTCGTCAGAAGGAATGACGTTATAATCGCCCGCCAGTACGACAGCTTCTTCATAGCTCAAAAGCTCTTTGGCGCGATTTCTCAGGTGCTCCATCCAGCGGAGTTTGTAATCGAATTTCTCGCCGGGAAACGGGTTCCCGTTCGGCAGGTAGATGGACGCCACACGCATCGGGTTATCGCCGCCTGTCAGAACTTCAATATAACGGGCCTGGTCGTCGTCTTCATTGCCTGGAAGACCGCGCTGCACGTCTTCGATTTGTGTGCGGGAAAGAATTGCGACGCCATTATAGCTCTTCTGGCCGTGCGCTTCGATCTGATAACCGAGCTCTTCCATTTCCATATACGGAAATGCATCGGTCTCACATTTGATTTCCTGCAGACAGACGACGTCGCAGTCGATGTCTTTCAGAACCTGAATAACGGTTGGCAGGCGCGCTTTGATGGAATTGACGTTCCATGTCGCAATTTTCATTGGTCAGTCCCGGAATTCGGCGAACTCACTGAGTGCGGCTCGGGCTGAGCGCATCTGATTCGCAGGGTTATCCCAGTCAGGATAGCCAAGCGCCATGCCGCAATAAAGCATTTCAGTCTCGCCAAGGCCCAAATGTTCTTTGAGGGTAGGGCGCAGAATGCCCCAGCACTCCTGCATACATGTGCCGAGGCCCATTTCTGTCGCCAGCAGCGCGATAGATTGCATGAACATGCCCGTATGCGCCCACTGTCCATGGCCCATACGTTCGTCAATTACGATCATCAAAGCAACTGGCGCACCGAAGAACTGGAAATTGTTCGCAAACCAACCGAGGCGAGCGGCTTTGTCTTCACGGGGGATGCCGAGAGCACCGTACAGGTCTTCGCCGACCTGAAAGCGTCGTGAGCGGTGCGGTTCCCAGAGGTCTTCCGGATAAATTGGGCGGTCAGTTGGCTCGCCCATTGGGCTTTTGGACAGTTTTTCCTGTGCGACGCGAATGAGATCGTTCTTTGACTGTCCGGTGAGGGCGATCACCCGCCATGGCTGGAGGTTGCCGCCCGACGGTGCGCGTTGCGCAGTTGTGAGAAGTGTTTCCAGCGTCTCCCGCGAGACAGGCTTGTCGAGAAAGCCTCGGACTGAAAGGCGTTTGTCGAGTGCTTCAGCAACAGTCATTTATTCGCTCCCATAATTATCTGAGAGCTAGTGTTCCGCGTGGATTGCAGCTTGGCAACGGTGTCGCCACGTCACCCGTCTAAATGGAGAAGCTTGTTCCGCAGCCGCAATTGGCTGTGGCATTCGGATTGTGGATTTTAAAGCTTGCGCCGATCAGCTCGTCCACAAAATCGATTTCGGACCCCTCGAGAAATGGGAGGCTGACAGAATCGATTGCGACTTTCGCACCATCACGTTCAATCACGAGATCTTCAGTCTCAATTGTGCGGCCGAAATCGAATTTGTACGAGAAGCCAGAGCAGCCGCCACCTTCAACGGACACCCGAAGGAAATCGGCGTCGCCGTTTTCTGAAAGAATCGCGTTAATGCGCTTGGCAGCGCTGGAAGAGAGAGTGACGGGAGTGTCCATCATTTTGTCCTTTTGTCCGGCGATATACAGATAATCACGATTTCCGTAACGAAAAGGCAAACCATGACAGGATCTCTGATTTCACCGCGTGTAGATTATGCGAGTGACCCTGCCAGAAGTCGAGGCCGGTTTCAGATTGAGCCTGAATCGCGCAACAGAACGCCTTTTCAGCGTGATCGTGACCGGATCATTCATGCGAGTGCTTTTCGACGCCTTAAAATGAAGACGCAGGTCTTCGTGGCGCATGAGGGTGATCATTTCCGCACGCGTCTGACGCACTCTCTGGAGGTTGCTCAGATTGCCCGATCTGCTGCCCGCACGCTGGGCCTGGACGAAGACCTGGCAGAAGCGCTCGCGCTTGCGCACGATCTGGGGCACCCGCCATTCGGGCATGCTGGTGAAGATCAACTCGATGAATGCATGGAAGCGTTTGGCGGTTTTGATCACAACGCCCAGACTCTGCGCGTCGTGACACGTCTGGAGCAGCGTTATCCGACCTTTGATGGTTTGAACCTGACGTTTGAAACACTCGAAGGGTTGATCAAGCATAACGGCCCTGTCCTCAAAAACGGAAAGCGAATGCAGGATCTCCCGCAGGCCTTTCTCGATTTTGAGCATCTGGAGCAACTCGATCTGGATACCTATGCGGGCCCTGAGGCACAGGTTGCAGCGCTGTCCGACGATATTGCTTACAACAATCACGACATTGATGATGGCCTGTCAGCCGGCTTGTTCACGATCGAGGATATTAAGGACGTTCCGCTCGTCGGGCGTATCTTCCATCAGGTGCAGAAAGACTATCCGCTGCTTGATCGCCAGCGCATCATTGCAGAAGCTGTACGCCGTTTGATTGGTGTCTGGATTGATGATCTCACGGCCGAGACAAGCCGACGCGCCAAGCGGCTCAATCCAAAATCAGTCGAAGCTGTGCGCAATCTTAAAGAGCCGCTCGTCGCTTTTTCAGAAAAACTGGATGCCGAGCAGAAAGAGCTACGTCGCTTTTTGATGGAGCGCATGTACCGGCATTACAAGGTGAACAGAAAGCGCAGTCAGGCGAAGCGTATTTTGAAGGAGCTTTTCGGGCTATTTCTTTCAGAGCCTGACACATTACCGCCACCTTGGAATGAGACAGCTCAGCAGATGACGAAGGATGCACGCGCCCGTGTGGTGTGTGATTACATCGCGGGCATGACAGATAATTACGCGATTGATGAGCACCGAAGACTCTTCAATCTGGATGCGATGATCTGAGTTATCGTTAGCGCACCGTTAACAAAACTTATAATATTCTTAATGCGAGTAGAAGGATTCGCGTTATGGCCGATGATTACGAAGCCGAAACTGGGCCTCGAGAGCGTTCGACATATTCCGCTTTTGGAGACGAGTATAAAGGGTTTGATGCCCGTGAGGATGATGGTGGTGGCAAGGGGCCGTTGATCGTGATTCTTGCGGCTGGCGTCGTTCTTGTCTTCGGTGCTGTGGTCTGGAATGCGTATCGTCAGGGCATTCGTACAAATCCGAATGATGCGCCGATCTTTGCCGCCGATGATGACCCTTACAAAACCCGCATGGAGGAGGAAGGCGATGATGGCGTGTCTGAAGCCAATATGCGCCTGTTTGACTCCATCGATAACAATGATCGCTCGTCCGACGCTGAAGTAACCGAAGTGTCAGGTTCGCCGCCGGATGGAGAGCCACGAGAGCTTCGTCCGGGTGCCGCGCGCACGGGATCAACGACCCAGCCTTCAACTTCGACTGCGACACCTCCGTCCAACACCGCTCCGGTGAGAGAAGAGCCTCGGGCTGCGTCTCATGAGCCGACTTCAACTACGACACCAACAGCTACGCCAACGCCAACTGTTGTGCCACCACGTCCATTGCCGCCGGTAACGAATGACGTGCCTGACAGCTCCAATTCAGTGTTCGATGCTAATGGCAATTATCTGGTTCAGGTTATGGCACTCCGGGATCGTTCTGACGCAGAGACCGCGTGGGCACAGCTGCGCGAAGCGCATTCCGATCTGTTTGCGGGCGCTGTCATGGACATTCAGCGCGCAGATCTTGGGTCGCGCGGTATTTTCTATCGACTTCGTGTTGCGGCTTTCGCGACGCGCGATGATGCTGACCAATTCTGCAATGCGCTTCAGACCCGCAACCAGTCCTGTATTGTGATTACGAGATAATCGATGAAAGCGTGTATCCTCAGCGTATCCGGCCCTGTCCTGACCAACGAAGAGAAGGCTCTTCTGAGCGATACTCAGCCATGGGCTATCATTTTGATGGGCCGCAGCTGTGTCAGCAAAACTCAGGTCAAGAAACTGGTCGATGATATCTGGGGTGCGCTCGGAAGGGCTTGCCTCATCTTTATCGATCAGGAAGGCGGACGCGTTGCACGTCTCAAGGCACCCGAATGGCCAGTTTTTCCGCCAGCTGCGCGCTATGGTGCAATCTATCAGAAAGACGCGCAAAAAGGGCTGGAAGCGACACGTATCGGCCATACGCTGATGGGGCTTGAGCTCTCCAGTCTTGGCATCCATGCGGACTGTTCCCCGTGCGTAGATCTTCCTGTGCCTGGCGCACATGATATTATTGGCGATCGCGCCTTCGGTCTTGAGCCGGTCCAGGCTGGACAGCTTGGGGCCGCTGCGTTGCAAGGTCTCCGTGATGCTGGCGTTGCTGGCGTGATCAAGCACATTCCGGGGCATGGGCGGTCTAAAGCCGACAGCCATGAAGAGCTTCCGGTGGTTTCTGAAGGTGCGAATGAGCTGGCCAAAGACTTTGCGGCATTCGAAATGGTGAATGACGCGCCAATGGCGATGACAGCGCACATTCTATATCCGGCGTTTGATGCAAACGAGCCAGCGACCACTTCATCCACAATTATTTCAGACGTCATTCGCGGGCGGATTGGCTTTGATGGTCTGCTCATGAGCGATGATCTGGGCATGAAAGCCCTCGGCGGACCGCTGAGTGAACGCGCGCAACGCGCTGTAAATGCTGGATGTGATGTTGTTCTGCACTGCTCAGGGTTTGAAAAAGACCCGCAGGTGATTTTGGCAGAGATGACGGAAGTCGCACATGCGGCACCTGAACTTCAAAATAAAGCTCTCTCTCGCGCTAAGAGGGCAGAATCAGATAGCACTAAACAGAAAGATGTAGATGTGCTCGCGCTGAAAGAGCAATTCGACGCTCTGATGACGGAGACAGAAACGGTGAGCTGATGGCGGCAGACGGACTAGTGACGGGAAGCGGATCGCTGGATTCCTCGGACTTTGATTTCGATCAGGCAGATGCCTTTCTGGTCGATGTCGATGGTTTTGAAGGGCCGCTCCACCTGTTGCTTGGCCTCGCCCGTAAGCAGAAGGTGGATCTGCGTAAGGTCTCGGTTCTTGAGCTTGCCGAACAATATCTCGCTTTTGTGACCGACGCCCGTGAGAAGCGGATCGACCTTGCTGCCGATTATCTGCTCATGGCGTCCTGGCTCGCTTTCCTGAAGTCCCGGCTGCTTTTGCCAAAACCTGAAAAGCAAGCTGACGATGAAGTCAGCGCTGATGATCTGGCATCACGTCTCGCGTTCCGTCTGCAGCGGCTGGAAGCCATGCGCGACGCTGGCGAGGCGCTTATGAATGGCGATCTCCTCAACAGGGATGTATTCCCGCGAGGTCTGCCCGAGCGGCCCGTCGTTGTTAAACGGGCGCAGTACAATACCCGCCTGATTGATCTCATGGCGGCGTTTGCAAAAATTCAGACCCGACAATCCCGAGAGAAACCGCATGAGGTGGTGAAGCAGTATGTTCTGCCGCTCGAAGAAGCGCGTAAGACCATAGTGCGGGTGTTGCCGACAATGGGTGACCGCTGGGCGAGCCTTAATGAAGTCGCGCACACGGGCGGTCGATCTGAAGAAGACCATGCTCCGAGTAAGTCCCGCCTTGCGAGCCTTTTCGCCGCGTCGCTCGATCTCACAAAGGCTAAACGGATCGATTTGCGGCAGGATTCTTACAGCGAGCCTGTGATGGTTCGTTATATGGAAGATGCTGACGCGGAGGCAGAGAATGCCTAAGTCGGAAGCTGAACGGCTCGAAGACATTCGCTCTGCCGTAAAGCAGATGAGCTTCGCCTATAAAGGGCAGGAGCGCAAAGCTGTAGAAACTGAAGCCCGCTCCACGCCGTATCTGGAAACCGAGGCAGAGGCATTGCGTCGCGCAGAAGCTGTTCTGTTCGCTGCGGGTGAGCCTCTGACGGCCGATGAGGTTGCTGCCTCCATGCCTTCGGGTGTCGATGCGTCTGAAATCCTGATGACCCTTCAGGAAGCCTACATGAAACGCGGTGTGAACCTCGTTGAAGTCGGCGGGAAATGGCGCTTCCAGACTGCGCGGGATTTGAGTTTTCTTTTCACTGAATATCGCGACGAAGATCGCAAGCTTTCATCAGCAGCGCTTGAGACGCTCGCAATCATCGCTTATTGTCAGCCCGTTACCCGTGCCGAGATTGAAGATGTGCGCGGCGTAGCCGTCTCCAAAGGGACGCTCGATATCCTGCTTGAATGTGGATGGGTGCGCCTTCGTGGTCGACGTCGCACACCAGGGCGTCCGGTAACGTATGGAACTACGGATGCATTCCTTGAGCATTTCGGGCTCGAGAACCTCGATACGCTGCCAGGCAAATCAGAGTTTCAGGCGGCTGGACTGCTGGATAGTGCGCTGCCGGTTGGCTTTGAAATGCCACGTCCGACCGATGAAGATAATCTGGATGATGGTGACGCGATTTCTGTCGATGATGAAGAAAACGCAGAATTCCACACCGATTTTCTTGCAGACGATGACAATTAGGTCCAATGACGTGCATTGTCCTAACGGCACTTCCTGTCTATTTTAAGCAGGAGTAAGGGAGAATTACTATGGCCCCAAGTTGGATGCAGCTCTTGATTGTCGCTGCAGTAGCTCTGCTGCTGTTCGGCGGTCGCGGAAAAATTTCTGCAATCATGGGTGATATGGCGAAAGGCATCAAAAGCTTTCGTTCTGGCCTTAAAGATGACGACGACGAAGATGCGTCTCCGGATGCAATCAACGTAACTCCGGAAAAAGACAAAGCGTAAGCGCGCTTTGATCTGCAATGCTTCCACAGTTCGGTCTATCTGAATTTCTGCTTATCGGCATTATCGCCTTGATTGTTGTCGGTCCAAAAGACCTGCCGCTTATGATGCGGCGTATTGGTCAATGGGTCGGGCAAGCCAAGCGTATGGCGAACGAGTTCCGCGGCGCCTTTGATGATATCGCGCGTCAGGCGGAGCTCGACGAGTTGCGACAGGAAATCGAAGCGCTGAAGAAAAATAATCAGCTGGAGCAGGCCGTGACCGACCTGCAGGATGCTGAGCGGGATATCAATTCCTCCGTCATGAGCAGTGAGACCTCTGGTGAACGACAAGCCTGATAAGAGCGCCGCTCAAGCTGACGACGACGTCGAAAATTCCAGCGCACCGCTTCTTGAACATCTGAAAGAACTTCGCACGCGCCTTATCTGGGCGATGGTGGCGCTGGCAGGTGCTGGGATACTCTGCTTTGTCTTTGCAGAGCCGATCTATAATTTTCTACTGTCTCCGCTGGTGCGTGAAGCCCAGTTTGAACGCGGCGATGCCGACTTCCGTCTGATCTATACCGGTCCGTTGGAGGTGTTTTTCGCGCAACTGAAATTGTCACTGTTCTCTGGCCTGTTTCTGGCGTTCCCGTTCATCGCCTGGCAGCTCTATGCCTTTGTTGCCCCGGGCTTGTACAAGAATGAACGTGGCGCGTTTCTCCCGTTCCTCGTGGCGGCCCCGTTACTGTTCACGATTGGCGCACTGTTTGTTTATTTCATCATGCTGCCGCTCGTCTCGCGTTTTGCCCTGAGCTTTCAACAGATGGGAGGCGAGGGCATTGCGGCTATCGAATCGCAAATTCGGGTTTCAGAGTATCTGTCCCTCGTAATGGCGCTGATGCTCGCGTTTGGCCTGTCATTCCAGCTTCCTGTTATTGTGAGTCTGCTGGGCAAAGCCGATCTCGTGTCATCAGATACGCTCAAAAGCGGACGCAAATATGCGGTTGTCGGCATCCTTGCCTTTGCAGCCTTTTTCACACCGCCTGATATCATCTCTCAGGTGATGCTGGCTGTGCCAGTGGCCATTCTTTATGAGATCTCGATCTGGTGTGTGGTACTGATTGAGCGTGCGCGTGATCGTGAAGAGGAAGAACGCAACGCAGCCCAGTAGACCTGAGCTGCGCATGGCGTTAAGCAATCTCCCAATTCAACAGGGCAGATTCCATGCACGATATCCGTTTTATTCGCGATAACCCGACGGCTTTTGATGATGCGATGGCGCGCCGCTATTTTGCAGCGCCTGACGACGCATCCAGCTGGTCAGAAAAAATCCTGAAGCTCGATGCTGACGTGCGCGCTGCAGTCGCGCAAAAGCAGGAAGCCGAGCAAATTCGTAACCAGTCTTCTAAGCTGATCGGTAAAGCTAAAGCGACTGGCGATGAGGCCGAAGCTCAACGCCTTATGGCTGCGGTTGCTGATGCCAAGGCTACGATTGAAAAAGCGGGTGCCGCGGAAGAAGACGCGCAGAATGTCCGAGATGGCATTCTCATGTCTCTACCGAACCTGCCGTATGAAGATGTTCCGCTTGGTGAGGGCGAAGAGCAGAACGAAGAAGTGCGTCGCTGGGGCGAACCGACCAAGCTGTCATTTGAACCAAAGTCTCACGACGTCGTTGGCGAAAATCTGAAAGCGGGCGCGGCTGGCGCGCAGATGGATTTCGAAGCCGCTGTCGCGATGTCCGGTTCGCGTTTTGTAGCGCTGAAAGGACCGATGGCAAAACTGGAGCGCGCGCTTGCGGCATTCATGCTCGACCTTCAGACAGAGACGAATGGCTATACTGAGGTTAGCCCGCCATTGCTGGTGCAGGACCGCGCACTTGTGGGCACAGGACAGTTGCCAAAGTTTGGCGAAGACCTCTTCTTGACCACTGCGGGTCACTATCTGATCCCGACAGCTGAGGTCTCGCTGACAAACCTCGTACGCGAAACGATTATGGCGGAAGATCAACTGCCGCTTCGTATGACCGCACACACGCCGTGTTTCCGCTCTGAAGCCGGCAGTGCCGGCCGTGATACAAAAGGCATGATCCGTCTTCACCAGTTCAACAAGGTTGAGTTGGTGTCTGTTACGATGCCTGAAGACAGCGATGCTGAACTCGAGCGCATGACAGGCTGTGCTGAAGCGGTTCTGCAAAAACTTGAGCTTCCGTATCGCGTGATGAAGCTGTCGACCGGCGATATGGGATTTGGCGCGCGTCGTACTTATGACCTTGAAGTCTGGCTCCCGAGCCAGGACACGTACCGGGAAATCTCGTCCTGCTCTACGTGCGGTGACTTCCAGGCGCGCCGTATGGATGCGAAGTTCAAACGGAAAGACGCAAAGAAGCCGGAGTTTGTTCATACGCTCAACGGGTCTGGTCTCGCGGTCGGTCGCACACTGGTAGCGGTGATTGAGAATTATCAGAACGAAGATGGCAGCATCACCGTACCTGAGGTTCTGCGCCCATATCTTCGTGGTCTCGAGAAGATTGAGTCCGTTTCGTAATGCGTATTCTTCTAACGAACGATGACGGCATTCACGCTGAAGGCCTGGAAGTGCTTGAGGATATCGCCCGAACCGTTTCGGACGATATCTGGATCATTGCGCCAGAGGTGGAACAATCCGGCAAGTCGCGCGCAATGACGCTTACCGATCCGATTCGCGTTCGAAATCTTGACGACAAGACGTTCGCGGTTCGTGGCACCCCTACCGACTGTGTTTTGCTAGGCTTGCTCGAGCTGATGGGCGATCAGAAGCCTGATCTGATCCTTTCAGGCGTCAACCGCGGGCAAAACATCGCTGAGGATACGAGCTATTCTGGTACAATTGCTGCTGCCATGTGTGGTATGCAGCATGGCGTGAGATCTATCGCCTTTAGTCAGTCGCGTGGCTTCCAGGCTCCGGGCTCTCTGCCATGGGAAACCGCTCGTCATTGGGGCAGTGAGGTTCTCGAGCGACTCGTGGATATGACATGGGCTGACAATGTCGTGGTGAATGTGAATTTCCCTGACCGTGCACCAGATGCTGTTACGGGCGTTGAGGTTACCCGTCAGGGATTCCGTGACGAAAATATCGTCCATGCCGAGCAGCGGCTCGACTTGCGCGGCGATAGCTATTTCTGGATCGGCTATCGGGGTAAGCTGTCAGATCCAGCTGATGGAACCGATCTCAAGGCGATTTACGAGGGCAGGGTGTCCATCACGCCTTTGCATGTAGACCTGACCCATGAAAACACCCTACAGTCTTTCAGGGCGGAACTGGGTGATATCGGGAAGTAGTGACGAGAGTGTCTGAGGCTGAGCACGATCCATTTCGCAAAATGCGACTGATACTCGAGCTTCGTCGTTCGGGTATCACCGATAACGATTTGCTCAATGCCATCGAAAAGCTTCCTCGGGAACAATTCGTTGATCCCGAGTTCGAAGAATATGCCTATGACGATGTCGCACTACCGATTGCCTGTGGCCAGACAATTTCCCGTCCTTCCGACGTGGCGACGATTATTTACTCGCTTGAATTGGGAAAGGACCGGTCCTGCACGATTCTGGAGATCGGCA
Organism: Ponticaulis sp.; assembly: GCF_029210165.1. Taxonomy (NCBI): domain Bacteria; kingdom Pseudomonadati; phylum Pseudomonadota; class Alphaproteobacteria; order Hyphomonadales; family Hyphomonadaceae; genus Ponticaulis; species Ponticaulis sp. Next base: position 111,270 of record NZ_JARGNT010000002.1, read on the forward strand.
CGGGCAGTGGCTATCTGACAGCTTTGATGTCTCGTCTGGCGCGCCGAATCAATACGGTTGATCGATACAGAACGCTCGTCGAATCTGCGAAGCAGCGGTTTGACAAACTCGGGCTTACGAACATCATCTCGCAATGTAGCGATGGTGCGCTTGGCTGGCCGGCATCTGCGCCGTTTGATCGTGTCGTCGCGACGTGCGCGCTGGAGGAAGTTCCGCAAGTCTGGCTCGACCAGCTAAAGGCGGGCGGCATGCTGATCATGCCTGTGGGGACAAACGAAGATCAGCGTCTCATGCAATATCGCAAGGACAAATCGGGCAGGATTTCTTCTGACGCGGTTGGTCTTTCGAACTTTCTTCACCTCGTGGAGGGCGCCGCCAAGGAATTATAGAGGTGGCGATTACCTCTTGTTTGCAAAATGCGGGGCGCCCAAGTATAGCCTCGCGTCTGATGTAACTCTTAATGGACCGTCTAATGACCGATTCACTTATTCTATTCGCGCAAGCAGCTGATGGCGCTGGCAACATCCTTACGGGCCTCGTGCTTCCGTTTGGTGCCATGGCCGCAATCATGTACTTCCTGCTGATCCGTCCGCAGCAGCAACAACGCAAGAAACATCAGGAAATGCTCAGCAACCTGAAAAAGAACGACCGCGTTGTGACGTCTGGCGGCCTCGTCGGTAAAATTGTCAAAATCAACGACAGCGAAGTCGTTCTGAACCTCGGTTCGACTGAAGTGACTGTTCTGCGTCAGATGGTTATCGACGTACGCGATAAGAGCGCTGCAGACACACCTGCAAACGACTAAGATACAGGTTTTCCAATGTTACAATTCCCACCCTGGAAGGTCGCACTGATCCTCTTTGTGTCGGTTTTCGGAGCACTGTTTGCTTTGCCAAACGTTCTCAATGAAGACCAGCGCGAGAGCATTCCGAGTTTCCTGCCTTCTTCGCCAGCTAACCTTGGTCTGGACCTTCGGGGCGGGGTATCGCTGCTCTTGTCTGTTGATGCCGAGCAATCGGTCACAAAGCAGCTGAATGATCTGTTGCGTGAGGCGCGTGCAAAACTTCAGACAACGCGCGGAGATAACCGTATTTCCTATACGGCTCTGCGCGTGGAAGATGACGCTGTGCGTTTCCGTCTGCGCGACAACTCAATGTCCGATCGCGCAATCGCGCTCATGCGTGAAATGAACCAGCCTATCGGGGGGCCGCTTGGCGCACCGAGTATCGAGGTCTCGCAGGCCGGTAATGGCGAGATCGAGATCAGTTTCACGCCGCAGCGTGTGGAAGAAATTATGGCGGAAGCAACCCGCCAGACTGTTTCCAAACTCGGTCCGCGTCTTGACCCTGACGGCCTCGGTGAATTTCTCGTCCAGCCCTCAGGTGAGTCAGATATCATAGTTGAAGCGCCGGGTGAGAGTGATCCGGAACGCCTAATTCGGCTGATCGAACAGCCGGGCGTCCTGACCTTCAATCTCGTTGTCGAAGACCAGAATGCACTGAGCGAAGCGCTTCGTACAGGTCAGCCGCGCGTGGGCAATATCATCAGACAATCCGTCACTGGAGAAACTCTGCTTCTCGAGGCGGATCCGATTATTGAAGGCGATATGGTTCGCAGTTCAAGTCAGGGTTTCCACCCTGAGAATAACTTGCCGGTTGTGAACTTTACTTTCAACTCCACCGGTGCACAGCTGTTTGGTCAGGCGACGTCTCAAAATCGTAATCGACGTTTCGCTATTCTTCTGGATGACGTTGTGCAGTCCGCTCCCCGTATTAATAGACCGATCTTGGGAGGATCGGGCTTTATCGAAGGTTCTTTCACCGTCGAATCCGCCCGCGAACTTGCAACAGTCATTCAGGCGGGTGCTCTTCCTGCGCAGGTGAATGTTGAGAGTGTACGTGTGGTTGGTCCGACGCTTGGTCAGGACTCGATTGAAGCAGGTGCACTTGCCTCCATCATCGGCCTCATCCTCGTTGCGATCTTCATGCTCATTGCGTACGGCCTGTTCGGCATCTTTGCCGTTGGGTCGCTGATCGTGAACATTCTTCTGATCTTTGGTGCGCTTTCCGGTCTCGGCGCGACGCTGACCCTTCCGGGCATTGCAGGCATCATTCTGACGATTGGTATGGCGGTCGATGCGAACGTTCTGGTGTTCGAGCGTATTCGTGAGGAATCCCGAAACGGACGAAAGCCTATCTCTGCGATTGAGTCAGGGTATCAGCAGGCTCTGTCTACGATCCTCGACGCAAACATTACGACGCTTCTCGCTGCCTCGGTCCTCTACACGCTGGGCTCTGGCCCTGTGAAAGGCTTCGCGGTGACGCTTGCGATCGGTATTTTCACGTCTGTCTTTACGGCTTTCGTTCTGACACGCTGGTTCTCTGTGATCTGGCTTCGTGCAACACGCCCAACCAAGCTGCCGATGTAGGAGACCTGACATGCTTATGAAACGTCTTCCGATTGAGGGTAAAGTCGACTTTATGTCGGTTCGAATGTTCGCATTCGCTTTGTCTGCTGTAGCGCTGGCTGCATCGGTTATTCTTATCCCTATGAAGGGCCTGAACTTTGGTATCGACTTCGCGGGCGGTATGCTCGTGGAAATCACAAAGCCGGAAGGTGCGGAGATCGAAGATATCCGCGCGCTGGCAAACGAGCTTGAGCTCAAGGCGCCGAATATTACTGAGGCGAGCGGCACCGGTGCCAACGCTGAGGAAACATTCGTGATCCGAGCTGCACTTCCTGATGAGGATGAAGTGGCTGCAGACGCAGACACAAATGCTGATGAATCTGCTGCGACTGATCAGGAAATTGACGAGGCTCAGCGTTTTATCGACGCTCTAGAGGCCGCCTATCCGCACAGTGACGTTGAAGAACGCGACTGGGAAATCCTGCGCCGTGATAGCGTTGGCCCACGCGTATCAAATGAGCTGCTGCAAGCCGGCATCACGGCTCTCGCTGTCTCTCTCATCTTCATGCTGGCTTACATCTGGTTCCGCTTCCAGATTGCGTTCTCAGTAGGTGCGGTTATGGCCCTGCTGCACGACGTTATTCTGACTGTGGGGGTGTTCTCGCTTCTGCAGATCGATTTCGATCTGACGACGATTGCCGCGCTTCTGACGATTATCGGTTACTCGATGAACGACACGGTTGTTGTGTATGACCGCGTTCGCGAAGAGCTGCGAAAATACAAGAAGATGCCGCTCAAGGATGTTATCAATCTGTCTCTGAACAAGACCTTGTCCAGAACGTTGCTGACATCCGGCACGACGCTTCTGGCGTTGATCTCGATCTACGTGCTTGGCGGTGAGGTTCTTCGCGGCTTCTCGTTCGCTCTGATCTGGGGTGTCGTTATCGGTACGTATTCTTCGATCTTTATCGCTTCAGCGCTTCTTCTTCACACCGGTCTTACCCGTGATCCGGAAAAGCTGCAGAGCGCGGACGAGATTTTCTCCAAGTCCTGATAGGGCTGATGAGTTGATAAATAAAAACCCCGCCAGGCAACTGGCGGGGTTTTGTTTTAAAGCTGCGTGTCAGACTTACGCGTCAGCGAGGTTCTGGTTTGCAAAGTCCCAGTTCACGAGTTCGCTGAGGAATATCTCAATGTATGCAGGGCGCGCATTCTGGAAGTCCAGATAGTAAGCGTGTTCCCAGACGTCCATTGTAAGAAGCGGCGTAACACCGTCTTCTGTCAGTGGAGTTTCCGCGTTTGGTGTTTTGCGAACTTCGAGTTTGCCGTTGGCAAGCACCAGCCATGCCCAGCCTGAACCGAACTGTGTTGCGCCTGCTGTCGCGAAAGACTCTTTGAATGCGTCGTAAGAGCCAAAGTCACGATCAATGAGTTCAGCGATCTTACCAGTAGGAGCGCCGCCACCAGCGGGCTTCATGGAGTGCCAGTAGAATGTGTGGTTCCAGACCTGAGCCGCGTTGTTGAAGACGCCAGCTTTAGAGGCATCACCTGCCGCGTCCTGAATCACTTCTTCCAGAGAAGCGTCAGCAAGCGGACCACCTTCAACGAGCTTGTTGAGGTTCGTGACGTAAGCCTGATGGTGCTTCCCGTAGTGGAAGTTCAGAGTTTCCTCTGAAATATGTGGCGCGAGTGCACCACGGTCGTATGGAAGGCTTGGAAGGTCGAAAGCCATGTTTAACTCCTCTTCTATTAACCGAGTTGGTGTGTCAGAAATGACTCAATTGGGATATTGTGATCGTCATGCCTGAGACCAAGCGTAAAAGTCCAGATTTCTTCAAAAGTTTGAATTCTTTTGCCCGACATAGTCACCAAACGATCTGGTTGGCGACCGGGTTCCTTGAATCTGGGCAACGTCAGCGGTCTTTGATGATTCTTTGTCTGGATGGAGAGTTTCATCGCATCGCGACGACGATCAGCGAGGCGATGGTTGCGCAGATCAGGTTGCAGTGGTGGCGCGACGAAATTGAAAATATTTTGGCCGGGAAAGAGACGCAGCAAACCGATCCAGCTCTGTCGCTCGAAGGGCTGCTCCTGGATCACAGAGTGGATCCCCAGCGCATTCTGGATCTCATCAATGCGTATGATGACGTCATTGCGGGCGACGAGCCCGACTATGGCGGAGCGCTTTTCCGGCTGTTGATGGATATCGCTGACACGGAAGAGACCAGATGCGCCAATTTATTGGGCCGCTATTTTCAGACGGCCAATGCCGGCGCGCCAGACCGTCAAAGCCTGGATGGGCTTAAACAGTGTTTGCAGGAAAAAAATGACGCCCGCTGGCCGTGGATGTGCTTGTTGGAATTTGCAGCAGATTGGCAGAGCAAAGCTGAAGCTCACGCTCTGGTTCGGCGTTGGCGTTATTGGAAGGCGTTCCTCGCGGGTGAGAAACGCCTTCTCAGAAAATTGTAACGGCTATGACGTCGCCATAAACTGTCGGGCCCAGTTATCGATATCCAAGAGCGCACGCTTTGCCATTTCGCGCTTTTTCGCGCGGCCTTTTTCTTTGCCGCGCAGGCGCTTCCCGTTCTCATCCTTATTCGGAACGGTTTCGGGAGCAGGGAACAGGCCGAAATTGACATTCATAGGCTGGAACGTCCCACCTGCTACAAGGTGACCGCCGGTAATATGGCCAAGCAGAGCACCCAGCGCCGTTGTTTCAGGTGGCGGTGTCATGTCCATGCCAAGGCGTTCGTATGCCGCGAAGCGTCCCGCAAGAAGGCCCATAGCAGCGCTCTCAACATAGCCTTCCACACCGGTAACCTGACCCGCAAAGCGGAGGCGCGGCATTTTCTTCAGGCGCAGCTGATTGTCGATCAACTTGGGTGAATTGATGAAGGTGTTGCGGTGAATGCCGCCGAGACGAGAGAAGACAGCATTCTCGAGGCCCGGGATCATTCTGAAGATGTCGGTTTGCGCGCCATACTTCAGCTTGGTCTGGAACCCCACCATGTTCCATAGCGTACCGAGCGCGTTGTCCTGCCGGAGCTGGACAACCGCATGGGCTTTGACATCCGGTTTGTGTGCATTGGTGAGGCCGATTGGTTTCATTGGTCCATATCGAAGCGTTTCACGACCGCGTTCCGCCATCACCTCGATAGGAAGACATCCTTCGAAATATGGGGTGTCTTTCTCCCAGTCTTTGAATTCGGTCTTTTCGCCATCGAGGAGGGCGTCGATGAAGGCGTTGTACTGGTCTTCATCCATTGGGCAGTTGATGTAGGCTGCGGTGTCGCCGTGAGGACCCGGTTTGTCATAGCGGGACTGTCGCCATGCGATATCCATATTCACGGAATCGACCTGCACAATTGGCGCAATCGCGTCGAAGAATGCCAGGTCTTCCTCACCCGTTACGCCGCCAATCGCGTTCGCCAGCGCTTCGGAGGTGAGCGGACCAGTTGCAATGATGACCGACGACCAGTCTTCTGGAGGAATGCCGCCAATTTCTTCGCGGACAATTGTGATGTTCGGATGCGCTTCCAGTTTAGCTGTAACTGCGGCGGAGAACCCATCGCGATCTACAGCAAGAGCAGAGCCCGCTGGCACCTGATGGTCAGCTGCTGTCGAAATGATGATGCCGTTCAGACGACGCATTTCCTCATGCAGAACGCCTACGGCATTCGTCTCGTGGTCGTCTGAGCGAAAAGAGTTGGAACATACAAGTTCTGCAAGATGGTCGGTCTTGTGCGCGTGAGTGCCTTTGACGCCCCGCATCTCGTGCAGAATTACAGGAACGCCGAGATTGGCAGCTTGCCATGCGGCTTCAGAGCCGGCCATGCCGCCACCGATGATATGAATAGGTTCTTTGGTCATGTCGCTAAATTGTGGAAGAGGTTGATCAGGTCAACCATGGAATTGCGGGAAACGATATCGTTCGTAACAAATGTCATGGCATGATTGAGCCGAATATGGCGCGATTTCAATTGAATTCTATCCGCTTCTGTCCCAATTGAATGGTGCTTTTAAAACGCAGGAGACCGAAGTGGCGGAAAACAGCCAATTGCCGATTGTTGGAGCAGCGACATACAGCTGGAGATTTGCAATGGGCGCATTTCTGACGACGCTTCCTGCCTATATGGTGCGCGCAATTGTAACCGGTGCGGTATCGGCTGCGGCAGTGTCGGGAATGGCTGGAGGTGTTTTACCTCTCGATTTTCTTGGACAGGTTCTGGCGCTTCTGGTGACGGTTAGTTGCCTCGCCATGACTATCCGTCTTGCCATGACGGGTGAAATGAAGGGCCTGACCGGCCTGAAGTTCGACATGGAAGAAACGCGATTGCTTTTCGCGAACCTGATTTTCATCGCGGTTGCATTTTTTCTCGCATTTGTTGCCATTATTCTCGCAAGCATTGTCATGGGTATATTGATCGCCATGCTTGTTCCCGATCTCGAAGCAATCGCTCAGAACCAGCGCGCGGCCGAAGCGTTTCTGGCGGACTTTTTCGTCACTCCCGCAGGCATTGTGATTATGATTCTGATGTTCCTGATGGTCGGGTTTCCTCTGCTTTATATCTCAGCGAGGCTGGTGAATTTCCCCGCCGCAACAATTGCGCGTCAGAAGATGATGATCTTTGAGACATGGGATTGGACGAAAGATCAGGTGTGGCGTGTGATCGGTGCAATTGTGCTTGCAATGGCGCCCGTCGTGCTGATTTCGTTTTTGGGCGTGTGGGTCGCTGGCGCTTTGACCGGTTTACCGGTGCTTGGCGATGCGGGTACTTTGGCAACCATTTCACCGTTTGCGGCATTTGCATTCGGTGTGATCACCGGCCTGTTTAGTATCCCATCACAGCTCGTAGGTGCGGCGCTCGCTGTGTTTATGTATCGCGGATTTGAGCCGGACCGCAGAACAGAACAGTTCTGAGCGGTCCGACCAGACTTTTTACTCCGCCTTCTGAGCTTCGCGGATACGCGCCTTTGCACGCGCGGCCCTGCGTTCTTCCTGCCGCTCGAAGGTCTCTTTCAGGAAGCGCCCCGTCCAGCTTCGCTCGACTTTGATGACATCTTCCGGCGTGCCCGCAGCAACGAGCTCACCGCCGCCATCGCCGCCTTCAGGGCCAAGGTCGAGTATCCAGTCAGCTGTCTTGATGACATCCAGATTGTGCTCGATCACGACAACAGTGTTTCCATTGTCGACAAGCTCATGAAGGACCTCCAATAGTTTGCGAACGTCTTCGAAGTGTAGACCGGTTGTCGGCTCATCAAGAATGTATAGCGTTCGGCCCGTTGCGCGCTTCGAAAGCTCTTTAGCAAGCTTCACCCGCTGGGCTTCACCACCTGAAAGCGTGTTCGCCTGTTGCCCGACCTTGATATAGGACAGGCCGACGCGGTTGAGGGTTTCCATCTTCGTCCGGATGCTCGGAACCGCAGCAAAAAATTCTTCTGCTTCCTCCACAGTCATATCCAGTACGTCCGCAATGGACTTGCCCTTATAGAGAACTTCGAGCGTTTCGCGGTTGTAGCGTTTGCCTTTGCAGACATCGCAGGTGACGTAGACGTCCGGCAGGAAGTGCATCTCGATCTTGATAACACCGTCGCCCTGGCAGGCCTCGCATCGCCCGCCCTTCACGTTGAACGAGAAGCGGCCAGGCTTGTACCCACGTTGCTTGGCTTCCGGCAGGCCAGCGAACCAGTCACGGATTGGGCCGAATGCGCCTGTGTAGGTGGCTGGGTTTGATCTCGGCGTACGCCCGATTGGGGATTGGTCAATATCGATGACTTTATCAAGGTGTTGCAGACCTTCCAGCCCGTCATACGGAGCCGGAACGGTTTGCGCCTTCATCAGCTTTCGCGAGAGCGCTTTTTGCAGTGTCTCAATAATGAGTGTGGATTTGCCGCCGCCGGATACACCTGTCACGCATGTGAAAGTCGCAAGCGGAATTTCGACTGTAACGTCCTTGAGGTTGTTGCCGCGCGCGCCGGTGAGCTTGATGGACTTAGTCTTCTTGCCCCAGCGCCGGCGATCAGGAATGGCAATTTCACGTGCACCGGAAAGATACGCGCCTGTCATGGAGTTAGGATCGGCGATGATCTCCTGCGGCGTGCCCTGGGAGACAATCTCGCCGCCATGCACACCTGCAGCTGGTCCCATATCGATGACATGGTCAGCGGTCAGAATAGCATCTTCATCATGTTCGACCACGATGACGGAATTGCCGAGGTCGCGCAGATGCTTCAGCGTCTCCAGAAGGCGTTCGTTATCTCGCTGATGGAGACCAATGCTTGGCTCGTCGAGGACATATAGCACGCCGGTCAGGCCCGAGCCGATCTGGCTGGCCAGCCGGATACGCTGGCTCTCGCCGCCTGAGAGCGTGCCGGAAGACCGCGACATGTTGAGGTAGTCGAGCCCGACATCATTCAGAAACTTCAGGCGGTCTTTGATCTCTTTGAGAATACGTGAGGCGATCTCGAGTTTTTGCGATGTGAGATGACCTTCAACGTCGCGGAACCACTGGTCTGCGTCCTTGATAGAGAGGGACGCAGTTTCCGAGATGTCTTTCATCCCGATCTTAACAGCGAGTGCCTCGGTCTTCAGGCGCTTGCCGTTACAGGCCGGGCAGGGCTGTGCGGACTGGAATTTGGCGATCTCCTCGCGCACCCAGGCGCTATCAGTCTCGCGCCAACGGCGTTCCATATTCGGAATGACCCCCTCGAAAGGCTTTTTGACCTCGTAGCGGCGCATGCCGTCATCATAGACGAACTTCACCTCGTCCCCGCCAGTGCCGTGTAGAATGACCTGCTGAACATCGTCAGACAGGTCAGACCATTTGTCCTGCATTTTGAATTTATAAGCCTTGGCCAGTGCTTGCAGAGTTTGGGTCTGGTAAGGGGATGTTGTCTTCGCCCATGGCGCAATCGCGCCATCTTGCAGTGACTTATCGCGTTCCGGAACGATGAGGTCCGGGTCGATCTTTAGCTGCTCGCCAAGACCGTCGCATGTCGGACAGGCACCGAACGGGTTGTTGAATGAAAAGAGGCGCGGTTCGATTTCAGGGATTGAGAAGCCGGACACCGGACACGCGAAATTCGCGGAGAATGTGATCCGTTCCGGGGCCTTGCCGTCTTCGGCATCCGCATATTCGGCGATGGCAATTCCGTTAGCGAGGTCCAGAGCAGCCTCAAAGCTCTCAGCGAGGCGTTGCTCCATGCCTTCGCGAACAACGATCCGGTCAACAACGACGTCGATGTCGTGCTTGAACTTCTTGTCGAGTGTTGGCGGCTCTTCCAGTGAATAAAACGCGCCATCAACCTTCACCCGCTGATAGCCCTTCTTCAATAGCTCGGCCATTTCCTTGCGGTATTCGCCTTTACGGCCGCGCACGATAGGCGCCAGCAAGTAGAGTCGTGTGCCTTCCTCCAGCGACAGGGTTCTGTCGACCATCTGGCTGACAGTCTGGCTCTCGATCGGGAGCCCTGTTGCTGGCGAATATGGCGTGCCGACGCGCGCCCACAACAGGCGCATATAGTCGTAAATTTCTGTGACGGTGCCGACCGTTGAGCGCGGATTGCGGCTCGTTGTTTTCTGCTCGATGGAGATTGCCGGTGAGAGACCTTCAATGCTCTCAACGTCAGGCTTTTGCATCAGTTCAAGAAACTGGCGCGCGTATGCAGAAAGGGATTCCACATAACGTCGCTGGCCTTCGGCATAGATCGTATCAAAAGCCAGCGACGACTTACCGGAACCGGACAGGCCGGTCATCACAACCAGCTCTCCGCGCGGAATGTCCACGTCGATATTTTTCAGATTGTGTTCTTTGGCGCCGCGAACACGGATTTCTGAGAGTTCACTCATCGGGTCATTCTGCCTGTTTAGCTTCGATCTGCTGGACGTATATGCGTCGAATCGCGGTTGACATCCAGAACATATAAAGAACAAATAGCGAGAATTTTATGGAAACTGTCAGGAAGTTTCCGTTGCCCCTCGCGAAGTGTGTGGGTTTTCCGTAAGTAACTACGGAATCGCAGATTTGGTTTCTAGAAGGAATATGGCAATGGCCGGCTCGGTAAATAAGGTGATTTTGGTTGGAAACCTCGGACGTGACCCTGAAATCAGATCAATGAACAATGGCGGATCAATCGCAAACCTCAGCATTGCGACATCCGAAACCTGGCGTGACCGCAACTCCGGCGAACGCCGCGAGAAGACGGAATGGCACCGTGTTGTCATCTTCAACGAGGGTCTGGTGAAGATTGCCGAGCAGTACCTTCGCAAGGGATCTAAGGTCTATGTTGAAGGTCAGCTGGAAACTCGTAAGTGGAGCGACAATAACGGTGTCGAGAAATATTCTACAGAAGTTGTGCTCCGTAACTATGGCGGCACGCTGACAATGCTTGATGGTCGTGACGGCCCATCCGGCGGCGGAATGGGTGGCGGCGGTGGTCGCATGGATGATTCCGGGTTCGGTGGCTCTCCGCGCTCTATGGAAGGTCCGAAACAGGACTTTTCTCAGGATATGGATGACGAGATCCCGTTCTAGGGTCAAAGCTCACATCAAAACACTATCTGAACGGGGCCAGCGCTTGGCCCCGTTTGCGCATAATGCTAGCGTCTGATGCAAATATGAGTCGCATAAAGCGCGCTTGAACCCAGACCAGTAAGAGACCGTATCTTGTCTTCAGAAAATGACACCCCAGAAGAAATGCCGGAAGACGGCGTTGATCCGGTAACAATCGAGAACGAGCTCAAACGCTCTTACCTCGACTACGCCATGAGCGTGATTGTCTCGCGTGCGTTGCCAGACGTGCGTGATGGTCTGAAACCTGTTCACCGGCGCATCATCTATGCAATGCGCGTTGGCGGGAATACGCCCGACAAACCATACCGGAAATCTGCGAACGTGGTCGGTGCTGTGATGGGTAATTATCACCCGCACGGTGACGCGGCGATTTACGATGCGCTCGTCCGTATGGCACAGCCGTTTTCGATGGGTCTGCCATTAGTGGACGGTCAGGGTAACTTCGGATCCATCGATAACGATCCGCCTGCGGCGATGCGTTACACTGAATGTCGTATGGCTAAGCCGGCTAACTATCTTGTAACGGATATTGATAAAGATACGGTCGATTTCCAGCCAAACTATGATGGCAAAGACCGTGAACCGATTGTTCTGCCAGCTCAGTTCCCGAACCTTCTGGTGAATGGTGCTGGCGGTATTGCCGTTGGTATGGCGACCAATATTCCACCGCACAATCTGGGTGAAGTGATCGATGCCACTCTGGCGATGATTGATAACCCACAGATTGATGACGAAGAGCTGCTGGAGATCGTGCCTGGCCCCGACTTCCCAACCGGCGGCTTGATCATGGGGCGCAGCGGTGCGCGCAATGGTCTTCTGAAAGGGCGCGGCTCGGTCATCATGCGTGCGCGTACATCTTTCGAAACCATGAGAAATGGTCGCGAAGCGATTATTGTCACAGAGATTCCATATCAGGTGAACAAGGCGAGCCTTGTTGAAAAAATTGCTGAGCTGGTTCGTGAGAAGCGCGTCGAAGGGATTTCGGAACTTCGTGACGAGAGTGACCGAAACGGCATTCGTGTAGTCATCGAGACGAAAAAAGACGCGTCCGCGGAAGTCGTTCTGAACCAGCTATTCCGTTATTCGCAGCTTCAGACGAGCTTCGGCGTGAATATGCTTGCGCTGAACGCGGGCACGCCAGAGCAAATGTCGCTCAAGGACATTCTGAAGGCCTTCATCAAATTTCGCGAAGATGTTGTTGCTCGCCGCACTAAGTTCGAACTCAACAAGGCGCGTGACCGTGCGCACGTCCTCGTCGGCTTGGCGATGGCGGTAGCGAATATCGACGAAGTGATCCGCATTATTCGTAGCTCTCCGGATCCTGCGACAGCCCGCGAATCTCTTCTGTCGCGTGACTGGCCGGCTTCCGAGATGGCGCCGTTGATCAAACTGATCGCGGACCGCCGCACAGTGATGTCTGATCAGGATACCGTCCGTCTGTCGGATGAGCAGGCGCGCGCCATCCTTGAACTCCGCCTCCACCGTCTCACCGCGCTCGGTGCTGATGAAATCGGTGACGAAGCGAAAGGTCTCTCCGAGAAGATCGCAGACCTTCTCGATATTCTGCGTTCGCGCGCTCGTATCCTTGATATTATTCGTGGCGAGCTCAACGAAGTTAAGACGGCGTTCGCTGTTCCACGTCGGTCTGAATTTACTGTCGGCGATCTCGATCTTGATGATGAAGATCTCATCGAACGAGAAGAGATGGTCGTCACGTTTACCCACGGTGGCTATGTCAAACGCACGCCGCTGACGACGTATCGTTCGCAACACCGGGGAGGCAAAGGCCGCTCTGGCATGGCGATGAAAGACGAAGATTTCGTCACGCGACTGTTCGCGGCCAGCACTCATGCCGAAGTTCTGTTCTTCTCGTCGACGGGCATGGTCTACAAGCACAAAGTCTGGAGACTGCCGCTCGGAAGTCCGCAATCCAAAGGCAAGGCTCTGGTAAACATCCTGCCGCTAGATAAGGGCGAGTGGATCACCAGCGTGATGCTGTTGCCTGAGGATGAGGCCGAACGGGAGCGTCTGGACGTTATGTTCGCGACCCGTAAGGGCGGAATCCGACGCAACAAACTGATGGATTTCGTCCAGGTGAACCGGAACGGCAAGATCGCTATGAAGCCGGATGAAGATGACGGTATTGTTGACGTTCAGCTTTGCAATCCGAATGACGACGTGCTTCTGACCACTGCACGTGCGCAATGTATACGTTTCCGCGTGGACGATGTGCGTGTGTTCACTGGGCGTACGTCAACAGGTGTTCGCGGCATTCGCCTCGCGAATGGTGATAAAGTCATTTCGCTCGCAGTGCTCCGACATGTGGACGTTACTCCAGCAGAGGCACGTGCCTACCTGAAGCATGCAGCCGCGATGCGGCGTGCGGTCGAAGACGGCGATGACGAAGTAGAAGCAGTATCTGCTGATACAGACGATGATGCCGGCGAAGAAATTGCACTGAATGAGGAACGTCTCGTCGAACTTGGCGCTGCCGAAGAGTTTATTTTGACCATCACCGACAAAGGAATGGGCAAGCGGGCTTCGGCTTATGACTACCGTGTCACGGGACGCGGCGGCAAAGGACTTATCGCGCATCGTATCCCTGATGAGGCCAATCTTGCGGCGTCATTCCCTGTTGATGAATCTGATGACGTGATGATGGTTACGAATGGGGGTCAGCTCATTCGTTGCCCGGTCAATCAGATCCGTATTGCGGGCAGATCGACGCAAGGAGTCCGGGTCCTCCGCACAAATGGCGACGAAAAGGTTGTATCGGTTGAACGTTTGGCGGAACAAGAGGATAAGAATATCGAAGGCGATACCGAAGCCGAAGATTAATCCTCTGGGGAGGCCAATGTGACGAAACGAATCGGAATGTATCCCGGGACTTTTGACCCGCTTACCAACGGGCACCGGGATATCATCAGACGCGCGGTAAAGCTCGTCGACAAGCTCGTCATTGGCGTTGCAATCAATGAGGCAAAAGGCCCGCTCTTCTCTCTTGAAGAACGTGTGGACATGGTCCTCGAAGAGATTGAAGAATTTCGTCACACTGCGGAGATCGAAGTTCGTCCATTCGACAATCTTCTGATGCACTTCGCTGAAGAATGTACTGCAAATGTAATCATTCGGGGATTGCGGGCAGTATCTGACTTTGAATATGAATTCCAAATGGTCGCCATGAACCAGAAGCTCAATCCTGATATTGAGACGGTGTTCCTAATGGCTGACCCTCAACATCAGGCCGTGGCGTCACGACTGGTCAAGGAAATTGCAAAGTTGGACGGCCGTGTGGAGCACTTTGTTTCTCCTTCGGTTGCGAAACGTCTCAAAGAAAAGCTCTAATCATGAAGTCATTCATTCGTTCTCTTCTCGCGGCCATTGGTTTGACGGCGATGGCAGGGGCGTCGGCGCAGGCTCAAATCGCCGAATTGCCGGCATTTGATGCGGCATTGGCAGATTCTGCCAACTGGCGTGAAGCGGCTCCTGAAAACCTGATCGAATTTCAGATTGCGACTGCTCGGGGAGAGGCGCGTGGGCGTGTATTGATCGAGGCGGCACCCTTCGCTGCGCCGGGTCATGTTGAGCGCTTTACGTCTCTCGCAGCTAGCGGTGATCTCGATGGAACAATGTTCCACCGTGTGATCGAAGGCTTTATGGCTCAAGGCGGCGACATTGAAGCGATAGATCGTGAGCGCGCTGAAAATTGGCCGAACATGCCGGGCGAATTTATCTTCACGCGTATCCCGAATTCAGAAGATGACAGTGTTCCAGCGATGCAGAAGCTGGGTCTGCCTCAGGCAGCGACCAGCGGATATATTCTGGGGTTCCCTGTTTCTACGCAGGCTGAAGCTTTTGCCAGCTTGTCGCGCGACGGTTCCGTTCAAAGCTGGATTCCACATTGTAAGGGCGTTGTATCAACAGCCCGCACATCCGATCCGAACTCAGCTTCTACCCAGTTCTTCCTGATGCGGGATATTTCTCCCTGGCTGAACCGGGAGTACACGGCTTGGGGGCGCATTGTGGGCGGTCAGGACGTTGTGGATAGCATTGAAGTCGGTGAGCCTGTGCGCACGCCTGACGTGCTGGTTTCGGCGCGTCTCGTGTCAGAGATGCCAGAGGAAGAACGTCCGCGTGTTCTGGTGCAGCGCACGGATGGGCCGCTGTTTGCTAGCTTCCTTGAGGCGAATGCGGGTGCAAGCGTTTGCGATTTGCCGCCTGTGCCAACTATCGTATCAAACTAGGGTCGTTCTTTGGATCTCAGCGCGTTCGATTTCGAACTTCCGGATGAATGTATAGCGACAAGACCGGCAGAGCCTCGCGACTCTTGCCGGTTGTTGTGTGTGAATGGCGATCAAATCACCGACCGTGTGTTTTGGGATATAGGAACCGAACTACGCGAAGGAGATCTTCTCATCGCGAACGATACGCGGGTTGTTCCGGCTTTGTTGTTCGGCGTACGTCCTGCTCGAGATGAACAGTCGTCTGATGTGGATGTTCAGATAAATCTCGTGGCTCAAATGGATGACGCGGTTTGGAAATGCTTCGGTCGTCCCGGGCGTAGGCTTAGACCTGATGACGTTATCGAGTTTCCGGCAGGGCTGCGGGGCCGAATTTTAGAGAAGCTGCCAACAGGTGAGCTCGTGCTTGAGTTTTCGCCAAAAGGTGAAGGCTTCTGGAGCGCCGTCGAGGCGGTCGGGAAGATGCCGATCCCGCCCTACATCGCCAAAATGAGGCCTACGGACTCAAAAGACCACGAAGACTATCAGACCGTTTTTGCAGATCGCGCCGGTTCGGTCGCGGCCCCAACGGCGGGGCTTCACTTTACTGATGCGCTCATCAAGCAGCTTGGTGAACGATGCATCGGCTTTGAGAGAGTTACACTTCATGTCGGTGCAGGTACGTTTGCGGGGCTGAGTGAGGAGTCTTTCAAATCCGGCAAGCTTCACGAAGAATGGTGTGAGATCAGCGAGGATGTCACCCGAAAAATCGCTGAATGTAAGGCGTACGGGGGGCGGGTGATCGCTGTTGGCACGACGTCGCTGCGCACACTGGAGTCGCTTGCAGATGGTCAGGGCGGTGTTCTAGCGGAATCTCGAGATACCGACATTTTCATCCAGCCCGGATATAAGTTTCAGGTGGTAGACGGGCTCATCACGAACTTCCACCTGCCCAAGTCCAGCCTGTTTATGCTGGTATCAGCGCTGATGGGGACTGACGTCATGCAGAGCGCGTATGCGCATGCCATCAAATCCGGCTACAAGTTCTATTCCTATGGGGACGCGTCTCTGCTAATGCCGCGCCATGACTGACTTTCCATTTGAAATCCACGCCACTCAGGACCGCGCCCGCACAGGCAAGCTGGTTACGCCGCGTGGCGAAATCCGAACGCCTGCCTTCATGCCAGTTGGTACAGCGGCAACCGTAAAAGCGCTGTACACAGATCAGGTCGCTGACGCAGGCGCCGATATCCTGCTCGGTAATACCTATCACCTCATGCTGCGCCCGGGCAGTGAGCGTGTGCACCGTCTGGGCGGCCTGCATAAGTTCATGCGGTGGAATAAGCCAATTCTAACGGATTCCGGCGGGTTTCAGGTCTGGTCACTGGCTGGGCTTCGGAAGATGAAGGAAGAGGGCGTTTCCTTCAAATCCCATATCGACGGGTCTTCGCATTTTCTGTCACCCGAGCGGTCGATCGAGATTCAGGCTGATCATCTCGGCGCCGACATTTCGATGCAGCTTGATGAATGCACTGAATATCCGGCAACGCATGAGCAGGCGAAGTCATCCATGGAGATGTCTATTCGTTGGGGCGCCCGCTCGAAAGCAGCCTTTGGCGACAGAGACAGCCAGACTTTGTTCGGGATCGTGCAAGGGTCTGACTTTGAAGACCTTCGCCAGCAATCTGCGGAGGCGCTTCAGGAGATCGGGTTTGGCGGTTACGCCATAGGCGGCCTCGCAGTAGGTGAGGGGCATAACCGAATGGTTGAGGTGATCGACTTCACCGAGCCTCATCTGCCTCGCGAGCGTCCACGCTATCTGATGGGCGTAGGTAAGCCGATTGATATTCTCGAAGCCGTCGCTCACGGCGTTGATATGTTCGACTGCGTCCTGCCGACACGCTCAGGGCGGCACGGACAGGCATGGACCTGGGATGGGCCTATCAATCTGAAGAATGCCCGCTTTGCCGAAGACGATACGCCGATTGATCCTAACTCGTCTTGCCCGGCCAGCCGGGACTACTCAAAAGCCTATCTGAACCATTTGTTCAAAGCGGGAGAGTATCTCGCGCCCATGCTGCTCTCATGGCACAACACTGCGTTCTTCCAAGAGTTCATGCAGGCAATGCGGACGGCAATTGCCAACGGCACATTCAACGAGCTGCGTGCTGACCTGAAATCTCGCTGGACCTAGTCGTAAGGCTCGTTCGCTGACGGCGCGGCGGCGCGATACCGGATTGGGGCACTGTTTTCGTCGAGCGTCGAGTAATCGATCTCTAAAGGTGCGGCCGGGTAATGGCATCCCAGTCCCATGCCGAGGCCTTTAAGAAAGGTCCGACGCAAATACGCCAGGCGGTAGGCTTCTTCGACGCGGCTGGCATGGGCATTGGCGCCGGTCGCCGAGCGAATGATACCGCGAAATGGAATAATAGAGCGCGCTTCCGACGCGATTTGCCCGAGAGCGAAATCAGAGGCGCGGTCAGACATGTCTTCCGATTCCTCGTCTTCCCCTCGGTTTGCAAGTTCAAGGCGCACGTCAGCATCAATTTCCAGAACAGTGTCCAGCGTGCGGACTTCACGTCCGATCGTTTCGCATGTCAGATCTGGAACCGGGTCGTATGGCGTGCGGATACCTGCAATCTCCTGAGGGATGTCATCGCGACGAAGGTTCAGGTCCTCCAAAGGTGACAGTGCCGCGTCTCCCAGCCCTTCTCCAGTCTGACGAACTGCGCGGTAAGTGATTCTCGACCCGGATTCGACGACGCTATCGTTATCCTGCTCCGAATCTGCCTCCTGCGTGTGTCCGGCTAGAGGCGACAAACACAAAGCGGCGATCGCGATGACGGGGGAGATGAAACGGCTACTGAACATTTTTTGCATCCTTGATACGGCGTATTATCGGATAAAATTCAATAACGGCAAAAAAAGTTATAGAATGAGGCATTCAATTCATTGACCTGAAAGATTCGCAGGGCTATACGCGCCAACTCGGTCGTGCCCTTAGCTCAGCCGGTAGAGCAACTGACTTTTAATCAGTAGGTCGCAGGTTCGAACCCTGCAGGGCACACCAAACTTTCTCCACCGCATTTCAATCCGAAAATACCGCCTGATGATTCCATCAGTTGGGGCGTTTTTCTGTGCTTGATGTCGCTGTTTCAGTCTACCCAATATGAACATTTGTTTATTTTGAACGTGAACATGAACAGACGTAAATGGAAATGCGTCTGGATTATGACATTTTCGCCCAATATTTCGTTTCTTCTTGATGGTAGTGTCGCGAAGTCTTACCTCTAATGCAAGCCGCAATAGCAGACGGCACTAAGGATCAAGAAGGACCATCTCAACAACTGATATGGTGATCCAGGAGATGAATATGAATGGAGATTGGTGCACAACTGACGGCGCGCTGAAGCTTAAAGAGAAAATCGAAGCTTACTGGCGTGATCGTGGATTTGACGTGAACATCGATCTGGTCGAAGCAGGCTTTATTGCAGCTATGCGCTCAGGCCGAACCGATGTTCGTAGTAATATGGTCAATGGCATGCCGACGCGCCGTGAACGTCCAGGTGACGAAATCACAGCAAGTCGCGTTGTCAGACAGCGAGCCCCTGAAGCACCCCGCTGGGCTAGCTAACCATGCTTTCAAGCAAACCGGGCAGTTCGTTTGCATCAGATAACTGCCCGAAGCGCTTGGGATCATAGGCTGCATCGTCGAGATATCCGTACGTCATGAGAATGAACGGAATTCCTGCAGCCTCGGCCGAACGGCCGTCAGTTGACGAATCCCCGATCAGTACAGAATGGCTGGCGACACCGCCAGCCGCTGAAATAGCTTCCAGAAGATGCGCCGGTGAGGGCTTCTTCTCGCTTGCCTTGTCGGCGCCGATAACGCTGTCGAAATAGTCGGTTAGATTCAAAGTCTGCAGAACCTCATCAGCCAGGTCCTGAGTTTTATTCGTGCAGACAGACAGACAGGCGCCTTTGTCTCGTAGGTAATCGAGCGTTTCCTTAATTCCGCTGAATGGCCGGCTGAAATCCGCAATATGGGCGATGTAATAACTGAGAAAGCTTTTATGCATCGCTGAAAGCTCGTCTTCAGTCAGGCTCTCGCCTGTCTCATTTGCGCATGTCTCGATCATAACCCGGGCACCGTGGCCGATAGCGTGACGGATCGTATCTAACGTTACCGCAGGCAGTCCCTTTTCTGAAAAGCAATGAACCAATGCGGCATGAAGGTCGGGTGCGGTATCCACCAAGGTGCCGTCCAGATCGAAAACAACCGTAAAATCCGTCCAGTTCATAATGTTTCCCGTGTGGTTAGCTTTGATCATGTGGATATAGCGTGTATCTCCCAGTGTCAGGCTATTTATGGAGAATCGCACGATGAAACGAGCCGCGGTCATTCTTGCAGCAGGCATGGGAACGCGAATGCGCTCCAAGAAGATCAAAGTGCTCCATGAAGTCGGTGGCCGACCAATGGTTGACTGGTCGCTTGCGCTGGCAGACGGCCTTGGGTGTGATAAGCGTATTCTCGTCATTGGAACGCATTCCGAAGAACTGAAACAGGTTGCTGCAAACCGTGTCGGGTCTGAAAATATTGCAATTCAGGATCCCCCTCAGGGGACTGGCCATGCGGTTCAATCGGCGGAGCAAGCACTTGCCGGCTTTGAGGGGCATGTCGTCGTTTTGTATGCCGATACGCCGCTTCTTCCTGTAGACGCCGTTGAGAAGGCTTTTGCGTCTCTCGATGCAGGATACGCGGTCTCTGTTCTCGGATTCGATGCTGCCGAGCCCGGCGGATATGGCCGCCTGATTTGTTCTGATGAAGGCGACCTTCTGAAGATAGTTGAGGCTAAAGAAGCCAGCCCGGACGAGCTCGCTGTCTCTTTTTGTAATTCAGGCGTCATGGCCGTCAGATCAGAATACCTGTTTGATCTCCTGTCCCGTGTCACCAACGATAATGCCAAGGGCGAATTCTATCTCACCGATGTCGTCGAACTTGCGCGACAGGACGGGCTGAAAGCGAGCGCTGTACGTTGTTCCGAGGAGGACGTTCTTGGCGTAAACTCACGAGAGCAATTGGCCGAGGCCGAGAAGGTTTTCCAGTCCAAGACGCGTCGAAACATGATGGAAAGCGGCGTGACGCTCATTGATCCGGACACCGTCTATTTCGCATTTGATACGCAGGTAGGCGCTGATGTTGTAATCGAGCCCAACGTGTTTTTTGGCCCCGGCGTCTCGGTAGCGTCTGATACGCGAATTAAAGCGTTCTCTCATCTGGAGAACTGCTCCGTTGGCGAAGCGTGTCAGATCGGACCTTTTGCCCGTTTGCGTCCAGGCGCGGTTCTTCATACGGGTGTTCGTGTCGGTAATTTCGTTGAAATCAAGAATTCAGAATTGGGTGATGGTGTCGCTGCCAATCATCTGTCGTACATTGGTGATGGTGATGTCGGCGCGAAATCCAACATCGGGGCAGGGACGATCTTCTGTAATTACGATGGCTATTTCAAGCACCGGACGACTATCGGCGAAGGGAGCTTCATCGGCTCAAACTCTTCTCTTGTAGCGCCTGTGACACTCGAAAACGGGAGTTTCGTGGGGTCGGGCAGCGTCGTGACTAAAGACGTACCAGAAGGCGCTCTCGCAGTAGCCAGGGGCAAGCAAAAAAACATTGAAGGCTGGGCGGACACCTATCACGCCGAAATGCGCCGCAAGAAGCAGAGTTGATCGATGTCTCAGGATGAAGCCAAACGGAACGCTGCGGCCGCGGCGCTGGAGTTCGTTGAGAGCGGCATGACGCTGGGCCTTGGTACAGGTTCGACTGCGGCGTTCTTTGTGGAATTTCTCGCGGATGAGATCAGTGATGGTCTGGATGTTCGTTGTGTGCCTACGTCGGTTGCAACCTTCGAACAGGCGGCAGCGCTAGGTATACCCTTATTGCCGGTCGAGCAGGTCGAGCGCATTCATCTGACAGTAGACGGTGCGGATGAAATTGATCCTCATGCCTGTCTCATCAAAGGAGGCGGCGCCGCGCTGCTCAGAGAAAAAATCATCGCGAACGCATCGGATCATATGGTCGTGATCGCAGATGAAAGCAAAGCTGTGGAAACCCTTGGCGCTTTTTCGCTGCCAGTGGAGGTCTCTCCTTTCGGGTTCACGATCACGGCTAAAAAGGTTTTCGACGCTTTGAAAACATCGGGTGTGGATCAACCCATCGTGAAGCTTCGTGAGAGTGCGAGTGGTAAGCGCCCTCTTGTAACGGACGGTGGCAACTACATTTTGGACTGTCGATGTAAAGAAATACCCTCAGCACAGGCTGCCGCGCTGGCGCTCTCTGTGGTTCCGGGCGTGGTGGAGCATGGACTGTTCATCAATCTCGCCAGAACCATCATTCTCGGAGACGAAGAAGGCGCGCAGATCCTGGAATTTGAATATTAGGAGCGACTTATGGCCTATGATTATGATTTGTTTGTGATTGGCGCCGGTTCTGGCGGCGTTCGCGCTGCGCGCCGCGCAGCTATGGCGGGTGCTAAAGTCGCGATCGCAGAAGAATATCGAGTGGGCGGAACATGCGTCATTCGCGGCTGCGTTCCGAAAAAATACATGGTCTATGCCAGCGAGTTCGGCCGCATGTTCGAGCATGCGAAAGGTTTTGGCTGGAGCGCGGAAAACGTAGAATTCGACTTCGCGTCGTTCATGACGACACTGCATGCTGAAGTCGATCGCCTGTCCGGCATCTATACCCGTAACCTGAATAATGCTGGTGTCGATGTTCATGAAGAACGCGCTGAGTTTCTGGATGCGCATACGCTGCGCCTGACGACCTCCGGTAAGCATATTACTGCGGAAAAGATTCTGATTGCTACGGGCGGCGAGCCTTGGATGCCGCCGGAAATTCCCGGTATCGAGCACGCAATTACGTCAAACGAAGTGTTCCACCTTAAGTCTTTGCCTAAGAGCATGGTTATTGCGGGTGGCGGCTTTATCGCTGTGGAATTTGCCGGTGTGTTCGCTGGTCTTGGTGTCGATACAACTCTGATTTATCGCGGCGACACGGTTCTCAATGGCTTCGATTGGGATATTCGTACTCATGTCCATGAAGAGCTAAAGCGTAAGGGCGTTCGCGTGGTCACGCAGGCGACGATCACTGAGATTAAAGAGGCGAACGCTTCACATGAAGTCACCTTCTCTAACGGTGACACTTGCGATGCAGACGTCGTTCTCATGGCGCTTGGGCGTATTCCGGATACGGAAGGCCTTGGGCTGGAACTGGCAGGAGTGCATACAGACGCCAAAGGCGCTATTGAGGTCGATCAATACTCCAAAACGAATGTGGATCACATCTGGGCAGTCGGTGACGTCACGAACCGGATGAATTTGACGCCTGTTGCAATCCGCGAAGGTCAGGCCTTTGCCGAGTCAGTCTTCCAGAATGACCCAAATTTCTTCACCTATGATAATGTGCCGACTGCGGTCTTTACACAGCCGCCTGTGGGTACTGTTGGCCTGTCAGAAGAGGACGCGCGTCATAAATTCGGTGCGATCGATATCTACAAGACAACTTTCCGTCCTATGAAAGATCTTCTGACGGGCGACGAAGAGCGCGTTATGATGAAGCTCGTGGTGCGTGAGGAAGATCAGGTCGTGCTCGGGTGTCATATCGTTGGCCCTGAAGCGCCGGAGGTTATCCAGGCGGTCGCGATTGCCGTGAAGATGGGCGCCACCAAACAGGATTTTGACCGCACTTGTGCGCTTCATCCTTCAATCGCCGAAGAACTTGTCACGATGCGTGAGAAGTACATTCCGCCAGAGCTTGCCTGAGATCGTCGACCTTGGGCAACGGTGGAAGCAAGCACAGTACGCTATTCGAAATAGCGCAATAACTTTCTAATATCGGCGTAAAACAGTCGATATTCTAAAAAATACTTGCGCTGTTTCGGGGTTAGTGATGAATATCGCGGCTTCATGGAGAAAAAAATGTCTTGGACACCCTCTTCCTGGCGGGAAAGGCCAGCGAAACATATTCCCGAAGATTACCCTGATGCGTCGCGCCTTGCGGCTGTAGAAGAGCAACTGAAAAGCTATCCACCACTCGTGTTTGCGGGAGAGGCGCGCCGTCTGCGCAAGCGTCTGGCTGATGTTGCCGCGGGTAAGGCTTTTCTACTTCAGGGCGGGGATTGCGCTGAAAGCTTTAAGGAATTCCACCCGAATAATATTCGTGACACGTTTCGCGTTATTCTTCAGATGGCGGTTGTTCTGACATTTGCAGCAGAAAAGCCTGTTGTAAAAGTCGGCCGTATTGCTGGTCAGTTCGCGAAACCTCGCTCGAGCTCTGTTGAGGCTATCGGTGGCGTAGAGCTTCCATCTTACCGTGGTGACATCATCAACGGCATGGACTTTGACGACGCATCTCGCGCGCCGGATCCGGGCCGTTTGCTTCAGGCATATTCTCAGTCAGCAGCGACGCTGAACCTTCTGCGTGCGTTCTCTCAGGGTGGTTATGCTGACCTGAATAACGTCCACACATGGATGCTCGGTTTCATCGAGCGGTCTCCACAAGGTGAGAAGTATGCTGCGCTCGCAGACCAGATCTCGAAATCCATGGCGTTCATGCGTGCGTGCGGTATCTCACCGGACACGACGCCGGAAGTTCAGCAGGTCGAGTTCTACACGTCACACGAAGCGCTTTTGCTCGGATACGAGGAAGCTCTGACCCGCATCGATTCGACGACAGGGGAATGGTACGACACGTCTGCTCATATGCTCTGGATCGGTCACCGCACACGACAAATTGATCATGCGCATGTCGAGTTCTGTAAGGGCGTCAAAAACCCGATCGGGATCAAATGCGGGCCGGGTCTTGAGACCGACGAACTGCTTCGTTTGATCGAAACACTGAACCCGAAAGACGAGGCAGGACGCATTGTTCTTATCGCGCGGTTTGGTGCTGATGGCGTTGCGCAGGGCCTGCCAGGGCTGGTTCGCGCCGTTCAGGCGTCCGGTCGCAACGTGGTCTGGTCGTCTGACCCAATGCACGGCAATACGCTGAAG
Organism: Ponticaulis sp.; assembly: GCF_029210165.1. Classification (NCBI taxonomy): domain Bacteria; kingdom Pseudomonadati; phylum Pseudomonadota; class Alphaproteobacteria; order Hyphomonadales; family Hyphomonadaceae; genus Ponticaulis; species Ponticaulis sp. The sequence goes on from NZ_JARGNT010000002.1 coordinate 135,521, forward strand.
ACGGACAACGGCTTCAAGACACGTCCTGTCGATCGTATTCTGTCTGAGGTTCGTGACTTCATCGACATTGTCTCCAGTGAAGGTGCTCACCCGGGCGGTGTTCACTTTGAAATGACTGGACAAGACGTAACGGAGTGTATTGGTGGCGCGCAGGCGATCTCTGAAGAAGATTTGTCGTCCCGATATCACACTCATTGTGACCCGCGACTCAACGGTGAGCAGGCTCTCGAGCTTGCATTCCTGATCGCGGAGAAGCTGCAGTCCATGACTGAGCGCTCTCAGGCGGCAATGTCTTCTACGGCAGCAGTTTTATAGACGGACACACATAACCATGACCAAGCGGGCATGGCCCGCTTGGGCCGATCCGAAAGATATTCTGGACCTATTACGACTATCACTACCGATAGCCGTTTCACGCGCGTCATTCATGCTGATGATGCTTACCGACACGATTGTGCTCGGGCGCAACAGACCAGAAGAGCTTCCCTACGTACTGAATTCCCATTTACCGGTCGGCGTTCTGTTAGGCCTGTCGCTCGGGATTCTGCTTGGCGTGTCGGTCATGACGGCCGAGTTTTCGGGCAAGGGTGAGGCGCATAAAACCGGACGTATTTTCCGGCGGGGTGTTGTGTCCGCATTACTGTTAGGCGTCGTTGGCGTAGTGCCGATGTTCTTCGGCGCGCACTGGCTTTATAGTTCGCTAGGTTTTGAGGGCGCGGTTCTTGAAGGTACGACGACAGTCACGCGTATCCTTGCCTTCGCAATGCTGGCTCAGATCTTCAACACGACCATGACCTATTATCTGGAAGCGCTTAGAAAGCCGCTTCTGGTATCCGTCGCGATGTATATCGGCGTCGTTGTGAACCTGATGCTGGACCTCGCTTTCGTGTCGGGCAGCTGGGGCTTCCCGGAGCTGGGCGCGACAGGCGTAGCCTTCGCGACCACAGGCACCAACTGGTGTTTGATGCTTGTCTTGCTCGGCTTTGTTGCGTGGAAAACACCAGCTTTCAAAAGCTCCGGTGAGAAGCAGGACGGCGAGGCGAAGCGGCAGATCTCCGTCGGTATGGGTATGGCCGTGAGCAATGTTGCCGAATTCGGCTCTTTCAATTTCACCCATATCATTGCAACGTGGATCGGGATTGCCGCAGCCTCAGTTTACGGGATGATGTTCCAGACCATCGGCTTCGTCTTCATGGCCTTTCTGGGCATCGGAACGGCGACCTCCGTGCGCGTTGCCGAAAGAGTAGGGCGCGGAGAGTTCGGCGCGGTGAAAAACGCGTCGCGACTTGGCCTGCTCGTCTGTGTGCTGGTTGGAGCGGCTGCCGCATTGCTTATGTCATCTGCCAATGACGGACTGGCATCGGTTTTCGTTCAGCGTGATGCGCTGGTCGCGAATGTGCAGTTGCACCCTGAGCTCTCAGCGATGATCCTGTTTGCTGCCGGCATTGTGATTTTTGACGGACTACAAAACGTCGCTGCGATGGCGTCGCGTGCGCAGGGGTTGGTCTGGCAGCCGGCTATCGCCCACCTTGCGAGCTATATGGTAATTATGGTTCCGCTGGCCTGGTATCTTGGTCTTGTTGAGGGGCGCGGCGTTCAGGGTATGGCGGAAGCGGTACTGGTTGCCTCTGTGTTCGCGGCAATCACCCAGCTCGTCATTCTGGAAGTGCTCCCGCGTCGGGCACTAAAAAAGGGCTGAGACTTTCGTCCCAGCCCTTTTTAAACCCAGAGAAAAATCTCTTAGAGTTCTTTCAGCTGTTTAGCTGGCTTGAATACAGCAACCGTACGCGCTGGGATCTGGATCTTCTCGCGAGTAGATGGGTTGATGCCTTCGCGTGCAGCGCGGTCTTTCGTTGCGAAAGAACCGAAGCCAGCGATTGCTACAGAATCTTTAGCTTTCAGGCTTTCAGCGATCGCGTCGAATGTCGCGTCGATAACCGCTGATGTGTCTTTAGTTGTTGTGCCGCACTTGTCTGCGACAGCTTTAACGAGTTCTGATTTTTTCATTTTTCATGCTCCTCAACGAAACGCATACCTAAGGTATTCGATAGCCCAACAGATTCGTCAAAGAAAATGCAGCCAAAACCGCGTAATATCGGGGCTTTTCGGCCTGTTTTGCTGCTCTTTCTGTGGATTTCCTGCTAATTCGCAGGAATTGGCGGGTCATTTTTCCCGTTTTTGGCGAAGCGAGCAGCTGGAATTTGGCTGTTTTCGCCACGAATCGGGATGTGATTCGTAGGAATGACGGGCGATTCTCCAATTGGTGGTCTGGGATTTGTGGTCTCCGGAGATCGATTTCGGCGTTTCTATCAATGCAAGTGTCTGGAAGCTGGTCACGCGCACGAACGTCTGTAAAAGGATGCAACAGACTGTGACTGGTCGCGGACCTTCGCTGCTGATACTGGCGAGCGAAATCCGTATGTAAGGAGAAAGATGTGTCTGAACTAAGAGTGGGTGTCGCCGGAGCTGGCGTTTTCGGAAATTATCACGCTCAGAAGGCAGCGGCGTCCGCTACAACATCGCTTTCCGGTATTTTCGATATTGATGACGCGCGCGGCAAAGCTGTTGCCGCGCCTTATGGCGTTCCCAATTATACAAAACTGGAAGACCTCCTCGACGTCAGTGATGCAATTGTGGTTGCGGTTCCTGCCGTCTATCACGCGGACCTCGTTCGCCGCGCACTCGCGGCTGACAAGCATGTGCTCGTAGAAAAGCCACTGGCGCTCACAGAGAGCGTTGCACGAGACCTTGCTGGCGAGGCTGTGAAGAAGGGCTTGATCCTGCAGGTGGGGCACCAGGAGCGTTTTGTCGCAAAGGCCATGGGCATGTTCCGCATTGAGGAAACGCCCAAACTTATGGAGTCGATCCGGTTCTCTCCTCCATCACCTGAGGGACGCGCAGGCGACGTTTCTGTGATCTGGGATCTGATGATCCATGATCTCGATCTTGCAGGCTGTCTGATTGAGGGCCGTTTCAAAGACGTCGAAGCGAAGGGGGGGCGGCTTCATACAGATCACGTCGACGAGGCTGAAGCGACCTTCACTTATTCTTCCGGAGCGCAGGCCGTACTGAAAGCCAGCCGCGCTGCAAAAGCGCGGGAACGTAAAATGCGTGTCGTTTATGAGTCTGGAGAAATCAGCGTAGATTTCCTGACACGTGAAGTCGTGAACACGACGCCTTATGAGATCCGCGTAGATATCTCCTCCGTTCTGCCCGATCCTCTGCTCGCAGCCGATGAGAGTTTCTACCGCGCTTGTCTTGGCTATCAGAACTCCATGATCCCGGGCCACGGTGCCATTGCGGCGGTTGCTATGGCGGAAGCGGCAGAAGCGGCTATCGAGTCATAATACTTTTCATCGTTAAGAACCGGGTGTAACTCGCGCTTATGTCGAAATCTCTGAGAATTACTGTCGCGCAACTGAACCCGATTGTGGGTGATGTCAGCGGAAACCTGAAGCTCGCTTTTGAGGCGCTTGAGCAGGCGCGCGCGGAGCATTCAGACTTGTTGGTGTTTTCCGAGCTTTTTCTGTTCGGTTATCCGCCAGAAGATCTGGTGTTGAAACCGAGTGTTCATACCGCCTGTCAGGCTGCGCTTAGCGAATTGGAGCAGGCGCTTCAGAAGAGCGATCCGGCAATCGTTATTGGTGCGCCATTCCGTGATGGCACATCGGTCTATAATAGCGCGTTCCTTCTCCAGCATGGTGCGCTGGCTAAACGTTATGACAAGTATGAGCTGCCGGACTATGGCGTGTTTGACGACAGCCGGGTTTTTACAGCAGGTACGATCGATAATCCTAGCTTCGAACTTAAAGGCGTACGTGTCGGCGTCGCGATCTGTGAAGATATCTGGTTCAACCGTATTCCTGCTGCAGTGAAGTCTACGGGTGCAGACCTGATGCTCGCGCTCAATGCGTCTCCGTGGCGGAGGACAATCCACCGCGAACGCCGTACCGCGTTTGCGCGATGGGAAAGCCCGGAGCTGCCTTACATTTTCATCAATCAGATCGGCGCTCAGGATGAGTTGGTGTTTGATGGTGCGTCTTATGTATGGTCAGCATCAGATCGCCATTCCTGGCTGTTCCCGGATTTCGAGAGCGGCATCCGCACATTTGATTTCGATGCGTCTGTAAAGTCATTTCAGGTCGAGTCCTGCGAGGGGCCGAGTGAAGCAGAAAAGGCGGACTATCAGGCGGCTGTTCTCGCCCTGGGCGACTATGTCCGTAAGAACCGCTTCCCCGGTGTGGTGCTCGGTTTATCCGGCGGCATCGATTCCGCGCTAACAGCAGCCATAGCCGTTGATGCACTCGGGGCCGATAAGGTCTGGTGCGTTATGCTTCCTTCTAAGTATACGAGCGATCATAGCTTGGAAGACGCAAAGGCCTGCGCGGAAGCGCTTGGCGTGCGCTATGATACGATCTCGATTGCTGAGGGCGTAAATGCGCTGGATGCGATGCTTAGCGAACAGTTTGCTGATCGAGAGCCCGATACGACCGAAGAGAATATTCAGTCTCGCCTTCGTGGAGTGACACTGATGGCGCTGTCCAATAAGTTTGGCCATATGGTTGTTACGACAGGCAATAAGTCTGAAATGGCAGTCGGCTACGCGACACTCTACGGTGATATGTGTGGCGGCTATAATCCGCTCAAGGATTTCTATAAAACTGAAGTCTTTCAAATCTGTCGCTGGCGAAATAAATGTGATGCTTCGGAATTTCTGGGTCCGACGGGCGAAGTCATTCCTGAGCGTATCATCACAAAGCCTCCAAGCGCAGAACTGCGTGAAGACCAGAAAGACGAAGACAGCCTACCGCCTTACGAGGTGCTGGATGACATTTTGCGCGGTCTCGTCGATTTTGAGATGTCGACCGATCAGATCATCGAACGCGGACATCCTGGAGAGACGGTGAAGCGGATCGAGCATTTGCTCTACATATCCGAATACAAACGTCGGCAGTCGGCGCCCGGGCCGAAAATCGGACCGCGTAATTTCGGACGCGACCGTCGCTACCCGATCACCAGCCGCTGGCGTGATGCTTAAATTTATAATCGCGAACGCCCGCTGGCTTTCGGCGGGCCTTTTGCTTTGCTTGTTTTCCGGTTTCGGTCAGACCTATTTCATATCGCTATCTAACGACGCGATCAGGGCGGCTCATGGGCTAAGTCACTCGCAATTCGGTCTGATCTATGGTGGAGCAACGCTGGCCAGTGCGTTCACACTGTCGAACTTTGGTAAACTGGTGGATCGGTTCAGTGTCAGACGCTCTGCTATCCTGACCGTGCTGGGGCTCAGTCTGGCATGTGCCCTGATGGCGATCTCCAGTCTGACGGTGGTAATCCTTCCGCTCGCAATCTTCGCCCTTCGTCTTTTCGGCCAGGGCTTTTGTGGCCATGTCGCCATGACATCTGCAGGCAAATGGTACACGAAGAACCGCGGAAAAGCCGTGAGCATTGTCGGGCTCGGATTTCCCTTATCTGAAAGCTTCATGCCTGCGGTCGCTGCCGTCATTCTATCGACTGCGGGGCTCGCTTATCTTTGGGGCGGCGCCGCTATTTTGCTGCTCGTTCTGTCTGTGCCGCTGCTTTGGCTTTTGCTGAGTGTTGATCGGGTGCCTCAGGAAGTAGAGGTCGCAACCGAAGAGGATGTGTCTTCTGGTAAGAAGGTGTTTCACTGGACTCGTTCGGACATTCTGAAGAGACCGGAATTCTATCTCGTTCAGATAGCGGCACTGTGTCCGCCTTTCATGGTGACGGCATATTTTTTCCACCAGCAGCATTTGTCCTCGATCATGAGCTGGGACATGAATGTAATGGTTGCTTCCATGACCGTCTTTGCTGCGGCTCAGGTGATTACGAGCCTGATCGCGGGCACTGTGATTGACAGGTTTAGCGCGAAAGTTCTGCTTCCGGCGTTCCTGCTACCCATATCGCTCGCGCTTATGGTGCCTTTGTTTTTGCGCGAAGGCGCTTTCATTCCGTTACTCTATGTTGGTCTCGGTATGACAGCGGGCGCTCAGGCAACGCTTTCGGGGGCGCTCTGGCCAGAATTGTTTGGTACGAGACACCTGGGTGATGTAAGAGCGCTGATTTATGCGATTATGGTCGCCTCTACGGCCGCTTCACCGTTCCTTACAGGGTTTCTGATCGACTTTGGTGTTGGATTTGACCTGCAATTGGCGGTAATGGGCGCGTTTTCGCTCTTGGCGAGCGGCGTAATGTTGCTTATCCAACCGAACCTTGCCGGATTGAATGAAAAAGTCGGCCAGAAACAAAATTGAGTCTGAAAAGCATGTCTGCACCTATTGTTCGTTTTGCCCCATCCCCGACTGGCCGACTGCACGTTGGCAATGTCAGAACTGCGCTGATCAACTGGCTGTTTGCGAAAGGGCAGGGTGGAAAGTTCATTCTGCGTATCGACGATACCGATCTCGAGCGATCTACCAAGGAATACGAGCAAGGCTTGAAAGACGATCTGACGTGGCTGGGCCTTGGCTGGGATGACACGTTCAATCAGTCAACACGCTTTGATAAATATGATGAAGCGGTTGCCAAGCTGAAGGCTGATGGCCTGCTTTACGCCTGTTACGAAACGCCGGAAGAACTTGAGCGGAAGCGCAAGATCGCGCTGAGCCGTGGCCGTCCACCTGTTTATGACCGTGCGGGCCTCAATCTGACAGACGACGAGAAAGCAGCGTTTGAAGCCGAAGGCCGTAAGCCTCACTGGCGTTTCAAGCTCTCTGGTGACCGCGTTGAGTGGAATGACCTCGTGCGCGGCCCGCAAGGCATTGATACGTCTTCAGTGTCTGACCCGATCTTGGTGCGCGGTGACGGGAGCTATCTCTACACGCTTCCAAGCGTAGTCGACGACATTGAGTACGACATCACGCACGTGGTTCGTGGTGAAGACCATGTCACGAACTCTGGTGCGCAGATCGAAATCTTCATGGCGCTGGGCGGAAAAGCTCCGGAAATGGCGCATACGCCCCTTCTCGTGGGTGCTGACGGGCAGGGACTTTCAAAGCGTCTTGGGTCTCTTTCCATTCAGGAGCTGGGCAAGAAGGGCCTTGAGCCGATCTCTATCGCTTCACTTCTGGGCAAGATCGGTACGAGCGATAACGTTGAAATTCGCGCGTCTCTTGATGAGCTCGCGGCGGAGTTTTCATTCGACAAAATCGGTCGTGCGCCTGCGCGTTTCGACGAAGAAGAGCTGATGAAGCTCAATGCGCAACGTGTTCTGTCTCTGTCTTACGCGGATGTGTCTGACACGCTTGATGGTGTTGCGGCTCTGGAATCCTGTCCGGACCGCGAACTGTTCTGGGAAACGGTGAAAGAGAATATCAGCACCGTGTCTGAAGCGGCGTCCTGGGCTGACGTGCTGTACGGCACGATTTCCTCGGACATTGAGGCAGAGGATAAGGGCTATGTCCAGACAGCGGCTGAGACGCTGCCTGCGGGTCCGTACGATCTCGAAACCTGGGGGAATTGGACTAAAGAGCTGAAGGACGCGACTGGCCGCAAGGGCAAGGGTCTGTTCATGCCGCTCCGTCTGGCTCTTACCGGCGAGGGACGCGGCCCTGATATGGGGCGGGTGCTCGTGCTGCTTGGTCCTGAGCGGGCCGCTGAGCGTCTGAAGGCTGCAGCGGCCTAAGCTGTCGCTATTTCATATCAATATGCCGGACACGAAGCGCCTCAATTGCTTCATCCGGCGTATTCGTGTGGGCGAACTGGTCCAGAAATTCAGCCGGCGTGAATTTGTCTTTCACGATATGGCTCATCAGTTCGAAGAACGGGCTCCAGAAGCCGTCTACATCGAGAAACGCCATAGGTTTGCTGTGAAGGCCGAGGCGCGCCCATGACAGCATCTCTACAGCTTCTTCCAGCGTGCCAATGCCGCCCGGCAGGACGATGAAAGCATCGCTTTCGTCAAACATCATCTGTTTGCGCTCGTGCATGGTATCGACGATGCGATGCTCGACCTGCTCGAAGATGCGTTCTTTTGTCAGAAGGAAGCGCGGCATGATACCGAGCACTTCGCCGCCCCCTTCATGAGCTGCGTTTGCTGATGCACCCATCAAGCCGACACTGCCGCCTCCGTAAACGAGGCGGTATCCGCTTTCTGCCAGCCTTTTGCCGAGGTCCTTGGCCAGCGCGATATACTTCGGATCGACCTCGTTAGAGGAACCACAGTAAAGGCAGATCGATTTCATAGCAGCCATGAATTCTCCGTCGGCATGGTTGGTTGTTTTCAATGAACGCATTCTTTCTGGCTGGCAAGAAAGCGCAACGCACACTATCTCGCAATTATGAGAACAATGGCTTCTACCGATGCTGATGCAATTGAGAGTGCATCAGGGGGAATCGGAACCGCGCTGATGCGCGTTAGCGAAATCCTGCTTCGTCCAAATCTGTCGCGCTGGCGCTTCCGGATGATTATCGCTCTGGCGATTACGGTCTGCGCGAAGGGCTTCAGTGTTGTGGCGCCGTTATACTTGGGCGAGGCCATCACCAGAGCCTCCACAGGTGAAGCAGAGGCCGTGCTCGTGCCGTTGCTCAGCGCGCTGTCATTCTTCGTGGTGGCGCGCTTTTTAGCGTCCGGCCTGCCTCAAGCGCGGGATGCGATCTTCGCGCCGGTCAGTCAGGATGCGCAACGCGAGCTCGCCGTAAGCGCCTTCAGCAAGTCTCAAGCGTTATCGCTAGGCTTTCACCAGACGCGTCGATCCGGTGCGCTTCAGCGGATCATTGAGCGCGGCGGCACCGCGATGGATGTCATTCTGCGCTTTCTGGTGTTCAACATTGCGCCGACCATCATCGAGCTGGCTCTGGCCTCAATCGTTCTGGCGGCGACCTATTCATGGGTTCTCTCTGTCATCGCGATTGTGACCATCATCGTCTATATGGCGTTCACCTTCATCGTGTCCGAGTGGCGCGCCAAGCAGCGCCGGACGCTGAACAAGGCTGATACCGAACTGCGCGCTCGCGCCATGGACAGCCTCACAAACTTTGAAACGGTCAAATCTTTCGCCGCAGAAGGCCGTGAAACCGACTCCTATAATTCCGCGTACAAAACCTATGCCGAGCAGTATGTCGAGACGTCTCGTTCCCTCGGCCTGCTGAACGCCGGTCAGGAACTGATCATGAATCTCGGCCTGTTTGCCATGCTCGGCTGGACAGGCTGGAAGGTAGCAAATCAGGAACTTGAGGTCGGAGCGCTCGCGGCTGTGTTTGCTATGCTGCTCAATCTTTATCGACCTTTGAACATTCTCGGTTGGGGATGGCGGGAAATCCGTCAGGGTGTCATCGATCTAGAGAAAGTCTTTGGCCTGATGTCGATGAAGCCCGAGGTTGCGGATGCTGATGATGCCAGCGAGTTGTCCGACGCCACAGGGGCGATTGAATTCCGTGATGTGTCATTTAGTCATGATGGCCGTGTGATCGGGATAGAAAACATTTCCTTAGACCTTCCATCCGGTAAGCAGCTTGCTATCGTCGGCCCATCCGGCGCAGGCAAGTCGACGCTATTGAAGCTTATTTTCCGCTTCTATGATGTGAATGAAGGCGCCGTTCTGTTCGACGGTCAGGATGTTCGCGGGCTGAAACAGGAAAGCCTGCGTCAGCATTTGGGGATCGTGCCGCAGGATGTGGTTCTGTTTAACGACACGATCCGTCAGAACATTCTCTATGGCCGACCTGAAGCGACACAAAGTGAATTGGAACACGCAGCCCAAAGCGCGCAATTGCTGGAGTTTATCGAGGCTTTGCCGGATGGCTGGGAAACTCGGGTCGGTGAGCGTGGCCTTAAATTATCGGGCGGTGAAAAGCAGCGTGTCGGCCTTGCCCGCGTGATATTGAAAAATCCGGAAGTGTTGCTGCTGGATGAGGCGACCTCTGCGCTGGATAGTCAGACAGAAACGCTCGTTCAGCGTGCTATCCATGAGGCCTCGAAAGGCAGAACGACCGTGACGGTCGCGCATAGGCTCTCAACCATTATGCACGCCGATCAAATTATTGTACTCAGTGATGGTAAAGTTGCAGAGCGGGGCGATCATGAGTCGCTCTTATCTGAGAACGGTTTGTATGCTGACATGTGGGCGAAGCAGGTTTCCCGTCGGGAACTGACAGAAGCAGAGCCAGCAGTAGCGAAAGGTCAGGAATAGATATGTCCAAGAAATCACTTTCATCCCGAATGCCTTGGTATCGGGCCGAGTTTGACCTCGAAGGACTGGGGTTTGGTGCTCTGGCACTGGTGCTTGCCATTATCCTTGGTGGGCTTCACTGGATACTCGGCCTGATTTTCATGATCGTGTTGGCGATCATTTTGCTCGCCTCGCGTGATACCGAGCGCACGTCGCCTTCCGCCGCAAATCTGGTGCTTGCGCCTAATGACGGTGTGATCGAGAGTGTCTCCAGCGTAGCGCCGCCTCGTGAATTGCGCTGGGACACGCCGGAAGTTATTCGTGTTCGAATAGCGTCATCGCCATTTTCTGCGAACGGTGTGCGCGCTGCGATCACCGGCAATGTCGAAAGTTTTCTAATCGAGCCAGGCGCTCCGGCAACACTGGCGTTTGATGCTGAGGACCCAAATCTTCGCGAAGCGTTTATTCTGATCAGCAGTGAAAACCATGCTGTCGGCGTCCGCGTTGCAACTGGCGGCACAGGTCCGCGTCTTGATGTAAACCTTGAGCCCGGAGACGGCGTGCGTGCAGGTCGTAAAATCGGCGTTCGCCGGCTTGGCGGCTGGAGTGATGTGTTCCTGCCTGTGGGGTCTGAGATTTCTCTGGAGCCGGGCATGTCTGTCATTGGCGGCGAGACCGTTCTGAGCGACCTGTCTGAGGTCGAGCAGTCTGCGACGACAGCAAGTGAGCCCCTCGTGGTTCCTGAGCCGGTGGTCGAAGAAACGCCCGTTGAACCAGAGCCAGCGCCCGAAGCGCCAGTAGCAGAAGAAGTCGCAGAACCTGTCGAAGATGCGGCTGTGTCTGACACCGATGTCGAAACGGCGTCTGACGAAGCTGACGCAGAGCTGGGTGAGGAAGCTGCAACAGCGTCAGATAAGAAAACGTCTAAGAAGTCTTAGGTTGAACAGAATCAGGCGTTCCCGCCGCGGCCAGACCAGTCCATGATTGGCTTGAGCGGGAAGGCCCACAAAATACCTGCGATCACGAAATAGATAAGCTGTATCCAACGCGGTGCATCGACGAGCATCGAGCCGATTGTTGCAGCGAGCGCGATATAGCCGACCAGAAATCCGACAATAGCCAGCATTGCGATGAATTTTCTCATTCGGTTTCTCACATTCTGAAGGCGGGTGCGTCGACGAGGCACTTGCCAAATTGGTCGTGTCACGCATTTAGGGCGTATGACAAAAAACTTCCACACCTCACACTCAACTCTTTCGGCTCCTGCACGGCTATGGATGCGTCGCTGGCTCGTGCTTCTGGGCGTCTTGGTTTATGCGATGATCCTCGTCGGAGGGGCGACGCGCCTGACTGATTCTGGCCTGTCTATCACTGAGTGGAAGCCGATCTCCGGCGCCATCCCGCCAACAAGCGAAGCGCACTGGGACGAACTCTTCGACCTGTATCAGGACACAGCCGAGTTCCGGCTCCAGAATTCTTCAATGTCTCTGGAAGAGTTCAAATACATTTACTGGTGGGAGTGGGGCCACAGGCAGCTAGGGCGCTGGATCGGCGTGATCGCAATTGCCGGCTTCCTGGTGTTCCTACGAAATGGTTGGCTTAAAGAGGGGTGGGGTGCCCGTTTCGGATTTCTTATCGTTCTGGGCGGTCTTCAGGGCGCTATTGGCTGGTGGATGGTCGCAAGCGGCATCGGTGAAACCACGCGCGTCGATGTGGCCCCTTACCGGCTCATGACGCATTTCTGTCTGGCGCTCTTTATCATTGGCGTTATCGCCTGGTATTGGATGCGTCTTGATCACAGGCAGTTACAGGCAAAATTCAGCGGAAGTTTTGCTTTCTTCTCCCTTTTCGCGCTTCTGATATTTGTACAGATGGCGAGCGGGGCATTGGTCGCGGGTCTGGATGCCGGCCGCACCTATACTGACTGGCCGCTCATGGCGGGCCAATTTGTGCCGTCAGGATATGTCGATCCCATGTTGGGAATGCGCAATCCGTTCGAAAACATTGCTATGGCGCAATTTAATCACCGGGTGCTGGCGTATCTGATCGGATTTATTGGTGTCGGGCTGCTGGTGCGACGCATTCTGGCTGTTGGCCTGACGGGTCGTTATCACGCACCTGTTTTACTGTTGTCTGCCGCGATCGTGTTTCAGATTCTCTGGGGAATCTTCACTCTGGTGAACGTCGCACCATTGTCGTTGGCACTCGTTCACCAAGGTGTTGGTGTGATCGTCCTGATTCTCGCGATCAGGACGACCTTTAAAGCGCGCTATCAGTTGTCGGACAGCTGACGGAACAGATCTTCGTAATCTGCGATGACGATTTGCGATGTACGATCGGCACCGCGGGCATCCATTGCAAGGAAGCCAGATGAGAATCCGGGGATATCCGCACGCTGTGTCATGACGAGATAGCGGACATCCTCTGGTCCGGTTGCAGAAAGGCCTGCCTCAAATTCGACGCGTGAGAAATTGCCGTCGCTGTTGGCGACATAAACTTCACCGCCGGACATAGCCATCGCAACATTTGTGTCGTTGCCATCGGAAACGGCCGAAACAGAAGTTGGAACACCCGGCATGTCGATCAGTACCGGTTCGGATCCTTCAGAACGAATGTCGATTCCAAATCGACCGCTGGCGATTGTGGCGCTGTCCGTCAACGCGCAGCCCGTTACGTCTCGTTCGTAACTCTCAATGTCTCCTGGCGTGAAGGTGAAGTTTGTACCTTCGGCACCGACTGAGCCGGTATAAAGCGATGTCGGGTCAACAGACGTCCAATACCCTATGTTCATAATGGAGCCGTCGTCCTGGCTGCGCGACGCGCAAACACCTTCGACTGATCCGGTGACATCTACATCAAGCTCTACCTCAATAGGTGCCAGCAGTCCGTCGCCATGAACCACCACGACAATCTGGTCGGAGTTGCGAGACACTCCAGGGAATAGAACAAGGTATGTCCCGTCGATCTGAGCTGTTACTCCGGTAGAGGAAATTCCGTTTCGATAAGGCGCTGCTTCGGAAATCGCAGTTCCGTCGATATTTGTGAATTTCAGACCTTCGTTTTCGAGACCTACAAGAAATACGGCTTCCCCACTTGGAGAAACTGATAGTGTTGTCAGGCCTGTGTCGAAACGTTCTGTTTGCCAGACCACAGGTGTGGAGACAGAATCGGGGCCCTGATTGACTGGAACTTCTTCACTTCCGCCACAGGCGGCTAAAAATAAAATCGCACCGAATGCGGCTCTTTGATTGACAATCGAATTCTTACGCTTTAGTGACGCGCGCTCTGCCATTTAACAACACCTTCAAGAAAGGCTCCGAGTGGAGCAATGAAAACTTTTTTGGCCAAACCAGCTGAAGTCGAAAACAAGTGGATCGTAATTGATGCCACTGACGTCGTCGTCGGCCGTCTCGCGTCTTATATTGCTAAACGCCTTCGCGGCAAGCACCGTGCTGATTATACCCCGCACGTTGACTGTGGTGATCACATCATCGTCATCAATGCGGATAAGGTAGCCTTCACGGGCCGTAAGCGTCAGGACAAGAACTATTACCGTCACACGGGTTACCCGGGCGGTATCAAGGAATTGTCTGCTGATGCTATTCTGCGTGGTCGTTTCCCTGAGCGTGTGCTCAAGCTCGCTGTGAAGCGCATGATGCCTCGTGAAAGCTCTCTGGCTCGCCAGCAGCTTTCCAAGCTTCGTGTTTATTCAGGCACTGATCACCCGCATGATGCGCAGCAGCCAGAAGTCGTAGACTTCAAATCCATGAACCGTAAAAACGAGAAAGCGGCGTAACGTATGTCTGATACCGTCGAAAGCCTCGAAAACCTGAACGATCTTGGCGGCGAAGCCGTTGCTGAGACCGTGATCAACGTTGAGCCGAAGATTGACGAGTTTGGCCGTGCTTATGGCACAGGTCGTCGTAAATCTGCTGTTGCTCGCGTTTGGATCAAACCAGGCACAGGCAAGATCACGATCAATGGAAAAGACCAGACCGAGTATTTTGCTCGTCCGGTTCTCCGCATGATTATTGAACAGCCGCTGATCGCTGCAGAGCGTCGCGATGAGTTTGACGTGATCTGTACTGTTAAAGGTTCAGGTCTCTCCGGTCAGGCGGGCGCTGTTCGTCACGGTATCTCTCGTGCGCTTGTAGCTTACGAGCCGGCAATTCGTCCGGTTCTCAAGCCATACGGCTTCATGACTCGTGACCCACGCGTTGTAGAACGTAAAAAATACGGTCGTGCGAAAGCGCGTCGTAGCTTCCAGTTCTCAAAGCGCTAAGACGACTTCGAAATTCTATTTTGAGAAAGGCGCTTCTTTTGGAGCGCCTTTTTTACGATCAGGGGAAGGGTTATGGGTTCAAAGCAGATCAATGCCTGCGTTCTTGGCGCAAGCGGTTATACGGGCGCAGAGATGTTGCGCCTTCTTGCGTCGCATCCATTCATCAACGTGACTGCAGCGACTGCCAATGCGCTCGCTGGACGCAAGCTGACGGATGTGTACCCGCATTTGTCTTCATATGGGGACATGGAGCTCACGACGGTCGAAGACGTCGACTGGAGCGATGTTCAGGTCGCCGTATCGTGCCTGCCGCATGGTACCAGCCAGGATGTCGTTGAAGGGCTTCCTGATCATGTGCGCGTTGTTGATCTGTCTGCAGATTACAGATTCCGTGATGCCTCTGTTTATTCAGAAGTGTATGCGCGCTCGCATTTGACGCCTGAGCGTACAGCAAGCGCTGTGTACGGCCTGACAGAGTTTGCGCGCCCATATCTGGCTGATGCGACAACAGTAGCTTGCCCGGGATGCTATCCAACAGCTACGCTGCTTTGCCTGCTTCCGCTTTCTGAAACGGGTATGATTGAGACGCGAGGCCTGATCATTGATGCCAAGTCGGGTGTGTCTGGTGCGGGCCGCTCTCTGAAAGAAGGGAACCTCTTCTGCGAGGCCGCTGAAGGTCTTCATCCTTATGGGGTAGGAACGCACCGTCACGCGCCGGAGATTGAGCAGGAGCTGACTGCGCGATTCGGGGAAGCGGTTCGTGTCACGTTCACGCCGCATCTCGTACCAATGACGCGCGGTGAGCTAGTTACGATCTACGCGGACCTTGCTGAGGGCCAGACTGTAGAAAACGCTCATGCGACGCTCAGCGCGCGTTATGCGGACGAAGCATTCGTGAATGTGCGTCCTCTGGGAAACCTGCCGCCGGATACGCGGCACGTGCGCGGCACGAATCGTTGCGAGATCAGCGTGCATGCTGACCGTGTTCAGGGACGAGTCATTGTTATCGGCGTGATTGATAACCTGACCAAAGGGTCTGCAGGACAGGCGCTGCAGAACATCAATCTGATGTTCGGTTTTGAGGAAGGCGAGGGGCTGTCGATTCTGCAGCCGCTCTTCCCTTAATCACTCGGCGGACGGTCCTACACCTAAATCTTCGAGGCGTGCCAGCACATAAGTCCCTGGCGCGTCTCCGAGGCCTTTGTCCTCAACGGGTTTAGCATCTACCTTCTGGCCGGAACGTTTCTTGAGCCATTTGTGCCAGTGCGGCCACCATGACCCCGGATGTTCGTCCGCATTGCTCATCCACTCATCAGGCGTTTCTGGAAGTTCGGAGAACGTCCAGTGCTGATACTTCTTCGCATCGGGGTGGTTGATCACGCCTGCAATATGGCCTGAGCCAGACATTACGAATTCTACGTCACCACCGAATGCGCGGGCAGCCCGGTAAACCGAACGAAATGGCGATATGTGGTCATCTTTCGACGCCTGAAACATCGCGGGAATTGTGATGTCGGACAGTTTGACCTTCCGGCCGAGTACACGGAATTCACCTTTCGCGAGTGCGTTGTCGCGATAGAGATCTCCCAGATAAGTCTTGTGCGTCGGCCCTGGAATGTTGGTCTGGTCTGAATTCCAGAATAGGAGATCAAACGGCTTGGGCTTTTTACCAAGCATGTAGCTGTCGACGACATAGCGCCAGACTAGATCAGAAGGGCGAAGATAGTTGAATGTCTCGGACATATCCTCGCCTGCCATCACGCCGCCATTGTCATCAATGAGCTTTGAGATGTGCCGGATAGACTGATCGTCGGTGAAGACTTTCAGATCGCCTGCTTCCTCGAAATCGACCTGAGCAGCGAAATAGGTGACGGACTGTATCCGTGTGTCGTTTTCCTGAGCCATGCGCGCGAGGGCCGAGGTGAGCATGGTGCCGCCAATACAGTAACCGACGGCGTTCACATGCTCGCTACCGGTGATCTCTGTGACGGCCTCTGTCGCGGCATAGGCGCCGAAGCTCACATAATCGTCCCAGCGGAATTCCGACATGGATTTGTCTGCTGAGCGCCATGAGACAACGAACACGCGATATCCCTTGGACACGAGCCAGCGGATCATGGAATTTTCTTCGCGCAGATCGAGGATGTAGAACTTGTTGATCCACGGAGGGAAAATCAGGAGAGGTACCTCATAGACTTTTTCCGTCTGAGGTTCGAATTCGAGAATCTCGATGAGTTCATTTCGATAGACGACCTTGCCCGGGGCTGTCGCGACATTCTTTCCGATCTCGAAGGATGTGCCATCCGTCTGGCTGATGAGCAGCCGGCCATGACCGCGCTCGATGTCTTTGCGCGCGAGTTTCAAGCCTTCCAGAACGCTTTCGCCGCCGGTTTCGATCATTGCCCTTAAGGCAGCGGGATTGGTCGAGAAGAAGTTGGTAGGTGAGAACGCATCAGCTGTCTGGCGCGCAAAAAAGCTCGCTTTGCGTTTCGTGCTGTCATCGACTTCTTCGGCCGTCTCAATGAGCGACATAAGCCATTCGCTGTTGAGCTGATATGTGCGGCGGATCAGATCAAAGGTCGGGTTGTTTTCCCACTCAGGATCCGAAAAACGCTTGTCTTTCGGTTGCTCTTCTTTGTCGCCGACGAGGAGAGACCGCCAAATGTTCACATGCCCTTCCCAGAGGGCCATCTGTGCGTCCATGAGACGATCCGGGTGTCTGGCGAGGTTCTCGCCGATCTTTGCCCAGGCGTTGCTGACGCCGAATGGGTCCGGCTGGGTGGGATTGACGGATTTCTTAAGATTGGCGGTGGTCAGTTCACGCAGGATTTCCTGACTTTCGAACAGCGCGTCATTGATGTTCTTTGAAAGCTGTTCGAGCTTTTCCGGGCCGGCCTCCTGCAGAACATCATTGATGGATTTTGGTGCGGCCTTTTTCGCGCTGGATGCTGCGCGTTCGGTCGCATCAGAAGGCTTTGCCGCAGAAGCGCCATTGTTGGCTGCATTCTGGTCGTCTGGGCCCTGGTTTACTTTCCCCGCCATTGTCTTTTGCCTCAATTTAGCTCACCAAGTGTACTACCGGAATTTAACTACTGGAACCCTAAGCTGGAGTCGGTTGTGTTTAGAATTGGATTAACTTTGGGATTGACGCTGGCCGTTGCGGGCTGTGCCAGTTCGGTAGGTAGCACTCTGGATGTCGCGCCTGACTGGTTTGAAGAGCGCAGATCCGATCTTTCTCATGATGGATATCCATCTCTGCAGACGGCGAGCCAGCTTTCATCCGAAATATCTGATGTGCCATGGGTTCAAATTCAGCAAGATTTATCCAGTGCACAGGCCGAAATGGACATGAATGATCCAGGCCCTGTTACGATCACAGCAGAAGACATGCGAAGCTGGGCTGAAGAGCAAATAAGGCTGGTAGATAAAGGCGAAGAGCCTTATTAATCGCCACTCAATTCTAGTTGGTTAGAGACAATGTTACCCCCACAATTCCACAAGATCAGACGACTTCCTCCGTACGTATTCGAACAGGTGAACCGCAATGCGGCCGCCCTTCGTGCGTCCGGCGCGGATATCATCGATCTTGGAATGGGAAACCCTGATCTCCCAACGCCTCCGCACATCGTAGAAAAACTCGTCGAGACGGCACGTAAGCCGAAGGCGAGCCGATACTCTTCATCCCGTGGTATTCCCGGGCTACGCCGGGCGTTAGCAAACTATTACCGACGTCGTTTCGGTGTGACACTCGATCCGGATCGCGAAGTTGTCGCGACCATGGGATCGAAAGAAGGGTTCGCAAACCTTGCTCAGGCGCTGGCTGCGCCGGGAGACGTCATCCTGTCTCCGAACCCGAGCTACCCGATCCACTCGTTCGGTTTCATCATGGCCGGTGCGACGATCCAGCACGTCAAAGCCCTATCGCCTGAAGAGTATCTTTCAGGCCTCGGTCGCGCTGTGATGCACAGCGTTCCTAAGCCGACCGCGATGGTACTCTGCTATCCGGCGAACCCGACGGCTCAGGTTGTGGATCTCGATTTCTACAAAGAAGCGGTCGCGTTCGCGAAACGTCATGATCTTTGGATTCTGTCAGACCTTGCTTACACCGAGATCTTCTTTGGTGACCCGCCTCCATCCATTCTGGCTGTTGATGGCGCGAAGGATATCTGCGTCGAGGTTTCGACGCTCAGCAAGACGTATAATATGGCTGGCTGGCGCGTTGGCTTTGCGGCAGGTAATGAACGACTGATCGCAGCGCTCGCTCGAGTGAAGTCATATCTCGACTATGGTTCGTACACACCTATCCAGGTTGCGGCTTGCGAAGCGCTGAATGGTGACCAGAGCTGTGTGGACGAGCTTCGTGCCACATATAAATCCCGCCGCGATACTCTGATCGATTCCTTTGGTCAGGCCGGATGGGATATTCCAAAGCCAGATGCATCCATGTTCGCATGGGCGCCTCTGCCTGAGGCGGTCAGACATCTGGGCTCTCTAGAATTCTCTCTTCGTCTGTTGAACGAAGCGCATGTGAGCGTATCGCCCGGCGTTGGTTTCGGCGAACACGGAGAGGGCTTTGTCCGGCTTGGGCTGGTCGAAAATGAACAGCGAATTCGTCAGGCTGCGCGGAACGTTAAAAAGTTTCTGCAGACAGTTTCAGACGAAAACGCGCCTCAACTCGCGACAGGATAAGTTATGACTAAAACTATCAAGATCGGCATTGCTGGCCTCGGCAATGTCGGTACCGGTCTTTTTGAACGACTGCAGGAGCAAGAAACACTTCGTCTTGGCGGCGACGTCGAGATTGTAGGCATTAGCGCTCGTAATCGATCGCGCCAGCGCCCGGTCGATATTTCCGGCTATGACTGGTTTGATGATCCTGTCGCGTTGGCCCAATCAGAGAGCACCGAAGTGTTTGTTGAACTGATGGGCGGAGCTGATGGACCGGCGAAACTGGCTGTTGAAGCCGCCTTGAAACTGGGCAAACCAGTCGTGACGGCCAATAAAGCGCTGATCGCAGAACATGGCGAAGAGCTCGCGGCACTGGCAGACGCTTCCGGCACACCGCTTCTGTTTGAGGCTGCTGTTGCGGGCGGCATTCCTGTCGTTCGTGCAATTCGCGAGTCTTTTGCCGGAACGCAGATCAAGTCGCTGCGCGGTATTCTGAATGGCACTTGCAATTATCTTCTCACGGAGATGAAGGCGAGCGGACGTTCATATGATGATGTCCTGGCTGATGCCCAACGACTTGGGTATGCCGAAGCAGACCCGTTCCTTGATGTGTCCGGCACCGATGCCGCGCACAAAATTGCGATTCTGGCTTCTCTTGGCTTTGGCGTTCCGCTGGATTTCTCGCAAGTTGATATCAGCGGCGTCGATACGATCAGCCTTAAAGATCTCGAGCTTTCCGCCAAGCTGAACCACAAGATCAAACTCATTGCAGAGGCTACTAATACCGAGGCAGGAGTTATCTGCCGCGTAGAGCCGGTTCTGCTGCCGCTTGGTTCACCGCTGGCGCAAATTGATGGTCCACTGAATGCAGTGATGGTTGAAACGGTACATGCAGGAAATTATACGCTGACAGGGCCGGGCGCCGGCTCCCACCCGACAGCGAGTGCGGTGCTTGGCGACCTTGCAGCATTGCTTTCTGACCAGAACAAACAGGTTCTCGGGCTCCACGT
Source organism: Ponticaulis sp. (assembly GCF_029210165.1). Taxonomy (NCBI): domain Bacteria; kingdom Pseudomonadati; phylum Pseudomonadota; class Alphaproteobacteria; order Hyphomonadales; family Hyphomonadaceae; genus Ponticaulis; species Ponticaulis sp. The sequence goes on from NZ_JARGNT010000002.1 coordinate 155,611, forward strand.
ATCTGAACTGACGACTCAATTCTGCGATAAGTTTGCGCAGGATTCTGTTTTGTCTAAATATTTGATCCGCGTGGACCTTGAGGACAAAGCGGGTGCGCTTGCATCGCTCACAGAAGAACTTGCCAAGTCAGATGTGTCTGTTGAAGCACTGCTGCAGGATTCTGCCGAAGGTTCAGAGTTTGCGCCGGTCGCAATTGTGACGCACGCTTGTTCTCATTCGGCGGCTGAGTCTGCTCTGTCCAAAATAAACGCTCTCAGCGCAGTGCCGAATCCGGCGAGACTTATCCGGATCGAGGCCAGCTAATCAGCTGAAGGAACGCGCTATGGCTGAAACAAACATCGATGCGGCTATTGCCGACGCAATGATTCGGGTCACTGAGGCAGCTGCAATCGCTGCGCACCAACTGACCGGACGCGGCGATGAGATGAAGGCCGACCAGGCCGCTGTTGATGCCATGCGAACCGGTTTGAACGCGATTCCGATGCGTGGACGTATCGTTATTGGGGAGGGTGAGCGCGACGAAGCTCCAATGTTGTACATTGGCGAAGAAGTCGGCACGGGCGAAGGCCCGGAAATTGATATCGCTCTAGACCCGCTGGAAGGCACTACGCTTACAGCGAAGGCAATGTCGAACGCGCTATCGGTTCTGGCGATCGCGCCACGAGGCACGCTGCTTCATTCTCCGGACGTTTATATGGAGAAAATTGCGGTCGGGCCCGGGCTACCCCAAGGCATTGTGACGCTCGCAGCAACGCCGGCAGAAAACGTGCTGGCGCTTGCAAAAGAGAAAGACGTTCCGCCGGAGCATATCACGGTATGTGTTCTCGATCGTCCTCGGCACCACGAGATTATTTCATCGCTACGGTCAGTCGGCGCTAAGGTCGCAATGATATCCGATGGTGACATCGCAGGTGTCATCAATACGACCGATCCGTCTACAGGCATTGATATGTATCTCGGACAGGGCGGTGCGCCTGAAGGCGTTCTTGCAGCTGCTGCGCTCAAATGTATTGGCGGACAATTCGAGGCTCGGCTTGTTTTTCGCAATGACGAAGAAAAGCAGCGCGCTCGTCGCGTGGGTATTCAAGATCTGAACAAGATATATTCACTGGATGAACTGGTCACATCTGACACGGTGTTTTGTGCAACGGGTGTCACGAAAGGTGGCCTTTTGGACGGTGTCGTTTACGGCAGAGGCACTGTCGAAACGGAAACGTTGATCATGACCTCTTCGGATCATTCTGTAAGACGCGTGCGGACGCGTCGTCCGGTGTGAGGCTATGACAGAAACCGCGCGCGGCTTTCATTGGTCTGAACCTCTTTTCGACGACAAAACTTTAGATGCCTACGCTCGGAAATCCGGGCTCGACGCTACCCTGTCAGCGCTGTTGTTGCGCCGGGAGGTGCCTGCCGAAGAGGTTGAGGCCTTTTTGCATCCAACACTCAGGAATCTGTTCCCAGATCCATCATCGTTGAAAGACATGGATGTTGCGACAGAGCTGATCGCAAAAGCTATTCTCGAAGAGAAGACCGTTGCTGTGTTGGCCGACTACGATGTGGACGGCGCAACGAGCGCTGCCCAGTTGATCCGCTATTTTCGGTTTTTCGGTCAGGACCTTGTTCTGTACGTGCCCGATCGACTGAAAGAGGGCTATGGGCCGTCGCCTCAGGCATTTGAAACTTTGAAGTCCCAGGGCGTAGATCTCGTTATCACGGTTGATTGTGGCGCGGCAGCTGAGGCGGCGCTTAGGCGCGCATCAGAAATCGACCTCGATATCATTGTAGTCGATCACCATTTAATGGGCGAAGACATTCCAGCTTGCGCGGCTCTGGTAAATCCGAATCGGCCTGACTGCGAGTCAGGGCAGGGGCATCTGGCTGCGGCGGGTGTTGTTTACGTCCTCACTGCGTCGCTGAACCGGTATTTTCGGAACAGGCTGAGTTACAAGGCATCTGATCTTCCGGATCTGATGAAAAATCTGGATCTGTGTTCATTAGGTACACTGTGCGATATGGCGCCGCTCGTTGAGCTGAACCGCGCCTTTGTCGTTCAGGGGCTTAAAATTCTGGCCCATGATGAATGCCCGGGCATTGTCGCGCTGTCTCAGGTTTCAGGACGCAGTCCGCCCAGGAAGGTGACAGACTTGACCTTTGGAATTGGTCCCCAGCTGAATGCAGGCGGGCGTATAGGTGACCCGTGGCTCGCTACGCAGCTACTGGCGTCATTGTCGATTGAAGAGGCTATTCCGATCGCAGAACAGCTCTTCATACTGAATCAGGCGCGTAAGGACATCGAAGCCGATATTCAGAACGAAGCGCGCAAACAGATACATCAGCTGCAGCGCCACAATGTCGATTATCCGGTTTATGTGGTCGGTGGCGAAGGATGGCATCCGGGTATCATCGGTATCGTCGCCGGACGCCTCAAGGATGAGTTCCATCGTCCTGTCGCTGTTGTCGGCTGGGGTGAGCAGTTCGGAGATGTCGGCAAAGGGTCTGCGCGGTCTGTAGCAGGTCTGAACATCGGAAAGGCAATCTCGGCGGCGGCTGAGGCGGGCGTTCTCATTACTGGCGGCGGGCATGCCATGGCGGGCGGATTCAGTATTGAGCCCGAACGGATGCAGGATTTCCGCGATTTCCTGTCTACGTATTTTGCAAATGTCGAGAAAGAGCTCGATGATGCACGCGCCGTCCAAATCGACTTTGATGTGCTGGTTTCAGCGATGACGCCACGCTTCATTGATGTGGTCGAGCAGGCTGGACCCTATGGTGCAGCTGCAACAAAACCGGTCGTTCGCGTAAAAAATGCACAGATTGTGTTCAGCCGCGTGATTGGCGCAAATCATTTGAAGGTCACCCTCGATGACGGAAGTGGCCGGATTAGCGCAATCGCCTGGCGTGCTGCTGAAACGGATCTCGGAAGTTTGCTTCAAAAGGGGCAGACGGTGGATTTGATAGGCTATCCGGAGCGTGACGAGTGGGGTTCAGCCCGCGGTCAAAACAGCGTTCAGATAGAAATCATCGACGCGGTGAAAAAAAATTAGAAAACTTGGAAATAATGCTTGCAGAGGAAGAAACGGCTCGTTATATCCGCCCTCTCAGCAGCGCGCGCCCTTCGTCTATCGGTTAGGACGCCAGGTTTTCAACCTGGAAAGAGGGGTTCGATTCCCCTAGGGCGTGCCACTTTACTCTCCGAAAATTAGAATTGACCTCTTCCGTTCCAAGCCGGGTATGTTAACCTTGCTCGAACGTATTTTAGGGGACTGATTTAAAGATGAACGAAGGCTTTCCAGCCGAGGAAGCCGGCGAATCGACCGTAAAGCTCAAGAAGATTAGCGGGCAGGTGAAATGGTTTGATGCCGTAAAGGGGTACGGCTTCCTATCGCCCGATTCAGATGACGGTGATGCTGACCTCAGCGATGTGATGATTCATGTCAGCTGCCTGCGGGCGGCCGGGCTTTCCACAATGCAGGAAGGCGGGCGGATGGTATGCATGGCCACTGATCGGTCCAAAGGGCTGCAGGCGGTCGAAATATTGTCTTATGAGCCTCTGGTCTCGCCGGAGGAGGAAAGTCAGGACGAAACCTTCGAAGCCGTGATGATCAAATGGTTTAACCGCGCCAAGGGCTATGGCTTTGTAAATCGGCCTGATGCTTCGGATGTCGATATTTTCGTCCACATGGTGGCTGTTCGAAAGGCCGGACTCGACGATCTGCTGGATGGCGGTCGATACGAAGCGATTATCCGCGAAGGCCCTAAAGGCGAGCACGTCGAGCAGATCAAGGAAATTGGCTGACGCGAGTGCGTTATCCTGCTTGCTGGATGTCTGTCAGTTGATTAAACAGACGCTATGAAAAAACTTCTTCTGATCTCTTCGCTTCTCGTTATGGCGCCTGTAGCTTTCGCGCAGTCGGCGGCCATTTTTATGCCGGAAGGCCCGCTCACGATTGAAACGCAGAGCGGCCCGGTCACGATTACAGCAGAAGTCGCAGACGAGCCGGATGAAATCGCCACAGGTCTGATGTTCCGTGAGAGCATTGCAGAGGACCGAGGCATGATTTTCGATTTCGGTACCCCGCGTGAGCCGAATATGTGGATGCGGAACGTCGAGTTTCCGATCGACATGGTGTTCATGGATGCAGAAGGAACTGTGCTCGCGATTGTCGCCCATGCGCAGGCTCATTCCGAACGCCATATCAATCCGGGCTTTCCGGTTAAAGGTGTACTCGAGCTTGCTGATGGTCAGGCTAATGCGTTTGGCATTCGTCCGGGAGACCAGATCATCCACGAGATTTTTGGCAACGCTGAAACCGCTCCTGCCGAAGACACGTCTGATTCCGAAGAAGCTGCCGAATAGATCGGAATGTCCGCGGTTGTGACGGCTATTCCGGACGGATTCGAGCTCGCAGAGGGGCGCGGGCCTTTTTCCCGCAACAATGGCCCATATTACCGGCGTTCACTGGATGGTCGGCTACAAACTGGGCTGAGCGTGGAAGAGCGCCATTGTAATGGCCTCGGCTTCCTGCACGGCGGAATGACTGCCGCTTTCGCAGACAGCGCTATGGCATGGGCGGTCTGGAATACCGCCAGACAGGCATCTGTTACCATGCGGCTTTCGATTGATTACCTCCAGCCTGTGCGAATCGGTGACTGGCTTATCGCCGAGGCGCGAGTTACTGGCGTTGATGGCTATATCGTCTATGTCGACGCAGAGCTGACACGAAACGAGAAGCAGAAAATTGCCGGTGTATCGGGAGTTTTTCATCTCATTCGCAAGAAAGAGAAATCTTGACTTGAAGTCTGTCTCGTAGCGTTTTAATTGGACCCTTCGTCGGAGTGTAGCGCAGTCTGGTAGCGCATCTGGTTTGGGACCAGAGGGTCGGGAGTTCGAATCTCTCCACTCCGACCATTAAAGTGAGGACGACTGATGCGTGCACGGATCTTCAAACCCGCCAAAACTGCCATGCAGTCAGGTAAAGCGAAATCTGATCGTTGGGTGCTGGAATTCGTGAATACGGACGCATCGCGTAAGTCAGACCCGCTTATGGGCTGGATTTCTTCAAACGACACGAGTTCTCAGGTTCGACTGACTTTTGAAACACGTGACGAAGCAATCGCTTATGCCAACCGCGAAGGTCTGGTGTTCTCAGTCGAAGATCCGCGTCCATCCAAACGTCTGGTGAAATCTTACAGTGCGAACTTCGCTGCCGACAGAAAGCAGTCCTGGACCCACTAAGGGTTCATCAGGGCCCCTTAGCTCAACTGGATAGAGCACCGGACTTCTAATCCGACGGTTGCAGGTTCGAGTCCTGCAGGGGTCGCCATTCCCTGTCAGTGCAGTTCTGATAAAGCCTGTTTCAGTTCGGCGATCAGGTCCGCTTCATCTTCCAATCCGATCTGTACGCGCACCAGAGTGCCGTAAGTTCCAGATTTCCATCGATCGGATGTGGAGCGCTTGAGTTGCGGGTTGCACGGCAGGATCAGGCTTTCAAAGCCGCCCCATGAAAACCCGAAGCCAAATAACTGAAACGTTTTAAAAAAGCGGTCCAGCGCGGCTGCGTCTTCGCAATGGAGAGCGAATGAAAACAACCCGGATGCGCCTGAGAACAGATCATTGAAGATCGTGTTGTCAGGGTGTGTGCTCAGGGCAGGGTGGTAGACCTGTTTTATCTCAGGTTGTTCGGCCAGCCATTCTGCGACATTCAAAGCCGTGCGGCCCTGCTGAGAGATTCTGGAGTGAAGCGTCCGCAGCCCCCTCTGCGCCAGATAAGCATCGTCCGGCGACATCCCTATGCCCCAGTCATTCGCCGTTTGATCCAGCTTTAGCGCGATGCGTCGGTCATTAGTCATTGCTGCGCCGCCAAAGCCGTCAGAGTGACCGATGACATACTTAGTCAAAGCCTGGACGGAAATATCTAAACCGGCATCCAAGGGCTTGAAGAAGACGCCTGCTGCCCAGGTGTTGTCCAATATTGTGGTGACGTCGTTTTGCTTGCACAGCGGAAGCAGAGCATTCAGATCGTGTAGTTCGAACGTCAATGACCCCGGCATTTCGAAAAATGCAGCTTTCGTCTCTGGTGTAATCAGCGCTGCAAAAGCGTCAGCGGTAATCCTCGGATCAAAGAAGGTTGTCGGGACGCCCATGCGGGCAAGATAGCGTTCAGCGAATCTACGACTTGGCCCATAAGCCGAGTCCGTCATCAGAAGATGATCGCCGCTGTTCAGTACTGACGCCATCGCGAGCGCGCATCCGCTGAGGCCTGTTGGCGCCAGTTGAACGTGCTCAGCGTTCTCAAGGGATTTGAGGCCGTCTGAGAGCGTTTCCTGTGTATCTGTACCCATGCGGCCGTATAGCGACTTTGAGCCGCCATACAGTTTAGAGACGTCATCCGTGAGGATAGTCGACGCACGGCGGATGGGCGGATTTACAGCGCCATCAAAACCGCCATGCTTTCGTCCATCATGGATGAGGCGTGTGCTGGGTTTGCGCTTATCTTCGCTCATGCAGTGGCAATATCATTCGGACATTTCTCAGCCCACTCAGACCAGGAGCCGTCATATAACGCGATGTCATTGCGGCCAATTCGCTGGAATGCGAGAAGAATGATCGCGGCGCTGACGCCAGAGCCGCAAGTGGCAACAATTTCCTGATTGGCTTTGAAAGATGCCAGAGCCTCACGGAGCTCGGCTTCGGATTTCAAAGTGCCATCAGAATTGACCAGACTGGTCCCTGGAAGGCTTTCAGATCCCGGCATATGGCCGGATGAAAGACCAGGTCTAGGTTCCGGCTCATTGCCGGCAAAGCGACCGGCAGGGCGAGCATCAAGGATCAGTGTTGTGTCGTCTTTCGCAGCGGACTGCATCTGATCGAATGTCTTCAGGAGATGGTTTTGAACCCGCACTGTGTGGTGGCGTTCGGAGAGTACAGGTTCCATGTCCTCCACGACACCACCAGCTTCAACCCATGCGTTCCAGCCGCCATCAAGCACTTTGACGTCTGCATGCCCCATAAAACGGAACATCCACCAGACGCGCGCTGACGCCATGAAGCCAGAGCGATCATAAACCACGATCGTTTTGCCATCGCCGAGGCCCATTTTGCGAACGCGGGAAGAGAACTTCTCTGGTGACGGCAACATGTGTGGCAATGAGCTGTCGGTGTCGGCGATTTCATCGATGTCGAAGAATACGGCTCCCGGAATATGGGCGTCCTTGTACAGTGATCGAGACACGCCATCGCCCGCATTCGGCATCCAAGGCGGAACCCAACTGGCATCAACAACGCAAACATCTGGTGCGTTGATATGTTCTTTCAGCCATTGGGCTGTAACCATTGGGTCGGTCGATGTCATGATCAGTCCTTATTCCTACATCCAGCTCGGAACCGGCAAATCCTTCGAGCGAAGGAATTCCGGATTATACAGCTTGCTCTGATAGCGATTGCCGTAGTCGCAAAGGATGGTAACAATTGTGTGGCCCGGGCCAAGTTCTTTTGCGAGTTCAATTGCGCCGGCAATGTTTACACCCGCAGATCCGCCAAGGCAGAGACCTTCTTCCTGCACCAGATTGAACAGGATGTTCAGTGCAGTCGGGTCGTCGATGCGGTAGGCATGATCAACTTCAATGCCTTCAAGATTGGCTGTGATACGGCCCTGGCCAATACCTTCGGTCACAGACGTACCTTCAGATTTAAGCTCGCCATTCTTGTAATAGCCATAAAGCGCAGCGCCACCCGGGTCTGCGATACCGATCTTGATATCTTTGTTCCGCTCCTTGAGCGCCATTGAGACGCCACCAAGCGTGCCGCCGGAACCTACAGCGCAAATGAAACCATCGACTTTGCCGTCGAGCTGTTCGTAGATTTCCGGCCCGGTTGTTTCGTAGTGAGCCTTGCGGTTCGCGACATTGTCGAACTGGTTAGCCCAGATCACACCGTTCGGATCCTTCTTATTGAGCTCTTCAGCGAGTTGTCCGGAATAGCGGGCATAGTGGTTTGGATTGCTGTATGGCACCGCGTCGACTTCAATCAGCTCGGCCCCAAGGATTTTGATTGCGTCGCGCTTTTCCTGCGACTGCGTGCGCGGAAACACGATCACTGTTTTATAGCCAAGCGCGTTAGCCACGAGTGCCAGACCAATGCCTGTGTTACCAGCCGTGCCTTCAACGATCGTTCCGCCTGGTTTTAGACGCCCTGAGGCTTCAGCATCCCGAATGATGCCGAGCGCGGCGCGGTCTTTCACAGACTGACCGGGGTTCAGGAATTCTGCTTTACCCAGAATAGTGCAGCCGGTTTCCTCGGACGCGCGGCGAAGCTTGATTAGAGGGGTGTTCCCGATAGCATCAACAACGCTCTGGTGAATGGTCATGTCCGTCTCCTTGATAACGACAGGCTAAATTGATGCACTACAGGTTTCAACTGAACTTCGAGTGATCTTCAGACGTTCTCATTTCGTATGCCAATTCAGAGGAAGCAATCAGATTCTCTAAACAGAGCGTTTCTTTGCTCTCTTTGTGAAACAGATATGGAGAGACGAAATGAAAGCCCTGACGCCTAAAGCCATGCTGATGTCCATCAGCTTGGTGAGCCTCGCCGCAATGCCACACTATGCGAGCGCCAACGTCGCGGAACCAGCGACTGACACATTCCGTTGGATGCCTCAGGATGGAGAGGAGCTTCGATTCTCTGTTCTTCGTGATGGAGATGAGTTCGGTGAACACATCGTTCGTTTCGAAGTTGAAGACGATGAAGTTCGCGTCGAAAACGACATTGAACTGGAAGTGAAATTTGGTCCGATCCGAGTGTTTCACTATCTGCATGACAGCGAAGAAGTCTGGCAAAACGGACAATTGGTTTTTCTCGAAGGCGAGACTAAAAAGGAAGGCGACGATTATACAGTTGTCGCGGAACGTGCCGGTGATGCTCTCAATGTAAATGGCACGCTCTTTTCAGGCGACATTGCACCCACGATAACGCCGTCCAGCCACTGGAATATCAGTCAGGTTATGGGCGAGCGTATTCTCTCGACGGAGAGCGGAGAAATTCTCGATATTGAAGTTTCGCAGTTGGGTGAGGAAACGATTGAAGCCGGCGGTGAGTCCATTACCGCTCAGCGATATCGCCTTGTTTCAGATCTGACGGTCGATCTCTGGTATGACGAGGCTGGCCGCTGGGTGAAATGCGAATTTGATGCGCGCGGCCAGACCATCGAGTATGTGCTTCGGTAAAGCTATTCAGGTTTAGAAAGCAGGAACTGGCCGACATCGGTTCGGCCAGTACTAAATCCGGCCTCGCAATAGCTCAGATAATATTCCCATAGATTGCGGAACTTGCGATCAAACCCAAGCTGCTGAATGTCGTTCCAGTGACGCTGGAATTCCTGATTCCAGATGTTCAGTGTTTTGGCATAGCTCTGCCCGAACATTTCTTCAGATTCGTACTGCAGGCCTGCTGTGGAAATGACATCCTTCAAGACGGAAATGCTAGGCAGCATCCCACCCGGGAAAATGTATTTCTGAATAAAGTCGACGCGTTTGCGATATCTCGGGAAAAGATCATCCTCAATCGTGATGATCTGGAGGCCTGCTTTTCCTCCGGGGCGCAGCAAGCTTTCAATCTTTTCAAAATATCCGGGCCAGAACGCTTCGCCAACAGCCTCGAACATTTCGATTGAAACGACTGCATCAAAACTGCCTTCCACGTCCCTGTAATCGCATAGCTCTATGCTAACCAGGTCGGATAGTCCCGCTTTTTCGATACGGTTGCGCGCATACTCATATTGAGCATCGGAAATCGTGATCGAGCGGACTTTTGAGCCGTAAGTGCTTGCAACGTACTCTGCAAATCCGCCCCAGCCAGAGCCGATCTCTAGGATTTCCTTGCCGGGAGCCGCGCCCACGCTACGCGCGATATGGTCGTATTTGCGCCGTTGAGCATCGGAAATCGTGTCGTCATCTTCGAAGATACCCGATGAGTACGTCATCGATGGGTCCAGCCATTTCTCATAGAAGCTGTTGCCGAGATCGTAGTGCGAGAGAATGTTCTGCTTTGATCCTTTCCTCGTATTCTGCCGGGTGAGGGCATTGACGATGAAGCGAAGGACGTTGGGAAACTTGCTGCCCCGGCCGAGCTTGCCTGCCTGGTCAAAGTTCACAGCAAAGAATGCCAGAACTGCCGTCAGATCTGGCGTGTCGAATTGCTCGTCCATATAGGCATCCGCAAAGCCAATGTCGCCCGCGCCCAGCACGCGTCTGAACAGCGCATTGTCTTTGACGTGGATTTCAGCCTTTGGCCCGGGGATACCGTGATCAAAACGAAACATCCGTTCGTCTGGAAGCGTCAGGATCAGGCGTCCCTTCCGTGTCGAGCGAAGTGCCAGGCATGCAAGTCGGACAGATGTGGGCAGGGATGCGATTTCCTTCATCGTGGATTCGTTGGAAATCTCATAAACAGTACTCATCGAAGCGCCCTCCCGTTGGTAGTTTCGAGTGATGGTGACGAAGTTGCTATTGAGTAGGCTTTTTCAGGAGCCTTTGGTCGACTGTGATAGCGCGCGCCTTTCAACCAGAGGCGAAGCGCCTGCCAGTGAATTCTAGCAATCACCGCAAGGCCTGAAAAAGGAGCCAGTACGGTTCGTTTTATCAATGCCGCGGGGGTCGCTGCGGTCCGTGTCACGTGCAATGTTGCTGTGTGAAAGCGCCCGTCATCGGACAGGTTCTCAATCAAGAGCGAGAACTCATTGCCGACGGTGTTTACAGTGAATCGGTATTGACCGGACACATCCCAGAACGGTGATACATGAAGTGTCTTTGGCGCTTCATGCCGTGATTGATCGGGCGCGAATGGCACGACATAGGCATGTTGATCGCCAAATGTGTTGTGAACCTCATAAATCAGAGCTTTTACGCGGTTGTCACAATCGCTCAGCGTCCAGATAGAAATCGGCGAAAAGCCTAGGCCGAGAATATCCGGAAATGTCATCAGCCGGATAGAGCGTCCGTCTGTTTCAACATTGATTTTGGCGAAGAGGTCACGCGCCCAGCCTGACAAATCCGAAGAGGCCCGGTCGCCATATTTGCTGGTGCGGATTCGCATGAGATTGAAGCGGTCAATCGAGAAACCCTTCAGGGTCTCCTCGGCTTCTGCCATCCGTGCAACGTCGATCTCAATCATCCTGACCGGATAACTGAAGCTTCGACGGAAGGGTTCGAACCGCGTGTGAGCTGTTCTGCCTTCTAGGAAGTGGATGGGCGCCTGATCGCTCATTGCGCTGCGACACTAGCAGATTGTGCCTCGGAAATCATCGGCGCCCGTGTGATTGGAGCAATACCGGCCGGTTCCCATGGCAATTCAGCGCCGAGAGCGAGCGCTACGCGCAGCCCCGACTTCAGACCATCTTCGTGGAAGCCATGGCCAAGCCACGCGCCGGCAAACCACAGGCCGTCGCGACCATTATAGGTTTCCATCGCTTCTACGGCTTCTGCAGCAGGCAGATCGAACATTGGGTGGGTGAACTCAAACCGACCAAAGGTCAGATCGCTCTGCGGCGGTGTTTCCGGGTTCAGCGTGACGAAGAGAGGTTTATCCTCATCGATGTTCTGGAGAATATTCATCCAATAGCTGAGCGTGATTTTCTTGGTTTCGCCTTTAAGGACATTCCACGCCGCCCAGGCGCGCTTGCGCTTAGGCATCAGGGCTGCGTCACGGTGCAGGTAAGCGACATTCTCGTTCACGCGGCTCCGCGCGAGAGAACTCGCCTGATATTCAAAGCCGTCACCGAGGATGTCCTGAACCTGGTGTACGTGGCAGGCGAGAATAACTTGATCAAAGTCTTCAGCTTCCCCGTTCACAGAAATTCGAACGCCGTCAGTTGTGCGGTCAACACGGGTAACAGCCGCGTTCATCCGGGCCCGGCTTCCAAGCTGGGAGACGAGTTGCGAGACGTAAGCCTGACTTCCACCTTTTACGGTCCGCCATTGTGGACGTTCAGTGTGGAGCAGACGATGGTTATTGAAGAATCGCAGGAATGAGCGAGCCGGATAATCCATCATCTTCGCTTCCGGCGTGGACCAGATAGCGGCACCCATCGGGTAGATATAGTTGGCGCGGAAGTCTTCCGACATCCCGATATCATCAAGATACTCCGCCAGCGTCATATTGGACGGCAGAGCGTCATCTCCGGCGGCCTCTCTCGCCTTGGCATTGAAGCGGAAAATATCTCGAAGGAGCCTCAGAAATGAAGGCCGGAATAAATTACGTTTATGTGCAAAAATGCCGTTCGGGTTTGAAGACCACTCAAACGCAGCCGGATCGCTGACCGAAAAGCTCATATCGCTTTGCATGGTCTCGACACCAAGTGCATCCATGAACTGCATGAAATTCGGATAGTTGAGCGGGTTGCAGACAATGAATCCAACGTCGACATCGATGTGTGAGCCATCATAATCCACGGTAACCGTCTTTGCGTGACCGCCAAACCGGTTGTCGGCTTCAAACACCGTTACATCAGCCTTGTCCTTCAAAGCCCATGCGGCGCTCAAACCGGAAATGCCCGAGCCGACAACGGCAATTTTTTGTCGCGTAGAATTCATGTCTTCAGGCTTTCATATGCATCGAGTGCGCGTTGGCGCGCCTGTTTGTGGATGACGATTGGTTTCGGATAGTCGTGGCCGATCAGGACACCACATTCTTTCTGTACGTCGCGGGGGGTGTCCCATGGTGCAAAAAGATATTTTTTGGGTAATTTAGACAGTTCTGGGACCCATTTGCGGATGTAAACGCCATCGGGGTCGAACTTTTCACCCTGTGTGATCGGGTTGAAAATGCGAAAATATGGCGACGCATCAGCGCCACTTCCTGCGACCCACTGCCAGCTGGCTGGATTGTTCGCAGTGTCTGCATCTACGAGCGTGTCCCAGAACCATTCTTCTCCGGTACGCCAGTCGATCATGAGGTGCTTAATCAGGAAGGATGCGACGATCATGCGAACACGGTTGTGCATCCATCCCGTGGTCCAGAGCTCTCGCATGCCGGCGTCAACGATCGGATATCCTGTTTGGCCCTTCTGCCATGCGGTCAGGCAGGTCTCGTTCTTTTCCCACGGGAAACCGTCGAATTTGTCATTCCAGTTTTCGGTCGACAGGTCCTTGCTCTGGAAGAGTAGCGAATAGGAAAAGTCTCTCCACGCAAGTTCACGCAGGAACGCCCAGCCATCGGACTCCAACTCCGATGCTCCAGATATCTTTTGCAGAGTTCTGGACCAGATTTCGTGGACTGAAATTTCACCAAAAGAAAGGTAGGGCGAAAGCCGGGAGGTATTGGGCAGATCAGGGCGATCCCGCTTTTCCTTGTATCCCTTCAAACCTTCGTCGAAGAAGGTCTCCAGACACGCCTTTGCGCCGTCTTCACCTGGTATCCAGGCCTCTCCAAGACCGTCCGACCAGTCAGGTTTTGACGGATGAAGCGCCCAGTCCTCGAGATCTTCGCAGTCGAAGTCTGAGAAGAAAGAACAATCTGGAATTCCGTCGGGATGTTTTGGTGCAAAGTCCGGCTTCAAAGCATTCCAGAAGGGGGTGAAGACTTTGTACGGATTGCCTGAGTTGGTTTTGACTTCCCACGGTTCTTTCAAAAGACTTCCGCTGAACGAAGACGGTGAGTGTCCCGCTTCGCTCAAAACGGACTTCACGCTTTTGTCGATGTCGGTTTCCGAGGTTGAGTAACGGCGATTCCAGAACACTGATTTGACGTTGTGAGTTCTGCACACATCGAGGAGGACATCCGCTGTAGAACGGTCTGTGTTTCTTTTAAGGAAGAGCTTGCCGCCAAGGTTCTCGATTTTCTCTGAAAGTGCACGCAGTGACTTGTCCAGCCACCACCGTTTAGCGCCGCCGAGCAAGCGGGGCTGTTCGTCATTTTCGTTAAAAAGATAGAAGCAAAGAATTGGTTTTCCCGCATCCGCAGCGGCTTTCAGCGCAGGATTTGCGCTGAGGCGGAGGTCATCTCGAAACCAGACAAGTGATATATCTTCAGCAGAAATGACTTTTATCCTTTTTCATCCAACGCTCTCTACGAATTTTAGTTCACAGCAGATCAGAAAATTTGTGACTTTCCAACCAGATCATTGGTAGAACCAAAACACCGCTCAAAACCTGAAGGATGGAAAGTGGATACTCAATACCAGCTTCTTGAACGTGTATGCGACGCAGCAGCCAATCAGACGATTTTGTGCGTCGGAGATATCATGCTCGACCGCTTCGTTTATGGAGGGGTGAGCCGTGTATCGCCTGAAGCGCCGATCCCTGTTCTTGAACAGAGAACTGTAACTTCAATGCTGGGCGCCGTTGGTAACGTTGCTCGCAATGTCGCGTCGCTTGGTGCGCGCGCCGTTGTTTGTAGTGTGACCGGAGCGGATTCAGAAGCAGAAGAATTGCTCAAACTGCTCTCAGATACCGACGGCCTCGTGGGCTGCACGGTGCAGGATTCCAGCCGACACACCACGCTCAAAGTTCGCTATGTGGCAAACGGTCAGCAATTGCTACGCGTCGACAGAGAAGAACAGGGTGCGATTTCTGAATTTGTAGAAGGTCGGCTGTGCGATTCTATTGCGGAAGAAGCGCAACAGGCCGCCGCAATTCTTCTGTCGGACTACGCAAAAGGCTGCGTCACAGAGGCTGTTATCGATGCGTGTCTCAAGGCAGCAGCTGACAACAAAATTCCTCTGATCGTCGACCCTAAGGGAACCGACTTCGCCCGCTATGGTGCAGCAGACCTTATCAAGCCCAATGCGTCAGAGCTGGGTGGCGTCGTCGGGCGCAAGGTCTCCGAAGATGAAGACGTGGAGGCGGCGCTGCGCGAACTGCTCGCAAAGATTCCAGCAAAAGGGCTTCTCGTAACCCGCTCGGAAAAAGGTCTGTCTTTCCTCTCTGAAACCGGAGATGTTGAGCATTTTCCTGCTGAAAAACGGGAAGTGTACGATGTCTCAGGCGCTGGCGACACGAGCCTCGCTGCTTTGGGGCTGGCCGTTGCTGAAAATGCAGACATGGCCACAGCGTCGCAATTTGCTCTGATTGCGTCCGGAATCGCAGTCAGCAAATCCGGCACCGCGACCGTGTCCAATCAAGAAATTCGCGATGCGCTCGCCATTAAAGCAACAAATCAGGCGCGTCGTTCCAGGCAGCACCTTCCACTTGAAGAGCGCTTAGCGGCCTGGCGTGCTGAAGGGCTGAAGATCGGTTTCACGAACGGATGTTTCGATATCCTTCATGCAGGCCATATCCGAGTTCTCGAGTTTTCTGCCCAGCACTGTGACCGTTTGATTGTTGGTCTCAATTCAGATGCTTCTGTGAAAAGGCTGAAAGGCGAGAGCAGGCCTCTGAATAATCAGGACGA
The DNA here is from genome assembly GCF_029210165.1 of Ponticaulis sp. Taxonomy (NCBI): domain Bacteria; kingdom Pseudomonadati; phylum Pseudomonadota; class Alphaproteobacteria; order Hyphomonadales; family Hyphomonadaceae; genus Ponticaulis; species Ponticaulis sp. Next base: position 170,997 of record NZ_JARGNT010000002.1, read on the forward strand.
CAGACGCGAAGTTCTTGAAGCGCTCGGATCTGTCGATGCTGTTATGATTTTTGAAGAAGATACGCCTTTTGAGCTCGTCCGAATGGTTCAGCCCGACTTAATCGTAAAAGGTGGGGACTATGCGCCTGAATCTGTAGTCGGCGCTGATATCGTCAGTGCGCGAGGCGGCGAAGTTCTTATTTGTCCGATACTCGAAGGACGAAGCACGACCGGAACTATCGAGAAGAGCAAGACTCTTTAGAGCCTAAAGTTCATGCTCGGGGCGGTTGATAGGCGATAGTTCAATTGTCTCGAATGGCGGTAATGGTGCGGCGGGTTTCGGAACCTCTGCATCAAGCCATTCTGAAAACGCGCCAAGTGTCGCCAGAACACGTTGTTCGGCCTCATCAGCATTATTCCCGCGAAGGTCCAGAATGCACGGGTACGCTGTAGTGTTTTCGCATGATGGCCAGTCCGGAAGCATATCTGTGCTCGCTGCTTCTGTGTCGCGACCTATGATCAATCCGCCGAACAGATTGTTGAACGGCATTACGCCATCAAGACGAAGCGAATAGACTTCCATGGCAGCAGCAATTCCGTCATCAGACCCACCGAGAAAAATGCCTCGCATAAGCTGATCGTTTTCAAGGTAGTGATCTGCAGCCGCTAGAATGTCTTCGGTTTCAAGCGACTCAGCGCCTTCGCGGTCTATTTGTTCGCCGCTGAGTGGAGAGGCGAACCGACGGCGCGGCACAAACAGGTCGGTCGCTGCCTCTTCAATGCGTGAAGTCCAGACCGGGACGTTTTCTGCGTTCTCAATGCCCGCCCAGTCTAATGGGACATTCCATCCGCCTAGAAATTCGCCTGGGCTTGCTGGAAACCAAAGGACATCGACGCCCCAAGGGCGCTCCCAGCCACCTTCTCGGTCCGTCGTTGGCCGGTGGTGCCAACCACTGATGTCGGCGTAGTCCGCCGCTTCAGGCGAATTTTGGCGCTCAAATGCCGGAGCCCGAGGCGGTGCGATGGTTGCGACGTGATAAATCGCACCGGCGATCATAATGACCAGTGCAATAATCGTCAGCGGTGGCACCAGGCGGGTCAGTTGGCTTGGAGAGGCTTCAGTCGACATTAGAAATTCCGTTTAAGCGGCGATGGTTGAGCAAATCTGATTCTTCGGTTGCCGAGACTTGTCTTGGTCGTCTGGCATACAGCTTTTGCAGAGCGTGTAAAATGTCTGCGCCAGATTTTGGGCAAAGCTGAGACAGAACACGGCAGTTAAAAGGAATTCTCTGAAACAGTCGGGTGCTACGCGTTTATCCAAACGCGACCGTGTTACCCCAGCTGGATGGCCGCTGACCCGTCACAATTTCGCCTCAGGCATATCTGACATCTAAATCCAGACGATTTGACTGGCGATGCGGCGCAAATCAGTCAATGTCAGATGAAATAACGTCCTAGGAATTGTAGGAGCAGGAATGAAAAAGTCGTCCCACGGAAATTCTCACGGCGAAGAACATGAGAAGCATCCGCGCCATGGCTTTTTTGGTTGGCTGAGAGCCCGCTTCTTTGCTGGGCTTGTGATCTCGATCCCGATTGTCGTGCCTTTAATTCTTGTCGCTGTCGCGGTGTCATGGATTGACGAACGGCTGAAGCCGGTATTGCGCTCCGCTATTCCGCAACGTGTCCGGGATTATGACTTCGGTCTTTTCACTGTCGATACTTTGATCGGATATACGCCGGGGCTCGGCGTGCTGTTCGCAGTGGTTTTGCTGACTTTGCTCGGAGCCATCGCTGCAAACCTGATCGGTCGATCGGTGATCCGAACCAGTGAGCAACTGTTCGAGCGACTGCCAATTTTGCGTACGCTTTACATGCCGCTCCGCCAGTTGGTCGAGATTTTTAGCGACAAAGACAGCTCGTCTTTCAAAGAAGTTGTTCTGGTCGAGTACCCGAAAGAGGGCACTTGGGCGGTGGGCTTTTTAACGTCACGTTCTAAGGACGAAATCGGAGCGAAGCTCGGGCAGGATTTTCTGGGTGTGTTCGTCCCAACAACGCCTAACCCGACGTCTGGATTTCTCATCTACGTACCTGCGGAGAAGGTGAAACACCTATCTATGAGTGTTGAAGACGGTGCAAAGCTCATCGTGTCGGCAGGTGTCGTTTCCCCTAAGCACGTGGAAGAAACGGATGGTGAAGAACCGGCTCCGGAAGCGGATCAAACCTGAGCTTTGCTGGCCTTTGTGGGGCTGAGTAACTTCATCAGTGCCGTATAAGTTTCGGGAATGCCGTTCTCGCGTTCGTCAATGTAGATGGCATTGTCATTGGCAATCTGAAGCAAATCCTGATGGCGTGCGAGGTCCAGAAAGCGGAAGTCTGGCAAACCGCTTTGTTCGTTGCCCAGAATGTCACCAGGGCCTCTGAGTTTGAAGTCGACTTCAGCGATGTAAAAACCGTCATTGCTATCTCTCAGCGTTGAGAGGCGTTTTTTTGCCGTTTCACCGAGAGGTGGGTCGTAAACCAGAAGACAAAACGCTGGCTTATCGCCACGACCGACGCGCCCACGTAACTGATGCAACTGCGCAAGTCCGAAGCCTTGTGCGCCTTCAATCACCATAATCGTTGCTTGTGGAACATCGACGCCGACCTCGATTACAGTAGTGGCGACCAGGATTTTTGTCTCGCCGGCCTTGAATGTTTCCAATGCCGCTTCTTTGTCTTTTGCGGCAAGTCGCCCGTGAACCAGCCCGACTTGTTCTGGAAATAGTTCATCTAGCATGGCTGCCCTCGAAATCGCAGACGGCGCGTCCGTGTCATCTTCAACGCGAGGACAGACCCAGAAAACCTGCTCATCTCGAGAGAGTGCTCGCTGAACGCCAGAGAGAATTTCACCCAGCCGGCTGCTGGGCATGATGCGGGTATCTACCGGTTTACGACCCGCTGGCTTCTCGTCCAGAATACTAAGATCGATATCGCCGTGGACTGTCATCGATAGGGAGCGCGGGATTGGCGTCGCGCTCATGATCAACAGATGAGGAGCCGTAGCTTTTGTTGCGAGCCGGACTCGATCGCTGACGCCGAACCGGTGCTGCTCGTCGATGACCACGAGCGCGAGATCCTTGAACTCAACATTGTCCTGAAACACGGCATGAGTACCGGACAGCACCTGAATGCTGCCAGATTTGATCTCTTCCAGAATGCTCTCGCGCGCTTTTCCTTTATCCCGCCCGGTGAGGCAGATAGAGCGAATACCAAGCGGGGTGAGGACAGAGCCAATACTGGCTTCCAGTTGTCTCGCAAGAACTTCTGTGGGCGCCATGATAACGGCCTGTTTCCCGGAAGACACTGCAAGGTAAAGCGCAAACGCAGCGACCGTCGTTTTGCCAGCACCGACATCGCCCTGAAGCATGCGCTGCATAGGGTGTGTATTTTGAACGTCTGTAGCGATTTCCCTGCAAGCGCGTTCCTGAGCGGACGTCATCGGGTAAGGGAGTGAAGACGCGAAACGGTTCAGCATCGTTTCTGAAACATTCAGCACTGGAGCATCTGAGCTGATGGTTTCTGCGCGTATGTCTCGGAATTTCAGAGCTCGCGCCAATGCCTCGTCATAGGCCAGCCTCTCGCGCGCGATCGAAAGAACTTCCGGTTCCAGTGTTTGAGGCACATGAAGACGTTTCAGCGCCTCCATGAATGTCGGCCATTCATGGCGTCGAAGCAAGGATTCTTCTAGCCATTCTGGCGGTTCAGGCACAACACGTAAGGCTTGTCGGATGAAGCCCAACAATCTGCGGTTCGTCATGCCCGCCTGCAGTGGATAGACGGGTTCGATCAAAGGAATCTGGTGGATCTTGTCGGCTGGTACGACATAGTCGGGGTGCGTCATCTGCCGCTGACCGTGAAAGTCTTCTATCTCACCGGACACAACGACCGTTTCGCCAATGGGAAATTGCTTCTGTAGGTAACCGCTGTTGGAGTTGAAAAACACCAGCGTCAGAAATCCGCTATCATCAGCTAATCGGATTTTTTGGAGTTTTGAGCCTCGCGGCGCGGCACTGAAATTTTGAACGATCCCGCTGACAGTTTGAGTTTCTCCCGGCGTCGTTTCATCAAATCGAGCTTGTAGCGATCGGTCGATCCAGCGATGCGGCAAATGGCTGATCAGGTCGAACAGCGTCGCGCCACCGATAAGGCCCTTCAGAGACTCGGCCAGCTTTGGTCCGATCCCGTCGAGCGTGGAAATCGGCTTTGTCCACGCTTTACAGATGTCGTCGGAATTCAAGTTAGCCCCCGAATGTGCAGATTGATTTGGAATTGAAGCAGACTTGTCCTAAGTGGCAAGGCGAAACTTTATCAGGAGAATATTATGGATGAGCGGCGGAGAAAGCTAACCTTTCGTGCCTGGCGTCGTGGGTTCAAGGAAATGGACCTCCTGATGGGTACGTTTGCTGACAAATACATTGAAGACATGTCAGATGCCGAGCTCGACGAGTTCGAATCTCTTCTTGCTGTTGAGGACTGGGATGTGTTCGGCTGGATTACCGGCACGAAAGAGGTTCCCGCAGTGAATCAGGGGCCGATACTTGAGCGTCTGAAGCAATTTAAGTACGCCGCCTAATCGGATCACTTCTTTCAAAAAATTGAAATTCTCATGACCGCTCTTCAGGAACTGCGCGCCGGCGCAGATGTCGAAACGATTTACTCTGCGCCGTTTGGTGCGGAGCTATTGGAAATCGTGCGTGAAGCGCGCGCGTCCGATCGGACCGTTTTATTCGTAGTGTCTGATGACCGGCGCGCACAGGCCGCGGCGCAAATTGCCGAGTTTTACGATCCTGCGCTCGAAATTCTTCGACTGACCGCGTGGGATAATCTGCCTTATGACCGAGTGAGCCCTACTGCTGCTGTCGCTTCAAGACGCTGCGCTGCATTAGCGGCTCTGGCTCAGGACCCACAACCAAAAGCGCGCCTGGTCATTACGACATCTGCCGCGATTGCTCAGAGGTGCGCCCCGAAAGAGACGCTAAAAGATGCGTCTCTCGCTCTGAAGCCCGGCCAGATTATCGCTCAGGATACATTAGACAGCTTCCTCATTGCCAACGGCTACACGCGCGTTCCAACCGTTCGAGACCGCGGCGAATATGCTCAACGAGGCGGTATCGTTGACATTTTTGCTCCCGGAGAGCCGGAGCCAGTCCGACTCGACTTTTTCGGAGACGCGCTCGAGTCGCTCCGGTGTTTTGATCCTGAAACCCAATTGTCGACGCGCCAGCTGAAAACGGTCGAGTTCTCTCCTGTCAGCGAGATCTTTTTCACCGATGAAGCGCTATCCCGTTTCAGAACCAAATTCATCGAAACATTTGGACCGCCTGCCGGTGACCCAATGTTTGAAGCTGCGAGATCTAAAATCCGTCGTCAGGGTATTGAGAACTGGCTGCCGCTATTTCACGACCATCTGGATACTGTTTTCGACTATCTGCCCGCTGGTGCCATCATTGCGTTTGATCCGAACGCGATTGAATCCGCGAAAGAAAAATTTGCTCAGGCTGAAGACTATTTTCAGGCGCGCGAACATGCCGCCGGAAATAAGGAAGACGCACGCGTTCTCGCGCCGGGTGCGCTGTATATTCCTTGGAAAGAAGCTGAAAAGCATCTGGCGCAGTTTCCTTCTGCGAGATTCTCACCTCGCGATACCGATCCCGGTGCAGGTCACTTAAGCCTCGACGTCCGTGCGGCGCGAGATTTCGGGCCTGAGCGGGCCCAGAATCAAAACGTATTCGATGCTGTCATTTCTCACATTCGGTCGCTGAGAGAGCGTGGAGATGCGGTTTTGCTAGGCGCGTGGTCTGATGGTTCTGCGGATCGCCTTATCAATGTGCTGAATGACCACGGTATGGATTCCATTCAGCGGGCTTATAGCCTTGATGGCGCCCGGTCTGCAGGTCTCGCAATCGCCGAATTGCCACTGGATGCGGGCTTTGAGCTGGAAGGACTAAGCGTCCTCTCGGAACAAGATATTCTAGGAGAGCGGATCAGCAGGCCTCGTAAGCGTCGGAAAGCAGCGAATTTCATTGCCGAGGCTGCATCCCTCACACCTGGCGATCTTGTCGTGCACGTGGAGCATGGTGTCGGCGTCTACAAGGGCCTCGTCACGGTCGAGGTATCTGGTGCGCCCCATGCTTGCCTGGAGCTTCACTATCACGGCGGGGACAAGCTGCTTTTACCCGTCGAGAATATCGAGCTCGTCTCGCGATACGGCTCAGATGGCGGCGAAGGCGTGCTGGACAAGCTGGGCGGAACTGCCTGGCAGAGCCGGAAAGCGCGCGCGAAAAAGCGCATCATGGAAATGGCTGACGGCCTCATCAAGATCGCTGCCGAGCGGGCGATGCGCAAAGGCGTGGTCATCGATGAGGGGCAGGGCGTTTATGAGGAATTCTCCGCTCGCTTCCCATACGAAGAAACAGAAGACCAACTCCGCGCTATTGAAGAATGCCTCGGTGATCTGGCTTCAGGCAAACCGATGGATCGCCTTATCTGCGGCGATGTTGGCTTTGGTAAAACCGAGGTGGCTTTGCGCACCGCATTTGTGGCAGCAATGTCCGGCGTACAGGTGGCGATTATCGCCCCGACGACGCTACTCGCCCGCCAACACTATCAGACATTCAAAGACCGTCTGGCTGGCTGGCCATTAAAGGTCGGGCAGCTATCGCGACTGGTCACGACAAAAGAGGCCAGCCTCACGCGCGAAGGTCTCAAGACTGGTAGCATCGACATTGTCGTCGGTACGCACGCTGTTCTTGCCAAGAATGTCGATTTTCAGAATCTTGGTTTGATCGTCATCGATGAAGAACAACGCTTCGGCGTGAAGCACAAAGAGCGCTTGAAGGAGATGAAATCCGGCGTCCATGTGCTCACGCTTTCGGCGACGCCGATTCCACGTACGCTTCAAATGGCCCTCACAGGTATTCGTGAGCTATCAATCATCGCCACGCCTCCGGTCGATCGTTTGTCTGTCCGTACTTATGTGACTGAATTCGATATGCTGACGATCCGCGAGGCTCTGCTTCGCGAGCGCTATCGAGGTGGTCAGGCGTTTATCGTCGCGCCGAGGGTAAAAGATCTGCCGGAGCTGGAGCGGTTCCTCAAAGAAAATGTTCCAGAAGTGAGCTTTATCACGGCTCATGGCCAGATGGCTGCCGGTGAACTCGACGAGATCATGACTGATTTCTATGATGGAAAGTATGACGTTCTACTCTCTACAACGATCGTAGAAGCCGGTCTTGATATCCCGCGGGCGAACACGCTGATTCTTTACCGGGCCGATATGTTTGGCCTTGCGCAAATGTATCAGTTGCGAGGGCGCGTCGGCCGCTCCAAGCTCCGGGCTTACGCATATTTCACAACACCAAAAGACAAAATGCTCACCGATTCGGCGGAGAAACGTCTCAAGGTGCTCCAGTCGCTCGATAGTCTCGGCGCGGGCTTCATGCTCGCAAGCCATGATCTGGATATGCGTGGTGGAGGTAACCTTCTCGGAGACCAGCAATCCGGGCATATTCGTGAAGTAGGTGTCGAGCTTTATCAGAACATGCTGGAGGACGCGGTCAAAGCGCTTCAACAGGGCGGTGAAGACTTCGAGGACGACTGGTCTCCGCAGATCAATCTCGGTCTCGCGGCACTCATCCCAGAAGACTACGTCGCTGATCTCGGCACGCGTATGAGCCTCTATCGACGTCTGGCTGACGTGGAAAACAATGAAGACCGGGAAGCATTCGCGGCCGAACTAATCGACAGATTTGGTCCGTTGCCAGATGAGACGGTTCAGCTTCTCGATATCGCGTCGATCAAAGCGGCTTGTAAAACGCTGGGGATTGCGAAACTCGATGCAGGACCGAAAGGCGCAGTCTTCGCATTCCGTGACAAGTCGCCGGTGGAGCCCGGCAAGTTAGTGGCTTTGGTCCAAAAGCGGCCGAACCAACTCAAGCTGCGACCAGACTTTAAACTGGTTCTAAGCGCGAGCTGGAATAACGCCACACAAAAAGCGCGAGGCGTTCGACAACTTCTTGGCCAGCTTCAGGCGACGTTGGACTGAGCCCCTCTGCGAGAAGACTCAGGGCGATCCATCAAGCGTTTCATGAAATGCGCAGCCGATTGATTCGGCTGTAGCTCGTTCAAATCGAATCGAAAGCTGAAATACTCTCCGGTTTTCGAAGGCGTCATTTCCAGTACACGACGCGCGCGTTCAAGAGCGCTTTCGGCCTCGACGACAGATGCACCCGGCATCGTAATAACGAAATCCGCCCAATCGGCACGTGTGACAAAGTCCTGCTGCCTTACAACCGAATGAAGTAGCGCAGAGAATGGACTTAGCCCTGTCGCAGAGAGCGCGTCGCCTGAGTCGAGATTGAATGGCTGAACAACGGCGCCGGTGATAGGTTGGGACAGCCGCTGAGCCTGAGCCGCCTGTTCGAGAATGTGAAGTTCTGCGAATTCGCGGCTGAAACAATTAGAGTAAGTGTCGCGAGCTGGCGCGAGACAGTCAGGTGCGTGAACGGGTGCGGAAATGATGCTGTTCTCAACAAAACGCGTCATAGAGGCGGTTGCGGTCGCAAAGTCCGCACCAACGCGAACAAGCGCAGACAGCGCATCGAGACTGTCTGGGAGCACTTCGCCGGTATCGGCAATGCCGATTACGGGCATGGATTTCAGATCCGCGCGACCATGAACGTGATCTAACAGCTCGTACGGATAGAATGCATTCCGAATGTGAACAACAAAAGCAGCTGGGTTGTGTGTTCGTAGCGCTTCGAACGCTGTCCGTTCAGAGAGCACAGCTTCAACGGCATAACCTTTTTCGGTCATGGCCCGCTTGAATTTCAAATAAAGAGCGCTCGGCTCCCCATAGAACAGAATCGTTTTGCCTCTGATCGATGTGAAGCCGTTCGGGTTCACGAAACCGGCACCCATCTTATCGAGCGTATTGCGTCGCAGTTCTGCTTCACGAAGCACCTGCTGCTGGCGCTGGTGGATGCGAAACTGCTGAACAAACGATGTTACAGAAGGAGAAAGTGCGAAACCTTCAGGGCTGTTCACTGATGTTTCGAATGGTGACGCGAGTAGGGCGCAGAACTGGTTATCAGGTGCAACGAACGCCGCTGTGTCCACCTCGGCCGAGAAGCCGTCAATCAGCACGCCTGCCAGAGACGCTGGATCAGCTCCGCGGGCTGCCGCAGCTATTCCGAACCGTGCGAGCTCATCTTTGAGATAATCTCTACGGCTGTCATCTGCGATTAAAGCGATTTGAGTGAACATTCGTGGCACCGTCAGACCTGATTATGTTGTCTTCCTGTTTGACGGTTTAGGGTTAACGGCAGGTTATGCCAGTTGCTCGCCCGCTTGCCGCAAGGGGAGGGGTTTTCATTTGCGCGAAAGCTGCCGAAACTCTCTCTCAGATAACAATGTGAGGGAGAGAAAGATGGCTAATGGGCCTCTCAACGGTTTGAAGATTGTCGAGTTTGCAGGGATTGGGCCCGGCCCGTTCTGCGGGATGCTGCTTTCCGATTTGGGCGCGGACGTGGTGCGCGTTGATCGTCCGGGACCGCCAAGTGGCTCTAAGAATGACGTTACGGGTCGCGGCAGGCGCTCGATTACGCTGGACCTTAAATCCCCTGAGGGTATCGAGACGGCACTTAAACTCGTCGAGAAAGCCGACGCGATCATTGAAGGCTATCGTCCCGGCGTTATGGAGAAGATGGGCCTCGGCCCCGATGTGGCGCTCGCACGAAATGCGAAGCTTGTTTATGGGCGCATGACGGGATGGGGGCAGTTTGGCTCTCTGTCTAAGGCTGCGGGTCATGATCTGAACTATATTGCGCTGACAGGCGCTCTGGGCGCTATGGGGCATGCCGACAGACCGCCTGCGCCACCGCTCAATCTTGTCGGCGACTATGGCGGCGGCGCGCTTTATCTGGCTTTCGGCATTTGTGCAGCTCTGCTTCATGCAGAAAAGACTGGTGAGGGTCAGGTAATTGATGCGGCAATGACCGATGGCGCAGCCTCGCTCAGCGCCATGTTCTACGGGATGAAGGCGTCCGGAATTTGGTCGTCAGACCGTAGCGACAATCTACTTGATGGCGGAGCTCACTTTTACGACACCTATGAATGCTCCTGTGGAGGATATGTGTCTATTGGCTCAATCGAGCCTCAGTTCTATGCGCTACTTCTGGAAAAAGCTGACATTAAGGATGAGCAGTTCGCGAAGCAGATGAGTAAGTCCGACTGGCCTGAACTGAAACAGAAGCTTGCTGCCATCATTAAACAGAAGAAGCGCGATGAGTGGTGCGACATCATGGAAGGCACCGACGTCTGCTTTGCGCCTGTATTGAGTATGGACGAGGCCCCATCGCATCCTCACAATGCGGAACGCGAAACATTCGTTTCTGTTGAAGGTGTTGTGCAGCCTGCACCAGCCCCGCGCTTTTCTAAAACGCCCGGAGCGATCCAGGCGCCGCCGCCGAAGCGCGGGGAACATTCTGAAGAAGTGTTGAAGGAATGGGGTATCAGCTAAGATGACATATCTTGAGGGGACAACAGGGCGGCGGCGCATATATCTGATGCGCCACGGCCATGTTGATTATTTATCCGAAGAAGTCGTGCAATCCAAAAACCCTCGGCTCGCGCGGCTGACCCCTCAAGGACAAGAAGAAGCTAATGCCGCCGGTCAGGCATTGGCGGCAATCCCGTTTGATATATTGATTTGTTCGGGGCTGCGACGAAGTCGGGAAACGGCGACGTTTGTTCAGGACTGGCAAGCCGGTACTCCGCCGGAGCTCGAGGATGATCAGCGGTTCGAGGAGTTGAACAGCGGGACTTTCATAGAGTTTGAGAGCCGCGAACAGCTTGCGGCGACTATGACGTTTCAGTTTGAAAATGCAGATAAACCCGGCGCAACATTTCTGGACGGCGGTGAGAAATTCACTGACGGACGTGAACGTGCAATTGCTGGGCTGTTGGCGCTGATAGATCGTCCCGGCTGGAGCAACGCGCTCATAGTGGGGCACGAGGGTATTAATCGAGTGATCTTGAGCTGGTTTTGTAATGCGGGGCTGAATGCTTCGGTCAGTTTCGAGCAGGACACTGGTTGCATTAATATACTGGATGTCGATCTCGTTCCGGACGGTTCAGGTCACGCGATTGAGCGAAAACTCGTCAAGGCGGTAAATCTCACGCCGCTCAATTACGAAAAGCACGGGATGAACCTTCGAAGCCTGGAAGCTATATTCCATCGGGATTGAATATCTGTTCAGGTACCTTTTCTGCTTCTCTGTTTTATGAACAGATGGCAACAGGAATGTTCTGATAGCGTTCAGATGGGATCGGATAGTTTGAACTCACTGAGCGATAGAGCCGTTTAGCTTTCTCGCTTTTGTGTCCTTCTTGCTAACTGGCCGATGGTTTCCATCGGCCATTCTTTTATTCAACAAGTGTTGAAATTTTTCAGATCCTTGAATACAGATGCGGTTATCGGGGCGAGGAAACCCGCAATGTCGAGGAAAGAATCATGAAGAAAACCTATTCCGACGCAGCCGCTGCTTTAGACGGCCTGCTGTTCGATGGGATGACTATTATGTCCGGCGGATTTGGTCTGTGCGGCATTCCAGAACTTCTTATCGAGGCCATCCGGGAGTCCGGCGTGAAGGACCTGACCATCATTTCCAACAATGCTGGGGTGGACGGATTTGGCCTTGGGCTTCTTCTTGAAAATCGTCAGGTGAAGAAGATGATTTCCTCCTATGTGGGCGAGAACAAAGAGTTTGAGCGCCAGTATCTGAATGGCGAGCTCGAGCTTGAGTTTAATCCTCAAGGCACGCTTGCGGAGCGGTGTCGCGCCGGCGGCGCAGGTATCCCCGGTTTCTATACGAAAACCGGCGTTGGTACTGTGATTGCTGACGGTAAAGAGCACAAAGAATTCAACGGCGAAACCTACATCCTAGAGACTGGCCTTGTATCCGATTTGTCGATCATCAAAGCCTTCAAGGGCGATGCGCAGGGAAATCTCGTCTACAATGCGACGGCGCTGAACTTCAATCATGATATGGCAACAGCCGGTCGTGTGACTATTGCTGAGGTTGAACAGATGGTTCCAGTCGGAGAACTGGATCCGAATGGCATCCACACGCCGGGTATTTTCGTTCAACGCATCATTCAGGGCGCTCATGAGAAGCGAATTGAAAAAGTTACAACACGCAAGCGCGAGGAGGCCTGAGCTATGCCTTGGACAAGAGATCAGATGGCTGAGCGCGCTGCTCAGGAGCTTGAAGATGGTTTCTATGTGAACCTCGGAATTGGTATCCCGACACTCGTATCGAATTACATCCCGGACGGTGTTGATGTGACGCTGCAGTCGGAAAACGGTATGCTTGGCATGGGCCCGTTCCCGTATGAGGGCAAGGAAGACCCGGATCTTATCAACGCCGGTAAGCAGACGATCACGACACTGGATCGTTCGAGCTTCTTTTCGTCATCGACCAGCTTTTCGATGATCCGTGGTGGACACATCAATCTCGCCATTCTGGGCGCGATGGAAGTTGCTGAAAATGGTGATCTGGCGAACTGGATGATCCCCGGGAAGCTCGTGAAAGGCATGGGCGGCGCGATGGATCTCGTTGCTGGCGTCAAGCGTATCGTCGTTGTGATGGATCACACCAACAAAGCGGGCGAAACCAAGCTGCTCACAGCGTGTACTCTGCCTCTCACGGGTCAAGGTGTGGTCGACCGCATCATTACAGACCTGGGTGTTTTTGACGTCGTTGAAGGCGGACTGAAACTTGTTGAGCTCGCGCCTGAAGTCACTGAAGATGAAGTGCGTAGCAAAACGCAAGCGACTCTCGTTTAGGTTACTTGCCTGAATTTAATCTTCTGGCGAATTGATTATTCGTCAGAGAGTTGGGTATAGCAGCTATTATGAGTGCGCCGCATAAAATTAAAAAGCGGGAGCTGTTGGAGCTTGTCTGGAGCAAGCCGATGACAGCTCTTGCATCTGACTTCGGATTATCTCCGAACGGTCTCGCAAAAATATGCGACCGCGTAGATATTGAAAGGCCGCCCAAAGGCTTTTGGGCGAACGGCGTATCTCCCGATATTGAAGTTTTAGTTGGCGCGCTGGATGATCCCGATGAGCTAATTAGCATTGGTGGCCGCGTGAGTTCTTCGCGGCGCTCACGTACGCGTCTACCGTTAGAGCAGCGTAAACGCCAGGTTCTGGAAGAGGCCCGGAAAATCGCGACAACCGAAGGTGTTCACGAAGTTTCGCTGCGGCAGATTGCAAGAAACCTCGGCATCAGTGAGGCACAGGCCCACAACTGCTATTCGACCCGCGAAGACATTCTGGTCGAGCTTGCTTACGAAGAATATCAGGCTTTCGAGCGCGTACGGAAACGGATCATTCCGCGTGGTACGACGCGCATTACCAAGATCGTCATGTCATCTGTGTCATATCTTCGAGAGGCCGCGCGTCGAGGGCCGCTGCTTCAACAGATTTCAGCTGACTCCAAGCTACGCAAAGCAATTGATGAGCGGGCAAAAGCGGAGCGAGGCGAAGCGCTTGCGCGGCATGTGAATGTCATTGTGGCAAATACCAAACTTTCGGAACAGCAGGCCATCATCAAAACCAAAATGATGTCTGCCTTTGTGCGAAAAGCAGGTCATCTTGTGGCGCAGAACCGTATTTCGCTCGAGCAGGCGGAAATCCTTTGCGTGCCGGTCATCACCGATTCCGCTCTCAGCGATTAGCCCGCAGGATAGACGGCGTCGTGATACGTCATGGACTCGATGGCGCGCTTAAAGCTGTCTTCTAGTGTTTCCCTGCATATTTCTGCTTCGATCTGACCGTTCCAGGCGAGTAGGGCCGCCTCATCAGGCAGTGATTTCAGCATGACGATGCTTGAGACGGCTTCGCGCGCTGACACTTTAAAAATACTTTTCGCCGACCGCGCCAATGTATGAAGGCAATTTATACAGGCGGTCTGAAACGCTTCACTCACCCGCCCGCTCAGAAATGAATCGTTCGGCGCCAAGGCGAGAGTGGGCCCGTCTTCGAGCATTGCGTCAAAATAGGCGAGGGCACTTTGCAATAGCGCTTCCTGAGCAGAATGAGAATTCCGAGCCAGCTCGGTTACGCTCTCGATCACTGGTACGTGTAGCTGCAGAACGCCGTTCATGAGATCATGTTGTGTCGGAAAGTGTGAGTAGATCAAAGACCGACTGACGCCTGCAATCTCCGCGACATCAGCCAGAGATATTGGCATTACGCCGCCTTTGAGAAATACCGCGTTCGCAGCCTCAACAATGCGTTGGCTGCTTGATTGTGAATGATCGGGCATTCCGTCCATTACGCGTCTTTCCGATAGATTAGCTACTGAGAGTTTCTACCGTTTTGAACGTTGGAAGACAAACAACTATCGGAAAATAGCTGTGATGGTCTCTGGAGTAGTGAGTATTTCAAACATGAAGTCCATTCCTGGGAGCGCACAACCATTTAATCTGGCCTCTCCGATGCGTTCAGTAATCCGCAATTAGTGCGATTGTCATTGACGAGCAAATGCGTTCAAGTTACTCCTACTGGCGGAGGAAACGTAGAATCGATGACGAACGTGATAAAAACAAACCCGACGCGTCGAGCCTTTCTAAAAAGTTCTCTCGCATTGTCCGCCGGCGGCGCAATGCTTGCGGCTTGTGGAAATCGCGCGACTAGCGGACTGCAATGCGCGACATCTGACACGCTATCGAGAAGCGAAATGCTCTCCCGGGAGGGCAGGGATTACGCTGAGGTTTCTCGAGTAGGCGGCCGAAATTGTCTGAACTGTGAGTTTTACAACGGGCTCGAAGCCGAATGCGGATCGTGTCAGATCGACAATCTTCCAGCGAATCCAGCCGGACACTGCGTGTCCTGGACCGAGAAACAAGCTTAGTTTGGGAGGCAAATTATGAACGGTATGTTCCGAACCCTTATTTGCGGAAGTGTGTCGGCGCTATGCCTCATTGGCGCTGCGGATGCGCAGGAAACACGACAGGCAGAATCCAGAACGCTTGCTGATATCGCAGAACCGGCGCGGCTGGCTGTAAGCGACCCGACGACGATTGGTCTAGCCTTCACATACTTCTGGTACGACGTCCACGAGACGCCCGCCGACTGTCCGGATGGCTGGGCGATGGCGCTCCGGGATGTCGCTATCATGCACCTTCCTGAAGAGCGTCAGGAGTTTTTGCTAAGGCCTGAGAACCGATCAACGTATTACCGGATGGGGTATGCGTTGTCCGCTCAGCGGATGGCAGAACAGGGCGGAGAGTCTATCTGTAACATCCCCACATCCTACGACGATCCTCCAATGCGTGTGGTTCAAAGCGGCACAGCTTACGGGCGGGATCTTGATGGGCTTGTTTCTGACGGAAGCGATGCTCAGACTTGCGGTACTGTAGATTTTACAAGTCCTGACGGAACGCCCGGCGTCGACAATGAACTTTACCGGGTAATGGGCTGCATCGATAGTTTCCGCAGGGACCCTGAGTTTGCCGGCGGCGCGATGGAAGATTACCACATCGGCTCTTATCGGGATGGCGAGACAACCACGGTGATGGAGATCCGTGGCGTTGATGACAGGCGGAACGACGATGAAGTCGAAATTGGTATTTATGCCAGCTTCGAGCCTACGATGTTCGATAGTGAGAAGAATGGTCTTCCGCACGCCAGCATCACGATCACGGATAACAGAATCTGGCATAGCCTTGGTGCCGGGCGCATCGTAGATGGTGAGTTGATCACTAATCCGTTCACGCTCCGGACGCGCCTTGGCTGGTCTGGTCGTCCTGCCGAATATTTGATCTACGACACGATTATTCACCTCACGCTTAATGAAGACGGATCAGCGGAAGGCGATCTCGTGGGCTATTTCGACCTGGAGCATGCCTATTGGAATAACTTCCATGATGCTGCTGGCGCCTTACAGGTCGCAAATGGATACACATGTCCGGCTGTTTGGGCTGCGCTGCAAAAGCACGCAGACGGTCGATACGACGAGGCATCGGGCCGATGTACCGCCATCTCCACTGCCATGCGTATAGAGGCTGTTCCGGCGTTCGTTATCCATCCACCTGAAGATCAGCTCGTCGACTACGTTATCGACACAACGGAATACTACGGCATTCCTGTTGAGCAGATTATGGTGGAAGGGGCCGGTATAAGGGCTCGGGAAGTACGGAGTCTCGGCCAGAGCGATGAAGAAGACATGATGGAAGCGCTAATGGAGGAGCTTGATAGCTCCGACGCCAGCGATTCCGAAACATACTAATAAGACGACAGGGCGAGGAAATGGCCGGAATTAAAAGTATCGCGCTTCCCATCGTCGGACTTGGCGTCATCGCTGCGGCGGTGCTTGCTATACCGGACGCAAGAAGTCTGATTTTGGGCGGGAATAGCTTTGAAGGCGAGATGCCGCCCCCGCAAATGCGTCGCCTTACGGAGGCGCAATACCGAAACACTATTGCTGACGTGTTTTCTGATGAAATCACGGTGGTTGGGCGCTTTGAGCCGGAAATCCGCATAGACGGCCTCGGTGCGATCGGTGCATCGCAGGCTTCGATCAGCGCCAGCGGATACGAACAGTATTACGGTATTGCAGGTTCTATCGCAGACCAGGTGATCTCAGCCGATAACTGGGCGGATTACATGCCGTGCTCTCCTTCCGAATCTGCGGAATTTGATCGGGAATGCGCATCTCAAATTATCGAGCAGTATGGAGAGGCTCTCTTCAGGCGTGATCTTTCATCAGAGGATGTTGAGGTCTGGGCAGATGCGATGCATGCATCAATGGCTCAGGTTGGCTCCTTTGAGAATGCTGCAGGGCTTGTCATTGAAGGCATGCTGTCATCTCCGCAATTCCTTTTCATCATCGACGGGTTAGAAGATGACGGACGCGGCGATGTCAGGCTCACAAATCATTCCATAGCAGCGCGCCTGAGCTATTTTCTGTGGAATTCCGCTCCTGACGAAGAGCTGTTACGAGCGGCACGGGCTGGAGAGCTTCATTCTCGCGAAGGTCTGGAGACTCAGGTCGAGCGCATGATCGCCTCGGAGAATCTTAGACTGGGATCGCGCGCCTTCTACGATGATTTTCTGGACCTTTCCCGATTTTCATCTCTCGAAAAAGACAGGCTGATTTATCCGGCTTTCAATCAGGCGGTTGCTGACGATGCTCATGAACAGCTGATGATGTTTCTGGATCATCATTTGATCGACAATGAAGCACCTTACCCTTCGATCTTCACGGCGAAAGAAACGTTTCTAACCCGTTCTTTGGGGATGATTTACGCCGTTCCCGTTGTCCCGTCGGAAGGATGGGAGCTGGTTCGCTTTCCTGAAGATGACATCCGTGGCGGGCTCCTGTCCCACGCCGGTTTCACGGCACTTCATTCTCATCCTGGCCGGTCTTCCGCGACATTGCGAGGTATCGCCGTTAGACAGTCTTTGCTCTGTCAGACGGTAGCGCCAGCGCCAGCAGCGGTGAATTTTACAGTCGTTCAGGACGTCGATAATCCGGAGTTCAGAACCGCAAGGGCGCGTCTGACCCAGCACCGCACCGATGCGGCCTGCGCAAGTTGTCACCGCTTTATCGATCCGATCGGGCTCTCATTAGAGAATTTTGATGGCGCCGGCATGTACCGCATTCGCGAGCATGGTGAGATGATCGACACCAGTGGCGAAGTTGATGGCATCGCCTACGACGATCTGCCGGCTTTAGAGAACATTCTGGCGAACCATGAGGCTGCAACATCCTGCGTTGTTGAACGCCTTCAATACTATGCCACCGGACGATCGAACACTGAAATAGACAGCTATTGGAATGTCGAACTCATGAGAGGGTTTGAGCGGTCCGATTATAATTTCCGTGAGCTCATGGCGACGATCGCGCGTAGTGAAGAATTTTATGCGGTTTCGCTGCCGGAAGCGGAAGGAGGCGAAGACCTCCAACAAGCAAACATACCTACACAGGAGAGGAATTCATGAGCGGCATTGAACGTAAAAGCCTTTCGCGCAGGTCTCTCCTGCGGGGTATGTTTCAGGGAACGGCGATTGGCGTAGGGCTGCCATGGCTTGAGTGCCTGATTCCGTCCGCTCTGGCTGAAGGCGCAGCGGTCCATCCTTTGCGGTTTGGTACGTGGTTTTGGGGGCTGGGGGTAACGCCGGGCCGCTGGACCCCGACTGTTGGAGAGGATGGTCAGCTTAATCTGTTGCCGGAGTCTGCGCCGCTTGAATCGGTAAAGCATCACCTGAACTTCATGACGGGCTTTGACGCTATTTTGGATGGTCGCCCAAACCATGTCCATTTCAGTGGCACATTCGCTCTACGATCCGGAATTGCGTGTCAGAAGATCGGACAGGTCGAGGGGCCGACTTTTGAAAACGATATCGCAGACCGTATGAGCGCGTCGAAGCGCTTCAAGACAATCGATTTTGCGGCGACGGGTAACCCTCGTGATGCATATAGTTTCCGCTCTGCGCAGGTGCGCAATACTCCTGAAGCAACTCCGCTTCAGCTTTACAACCGGATATTTGGCGGCGGTTTTCAGCGTCCAGGCGAAGGTGAGTTTGAGCCTGACCCGCGAACGCTTAGCCGCTTGAGCGTACTCTCGGTCGTTGGTGAACAAAGGCGTTCATTAGAAGCGCAACTCGGTCGGGAAGACCGCCAGCGACTTGATCAGTATTTTACGTCGGTTCGTGAGGTTGAGCAGCAACTCGAACTGCAAACTCAGGAACCTGTAATTCCTGAAGCTTGCACCATTCCAGAGAGCCCTGCGCAGACAGAAGGCAATTACGATCTTGCCAATGTTCACGCGAACCATGCGGTGATGTCACGGCTGCTCGCACTTGCGCTGGCGTGTGACCAGACGCGCAACTTCAATGCGCTTTTCTCAAATTCAGCGTCGAGCCTCCACAGGAGCGGTGAGGCCAGCAGTCACCACCTGTTTACCCATGAGGAGTTCACTGACTCCGACCTTGGCTATCAGGTAGAGACAAGTCAGTTTGTGATCGAGAATATGAAAGGCTTTGCGACCTTCGTAGAGACACTTGCATCTATCCCTGAAGGTGATGGTACGCTTCTCGATAACACACTTGTTCTTGCGCACTCGGATACCTCATGGGCGAAAATCCATGCAGTTCAAAACATACCAATGATGACTGCGGGTAGCTTTGGCGGTCGTATCAAGACGGGTCAGAATATCGTGGCAAATGGAGACCCGATCACGCGGGTTGGTCTCACGATGCAACAGATCACCGGATTGCCGGTAGAGCGCTATGGGACGCGCTCTATGGAGACCACCAGCTCCGTCACGCAGCTGTACGCTTAGACAGATACTTCCAGACAGGAGAGTCAGTTTGAAATTCGACTTAATCAAGTCAGCGGCCGGAAGAGGTATTCTTCCGGCCTTAGCTTTAGTGCTCGCATCATGTGGGGGAGGCAGTGAACCGCCGCGCGTGCTTTCGGAAGAAGAGCAAGCGATAAAGGATCAGATCGAAGCCCGCCGCGCGAACTTTCATGATCTTGGGGCTGCTTTCAAAGCAGTAGGTGACGAGCTAAGGGCAGGGCGTCCAACAAGCCCGACTTCGATTTTCTCTATTCAAGCCATTCGTAGCTATGCGCCCCAGATGGCGAGCTGGTTTCCCGAGGGTAGCGGACCTGAGGCAGGCTTTGAGACCGACTCTCTAAGTGCCGTTTGGGAGGATGAGGATGCATTCGCGCAATCGCTTCAGGACTTCCAGGCTTCCGTAGCGGACTTTTCTGCCGCCGCTGTTGCTAATGATGGCGACGCTATCAGAGCGCAGTTCAGGGTGGTTGGTGAAAGCTGTGAAAGCTGTCACGAGCGTTTCAGAGCCGAAGAATAGGGCCATCTTAGAAAAGTTTATCTCCTGCGACCTCGCCGACTCATCGCGGCGGGGTTATTCCTTTCAGGCAAAGAGAGCAGGGAGATAACGCACATGACGGATAAAACTTTTGAGGGCGCGCGGTTATTCGGTCTGCCTCACTCTTATTACACGGTCATCGCCCGCTCCTATCTCAGAATGAACCAGTTTGGCGTGTCGGAGGTTAGCTCTCGTCATCCGGATTTCGCCGCGAAAATTTATCCGCAAATCAAACGCGGCATTATTCCCGTGTTGGAACTGCCAGATGGCACAGTCATCCAGGATAGCCTCGACATCATTGAGGCCGGTGAAGCGCTGTCGCCCCGATTCCCGGCGTTACCCGAAGACGCTGCGATGAAGAGCCTCGCTTATCTCTTCTTTTTATATGGCAGTCAGGCACTGCTAAAAGCTGCGATGCATTACCGATGGACGTTCTATCCGGATCAAAAAGAGTTTCTTGACCATGCGTTCGGATTGGATTCTGACGACCTGTCCAGCGCTAAGGTGATGGATAAAATGCGCAGCTATCTGCCTATCCTTGGAGTGACAGAGCAATCAATTCCTCACATCGAAGCATCGTTCATAGCGCTTCTGAAAAAGCTGGATGCCCATTTCAGTATCTACCCGTTTATCCTGGGACAGGCGCCGACACTCGCAGACTATGGAATGCTTGGGCCGCTATTCGCCCACCTTGGGCGTGATCCCGTCCCTGAGGCCATCATGAAGCGAGAAGCGCCCAATGTGTACAGATGGACTGAGCGCATGAATGCTGGCGCCTACGATGTGCCGGAATACGTTCAGGGAGCTCCCGACGTATCTTTGGAGAACATGCCGGAAACCCTCCACGCTTTGATTGAGCTCATCGGACGCGATTACAGCGATGAGGTTTCCGACCGTTTCGACTTTATGCGACAGTGGCTTCTGGAAAATAACCCCGACGATGGCGAGCAGGTGTCTGCCAAGCCATCTCAGCGCGCTATAGGCGTGACCGAGGTTCGATACGGCGACGGTCAGGTTCAGGTCGCTGTTCAACCTTACATACTCTATATTCAGCGCCGCTTGCGGTTATCAGTGAATAGCGCCTCAGAAGCATCCAGGGGCCTGATTACTGATTTACTGAACCGGCATTCGCTGGCGATCCTTTTGGAGCCACAGCTTCCGTGCACAGTAGGCCGGAAAGACAATATCGAAATCTGGGAAAAGGTCTGACCACCGGGAAGGGTGGCGGATGAGGAGGGATTCGAACCCCCGGAACCTCTCGGTTCAACGGTTTTCAAGACCGCCGCAATCGACCACTCTGCCACTCATCCAGTCAGGTGTGCCGAAATGAAATAATTTTTGTCGTTTGGCAAGTGGCGAAAAGAGACAAAAAAAAATTTCATGCGTTTTCGGCTTTACCTTAACACGAAATTCACCTCAGATTCATCGGCGTTCAGGTAACTCGAATAGTTAATTCGGTTCGAAAATGGTGCTTTATCGAGAAAAGCGTAAATAAAACCGCGCTTTTGGGTTAACTCTTTGAGAAATTTCGGTCCGTACGGTCAAAATCGGCCAGGAGAAAAATAAAACCGGCCAGCTCCTTGCAACAGGCGAGGGGTGTTTAAAATCGAGACCAAGGGAAGACCAGATATGTCCCTGACCAAAAAAAACGCCCTTAGCAGGGCTGTAGCCGTCGCATTAATGATGGGCACTGCGCTTACTAGTCAGGCTGGCGCTGCCGATCGCAATTCTGCGCCTATCCGTTACGGACACGACAGCGCGACGCAACGTAGTCAGCCACAAGCTTCAGGACAACAATTCGCATCTGCGCGGCATCACGCGCGCCGATCAGTTCGCTCTGACGTTTTTGCGTACCCAGATGAGCCGCTTCCTGGCTCTCTCCGAACGGAACCGGCGCTCCAGCGTACCGCACAGTTTGATGCTGTGACGCAAGCAGGCCTTCCATATGTCGATCCAGTTGACTATGCGAGCTATGTGAAGGTCGGAAACCCTTACACTATCAACGGCATCACATATGTGCCGGAAGAAAATCCGTTTTACGACAATATCGGCATGGCGTCCTGGTATGGCCCGGGCTTCCACGGGCGCCTGACCGCGAACGGCGAAACGTACGATATGTATGATTTCACCGCAGCGCACCCGACCCTGCCACTACCTAGTTATGTTGAGGTTACGAACACGCAGACGAATGAAACCGTGATCGTTCGTGTGAATGATCGCGGACCGTTTGCACGGGGTCGTGAAATCGATCTGTCTCATGCCGCTGCTGAACGTATCAGCCTGATTGAGCCAGGCAGCGGTGAAGTTCGTGTACGGTATCTCGGCCCGGCGCCTCGCGCAGACCATGCGCCGCCAATCCAGCAACCTGATCCATATGAAACCGAGCTGTTCGATGTGGCCTACCACTCAGAACAAGCTCCGATTATGCCAGCTACAGTTATGGAGACCGTTCCATCACACTATGTGCAGCTGAGCTCGTTTCGTGATCGCTCGAACGCAGAAGCATTCCGCACGGAAGTGTCCCAGCTCAATTCCGACGTGAATGTGGTCTTCGCTACTGTGAATGGTTCACGCTATTATCGCGTTGTTCTCGGCCCTTATGCGACTGAAGATGCGGCTCGCAATAACCAGCAGACAATGGCGCGTCTCGGGCATGAAGGTATTCTGATCGAAAATCCGTGAAGAACGTCCGGCTTTCCTTGATTTAGACACCATTCAACGGCACTCCTTTCAGGGGTGCCGTTTTCATGTGAAAGTAATGGAATGAAACAAATTTTTTCTGTGATTCTATCTCTCTGCGCAGGTATGTGCGTTGCGCTTCCCGCTGCCGCTTTTGAAACTACGGCCGCGCAGGCAATCATCGTCGATCACGAGACTGGCGTAGTTCTGTATTCGCATAATGCTGACGAGCCGATGGTCCCTGCGTCTATGACGAAGATCATGACCGCTTACATGGTGTTTGAACGCTTGGCTGACGGACGCCTGCAGCCGGATGATACCTTCACCGTCAGTGAGCGCGCATGGCGAGAAGGCGGATGGGCGTCTGGTGGCTCGACCATGGGATTGGCGATCGGTGAGGAGGTCAGCGTTATGGACCTCCTTCACGGTATTATCGTGCAGTCTGGTAACGACGCATGTATCGTCGTTGCTGAAGGCATTGCAGGGTCCGAAGAAGCTTTCGCACAACTCATGACAGCCCGAGCTCAGGAACTCGGGCTCGATAGCGCTGAATTCCACAATGCTACTGGCCTCTATTCTGAAGGTCACGAAATCAGTGCCCACGATCTGGCGACGCTAGCTCAGCTCACTATCGAGAATTTCCCGGATTATTACGAAATTTATTCCGTTCCGGCGTTTGAATGGGGAGGCATTCGTCAGCCGAACCGCAATCCCTTGCTTTCGCGCTTCCAGGGTGCGGACGGTATGAAAACCGGCCATCTGTCCGCTTCAGGCTACGGCCTTGTAGGCTCTGCAATTGAGAATGGCGTTCGCCGGAATATTGTCATCAATGGTCTGGAAAGCGAAACGGAGCGCGCGCGTGAAGCAGAGCGGATCATGAGATCGGCCTTTCGCGAGTTCTCCATCGCCACACCGTATTCGGCTGGAGATGCGCTCGCTGACGTGCCTGTCTGGCTGGGTACGGACCCAACTGTGTCTGCAGTGCTCACAGAAGATGTGACAATTGCATTTGCGAGTGCAGAGCGAAACAATCTCAGAGCTGAAGTTGTGTGGAACGAGACAGTGACTGCCCCTGTCGCCGAAGGCGATATTGTCGGCCGACTTGAGGTCTCCAATGGTGACACGCTTATTGGTGAATACCCGGTAGCCGCAGCTACAGGCGTCTCAAGGGCGGGATTGCTCTCTCGGGCAATTGAAGGTTTGTCCCAGAAGATTCTTCCGCAATAGGTGGCGGGTGACAAAGAACCTTTTCATATCGTTTGAAGGCGGTGAAGGCGTGGGCAAGACGACCTTGCTCACGGGCTTGGCTACTCGCTTGGAAGGCCGCGACGCAGACGTTGTCTGCACCCGTGAGCCAGGTGGAACGCCCATCGCAGAAGCATTACGTAATGTTTTGCTTGATCCGACATTCAATGAAGAGGACGCCTCGCCGACTACGGAAGCACTCATTCTGGCTGCGGCACGTCGAAACCATGTGGAGCAAAAAATTGAACCTGCTCTGAAGCATGGAAGCTGGGTTTTGTGTGACCGCTACATCGACTCCACGCGCGCCTATCAGGGTAGCCGGATCAGCGCTTCGGATCTCGAAAAGATAGAAGCGCTCGCGACCGGCGGCTTGCTGCCTGATCTTACAATTCTTCTTGATGCAGACCCGTCTGATTTGCTTGAACGGCGCCAACAACGCGGGCAAAACACCGATCGCTTCGAGCGACGGTCGATTGATTACCACAGAACAGTGCGAAAGCGGTTTCTCGACATCGCGGCGGCTGAACCTCGACGGATCGTTGTGCTAAACGCGCTGCAGACGCCCGATGAACTGATTGACGCTGCAGACGAAATCATCACATCGACCGTGACAAAGGCCGGATAAAGCGATGATGGAAAAGCTTCTCGGACACGATATCGCTGTTTCAGCCTTCCTCGAACGTTTTAACAGCAGTCGGTTTCCTCACGCGTGGCTTTTTGAAGGTCCGGTTGGGGTCGGAAAGGCTCATGCCGCTCATATGTTGGCTTCTGTCGTTCTGGGTGCAGACTATCAACTTGGGGACGGAACGCTGACTGTCGATGACGGGGATGAGATCGCGCATAAGATTTCGACTGGAGCTCACCCCGACTTCCGACAGGTGCAACGAGCACCTGATAATAACGGAAAACTACCTCAAGCCATTTCTGTCGACGTTATCCGAGACATGAACGGTTTTTTCGAGCTGAGAGCGGCTCAGGGAGGCTACAGGGTCGCTATTGTAGACTCTGTGGACGAGCTCAATTCCAATAGCGCCAATGCCTTGTTGAAGACGCTCGAAGAGCCTCCGGAGAAATGTCTTCTTATCCTCATCCATCACGGGTCAGCCAGTTTGTTGCCGACGATCAGGTCTCGGTGCGTGAAGTTGAATTTCAGTCGTTTGAGAGATGCCGGTCTCAGAGCTTGCCTGGACGGAGAGGATATCAACGAAGAGCTGCTTATTCTGTGTGAGGGCTCACCTGGACGCCTACGAGAAATGACGGCTCTTGATGGCGGAGTTGAGTTGCTACGTGACTTGAAAACTGCCTTGGCAGATTGGCCTGGCATCTCAGCTCATCGAATGCCGTCAGTCATGGCAAAGATCAGTAAATCTGAATTGCACCTGGAACTCGCGTCGAGTTTTCTAGCAAAGAAATTCTCGGACATGGCTCAAAGCGAGTCGTCTGGCGATTCCAGATCGTTATATGCGTCCTACTGGTCCAGACTTTACAATGTTCGAACCAAAGCGCGGCGACTAAATCTCGATCTGGCGGAACAATCATCGCAGCTTTTAGGTTTGTTGCGTGACTTGTCTAATGAAATGAGAGCTACGGCCTGATGCTGTTTGATACCCACGTAAACCTGCATGGTGAAGTCTATGACGAAGACCGCGATGACGTCCTGAAGCGCGCACGGGACGCTGGGGTAACGCGGTTTCTTTCAATCTGTGACAAACCCGAAAACATCGACGCCATCGCTGAGATCACACAGCAGAACTTGGACATGTGGCGTTCTGTCGGCTGCCATCCGCACTATGCGAAAGATCACCAATGGCTTACGTCAGATTGGCTCGTAGAGCGCGCGGTGGATCCGAAAGTCGTCGCGATCGGAGAAGCGGGTATGGATCAGCATTACGGATATAGCGACGTCGATGATCAGAAGAAGGTCTTCAGCGCGCAGATTGAAGCTGCTCAGGAAACCGGGCTGCCGGTTATCGTTCACACGCGCGAGGCGGACGAGGAAACCGGCGATTTGCTGGAACAACACTTCAAGCGAAAGCCATTCGGTATTCTCATGCATTGTTATACCAGTGGCGAGAAACTGGCGCGGCGCGCAATGGGGCTCGGGGCATACTTTTCTGTTTCCGGAATTATGACGTTCAAAAACGCGCATGACGTTCGCCACGTCGCTTCGCTGTTTCCGGAAGACCGGATCATTCTCGAGACCGACTGTCCGTATCTGGCGCCTGTACCAATGCGTGGTCGCCGCAATGAGCCTGCGTATCTGGAACATATCTGTAGATATGTGGGAGACTTCAAAGGATGGAGCTTCGAGGAAACGGCTAAGAGAACATCGCAAAATGCGCTGCGTTTGTTCTCAAGAATATCCGAGAGCGAGGAAGTGGCCTGATGGAGCTAAAATATACGCTCCTCGGTACAGGATCGTCTGGCGGCGTTCCTCGAATTGGGAACGATTGGGGCGTCTGTGATCCGGGTAATCCACGCAACAGACGCTCGCGCTGTAGCGCGCACATAGAAATTAAAAACAGTGTGGGCGAGGTCGTGTCGCTGCTCATCGACACGTCTCCTGAGATGCGCGAGCAGCTTCTTCGAAACGATATTGGAACCGTCGACGCCGTGCTCTACACCCACGCACACGCGGATCAGGCGCATGGCATCGATGACCTTCGCGTGCTCGTATATGAGCAGCGCAAGCGGATGCCAATCTATGCCGATGATTTCACAATGACGGACCTGACCGAACGGTTCAGTTATTGCTTTCGTCAGCCTGAGCAGTCTTCTTATCCGCCAATACTCGACGCAAAGCCGGTGATTGAAGCCTATCGCCCGTTCGTCGTCGAAGAGGGTGTTTTTCCAGTCCACGTCATGCCTGTGGATCAGGAACACGGCTCTATAAGGAGTCTGGGATTCAGGATTGGCAATTTCGCATACTGTAACGACGTGGCGAAACTTCCGGACGCATCACTCGAAAGACTGCACGGCCTGGATGTCATCATTCTAGACGCATTGCGTTACGCCAAGCATCCGTCTCATGCCAATTTGGACCAAGCCATGAAGTGGGTTGAGACATTACAGCCAAAACGCGCCGTTTTGACTAATCTTCATATCGACATGGACTATGAAACGGTGATGACAGAAACGCCCGCCAATGTGGACGTCGGTTATGATGGTTACGCAGGCCTTGTTTCCCATAATATTGATTATGCGTATTTTTAGTTTTGACTATCGGAGCGCTCTATGACGAAGCAAATAGATCGACTGCGCGGCATTATGAAAGCCTTGCGTACACCGGTTAAGGGCTGTCCGTGGGATCTGGAGCAAGATTTTAAAACCATAGCGCCCTACACGATTGAAGAAGCCTACGAGGTTGCTGATGCGATTGAACGAGAGGACTATGCCGAACTGAAGAGTGAACTCGGAGATTTGTTGTTCCAGATCGTGTTCCACTCTCAGATGGCGAACGAGAAAGGCTATTTCGATTTCGATGATGTAGCTGAAACGATTTCTGACAAAATGGAAGTGCGCCACCCGCATGTGTTCGGCGATGAAGAGCATCGCGATGCAGATGCGCAAACGGTCGCTTGGGAAGAACAGAAGGCCAAGGAACGAGATGAAAGCGGTTCAGAGGATAAACCCGTTGGAGCGCTCAGCGGCGTAGCGCGTACGCTTCCAGCTATGATCCGTGCTCAGAAGCTTCAGAAACGTGCAGCTCGTGTCGGGTTCGACTGGCCTGATGTGGAAGCTGTATTGTCTAAAGTGGACGAGGAACTGACGGAAGTGAAGGACGCAACCTCTTCAGGCGATCTACGACACATAGAAGAAGAGCTGGGTGACTTAATGTTTGTGCTCGTGAATGTGTGCCGCAAATCGGGGTTTGAGGCAGAAGACGTTCTTAAAAAGGCAAACGCAAAGTTTGAAGGACGTTTTGAGGCCATGGAGTCAGCAACGCGAGCTGAAGGAATTGGCTTTGAGACCTTATCGCTAACAGACCAGGAAGCGCTGTGGCAGCGCGTTAAAGGTGAAGAGCAGCAGTAAGCATGAGACCCCGCTAGGCTTTGCTTATAATAACGTCCGGAAACCTGGAATTCAGCTGTCCAAAAGCCCGCGTATCCAATCGCACGGTTGCCGTTGTCTGCATGGTGTCAGCATCATCTTCGATATCAAAAACTTCAGTATTTCGGTACAGCCAACCACGAACCTCGCCCGAATTTGTGTCGAACCCTATCACATAATCCTGCGCATGTCTATAGATAATTGATTTTATTGAGGATTTAAGTGATTCAAGACCTATTCCAGTTGTCGCGGAGATGAAGACCCTCTCCCTCCCCGTCAACGGGTCCTCGCCTCTTGCTTCCAGGCTTTCGCGTTCAGCCTCATCAAGACGGTCAATCTTGTTCCAGACGTCGAGTATAGGTGGAAGCGTGGTGCCAACCATCTCTTCAAGACTGTCCAAAATCTCAATGACGTCTTCTGATTGCTGGTAGACATCCGGTGATGACGCATCGTGCACATGTAGGATGATATCAGCTTCGACGGCCTCCTCGAGCGTGCCTTTAAAGGACTCAATCAAACTTGTCGGCAGGTCTGTTATGAACCCGACAGTGTCCACAAGGGCTGCTTTATGGTTGGAATCCAATTCGATTGCCCTGATCGTCGGATCAAGCGTTGCGAAAGGCATATCCTTCGCGAAAACGTTCGCTGATGAAAGCGTGTTGAACAGAGTTGATTTTCCCGCGTTCGTGTAGCCCACCAAAGCGATTACAGGCAGGTCGCGGGACTTGCGATCTGACCGCTGCACATTTCTCGTTCGTTCTACTTCCGACAATTGCTTTTTGAGGCGCAGCAAAGCGCCGTCAATCATTCTGCGGTCGGATTCAATCTGTGTTTCGCCGGGACCGGCTATGAACCCTCGTCCACCTCGTTGGCGTTCCAGGTGGGTCCAGGTTCGAACAAGACGTGATCTCTCATAGGCCAGACGTGCAGTCTCTACCTGCAGACGGCCCGCCTTTGTACGGGCACGCAAACCAAAAATCTCAAGAATCAGCCCCGTGCGATCAATTACTTTGCACGACAGGTAGCGTTCGAGGTTACGCTGCTGGATTGGCGTTAGATCGCCGTCGACGACGAACAGCTCACATCCGCTCGCCTCAAGCTCTTGTCGGATATTCTCGAGAATTCCCGACGAGAAAAGGTGCGAAGGACTTGGGTTCCGAATGTGCACTGTTTTCACAAACGCACAGTTGCTCCCGAGGGCCTCTACGAGCCCCCGAGTTTCTTCCTCACGCAGCGTTTGGCGCACAACTGCCCTGCCCTCTATCAGAGGGATCACGGCGGCTGAAACAACCGGTTCTGAATTAGCGTCTGTTGACGAAATCAACCGTGTCCGTCGTCCATGTCATCAGCTTCGAAAAGCTGAACTGGTTGCATTGGCATGATCGTAGAGATCGCATGCTTATAAACCAGTTGCGGTGGACGGCCGTCGCCACGCAGGAGCACACAAAAGTTGTCAAACCAAGTGACAACGCCCTGCAGTTTTACGCCATTCACAAGGAAGATTGTGAGTGGAGTACGCGATTTGCGGACGGCATTTAGGAATGTGTCTTGAAGATTTTGTTTTTTGTCCGACGACATCCTGGAGTCTTTCTTATTTTCAATTTGGATCTAGGCTCTGATTACTGCGCTAACTTTTTTATCGATAAATCGCAACGGGTTCTGTTGTCGCAAACGCGAAATACTGTGCGCTGCATAATAAAAAACTGAAAATCGACCATCAAATCCTGATTAGCGGTCGCTAAAAAACAAAGACGCAAGCAAAAGAAGCTCTAATCGACCCAATACCATAAAGATGGATAGAATCAGCTCGGAAAAAGTACGCGACCATGAATTATCGATCCACTCGAGTGTCAAAAGCGCTGCCGAGTTCGTGATGCTACCGAGCGAAGACACGATGGCCTGCTCAAAGGTCGCCCCATTGAGGGCAAGAATGGCGGCGAGGACAATGGAGAGCATCGCGAAACCGACAAGATAAGCCCAGACGGTGAGAACAAATCTGGCTGGTATCTGCGATTCGTTTGCCTGAGCGCGCGTCACTGCATGTGGTTGTGCCAGCTTAGAAAATTCGTTCCCCGCCTGACTTAGTAGAACAAGCATCCGGTAAATTTTCATGCCCCCGGTCGCTGAGATTGCAGCCCCACCCATAAAACCGAAGAATAAAAGAACGGGCACCGGAATATCGAGAAGATGTCCCGGTGAAATGAACAGGCCGGATGTCGACATGATGGAAACAGCAACACCGATTGCGGTTGAAAGATGGTGCTGACCATTGAACAGATAAACGATAAGTGCCGACAGGATTACCGCAATCGTAGCCAATGTTATGGTCTCTGCATCAAAGAGGAGTTCAAGAGGCTTACGCGGTGAGTTGAACACCAGCACAGCATTCAACATTCCGATGAAAATCGTTACGATCAGTACTGTCGCACCAAAGCCAGACATAGAGTCAACGGCTTCGTCGAATCCGAAAACGCGTCCTGATGTTACAGCACTGACCGACAAGCCAAATGCTTCCCTGATGGAATAGCCGTCCGCCAACAAGAGCGCTCCGGAGATTGTCGATAGTAGCAACACCAGAGCACCCACGGCCCAGAAAATTCGAAACAACCCCTGATGAGCTATTCCGGGTAACGAGATTGCTGTCGTCTTTGCATCAAGGCCGGGCACCGACGTGCCAACCATTCTAACGACCATGACCATTCCGCCAATGGACAGGATTGCGCCAGTAAGGTGAAGAATTCCCCTCCACGCAAACAGGCTGGCAAGCAGGCTGAACTCGTCAGGTAGCAAGGTTGTGCCTGTAGTCGTCGCACTGGAAACCGACTCAAACAAAGCGACCACCAAACGATCGCCAGCCGCGTTCACAAACGGGATCGCGCCAATAAATGCGAGGGATATCCATGCAGCTATCAAGAAGCCAATAACATCCCGCGGCCTGGCATCTGACGTGCGGTGCCCCTTCGAAGCAATCCGGAATACAGCGCTGCCCACTATGAGAATGGTCAAAACGAGGATGAACAAAGACGCCTGAACATAATGGTCATTCCCGAACGCCCAAAGTGCGCAAAGCGTCGTGGGTACAGCGAGAGCTGCGAAAAACCCGCTAAGCGCGCGTATCAGGATGATCCAGTTCACAGATCGGCGATCCTTCTACTATCCGAGGAAATATGCAGAGCTTGCGCGGAAAAGCTTCTCTACCTTTTTGACGCGATCTTTCTCATAGAAAAGGACTACACGGTCACCAACTTTGACCTTCAACCCCTTCTTCGGCATCAATAACTCTCCATCACGGAGCAATCCGCCGGCGACAACACCTTCAGGCAGTGTGTCTCTGGTGAGATCGCTTTCCAGAAGCAAGGAATGCTCTAGCACTTCGCCTTCGGCAAGCTCGCCTCGCCCGCCGGCAATTGAGAAGAGCGACAGGATACGCCCACGACGCAAGCGCAGTAGAATTTGAGAGACGGTTACGGCACGCGGATCAACCATTACATCGACGTCGAGGGGGCGATGGATCATTGCAAGCTCGGGGGCATTCACCAGCGAGATGGTCTTTTTGGCGCCAAGACGCTTAGACATCGCAGATGCGAGTAGGTTGACCTTGTCATCGTTCGTCAAGCTTATCACGGCATCCGCTTTATCAATTCCAGCTTCCTGAAGGATCTCCGGGTTGAGACCATCTCCGTGAATGATGATGGAGCGGCTCAACTGCGCTGCTGCACGTTCCGCATTTTTAAGGTCGCTTTCGATGAGGCGAACTTTTCGGCCTTTTCTTTTTTCAAGCTGTTCGGCGACATACATGCCGATATTGCCGCTACCGAGTATAATGACCCTCTGGTCTCCGCCGGGGTTAATGCCCAGAAGCTCGGTGAGTCTGTCTGTCTGTTGGGTTTCAATGGCTAGATAGACTTTGTCGCCCTCTATCAACTGGTCAGAAGGCCGGATTGCGAACAAATGGTCGTTCCGCAGGACAGCGAGGATCTGGATATTCAATCCGGGGAACAACTCATCCAACTGGGACAGTGTTGTTCGCGCGAGCGGCATGTCCTTATGGACATCAAGGCCGACGACACGAATTTTATTGTTTGAAAAAGGAACGGAGAAGAAGGCGCCTGGCGTCTCAAGCCGCTGGATAACCGAATCAGCAACGGCTTTCTCCGGCGAAATCACGACGTCGATCGCCAGACCATCGCGACCAAACAGATCGCCGGATCGTTTACTGAAATACGCACGGGACCGAATACGCGCAATTTTCGTCTGCACCTGAAAGAGCACGTGAGCGACCTGACAGGTCACCATATTCACTTCGTCGGAATAGGTGACCGCGACCAGCATGTCAGCGTCATCGGCTCCTGCTGCGCGCAGAACCTGAGGGTGTGCCGCATGCCCGGTAAAACCCTGAACTTCGAGCTCGGACGTGATAGACTGGATGAGAGCCGGATCTTCATCGATCACAGCAACACTGTGCCCATCCAGCGAAAGACGGCGCGCAATCCCCTGCCCCACGCGGCCGGCACCACAGATGATAATTTTCATGTCCCGAACCTAGTCTCGCGTAGAGTTTGATGGATCGACACCGAGAGACTTGAGTTTCCGGTGTAACGCAGACCGTTCCATTCCGATGAACGCAGCCGTCCGCGAGATATTCCCGCCAAAACGCGTAATCTGCAAGGAAAGGTATTCTTTCTCGAATTGCTCACGTGCGTCCCGCAGCGTCATACCGATCACTTCGAGTGATGTTTTTGGTTTTGCTTCGCGCCCGTAATCTGTCTCATCGTTCGGCAGCTCGTGTGGCTGGACCGATCCGCGATTCTCGCCAGAAAGGATGAGTACGCGCTCAACAATGTTTTTCAGCTGGCGCACATTTCCCGGCCATGGCGCAGACTGAAGAACAGCCAATGCTTCATCACTGAACATTCGTGGACTGAGGCCAAGGGAGCTTCGGGAGCGCATGACGAAATGGCGGACCAGATCAGGAATATCTTCCCTGCGGTCCGCAAGGGACGGCACAGAAAGTGGTACAACATTCACACGGAAAAACAGGTCCTCTCGGAAATCGCCGCGTTCAATCCTTTGCTTCAGATCGGATGTGGTCGAGCTGATCAGCCGGACGTCTACAGTGACATCTGCTTTACCGCCTACCCGTTTGAAACGTTGCTCGGTCAGTACGCGCAGTATCTTGTTTTGCGTGCCAAGCGGCATCTCGCCGATCTCGTCAAGAAACAGAGTGCCACGATGAGCCTGTTCGAACAGCCCTACAGCCTGGACCTTCCCGTCCACGCCTTCGCGGCCAAACAGTTCTACTTCCATTTGGTCTGGTGTGATGGAGGCAGCATTAACGGCGATAAATGGCCTCGAGGACCGTTTCGAGTTTTCGTGGATGACCTTTGCGGCCAGTTCCTTGCCGGACCCCGGTGGGCCAGAAATCAGGATTCTGGAATTCGTAGGCGCAACCTTTTCGATCGACTGACGAAGCTGGGTCGCTGCGGCAGAATTCCCCAATAGCTCGTCGCCGACAGACTCGTGCACTTTAAGCGCAGTATTTTCGCGTTTCAGCGCTGCTGTTTCCAGAGCACGCTCTACGATGACCAGAAGTCTGTCTGATTTGAACGGCTTTTCGAGAAAGTCATACGCGCCGCGCCGAATGGCAGTGACAGCAGTTTCGATCGACCCGTGACCACTAATCACGATTACAGGCATAATCTCATCGATAGACTTCAGGTATTGAAGCATCTCAAGACCGTCCATACCGCTACCCTGAAGCCAGACATCCAGGACAACTAGGTCCGGCTTGCGCTCAGAGATTGCCGCTAACGCACCTTCAGCGGTTGAAGCCGTGCGGACGATATACCCTTCATCCTCAAGCACACCTCCGACGAGGTCGCGGATATCAGGTTCATCATCAACAACTAGAACTTCTGCAGACATTACACACGCTCCTCCGAAAGAGCCCAGCTAGATACAGTTTCTTCAGACGGACCCGAGATCGGCAGCTGAACAGCCACTCGAGCTCCACATTTTTGATCTTTACGGTCAAGCAGCGTCAAATGCCCGCCGTGATCCAACACAATCCGGTTCACGATAGCGAGACCGAGGCCGACTCCCTGCTCCCGCGTCGTAAAATACGGTTCGAGGAACTGGCTCCGATTTTCGCGCGGAAAGCCCGGTCCAGAATCTTCGATTTCAACCGTGACCGTATCGTTGGTCGCTTCTACGCTCACGATAATCTCTGGCTTGTCGTCTTCGATGGTATCAATTTCTTCGAAACGACGCCGGACTGCTTCGCCAGCATTCTTGATCAAGTTCGTCAGAACTTGGCCCAGTAGACGATCATCGCCCGCCATTTCCACGTTCCGCAGGTCCGAGTTCAGGCTGATATTGATTTCTGGAAGCGTTAGTCTGTTGCCAAAAATGGAACTGCGCACGATTTCCATAAGATCGAATTCCCGAACTTCGGGTTTTGGCATCCTCGCAAAGGAAGAAAATTCTTCAACCATCCGGCCAATATCAGTCACCTGACGGAGAATTGTGTCGGTACATTTGTCGAAGACTGTATCGTCTTTATCAATCAGCTTGCGATATCGGCGCCTAAGTCGCTCGGTCGATAGCTGGATTGGCGTGAGCGGGTTTCTGATTTCATGCGCGATCCTACGCGCCACATCTCTCCAGGCCGTTTGCCTTTGAGCGTTGATGAGACGGGTATTGTCATCAAAGGTAATGATGCAGCCCGGTTCTTCGCCTGCTTCCGGAGAGATCCTCAGGACGAAGTGCGTCTGAGAGCCTCCTTCATCGATGACGATTGTCTTCTCACGTCGTGAATTCTCTGCGAGAGCATCAGCCGCGAGTTGAGCGAACTCTGGAAGCACTTCGAACAAACAGACTTCTTCGTCGCTATCAAACTGAGGAAACATGCTCCTAGCTGACCGGTTGGAGAGGGTCACACGTAGGTTCTCGTCGGTGCGAACAACACCGGCCGATACACCTTCCAGAACTGTTTCAATGAATCGAGAGCGCTCGATCGCATCCCTATGAGCCAAATCGATAGTGTCCCGTTGCTCAAGCAGCTGCTCGGTCATTGCGTTGAAGGATGCAGTGAGGTCTGCCACTTCGTTATCGCTTGTTGGCATCGGAACCTGAGCCTTGAGATATCCTCGTCGCACATCGTCAGCTGCGTCAGCAAGGCGAAGGATCGGGCTGGAAATCTCCGCTGCTGAACGAACACCGAATCTGAGGAAGAATAACAGGATCAGCACCGTGATCTGAATAAAACCAAGCAGGAAGATGACCTGTAGTCTGCGGCTTCGGTCTTCTGCAAGGCGATAGTCGCTGACGGTCTGCTCTGCCTGAACAAGGCTTTGCAGCATTTGCGGCGCGATGGGACGTGCCGTGTAGAGATATGTTTCGTCGAACGCCTGAAGTTTGTAGAGCGCCCAAAACTGGGACGTCGAGTTATCCAAACGGACAGCGACGTCGCCGGCTTGAGCCGTTGCGAACATATCTGCGCGAGGTGGCTGAAATGCCCGTCGGCTCTGCGCATCCGTTGCCAGAACAATATCGCCCGTCTCGTTCAGTAGAAACGCACCCGGAAACTCACGGAAGCTAGCCTGCTGAACAAGAAACTCAGTGAAAATCTCAGGCTCGGTCTCAAAGCCGACGACTGCCGCGTTCAGGTCGAGCCCCATAATTCCGACATCAAGCCTGATATCGTCGGCGATTGACTGGAGATTTGATCGCGCGACATCCGCACTGGTTTCTACGATGCTTTGAATTCGTTCGGAGAACCAGTTTTCGATACCTCGATTGAGGGAAGTTCCCAGAAACAACGCGACGAGAATCGCCGGCATGACCGCAGCGAATCCAAAAGACATGGCAAATTGCCGGGCCAGCTTCCCGCTGCCCTGTGCGCGAGTGGATGTCTCGCTTTGTTGAGACAGGGCGTAAAAGTCACGAATGACGTAAAACGCCAAAGCTCCGATTAGAATGAAATTTACAATCTGGAGCCCGATCATGGATGCCGAAGCAGGCCTGATCGGACCAAAACCGGAGAAAGAAACCAACGTTACGATAACGGCGATAAAGCTCGCCAGCAGGAACACAAACTGCGTCCATCGACCAAAGAAACGGAATACTGACTGATCAAGAATACGCAGCAATGGCAATCTTCCGTTGCGTTACCACCGGGCAACACTGTTTCACAATTGCCACACTAACTGATCACTCAGGAGATGCAATCTCCAAGGTGTTGATTTTACTACGAAGCGTATTCCGATTCATACCGAGCAATTGAGCGGCCCGAACCTTGTTTCCACCAGTGACATTAAGCGCCAGCTCGATCAAAGGGCGTTCGACCATAGAAACAACGTCATGATAAATCGTGCCCTCGCCTTCACTAAATGCCCGCAGGTCTGGTTCAACGTGCTCTCGGAGAAGGTCGCGGAGTTTCTGTTCGAAGCTCGCACCATTTTCCTTGGGAAGCCGACGCTCGGACACGAGCGATGCCTGAACAAGGTCCTCGCTGATGATCGGCTCTGATGAAAGGGCGATCATGCGCATCACAACATTCTGCAGCTCACGCACATTGCCTGGCCAGTCATGGAGCGACAGCCGTTTGAGCGCTTTCGCATCTATCGTCTTTTGACCAAGGCCGTCCATTTCCGCGCGTTTGAGAAAACGTTTTGCCAGCTCAGGAATATCATCCTTACGTGCACGCAGCGGCGGGATTGCAATCGTGACTACATTCAGTCGATAGAACAAATCGTTCCGGAATGATCCTTCTTCGATCAACGACCGCAAATCGCGAGACGTGGCAGCAATGACCCGGGTCGTAGACACATCTACCTTATTAGAGCCAACCGGCGAAAACTCGCCATTCTGAAGGAAACGAAGCAACTGCGTCTGCGCATCCAGAGGCATATCGCCGACTTCATCGAGGAAGAGCGTGCCACCGTCGCTTTGCGCGACCTTACCCGGAATAACCTGACCGTCAGAACCGACAACGCCGAAAAGCTCGGCTTCAATCCGATCGCGCTCAACAGCGGCCATATTCACCGGTACAAATGGCTTGGTTTCGCGATTACCGAGGTCGTGAATGGCGCGCGCAATCGTTTCCTTACCAGTTCCCGACTCGCCCTCGATCAGGATTGTAAGTGCCGTGTTCTTCACCCGCGACATAGTGCGGAAGACTTCCTGCATCGCAGCGGACCGGCCAATCACAGCTTCGGTCAGACGCGGGTCTGATACTCGGACCGGTCGATCCAGCTTTTTCTGACCTTCGCGAGATTGAAGCGCTCGTTTGGTCATCTGAGCAAGCTCGTCGATATCAAACGGCTTTGGCAGATAATCGAATGCGCCGTGCTCAGTGGCAGACATTGCTGTCATGAGCGTGCTTTGTCCGCTGATTACGATAATCGGTAGCTCCGGGCGTTCAGCGCGGATTTCCGGCATAATATCGAAAATGCATTCATCGCCCATATAGACGTCAGTGATCAGAAGATCCCCGTCACCATTTCGAACCCACCGCATGAGAGCAGTTGGATTGGTTGTCGACCGCACGGCATAACCCTCAGCAATCAGGGTTTGGCTGGCGATAAGACGGATACCGGCATCGTCGTCGGCTAGAAGTACTGTTGCCTGACTCATTATATTTTATCCTGCAGGTTCTCTTTGAAGTGGGAGAATAAGATCGAACTGCGTCCGTCCTGGACGACTGGTGAAAGACAAGCGCCCCCCGTGTGCGTGCGCAATGTCCTGACATACGGACAGGCCAATGCCCGTTCCGGATGATTTCGTTGAAAAGAACGGCTTGAAGACCTGTTCCTGATTTCCGCCCGGAATACCGGGGCCGTTGTCCCTCACTCTGATGAGAAGAGCTGCAGAGTATCGGCGCTCATTTCCAGGGCGCGGAAGCTTAATGCCTGCCTGATAGGCCGTCGAAACCTTAACTTCGGAGTATTCCTGACCGCTGACAGCCTCGGCCGCATTTTTCACGATATTGAGAATACATTCGTGCAAATGGTCTCGGTCGGCAGATATCTCTGGCAGCGAAGGGTCGAACGCCTTCTTAAAGGTCACTGCAGGGGACGCCACGGATTGCATCGCGATGATCTCATCCAGAACTTCGTGGATGTTTATGCTCGTAAAGCGCGGTGCGTTATAGAGCTCGAACGCCGTAAACCTGTCGATCAGCCGCCCGATACGTTGCGCTTCCGAACGTATCAGCGCAAGGAGCTCGGATTGATCAGAACGACAAGAGCGTTCCATCAACTGAGCTGCGCCAGATATGCCGCCCAGAGGGTTTTTGATTTCGTGTCCGAGCATTCGCGCAAAAGTCGCAAGACCTGACGGGTCCTGAGCTTTACGTTTGGAGCGCGGCAACAACGCAATGTTGATGCGCGCTGTCGTCGTATCGATACTCATCCGGACATCGAACTTCTTTGGCTCGGAAAACGGACCACTCACAGTTATACCCGAAGCCGAGACATCGCTGGTGTCGTTGATCAGCCGATCGACAAGTTCGAAAATCTCGCAGTCGTGAAAAAGGATTTCAGACAGACGGCGTCCAACCAGTTTGTCGAGGCCACCACCCAGAAGGCTCTGCGTCTGTAGGTTCGCGCAAAGTATCCGCTGACTGTCGTCGATCTGGAACAGCGCCAGTGGCGCGTCGAGCGCGAGGCTGCTCAGATTCTCAAGGGCGGATGGATCGGCAGGATAATCAATCATGCTGCAACTAGTCCTTCAGCCATAAAGCCGTTGAGTGTGGAAATGAGCTCGTCCGGTGACTGTGATGTCAGAACGCTTTTTCGCATCTCTGCGGAGAATGAAACACCGAAATCGGTTCGCCAGCCTTCAATGGCTTCTGCAATGTGCTTTCGAACAACCTTCATGCCGACACGTTGCCCGTAGAGTTCAACGGAGTCTCTGGCTTGTTCGGCCAGGCTTTCGATTTGAACGTCAAAACCCGGGGTAATGTATTCCCGACCATTCAGGTTGGCCTGGAGTTGCGCAATAAACCAGGGGCGCCCAGTCGCAGCGCGCCCGACCATGACGCCCGCGGCGCTGGACAGCTTCAATGCGTCCTTAGCGCTATCAAGACAGACAATGTCGCCGTTTGCGATTACTGGGAGATCTACAGCGTCTACCACAGGCTTGATTGCAGCCCAGTCGGCTTCGCCGTCATAAAAGTCCTGCCTTGTACGTCCATGTACCGCAATAAGTTGGACGCCGACGTCTTGAGCTCTGAGCGCAAGCTCAACTGCGGTCATTTCATCGCGATCCCACCCGAGACGCATTTTCAGAGTAACGGGAAGCCCCTGCGCACCCTCTATGACGGCCTCAATAAGAGTCTGAGCATGTGCAGGGTCACGCATGAGCGCAGAGCCGGACAGGCCGCCTGTGACACGACGTGACGGACACCCCATATTGATATCGATGATATCAGCCCCTGCACGCCGAGCGCGTTCCGCGCCATAACGTAAGGCTTCCGCTTCACGTCCGACCAGCTGCACGGTATGAATGCCCGGGTAATGACCGACAACGATACGATTTTGGCTGTCCTGATTACCGTTGCGCAAATCGTCACCTGCGACCATTTCTGTAATGGTCGTTTCGGCGCCGAATTTCATGACCTGTTTTCGGAACGGAGCATCAGTCACCCCTGACATCGGGGCCAGAAAGACTGGTGTCTCATTTCGCGAAAATGCGTATGGTCCCATTTTCACCCCTATCTGCGCACTGCACAAACTTTGCGCACCTAAACACAGCGTATACCGAATGCAAACCGGATTTGAAACAGATTGCCCAAAAACTGAGCATGTTAAGGAGGGTTTCTGTGGCATTATTGTCGCAGCCGGCTCCGGGTCTCGATTTAAAGGCGAGCTACCAAAGCAGTTGTACAATTTAAACGGGATTCCTGTATTCCTGCATTCCGTGAACGCCATGGTGCAGCACCCTCAGTGCATTCAATGCATTCTGGTGATCGACGAGTCGTTCCGTGAGCAGTTTGAAGCACATCTATCAAACGTGCCGGAGGATCTCCGCGATAAGATAAAAATGGTCGAAGGCGGAAGCGAACGCGCCATCTCAGTATGCAATGGAATTCGGCTAATCGACCAAGAACAAGCTAGCAGCATTCTTATCCATGATGCAGCCCGGCCCGGACTGACCGCGGAGGTAATTGATTCCCTGCTCACAGCGCTGGAGACTCATGATGGCGCGGCGCCTGCCCTCCCCGTTTCAGACAGCTTAAAGCGAATGGAGGGTGATTCCGTAAGCTCCGTGGCCCGAGACAACCTCTATCGGATACAGACCCCCCAGGCGTTCCAGAAGGCGCGCCTTCTGGACATGTATATAGGTGACGTTAGCGCGGCGACCGATGACTTTACGCTAGCCGAGGCAAAAGGCCTGTCTCTCACTTTGGTCAGTGGATCTGACGCGCTCGGAAAAATCACCTATCAGGAAGATCTAATAGTCATGGAAAAGCTCTTGTCCGGAACACAACCCGTTTATCGAACTGGTCTCGGTTATGACGTCCATGCATTCGAAAACGGTGATGGCGTCATTCTTTGTGGCACGTTCATTCCACATAGCGGAAAGCTGAAAGGGCATTCTGACGCTGATGTTGCCTGGCACGCGCTGACCGATGCCATCCTTGGCGCCCT
The DNA here is from genome assembly GCF_029210165.1 of Ponticaulis sp. Lineage (NCBI taxonomy): Bacteria > Pseudomonadati > Pseudomonadota > Alphaproteobacteria > Hyphomonadales > Hyphomonadaceae > Ponticaulis > Ponticaulis sp. Next base: position 211,551 of record NZ_JARGNT010000002.1, read on the forward strand.
TGCCGATGGCGATATTGGTGATCACTTTCCGCCGTCTGATCCTCAGTGGAAAGGTGCACCTTCCTCAGTGTTTCTTGAGTTTGCAGCAAATCGCGTGCGTGAGCGAGGTGGCGAGATAACCAATGTCGACGTCACGCTCATCTGTGAAGCGCCAAAAGTTAAACCGCACCGTGATGTTATGCGAAAGAAAACCGCGGAAATTCTCGGAATTCCAGTCTCGGACGTTGCTGTGAAGGCCACCACAACGGAACGCCTCGGCTTCACGGGCCGCGAAGAGGGCATCGCTGCCCAGGCAATTTGTTCGATCCGCCTTCCTTCGCACTCGACAGCTGACTGAAACTCAGCAAGGCTTTACACTCAGAACCAAGGGAGTCGTCCGTGTTTACAGATCGTGTGCTCAACCTAGCCCGCCTTGTCCTCGATGATGCCCAACAACGGCGCCTGAAAATCGTCGCAGCAGAGAGCTGTACCGGCGGTCTTTTGTCAGCAGCGCTTATTGAGATTCCAGGGTCTTCCGCCGTGTTCGAACGTGGATTCATTACCTACTCGAATAAAGCCAAGGAAGAAGTGCTGGGTGTGCCCGGAGATATCATCGCTGATTACGGCGCAGTGAGCGAGGTTGTCGCGCGATCCATGGCCGAAGGCGCTCTGGAGGAAAGCCGGGCGAATGTGGCGATCTCAATTACCGGCGTTGCAGGCCCGGGTGGCGGAACGCGCATGAAGCCAGTCGGAACAGTACATTTTGCGCTAGCTCGCGAGAACGCACCGATCAGACACCGTCAGGAAAATTTTGGAGATATCGGACGCTCGGAGATTCGTATCGCGAGCGTCGAGATCGCACTTGAGATGCTGCTTGAAAGCGTCTCAGGACGCTGAAGAACGTCCATAACGACGATCCGCTTCACTCACAAACGCAGCCATAATTCGGTTCATCGCGAGTTCGAAATTCGCGCTCGCGAGCGCCCGCAAGATGAGGTTCTTGAATTCGAAATCGACGAAAAACTCGACATCGGTCGCGTCGCCGCGTGGAATAAACTTCCATGAATTGTTCAGGTGCTTCAGCGGCCCGCGTACGAGAGACACTTCGACTGTGCGTGCTTCCGCATCCGACATAACCTTGGTTGCAAAGGTCTCCGAAAATCCTCGGAATCCCACCTGAGCCGTTCCGATACGCTCCATAGTTGTGCCAGTCGAGCTCACCGGCTTCACCGCCATGGATAAAATCCATTTGATGAAATCCGGATAGGTCTCGATCCCGGACACAAGCTCGAACAGATTATCGGCCGTATGGTCGATCCTGATGGTACGTCTGACGCGTGTCATGAAGTCTGAACTTACGCGTCCGTGTTTTTCAGTTGAGCCTGGCGCGCGGCACGCAGCTGCTGGAAGTCATCGCCCGCGTGATAACTTGAACGTGTCAGCGGAGACGCGGAGACCATCAGGAAGCCCTTTGCGCGCGCAATTGTTTCAAGCGCTTTGAATTCGTCTGGCGTTACGAACCTGTCTACAGCAGCGTGCTTACGTGTAGGCTGCAGGTACTGGCCAATCGTGATGAAGTCGACGCCGGCAGAACGCATATCATCCATGACCTGCATGATTTCTTCTTTGGTCTCGCCTAGGCCGACCATAAGACCGGACTTTGTGAACTGTTCAGGGTCACGCTCTTTCACGCGCTCCAGAAGGCGTAGGGAATGGTAATAACGAGCACCTGGACGAATCGACAGGTAAAGGCGAGGCACGGTTTCAAGGTTATGATTGAAAACGTCCGGCTTTGAATCGATTGCGATATTTGCGGCATCACCTTTACGCAGGAAATCTGGCGTCAGGATCTCGATAGTCGCTTGCGGAGCGGCCTCACGAATTGCGCGCACCGTCTGCGCGATATGTTCAGCGCCACCATCGGCAAGGTCGTCTCGGTCTACAGATGTAATAACGACGTGCTTGAGTTCCATTGAGGCAACGGCTTCGCCAACCCGGCGCGGCTCATCCACATCCAGCGCCGCGGGAAGTCCCGTGCGAACGTTGCAGAAGCTGCAGGCCCGTGTACACGTATCGCCCATAATCATCATTGTCGCGTGCTTCTGTTCCCAGCACTCGCCAATATTCGGGCAACCCGCCTCTTCACACACCGTAACGAGGTTTTTCTCTTTTACGATCGAGCGTGTCTCGGTGTACCCGGAGCTGACAGGCGCTTTCACACGGATCCAGTCCGGCTTACGCAGAAGCGGTGTATCGGGGCGATTACGTTTTTCCGGGTGACGGAAGTCGGCGGACTTGGCCGTCGAAAGGTCACGCGTATCTATGAGTTTGGCCATAGGCTTCAAATGAGCCTTTTCTCCCCATTCATCAAGTGGAAACTGACGACTGTTCTGCGCGTTTATGCATAACACTCATGCACTCAGTGACTTTCACGACTAGTGACATAATGTTACACGGTGCGTCACAAAAATATTACACGGAGAACTCGGATGGCGGCGACCACCTATGAGTTTCGCCCTGGGAGGGCAAAAACAGACCTATTTTCAGCGCTTCTGAAGGCAAAATCTCAGTTTGGCAGTAAGCGCGAGATTCTCGTAGATGGTGACGGCCGAACCCTCACCTACAAAGAGATTGTGCAAGCATCTTTTGCTCTCGGCAATGCGCTCAAAAAGCTGACAGACAAAGGCGAGCATGTCGGTCTGATGCTGCCGACTGGCGCCGGTGCCGTGATCGGCTTTTACGCGCTTGAAGCGTATGGTCGCGTACCCGCAATGTTCAACTTCACGGCGGGCAGTCGAAACCTCAAAGCTGCTGGTAAAGCGGCGCAGGTTACAAAAGTGATCACGGCTCACAAGTTCGTCGAACTCGGAAACCTTGAACCACTTATCGAGCAATTGTCGGAAGACTTCGAAATCATCTATCTCGAGGATGTTCGTGAAGGCCTATCGCTGGGCGACAAGATCGCCGGCGGACTCGGACCGATCTTTCCATCACTCTTTAAAGCTTCGCCGAGCTATAAGAGTACGGGCGTTGTGCTGTTTACCTCGGGTACTGAGGGCGACCCAAAAGGCGTTGTCCTCTCTCACGAAAATGTACTTTCGAATGTCGAGCAGGTCCGCGCACATATCGATCTTTATCCCGAGACCGACATCCTCTTTAATCCGCTTCCAACATTTCATTGTTTTGGCCTGACTGTTGGCGCGGTGTTGCCGTTGATTGCAGGTATCAAGAGCATCTTCCACCCTACTCCGCTCCAGCCAAGGGAAATCGCCCACCGTATTCGTGACACCGGTTCCACTATTCTTCTGGCGACTGACACATTCATCTCACAATATGCGCGCGCGGGTGACCAGGGCGATCTTGCAACCCTTCGCCTGTCGGTATGCGGCGCTGAACGTGTGCGCGATGAGACCCGCCAGATGGTGCGGAAGAAATACAATATCGAAATTCTGGAAGGCTATGGCGCAACCGAAGCCTCGCCGGTTGTTGCGGCGAATTCCGTTGGTGGCAACGTTCCTGGCACAGTCGGTCAGTTGATGCCGGGCATGGAGCACAAGCTTGAGCCTGTTCCGGGAATTGAAGCAGGCGGCCGATTATTCGTTCGCGGCCCTAACGTGATGAAAGGCTATCTGCGTTCGTCAGCTCCAGGTATATTGGAGCCCCCCGTCGATGGTTGGCACGACACCGGTGATATCGTCACGGTTGACGACCAGGGCTTCATTCGTATCCGTGGGCGTGTGAAACGTTTCGCGAAGGTGGGAGGCGAAATGGTGTCTCTGGCGGTTGTCGAAAACTGCGCCTCCGCTATCTGGCCAGACAATATGCACGCCGCTGCGACCATCCCTGACCCACGAAAAGGCGAACAGGTTGTGCTCCTGTCCGACGCGGAAGCCGTAAACCGCCCTGACCTTCTGGCATGGGCGCAAAATCACGGCGTTTCAGAGCTCGCCGTTCCGCGCAAAGTTTTCCATGTCGAAGAAATTCCAGTGCTGGGCACTGGTAAAGTGGATTACGGCAGTGTCAGCAAGAAAGCGCTCGAACTGGCGGGGGTTACCCCGCCAGAAGCGTGATTACATGTGTACGACACGACCATAGGCATCCAGCACGCTCTCATGCATCATCTCTGAGAGTGTCGGGTGCGGGAAGACAGTTTCCATAAGCTCTGCCTCAGTGAGCTCGCCTTGGCGCGCCACGACATAGCCCTGAATAAGCTCTGTCACTTCTGCACCAATCATGTGAGCACCGAGCAGTTCGCCTGTTTTCTCGTCGAACACGGTTTTGATGAGACCTTCCGGTTCACCAAGCGCGATCGCCTTGCCGTTGCCGATGAACGGGAACTTGCCCACTTTTACTTTGTGGCCCGCTTCCTTTGCCTTGGCCTCTGTCAGGCCAACGGAAGCAATCTGCGGGTGGCAATACGTGCATCCCGGAATGTTCCAGGCCTCAAAGGCGTGAGGGTTCTTACCTGCAATTTTTTCGACGCAGACAATCCCCTCATGGCTAGCTTTGTGTGCCAGCCAGGGCGGACCTGTCAGGTCGCCGATTGCGTGGAGACCTTTGATATTGGTTTGTCCAAAGCCATTCACCTCAACATGAGTTCGGTCAACTTTTACACCGAGCTCTTCGAGACCCAATCCTTCGACATTTCCGACAATCCCGATTGCGAGCACGATACGGTCGTATGACTCGCTCGTCGTCTTTCCGTCTTTGCCCTTAATGGTCGCGGTAATCTGATCCTTACCTGATTTGACGCCTTCGACGCTCGCGCCAGTAACGACATTCATCCCCTGTTTCTGAAATGATTTCAGCGCCATTGAGGAGATCTCTTCATCCTCAACAGGAAGGATTCGGTCCATCATCTCAACGACAGTGACCTCAGCACCAAGCGCATTGTAAAAGCTGGCAAACTCGATGCCGATAGCGCCAGAACCAATCACAAGAAGCTTTTTAGGCATGGTGTCAGGCACCATGGCTTCTTTGGCGGTCCAGATAAATTTTCCATCCGGCTCGAGGCCAGCTGGAGGAATCGTACGCGCACGAGCGCCAGTCGCCAGAAGAACGTTTTTAGGCTCGTAGGTCGTTTCTTTGCCGTCTTTGCCTGTCACAATCACTTTAGGTGCAGCCCCGCCTTTGGCGACGCGACCTTCACCTTCAATAACCGTGATCTTATTCTTCTTCATCAGGTGCTTCACGCCGCCCGAGAGCTGACCCGCAATCTGACGAGACCGTTTGACCACCGCATCAAGATCAAAGCTGACATTGTCGGCTTTCAGCCCGTAAGCCGACGCATTCTGCATCTGGTGATAAACTTCAGCAGTGCGGAGCAGAGCTTTGGTCGGAATACAGCCCCAGTTGAGGCAAACACCCCCCAAGGCATCCCGTTCGACGATGGCCGTCTTAAGACCTAGCTGAGACGCACGGATCGCCGCCACATATCCGCCAGGGCCGGAACCGACGATGATCAGATCATATTTTTCTGACATTTGGTTGTCCTCTCAGCCGGTTTACAGAAGCATCGCTTCAGGCGTCTCAACGAAACGCTTGAAGGCTTGCAGCCATTTTGCGCCCTCAGCGCCACCTATAACGCGGTGATCGCATGTGAGGGTTACGCTCATCACGGTTCGTGCAACAATGCTTCCGTCATCAGCAACAACTGCGCGTTTCTCACCGGCACCAACAGACATGATCATGCCCTCTGGTGGATTGATGATGGAACCGAACGATTTGATGCCGAACATGCCCAGATTGGAGATGGAGAAGGTTCCACCTGTATATTCCTGCGGCTTGAGCTTCCGGTCGCGGGCGCGCGTCGCCAGATCTTTCATCTCCTCAGAAATCTCGCGAAGTCCTTTGGATTGAGCGTCTCGGATGACAGGCGTGATCAAGCCACCATCAATCGCTACAGCAACTGAGATGTTAGCTGACTTGTGATAAGCGATCCCGTTATCTGTGTAACTCGTATTGCAGTCAGGTTCTGCCATGAGAGCGAGTGCAGAGGCTTTGATCAGCATGTCATTCACTGAGACCTTTACGCCTTCAGGCGCAGCCGCATTGATAGCCGACCGAGACGACAGAAGCTTATCCAGTTGGATATCCACTTCCAGAGGGAAGTGCGGCACCTGCATAAAGCTCTCGGTCAGACGCTTGGCCACCGTTTTCCGCATACCGTCGAGCGGAACGAGCTCGTAGCTATCCAGCGCATAAATACGGTCATCAAGTACTTGAGGCAGAATGAGTCCATCTGGCTTAACCGGTGAAGCTGCCGCTTGCGGCTTCGCAGGCGCTCCGGCCTCAGCCGCTTCAACGTCTTTTCGAATGATACGCCCATGAGGTCCGGACCCTTTTACAGATCCAAGGTCCACACCCTTTTGAGCCGCAATTCGGCGCGCAAGGGGGCTCGCTTTGATACGATCGCCATCCTTTTGCGTGGTCGCCAGAGCCTTTGGCTTCTCAGGCTCTACTGACGTTTCTTTTTCTGGCTCTGGCTTAGGCTCCGGTTTGGCGCCTGCCTTTTCTGCTTCAGCCTCCTGTTTTGGAGGCTTAGCATCGCCGCTAGGAGCAGATACGTCGGACGCGTCTTCTCCGTCTTCAGCAAGCATGGCGATAACGGAGTTCACCTTAACGCCTTCCGAGCCTTCCTCTACGAGGATTTTGGCCACCGTACCCTCATCAATGGCTTCCACTTCCATGGTCGCCTTGTCGGTTTCGATTTCGGCGATCACATCCCCGGAAGAAACAGTATCACCTTCTTTGACAAGCCATTTTGCCAGTTTGCCTTCTTCCATCGTCGGAGAGAGCGCTGGCATGGTAATTTCAATAGCCATGACGACCTCCTATATGCCTTCGCAAACCGCTTTAGCGGCTTTGACGATGTCTTCAGTTCCCGGGAGTGAAAGCGCTTCGAGATTCGCAGCGTATGGCAACGGAACGTCGGCTTGGTGCACGCGCGCTGGCGGCGCATCAAGATAATCGAACGCCTCATCAATAACGGTTGCTACGATTTCAGCGCCAACGCCCATATAGCGCCAGCCTTCTTCGCAGCAGACCAGACGGTTCGTTTTCTTCACGCTTTCTACGACGGTATCGGTGTCGAGCGGTCGAAGCGAGCGCAGATCGATCACTTCAGCGCTTATACCCGCTTCAGCGAGCTGCTCTGCCGCTTCAAGAGCGAACCCAACCATACGAGAATGTGCGACGAGCGTTACGTCTGTGCCTTCGCGGCGGACCTTCGCCTTGCCGATTGGGAGGACCCAATCTTCAACATCGGGGACATCGAACGTCTCACCGTAGAGAAGTTCGTGCTCAAGGAAGACGACTGGATTCGGATCACGGATGGCGGCCTTGAGGAGGCCTTTCGCATCAGCGGCATCATACGGCGCAACAACTTTCAGGCCAGGTACATGTGCATACCAGGCTGAGTAGTCCTGGCTGTGCTGCGCACCAACGCGAGACGCAGCGCCGTTTGGGCCACGGAATACAATCGAGCAGCCCATCTGGCCACCCGACATATAAAGCGTCTTCGCAGCAGAGTTGATGATTTGGTCAATCGCCTGCATTGCGAAGTTGAACGTCATGAACTCAACGATCGGCTTCAACTTACCGAACGCGGCGCCGACTCCAAGACCGGCAAAACCGTGCTCGGTGATTGGCGTATCCACCACGCGCTTGTCACCGAACTCGTCTAGCAGACCGCGCGTCACTTTGTAGGCACCTTGGTACTGAGCGACTTCCTCGCCCATTACGAACACAGATTCGTCGCGGCGCATTTCTTCAGCCATCGCATCGCGAAGCGCGTCGCGGATGGTGGTTTCCTTGAAGGTTGTGCCTTCCGGAACCTCCGGGTCATTAGACGGTTTGAAGTCAGGCTTAGGACCTGCCGCGCCTTCGGCAACATCGTCCTCGACTTCAGGTGCTGCCTCAGCGTCTTCATCGCCACTTATTGTTTCGGCAGGCTGGCTGGATGGCGCTTCTACAGAAGCTGCGTCTTCACCTTCTTCCGCAAGCATAGCGATTACGCTATTCACTTTGACGTTTTCTGTGCCGGCTTCGACAAGAATTTTGGCTATCGTACCTTCGTCAACGGCTTCGACTTCCATGGTCGCTTTGTCGGTTTCAATTTCAGCGATCACATCGCCGGAAGAGACGGTGTCACCTTCTTTGACGAGCCATTTGGAGAGCGTGCCTTCTTCCATCGTCGGAGACAGCGCTGGCATCATGATTTCAACAGACATTACACGCCCTCCGCTTCGACAAGCACATCGGTCCAAAGTTCCTTCGGATCCGGTAGTGGGCTCTCTTGTGCAAAATCAACAGACTTAGCGACAACGGCTTTGATGTCTTTGTCGATTGCCTTCAGATCATCCTCAGAGGCTTCGCCGGCCTCAATCAGCTGCTTCTTAAGGCCTTCAATTGGGTCATGGTGAGAACGAATATCGTCTACTTCTTCCCGCTTACGGTATTTCGCAGGGTCGGACATGGAGTGACCACGGTAGCGATAGGTTTTCATCTCGAGAATCATTGGACCCTTACCTGAACGAGCGTGCTCAACGGCTCTCATGCCGGCTTCCCGGACTTTCATGACGTCCATGCCGTCTACTTCCATGCCTTCGATCTCAAACGAGATGCCGCGCTTGAAGAGCTCAGTCTCGGACGCATGGCGCTCAACGCTCGTTCCCATCGCGTACATATTGTTCTCGATTACGTATACGACCGGCAGCTTCCAGAGTGAGGCCATGTTGAACGCCTCATACACCTGGCCCTGGTTCGTTGCGCCATCACCAAAATAGGTCAGACACACACGGTCGGTTTCTTTGTATTTATTGGAAAATGCGAGACCGGTGCCGATTGGGACCTGTGCGCCAACAATGCCGTGGCCACCAAAGAAGTTTTTCTCGCGGGAGAACATATGCATGGAACCGCCCTTGCCGCGGGAATAGCCTCCCTCGCGACCGGTCAGCTCGGCCATCACACCATCAGGATCCATGCCGCATGCCAGCATATGGCCGTGATCGCGGTATCCGGTAACAACCTGATCGCCGTCACCTATACAGTCCTGCATGCCGACAACTACGGCTTCTTGTCCAATGTATAGATGGCAGAAACCTGCGATTAGGCCTCGACCATAAAGTTGACCGGCTTTTTCCTCGAAACGCCGGATCAAAAGCATGTCTTTGTAGAATTTAAGTTTTTGGTCAGTCGTAATTTTCGCTTTGCGGGGTGACTTACTCAAATCTGTGCTCCCTATTTGGGGAGAACATAACAATTCGCCGCTCAATTGCTAAGACTGAAAAGGTCTTCGTTTTCGGGTTGCAGGGATGTTAATTCGGGAGGCTCGAGAATTATTTCATTCGGATAGACGAAATGAAACTTCTGACGAGCCAGTTCCTCAATCAGATCGTCATCCAAAGAATCCGAGTAAAGCCTTTGAATTTGCGAAGATAATTCGTCGCGATGCGATATCAGAGAGGCGCGCTGCTGCTCTAACCCACGGACATCATCCTGCATGCGACTCCATTGGGAAAGTCCCTGCTGTCCCGCTATTGCATGATAGCCGAGATAGCTAATTCCACCAAGCAGAACCAGGCTGACGACCGGAAATTTCATGGAAAGGAGCCTCTTCGCGAACAACTTCATGAATGTCGCGAAGAGGCGTTATGATTCCGTTAAGCCTTCAGCGTACGACGACCCGCGTATAGGCCCTGCTCGTCGAGATCTTCCTCGATACGAATCAGCTGGTTGTATTTCGCGAGACGGTCAGAACGCGCAAGCGATCCTGTTTTGATCTGACCGCAATTCGTCGCAACCGCAAGGTCCGCAATCGTTGTATCTTCGGTTTCACCGGAACGGTGAGACATGACAGCAGAATAAGAATTGCGCTGAGCAAGGCTGACAGCATCAAGGGTCTCGGTCAGCGTACCGATCTGGTTCACTTTGACCAGGATCGAGTTCGCTGCACCCTTTTCGAGGCCCATCGCTAGGCGCTTAGGGTTGGTCACGAATAGATCATCACCGACCAGCTGACATTTGTCGCCGATTGCCTGCGTAAGCATTTTCCAGCCTTCCCAGTCATCTTCCGCCATACCGTCTTCGATAGACACGATCGGATACTTCGAAACAAGATTCTCAAGGTAGCGGGCCATCTCCTGAGAGCCGAGGTTCTTGCCCTCGCCCGCCAGAGAATAAATGCCGTCTTTGAAGAATTCTGTAGAAGCGACGTCCAAAGCGAGAACGCAATCATCGCCTGGAGTATATCCAGCCGCCTCAATCGCTTTCATGATGTAAGCAATGGCATCTTCAGTTGACGAAAGATTTGGGGCAAAGCCGCCCTCGTCTCCAACGTTTGTGTTGTGGCCGTCAGCCTGAAGCTTGGCTTTAAGTGTGTGGAAGACTTCGGCACCCATGCGGATCGATTCTGCCATGCTGCTCGCACCAACCGGCATGATCATGAATTCCTGAACATCGATCGGGTTGTCTGCATGCTCGCCGCCATTGATGATGTTCATCATAGGCGTAGGCAGAACACATGCGTTCGCACCACCAACATATCTATAGAGTGGAAGGCCTGACGCTTCAGCGGCCGCGTGTGCGTTTGCGAGAGACACGCCGAGAAGCGCGTTTGCGCCCAGGCGAGATTTATTCTCGGTGCCGTCGAGTTCAATCAGCGTCATATCGAGACGTCGCTGATCTTCTGATTCCATGCCGGAGAGTGCGTAGAAAATTTCGCCGTTCACAGCCTCTAAAGCCTGACGAACGCCCTTGCCGCGATAACGGTCGCCACCGTCGCGCAGCTCGTGTGCTTCGTGTACACCAGTGGAAGCACCGGAAGGAACTGCTGCGCGGCCCATAGAGCCATCTTCTAGAGTTACTTCCACCTCGACAGTCGGATTGCCCCGGCTGTCGAGAATTTCACGAGCGTAGATATCAACGATTTCAGTCATTGCGGTCCCTCTTACTTGACGCTGAGAGACCTAATGCACTTAGTCGTCTTTTGGTTCAAGCACTTGTCGACCACGATACATGCCTGACTTCAGGTCAATGTGGTGTGGGCGACGCAGTTCACCAGAATCCGCATCTTCGATAAATGTGTTGCCTTTGAGACGATCGTGCGCGCGGCGCATGTTACGCTTTGACGGCGTCGTCTTCCGCTTAGGAACTGCCATGTGTCTATTCCTGAGTATTAATCGGGCTGGGCCCGGAAAACCAAAACGCGTCTAATACACCTCATCGCAAAAACATCAACCCGTCTTGAACACGGATCGACATTTTTCCATCGGTTATCAGACAGACTATATATCAGACTAATCGGCTTTGCGTTACTGCAGCGCCGATAAAGCTGGCGAACAGTGGATGCGGTTCGAATGGTCTGGATTTGAGTTCAGGGTGGAACTGAACGCCAACGAACCAAGGGTGATCCTTAAGCTCGACGATTTCTGGAAGCACACCATCTGGCGACAGACCTGAAAAGACCATGCCTGCGTCTTCAAGTGCTTCTTTATATTTGATGTTCACCTCGTAGCGGTGACGGTGACGCTCTTCAATGGTTTCGGTGCCATAGGCCTCAGCAACTTTACTCCCCGGCTTGAGAGTCGCTGGATACGCGCCCAGACGCATGGTTCCGCCCAGATCACCATCTTTCGAACGGGTTTCGCGAACATTGTCGCGCGTCCATTCTTCAATAAAGCCAACGAGAGCGTCTGAAGGTTCGTCATACTCCGTTGTCCCGGCGCCCGAAATGCCAGCCAGTGTACGAGCTGCCTCTATGACTGAGAGCTGCATGCCGTAACAGATGCCGAAGCAAGGGATGTCGCGTTCTCGAGCGAATCGCGCCGCACGCATTTTCCCTGCAGCGCCGCGCTTACCGAAGCCACCCGGCAGAATAATACCGTTCAGACCGTCGAGCACTTCGAGATCAGCATTCTCGTCATCCAGCGGGGTCGAATCGATCAGCTCGATATTGACCTTCACATTGTTCGCAAGACCGCCATGATTGAGTGCTTCCATGACCGACTTATAGGCATCAGGCAGCACGGTATACTTACCAACGAGACCGATACGTACTTCGCCATCCGGTTTGCGCAGAATATCTGAAATCTGCTGCCAGCGTGTCAGGTCCGGCAGAGGAGCGCCCTTCATGCCGAAATGATGCAAAACTTCCGCGTCGAGACCTTCATTGTGGTAGGAAAGCGGCACTTCGTAGATATGAGAGACATCAGGTGCCTCGATAACGCTCTCAGACCGAACATTACAGAAGAGCGCGATCTTGCGCTTCTCGTCTGCAGGAATTGGCCGGTCGCAACGACACAGCAGAACATCCGGCTGGATTCCGATCGAGCGCAGCTCTTTAACGGAGTGCTGCGTCGGCTTTGTTTTCATTTCACCTGCGCTAGGAATGTAAGGTAGCAGCGTCAGGTGTATGAAGATCGCACGCTCATGGCCGAGCTCCTGTCCCAGCTGGCGGATAGCTTCGAAGAACGGCAGCCCTTCAATGTCGCCAACAGTGCCGCCGATCTCACACAGAACGAAATCGACGTCGCCGGCATCGCTCAGAACGAACTCTTTAATCGCGTCCGTTACGTGCGGAATGACCTGAATAGTCGCACCCAGAAAATCGCCGCGGCGCTCCTTTTCAAGAATCGTCTGGTAGATGCGGCCAGTCGTGATGTTATCGCTTTGTCGTGCGGAAACACCTGTAAAGCGCTCATAGTGACCGAGGTCGAGATCAGTCTCGGCGCCATCATCAGTTACGAACACTTCGCCATGTTGATAAGGCGACATCGTGCCTGGATCGACATTCAGATAAGGATCAAGCTTACGCAGGCGAACCCGATAACCACGGGCCTGCAGAAGCGCGCCAAGCGCAGCCGATGCAATACCCTTCCCAAGCGAGGAAACCACGCCGCCAGTAATGAAAATGTAACGCGTCATGGACTCGTAGCTTACAGGATTCGAGAAATGATTCGAGTTAGTTTGAGCTTACGCTCAAATTATTCTGTGGGTTGCTGCTCTTCAATGTCTGAAGGCACCGTCATATCAGATGGAGCTTCTGCATCCAGATCGGAAGGCACTCCCGGCTCTGAACTTTCCGGAATTGCAGGCTCAGTAGACGGAGACAGGTCGAGATCTGAAGGGAATTGATCCTGCTCGCGGTCGGCAGCTTCGAGCGCGTCAGCAAGCGATCCCTGGGATGCGGCAGAACGTGTCGAAATCGTAGTGAGCACAAGGCTGGTCGCAAAAAAGACAGCGGCAAGAATCATCGTCGTGCGTGTCAGCGCTGACGCAGCGCCACGGCCGGACATTAGGCCACCGCCACCGCCGCCACCAATGCCAAGTGCGCCGCCTTCTGAACGTTGAAGCAGCACGACACCGATAAGCCCGATACATGCGATGATATGTACGACTAAAATAACGTTTTCCATAACCGCCTACTTTTCCACGGAACCAAAGCGCGTTCCGATACACCCCTCAAATGGTTTAGCCAAGCCCCTAGCGCAAGCTTGTTGTCAGGCTCCGGCAATAATCCCTAGGAAATCTGCTGCTTTCAGACTCGCGCCGCCCACAAGCGCGCCATTTACTTCAGGGACGCCAAGAATTTCGACGGCGTTCGACGGCTTCACCGAACCGCCATAAAGGAGGCGGACCTTATCGGCGTTTTCGATGCCTATTTCCTGTAGTTTACTACGCAGGAAATTGTGCGCCGTATCGATATCAGAGGTCTCTGGCACGAGGCCCGTTCCGATCGCCCACACAGGTTCATACGCAACGACATATTGATCGCCAGTAACGCCCGGCGGGATAGAATTGGCGATCTGGCCACCCAGAACGCTCAGCGTTTCACCGGCCTCGCGCTGCTCCAATGTCTCACCAATGCATACGATAGGTGTAATTCCAGCGCGCAAAGCGGCTTGAGCCTTGTCACGGACGACCGCGTTCGTCTCGCCGTGATCAGTGCGTCTTTCAGAGTGACCAACAATAACGAAGGCACCACCCATGTCGGAGATCATTTCCGCGCTGATTTCCCCAGTGTGCGCACCTGATACCTTTGCATGGCAATCCTGACCGCCTACTGAAACGCCATTTCCGTCAAATACAGAAACCATACGATCAATTAATGTAGCCGGAGGGCAGATGAGAACGTCTGCGCTGTAATTGCCTTGTGAAAGGCCTTCCACTAGTGATTCTGCTTCGGTCAGAGACGATTTCAGACCGTTCATCTTCCAGTTTCCGGCAATCAAAGGCTTGAGCATAGCGTATTCCATCTTGAATGAGAGACCAATCCCGCCTAGCAAGCCAGATCGACACGTGCAAGAAAGCAAATAAAGCGATTGGCCGCAGGACTACTTCATGCTCACTCTTTTCCGGAACCTTCTACGTTCAAAAGTTGCCCTCGTGCTCATCGGCCTGTTGATCATTGCGATGGCATCCTTCGGCATCAATGACATTTTCACGCCGAACCTTGGTTCAAGCCTCGCAGCAGTCGGAAATCGTACTGTTGAATCCTCCGATCTCGATCGCGAGGCTGAGTTCTTGCTTAACCGCATCAATCAGAATGGCGGCAACAGCACGCAGCAAGACCTCGCTCAATCCGGTCAACTTCAGGGACTAGTTTTCCAGCTCGCGAACCGGAACATTCAGGCGGAATATTTGGAGCGGAATGGTATTCGAGCGTCAGATCAGGCGGTCATTGATGTTATTCGGCAGAACGACATTTTCCGAAGCGCGATTCACGGCGGCTTTGACCGAACCAGCTACATCAATTTCCTGAACGAACGCGGCCAGACGGAAACTGAATTCACACAATGGCTGCAGGACGACCTGACTTTTCTCGCTATGAGCGATGGTCTCGCGAGCAACGTCCAAGCGCCACAAGGTCTGACTGAGCTGCTCGCAGTATTTTCCGAAGAACGTCGACGGATCGCTTACATCGTAATGCAGGCCGGAGACTTGCCAGAAGCCGTCGAACCACCATCCGAAGAAGAGCTGCGCGAATTTTATGATGCTCAGACCAGCATGATGCTGCAACCGGAGCGTCGCGGATTTTCCGTTATCGCCGTTCGCCCTGAAGATTTCATCCATCAGGTAACGATCAGTGACGAAGAACTGGAAAATCAGTACCTCGCGCAACAGTCACGCTTCACCAGCCCGGGCACCCGAACATACGAACAGTTTGCGTTCGCAGACGAAACGACCGCGCGCCAGGCGCTCGGTCGCCTTCTTGGTGGCGAAGATCCTCAAGCAATTGTCGCGACCTTTAACGGTCGCCAGCTTCCGACTGAAACCAACCTGCGTTCGGCTATCTCCAGCATTGATCTGGCCGCTGCAGTCTTCGACACGCCTGTCGATGTATGGAATGGCCCAATTCAGGCTGCAAATGGCCAATGGGTCATCGTACGCGCTACTGAAGATATTCCAGGCGAAACTACCCCGCTCGAAGACGTGGCAGATACACTTCGCGCAGAGATCACTGAGTACAAATCATCGCGTCTTTATGCCGACTCTTTCGACTTAATCGATGATGCTGTTGGATCAGGTGGTACCATTCACGAGATCGCAGAGATGATCTCATCGCCGGTCTACACATTTCCGCCGGTCGATGAGCGCGGATTTACGCGTCAGGGCCGCCGTGTCGGCGCCCTTCTCGAGATAGAAGGCGCTCTGGAGCTCGGCTTCCAGCTTTATCCAGATGAAATGAGCTTCCGCGAAGACGGTGGTGACACGCAATACATCATTCGCCTGGACGAGACGGTCGCGTCCTACCTTCCTGAATTTGAAGAGATGCGAGACGAGCTCTATGATGTGGTTTTCGCCCAGAAACGTCAGGCCGCAGTCACTGAATACGCTGAAGCAATGATGGAGCGCATTAATGGCGGGTCCTTTTTGAACGCAGAAGCTCAGCAGCTGGATCTTGAAGTTGATCGTCCGCCAATGGCCATTGCACGCTCATCTGGACCACAAATCGGCTTCCCTCCAGAAGTGATGGCGCGAATTTTCGGGAGCGAACTGGATCAGGCGTTTTCTATTCCACTTCAGCGGGGTTATTTCATCGGCGTTGTTGAAGCCATTGAAGTTCCTCAAGGCGATCAAAGAACAGCAGCATCTGCCCCAATCAGGTCCAATCTCAATCAGATGATCGCGGGAGAATTCGAACAAGCCGTCTTCGACGTGGCGCGCGAGAATGTGAATGCCCAGATCAACGATGCTGCGATCACGACCTATCTCGAACAATACCAACCGGTGCAGTAGTTAGAAGTTTATAATGGCCGATCATCTCATTGTACGCCGACGTATCGCGGATACGGAAACGCCGATTTCCGCGATACTCAAACTCGGTGCAGAAGAACCTGGCCACTTTCTGTTTGAATCCATTCAGGGTGGTCATCAGCTCGGACGATATTCTTTTATTGGTGTAAAACCTGATCTCTGGTGGCGTGTTCAGGACGGCGTTGCTCAGACCAGCCGATCTTCTGACTTTTCAGAAATCATAGCATCTTCTGATGATCCATTGGTCGACCTTGATCGATTTACCGAAGCGGCTCGGGCCAAGTCCGAAGAAGATTTGCCTCCTATGGCGGCCGGCGCCTTTGGTTATCTTGGCTACGATATGGTCCGTTACTATGAGCCAGTGGGCGAGAAACCTGAACAGGTCCTTCCGGTACCGGAGGCTGTGCTGGTTCGTCCACGAGTCGTGCTGATTTTTGATCACCTGTATCAGGAGCTTATTCTGGTAGCTTCCGTACGCACATCATCCGATGGTGCAGATGCAGAGGCAAAAGCGGTTGAAGCTCTTGATGAAGTTGAAGCAGCCCTGGACGGTCCCGGCTCTCCAACGCCGCGCGGTCAAAGCGAACGGGTGCTAGAATTTAAGTCCAACTTTTCCGAAACGACCTATGCTGATGCGGTTGAGAAGGCGCGCGACTACATCAAAGCAGGGGATATTTTTCAGGTCGTTCCTAGTCAGCGCTTCACCTGCAACTATCCTTACTCATCCCTCGCCTATTATCGCTCGCTTAGATCGCTGAACCCATCAGCATTCATGTTCCATATGCGACTTGGCGATGCCCAGCTCGTTGGTAGCAGTCCAGAAATCCTAGTTCGCGTTCGCGACGGCCGTATGTCCGTTCGACCGATTGCTGGCACAAGGCCAAGATCTAACGATAAGGCTGAAAACCTGCGTCGTCAGGAAAGCTTGTTGAATGACGCTAAAGAGTGCGCTGAGCATCTAATGCTGCTCGACCTCGGTCGAAACGACGTCGGGCGTGTTTGTCAGTATGGCAGCGTTGAAGTCACTGAGTCCTTCGTGGTCGAACACTATAGTCATGTCATGCACATCGTATCGCAGGTTGAAGGCAATCTTCGCGACGACAAAACGCTGAAAGATGCGTTAATGGCAGGCTTCCCTGCAGGCACAGTTTCTGGCGCACCGAAGATTCGCGCCATGCAGATCATCGATGAGCTCGAAGGAAACTCACGCGGCGTCTACGGCGGAGCGGTCGGCTATTTCGGATGGAAGGGTGATCTCGACACCTGCATCGCCTTGCGTACCGCAGTGATTGAAAACGACCGCCTGCACATTCAGGCAGGTGGCGGCGTCGTGCTCGATAGCGATCCAGAATACGAATATCAGGAAACAATGCATAAATCTCAGGCCCTGAAACGGGCTGCAGAGATGGCAGCGCGGTTCGAGGGCAATCAATGATCCTCCTTATCGATAACTACGACAGCTTCACCTACAATCTGGCGCATTACCTCGCTGACGTTGGTGGAGAAGCGCACGTCATTCGAAATGATGAAATGACCGTGGAAGCGGCGTTAGCGCTCAAGCCCGAAGCCGTTGTACTGTCACCGGGCCCATGCACGCCAAACGAAGCCGGAATATGCGTCGATTTTGTTAAACGCGCGCCAGACTCCTTGCCCATTCTAGGCGTTTGCCTCGGTCACCAGTCCATTGGTCAGGCTATGGGGGGTGATGTAGTCACCGCGATGGAAATTCGGCACGGCAAGATCAGCACGATCAAGCAAAAAGGCGGCGCTCTGTTTGCAGGGCTCCCCGAGACGTTTGACGTTGTTCGGTATCACTCCCTGGCGGTCGCTCCTCCAAGCCTTCCAGATTGCCTGATCGCAGATGCTTTTACCGACGACGGTGAGATCATGGCGATGCACCATGAATCACGTCCTGTTTTTGGCGTGCAGTTTCACCCGGAGAGCATCAAAACCGAACACGGCCATGAGATGCTTGCAAACTTTCTGAAGGTGGCGAAGAGCGCATAGAGCCACGCCAGACTGAACCTAGGGAACAACCATGTCGGACGTCATTTCTACTGCGATCAAGGCTATTGCGCGCAAAGAAACCCTCAGCGTTGAAATCCTTGAAGGCGCATTTGCTGAAATTCTTAACGGAGAAGTTCCTCCGGATCGCATCGGGGCATTCCTGATGGGTCTGGCTGTTCGCGGCGAGACGAGCACAGAACTCCTTGCCGGAGCGCGGATCATGCGGCGCACAGCAAAACGGATTAAGTTGGACGGTGTCGTTCTTGATACCTGTGGCACTGGCGGCCTTGGCTGGACCAGCCTCAACACGTCGACAGCCAGCGCCATTGTGACCGCAGCTTGCGGCGTGACTGTAGCTAAGCACGGAAACCGATCCGTACCGCCAAAGACCGGCTCCGCTGACGTGCTCGAGGCGTTAGGTGTAGGCCTAGACATCTCTGAGGAGCAATTCCTCGACGCAATCAAAACTGCCGGAATTGGCTTCCTCTTCGCCAGATCGCACCACTCCGCGATGCGCCATGTTGCTCCTGTACGTGCCAGCCTTGGCATTCGCACAGTGTTCAACCAGCTAGGCCCACTCTCGAACCCAGCGGGAGCGAGTCACCAGATCTTGGGTGTCTATGATCCACACTGGCTGCGCCCTATGGCCGAAACACTTCAAGCACTGAAAATCGAGCGCGCCTGGGTGGTGCACGGCAAGATGAACGATGGTCTGACAATTGATGAGCTGTCGATTGCCGGTGAAACCCTTGTTGTAGACGTTACCGAGAATGGTCTGGATGAAATCGTGATCCACCCTTCCGACGCGGGACTTCCAGTGAGTCCGCTGTCTACACTCCAAGGCGGAACCCCGGATCAGAATGCAAAAGCCATTACTGATCTTTTCTCAGATAAGGCTTCCCCATTTCGGGATGCAGTGGTCTTAAACGCCGCTGCCGGCCTCCATCTCACAGGCAAAGCGACTACGCTACGAGACGGTGCGGAAATGGCGTCAGACGCCATCGCGTCCGGCGCAGCACGAGAAACTCTCAACAAGCTGAAGGCAGCAACGTCATGACGACCGCGCTAGATCGAATTAACGCATACAAACGAGATGAAGTGAAAGCGCTGCGCGCGGAACGCACCGAAGAGTCCTTTCTCCGCGACATTAAAACGCTCCCTGCTCCGCGTGGCTTTCTTTCAAGCATGAATGCAACGGTAGCTGCCGGGCGAAACGCGCTCATTTGTGAGATTAAACGAAAGAGCCCTTCTGCCGGTGACATTCTCATGGGCGCCGACCCGGCAGCAGTTGCACGAGACTATGAGAATGGTGGCGCAACCTGTCTCTCAGTTCTAACGGATGGCCCGAGTTTCGGCGGCAGTCTTTCGGACCTGAAACTGGTTCGAGACGCTGTTTCGATGCCAATCCTTAGAAAAGACTTCATGCTGGATCCGATCCAGATACTGGAAGCGCGAGCCCATGAAGCTGATTGCATTCTGATCATCATGGCATCGTTTGATAACGCTCTCGCTTCGGAGCTCCTCCATACAGCGAAGGAAGTTGGGCTTGATGCTCTTGTAGAAGTTCACGATGAAGCAGAACTTGAGCGGGCTCATGCGATCGGTGCCGATTTTATCGGCGTGAATAATCGCAACCTCAAAGAAATGACGACCGATCTTGGCGTCTCGGAACGGCTCGCGTCAGGCGCCGATGCCAATAATCACATGGTGTCCGAAAGCGGTGTGAAGACGGTAGGAGACATCGAGCGGCTCCGCATGAGCGGATATAGACGTTTTCTTATCGGTGAAAGCCTCATGAAAGAAACAGAACGCGAACTCGCTGTAAAAAAGCTTGTTTATACTACAGAGAATTGACGAACAAAACGAACGGATGTAGAACAAAACACGACTCTAATCAGATCGGAACTTAAAATGCTTACGGTCAAACAGCGCGAATTGTTGCTCTTTATCCATCATCGTATCCAGGAAACTGGTGTTTCTCCTTCTTTCGACGAAATGAAAGAGGCTTTGGACCTCGCGTCCAAGTCTGGCATTCACCGTCTGATTACCGCGCTCGAAGAACGCGGCTTTCTTAGACGCCTCGCTAATCGAGCCCGCGCACTCGAAGTAATCAAACTTCCTGATTCAGCTGCGTCCGGCGGAACACAAAGCCGACCAAAAGGACCGTTCAAGCCAAGCATAGTTTCGAATGAATTCGAAACTGAAGTACCGGCGAACGACACTGTGCCACTTCTTGGTCGTATCGCGGCCGGCGTTCCGATTGAAGCCATTCAGCATGAGGTCGACCGAGTCGTGCCACCACAGGGCATCGAAGGTCGCGATCACTTTGCGCTCGAAGTAAAAGGTGACTCGATGATTGAAGCCGGAATTCTGGATGGCGATATCGTCATTTGCAATCCGGGCGAAACCGCCGTGTCCGGCGACATCGTTGTTGCGTTGATCGACGAGGAAGAAGCAACACTGAAGCGCTTCCGCAAAAAAGGCGGCTCTATTGCACTGGAAGCTGCCAACCCAAAATACGAGACCCGTATATTCGGTCCTGACCGGGTGCGCGTTCAGGGTAAACTCGTCGCTCTGATCAGAAAGTACAATTGAACCGGTTAGTGGCAGTCCGGGTATTGGTTGCTCCACGGTCGACATCTGTATCGATCTGACCAACGAATTTCGTATCCTTCGCCAGTATCAAAGATATGAGCGACCCTTGGGTCGCTCTTTTCTATTTGAATAGAATTGCCATCAGCGCTCGTGAGTTGAATGGCATTTTCAGTTTGATCGACGCGCACTGAGCCGTCCAGAACGTCACAGCCCTGAGTGCAAACGTGTTCGCTAACGTCCGCAAAGCGTAACGGCCGTAGGCCCCGGCCCCCAATATCAAGTTCGATCCAGTCTGATTGTTCGCGAACGAAAATATGTCCGGCACCGTCATAGATCATCGTCGGCTTGGGGGACATCAGCCACATAACTACCGCTATTCCGGAAAATGCGATCATGACAGCGATACGATTGCTTCGAACGATCGTCCAGCACGCTAAAGCTCCAACCATTGCGAGGAATACCTCGACGGGCATTTGCCCTGGCACGAAGCGTCGCCAACCGTTCCAATCCTGCGTAAAATGAACTGCAAGATCTAACACCCATCCCAATGCATGTGTGAGAGCCTCGAGTCCCATATCACCTAAACCAAACGGCAGTAGAACGACGCTAATGGCAGCGATAGGAACGCATACCAGCGTGATTATCGGCATAATCAGAATGTTGGCGAAGAAGCCTAAGGGTGCAGCCCGTCCAAAATGGTATAGCGCGAACGGCATTGTTGCTAACCCGGCTATCCAGCTTGTTCGAACCAGACCATCCAGAAATGGCAATACCGATTTGTGAAGGACACCCTGACGCGCTGTTTTATGTTTATCGAAATTCCTATAGCCGGCGAGTAGTGCGCCAGTCGCGGCAAAGCTCATCTGAAAGCCAGGCGTCAGAACAGACCACGGAGCCAGAAGCAGCACCGACATCATCGCGATGGCCAATGCCTGAAACGATAATAAGGGTCGGTCGAATAGGGAATATACCAAGACCGACATCACCATGATGTATGCACGCTGGGTCGCCACACTGGCACCGGAAAACAACAGGTACGCCGTAATAGCGACTAACGAGCCTATGCCAGCGACCTTCTGCAGCGGAATACGCAACGCAATCGCGGGAAAAAGTGCCAACATGCGGAAGATACCGAAATAAAATACCCCCGCAGCCAGCCCCATATGCAGCCCTGATATCGCCAGCAAATGCGCCAGACCTGACGCCCTCAGAGTCTCCTCGTCTTCCTCGGAAAGATAACTTCTATTACCCGTCAGTAAGGCTGCGGCCAGCCCTGCACCATCACCGGACATGGACGCAATATGAGCGGCAAGCTGTCTTCGCTCAGCGTTCACCCAAAGCGCAAAGCCGTTCACAGAACTATCAGCTTGCGAAAGCCTTCCAGGCTCGCATCGCCCAAAAACATATCCAACGCCCCCCAGCCCATCAAAGAACGCGTTGCGTTCAAAATCATAATCTCCTGCAAGCATCGGGGATGGTGGCGGCTGAAGAGATGCAAAGCATCGGACAAAACGCCCTGGCATGAGCGCCTCGTCAGGACGCTGTGATAACCGGACAGTTTCGGGCATATTTTCGGGAAGGATATCTGATATTGCGTGAACATTTATCGAGATACGAATTCTTTCCGAATGACCGGAGATTTCAGTAACCCAGCCCTCGACCATGACACGCTCAAAAGGTGCAGGAATTCCCCTATATGGCATTGTGTACGTACGAAAAGCGCTGTAGCAAAAGCCGAAAATAGCGAAGGCCATGAGAATAAGCGCAAACTCTGGCAAAGCCCGCAGTGACGACGCCACGCGCATCGCCATCAAACCTCCGGCAACTAAGGCGGTTAAGGCGCACGCATACGCGAACCAGCCGGGTTCTTGATCGCCTGCAAAGTAGGCAGCACAACCCGCTGCAAACGCGACAGGCACCCAGAGCATGCGCTGGAAATAGCCTTGGCTTGTTTCGCTTTTGAGAAGCAGCAGCTTCTTCACAGCCCGTTGGCCGTCCAGGCTCACATTACGAACCAGCCGCCTGCGTCCGGACGACGTTAGCGTGCTCCGAACAGGATTTACGAGGCGTTTAATGACTGTAATCACCCGCTTTGCTCCCTCACCAACGGGATTTTTGCATATTGGCGGCGCAAGAACAGCCCTTTTCAATTGGTTGTTTGCACGTCACCATGGCGGGAAGTTCCTTCTTCGTATTGAAGACACCGATCACAAACGCTCTACTCAGGAAGCAATTGACGCTATTCTCGCGGGAATGAAGTGGCTCGGGCTTGAATCCGACGAACCGCCGGTCTTCCAGAGCCAACGAGCAGATCGCCACGTAGAGATCGCTCAGCAATTGCTCGCAAACGGAAAAGCTTTCAAGTGCTACGTAACGCCGGAAGAATTAGCCGAACGACGAGAAAAAGCTCAGGGCCTGCTCGCTCAGGTTAAAGCGGGCGAAGGATCGCCAGAAGCTATTGAAGCCTTGAAAGCCGAAGCCAACGCCTTGATGGCTGCTTTTCGATCTCCGTATAGGGAGGGAAAAGACGCGCCATCTGACGATGCGCCTTATGTTGTACGATTGCGCGCGCCAGACGACGGGAAGATTGCGCTTTCTGATGACGTCCAGGGTGACGTCAGCATCAACGCAAAAGAGATTGATGATCTCATTCTTTTGCGAGCTGATGGTACGCCAACCTATATGCTTGCTGTTGTCGTAGATGACCACGACATGGGGGTCACTCAGGTTATTCGCGGCGACGATCACCTGACGAACACATTGCGCCAGATTCCGATTTTCGAAGGTATGGGCTGGGCGCTGCCGAAATATGCCCACATACCTCTGATCCATGGCCCTGATGGCGCCAAGCTTTCGAAGCGACACGGTGCACTTGGTGTCGAAGCATACAAGGATCTGGGATATATTCCGGACGGTCTTAAGAACTACCTCCTCCGACTTGGCTGGAGTCACGGAGACGACGAGTTTATTCCGACTGAAAAGGCCGTGGAATGGTTCGATCTATCCGGCATCAACAAAGGTGCGTCCCGGATGGACTTCGAGAAGCTGGCCTTCATCAACGGGGAACACCTTCACCGTCTAGATGATGCCGCCGCACTTGATCTACTCCTCGAGAACGCTCAAAAGGAGCAAACGCTTAGCGATGCCGCGAAATCACGCATCGAAGCGGCAATTGCTGTCCTGAAAATGCGCGGACAGACAATTCCTGAAATAACTTCGGCTTCTCAGTTCCTTATAGTCGAAAGGCCAATTGACATTAACTCAAAGGCTAGGAAAAAGCTTAAGCCGCAAGCTTTAGAAATCTTAGGAGACCTTCGAAACGCATTAAACGACGAAGAAACCTGGACAAGTGATCAGCTTGAAACCTTGATTCAGCAGTTCTGCGACACACGTGAACTGTCTCTTGGACAAGTTGGTCCCCAACTCAGAACAGCACTTACCGGAGGCCTGCCGGCGCCGGATCTGCACCTGATACTCTTCTGGCTTGGAAAAGCCGAAAGTATTGGGCGGATAGATGATGTTCTGGAATTGATGAATACAAATATCTGAAAGAGGGCATATTGATGGAAAACAAGACGAAACCTAGCGGATCGGCCACACTCAATGTGGGAGATAAAACTCTCGAATTGCCTGTGCTGTCCGGATCCGTTGGACCAGATGTCATTGATGTGAAATCACTCTATGCCCAGACAGGCATGTTCACGCTTGACCCTGGTTTCACGTCTACAGCCAGCTGTGAATCCCAGATCACTTATATTGACGGTGACAACGGCGTTCTTCTGTATCGCGGTTACCCGATCGACCAACTTGCAGACAATTCAAGCTTCCTTGAAACCTGCTACCTTCTCCTGAACGGTGAACTCCCGAGCAAGGCTGAGCTCGACGATTACACTCACACGATCACGCATCACACCATGCTGCACACGCAGCTTGATCGCTTCTTTGAAGGCTATCGCCGCGACGCTCACCCAATGGCTGTTATGGTGGGTACAGTTGGCGCTCTATCTGCCTTCTACCACGACTCCACTGACATCAACGATCCGATGCAGCGCATGATCGCGACACACCGCTTGATCGCGAAAATGCCAACGATTGCGGCACGCGCATACAAATACTCCGTAGGCCAGCCATTTATCAGCCCACGCAATGACCTCAGCTATTCTGAGAACTTCCTGCGCATGTGCTTTGCTGTTCCTGCAGAAGATTATGAAGTGAACCCGGTGCTTGCAAAGGCTATGGATAAAATCTTCATCCTGCACGCCGACCACGAGCAAAACGCATCTACATCAACTGTCCGTCTTGCGGGCTCTTCTGGCGCTAACCCATTCGCATGTATCGCCGCTGGCATTGCATGCCTCTGGGGACCAAGCCATGGCGGCGCAAATGAAGCTGCACTCAATATGCTCCGTGAGATCGGCTCTGTTGATCGCATTCCTGAGTTCGTTCGCCGGGCGAAAGATAAGAACGATCCATTCCGCCTCATGGGCTTCGGTCACCGCGTCTACAAAAACTATGACCCGCGTGCGAAAGTCATGCAGAAGACCTGTCACGAAGTTCTGGACGAACTCGACAAACGTGACGAACCGCTTCTGCAAGTTGCTATGGAGCTCGAGAAAATCGCGCTTGAGGACGAGTACTTCGTTGAGAAGAAACTTTATCCGAACATCGACTTCTATTCCGGCATCACTCTGAACGCTCTCGGCTTCCCGGTCGAAATGTACACTGTGCTCTTTGCACTGGCGCGTACAGTTGGCTGGATTGCACAATGGGAAGAGATGACAACAGACCCGACACAGCGTATCGGCCGTCCACGTCAAATCTACACTGGCGCCACAGAGCGCGATTACAAGCCAGTATCCCAGCGATAACTCGCGGGGCATTCCCGAACAAAAACGCTCCCCTCGGGGAGCGTTTTTTTTTTATTTTATGAGGTCGATTAACGTATCAGCGGCTATCTCGGGAGCCGGCTTGCCACCTAGCCCCATTCTTTCCAGTGCCTCAAATTGTTCGTGAATCTGATTTGCACGCTTCTGATCATTCATCAGTAGCTCACTAACAGCGTGAGACAGGTTTTTAGCGGTCAGCTGGTCCTGCAAAAATTCGGGCGCGACCTCCTTATCGGCGGCAATGTTGAAGAGTGTTGCGTAGTCGGGTTGATAAAGGAACTTGTCTGCCAGGAACCAGGTCAACGGCCCCATGCGATAAGCAACGACCATGGGGCACCCTTGAGACGCTAGTTCAGTGGTAACGGTCCCTGAGCAAGCTAACGCCACGTCAGCTGCGGACATCAAGTCGGCTTTCGCGTCGACTCGGGTTTCGTAGTGAGTATCGACTGGCCACGGAAGAGTTCCGTCCTGAACAAGTTCAGCGACGGATTTAGACACCAGAACCACTGGCTTCAAGTTAGGTCCAAAGCGCTGAACAAGTCGTGTCGCTGCAGCCGCTAGCGTTGGCGCCGTTCTGGAAATTTCAGATTTTCTGCTTCCTGGTAAAATCAACAACAGGCGCTGATCGTCTGCTAGTCCCAGCTCAGTCCGGTACGCCTCGCCATCGCCCGGTTCGAGCCGATCCAGTGCGGGGTTTCCGATTACGGTGCATGGTAGGCCAAATGGCTCATAATACGGAACTTCCATCTCGTGGATACAGAGCAAATGATCCACAAGTTTCGCCAAGGTCTTCGCGCGGCCTGGGCGCGTCGCCCATACCTGGGGACCAACTAGCTTAATCAGTTTAATATGTGGCGCTCGCTTTTTGAGCCTTTGAGCAACGCGTAACATAAAGCCCCAAGAGTCGACCAAGACGACGGCTTTGGGATCATTTCTTACAATGAAGTCCGCTGCAGCATCGGCAAGTTTTACGACCTGAGGGTAGACCTTCAGACCTTCGAACAGGCCTAGAACTGACAGCGGAGACACATCTATCGGTGAGGATAACTCAACCGTCTCGAGAGCGTTTCCACCGATCGCTTTGATTTCTAGATTTGGCAGCTTCGTTCGCAA
This sequence comes from Ponticaulis sp., assembly GCF_029210165.1. Classification (NCBI taxonomy): domain Bacteria; kingdom Pseudomonadati; phylum Pseudomonadota; class Alphaproteobacteria; order Hyphomonadales; family Hyphomonadaceae; genus Ponticaulis; species Ponticaulis sp. The sequence goes on from NZ_JARGNT010000002.1 coordinate 238,388, forward strand.
AGACTGGATTACCCCGACCGAGAGGTCATCGCCTGACGGTTCGGCTGATACGAAGATCAGATCACAGCTCACGGCCAATCACCGTTCTCGCGAAGCGAAACCAATGCAACCCCTAAAGAATCGGCAAGTGATTTCAGTTTCTCAACCTCGACCCAAAGAGCCGAATGTTCAACGGCCGCAACAACCTTCAATCCAGCTTCAGCTGCCTTGGAAACTGTGGATGGCCCGATCGTTGGCATATCGACGCGCTTATCCTGCATCGGTTTAGGGCGCTTCAGCAGAGCGCCTTTGCGCTCGTCTTCCGTTCCGCGAATTTCCACGGGAAGCCTCGCGACACGCCGCAGCATTTCGTCAGTTCCTTCCTGCGCCTCTACCGCAAGTACTAAACCGCTACACACAACTGCGCCCTGCCCAATATCGAGATCGCCGATGGCGCCCGCTATCCGGTAGGCTTCTTTGATATCAGCTTTTTCAGAGTCTGTAACAGCCACGCTGTTCAACACGCCTGCCGGCTGGGTAAGCCCATCCAACAATTCGTGCGCACCAATGACCTTAAAACCTTCCGATTCAAAAATCATAATGATGGAATTCAGGAGCGCATCGTCGCCGCGCCGCGCCGCCGATATAATTTTTGGAAGAAGCGATACGCCTTTTAAGTCGGGCTTCAGCGACGAAAAATCAGGTCGTTTAACGTTTCCAATAAACGAGACTGTTTCGCAGCCTCTGGCGCGGAGCGTCGATAGAACTTTGCCGATCTCCGCGATTCCACAAACCTCATGATCGAAATTCCGAACCCAGTCGCTCTCGAACCCTTTGAGTACGATGATGAATGGCGCGTTCCCGGCATCTTTGTGATGCTCGGCGATCATACGAGGCACGTCGCCCTGCCCCGCGATGAGTGCTAGAGACATAACCTCTCCTTACGCAGTACAGAGCTTTCTGCCGGAGCGTGGATGCTCTACAAAATCCACGATCTTCAAAGCAGCCTCTTCGCCAGCAAACTTTTCGCGAACGTTGGCTAGACGCTCTTTGAATGTGCCCTCGTCTCCAAGGAACAGATGGTGGTAAACTTGTCGTATCGCCTTGAGGTCTCCACGGGAGAAGCCACGACGCGTCAGCCCTGTGGCATTCAGAGTTGCGAGCCTGGAATCTGTGCCCTCAGCAACCGCGTAGGGTATGACATCGCCTGTGAGCATACAGCCAGCTGCGATGAAAGCGTGATCGCCAACCCATGAGTTTTGATGGATGGCTGCGCCGCCGCCCATCCAGACCTGATCGCCAAGGTGCGCATGTCCGCCGACCATTGAATTTGGCGCGAGAACGCATTTATTGCCAAGTTTCGCGTCGTGGCCGATGTGGGAATTGACCATTAGAAAACAGTTTTCACCAAGGCGTGTTGCCTCTCCGGATCCCGGTGTCGCGCCGTGAACAGTGACGTTTTCTCTAAGGACACAGCCCGCCCCGATGATGCAGCTATAGACGTCGTCTTTCACGCCCAAGATCTGAGGCTTCATTCCCACCGTAACTGATGGATACAGTTCACAGCCCGCGTGAATTTCAGAATTCCCATCTACCACTACAAACGAGTGAAGAAACACATCTTCATGGATTATAGCATGAGGGCCTACAGTGCAGTATGGCCCGATCCGCGCACTCTCGTGGATCTGTGCCCCGTCCGCAATGATGGCGGTTTGATGGATGTCAGCCATTGCGGCTAGTCCTTTTTGTTTTTCTTTTTGGCGTTGAGGCTAACCCAGGCGACTTCCCGCCAGAACTGTTTAATAGGCTGCGCAGGAGCACCGCCCCAGATTTCTCCAGCAGGAACCGATCGGAGTACTGCTGAATTGGCAGCAAGTTTCGCGTGATCTCCAATTGTCACATGATCGCTCAATCCTACCCGACCACCCATTTGTACCCAATCCCCAATTTCAACAGACCCTGACACACCACCAAAAGCTGCCATCAGGCTGTTTCGTCCCATGTGAACGTTGTGGCCGATATGAACAAGATTATCGAGCTTGCTGCCCTCGCCGATGACGGTGTCATCAAACGCGCCGCGGTCAATGCACACGTTGGACCCAATGCCAACTCGGTCTTGGATAACCACACGTCCAAAATGAGGAATGGCGCTGAGCCCTTGATCATCCGGAAACAAACCGAAACCCGAGCCGCCCAACACTGTATTGGATTTCACAGTTACATCATTTCCTATCAGCGTGGCTTCGATGACCACGTTGGCGCCGATTTTACATTTACGCCCGATACGAACCCCTGGGCCCACGACAGAATGCGGGCCAATTTCCGTCCCTTCACCAATCTCAACACCGTCACTTACAATGACGGTAGGATGAAGATTGGCATCGTCCGCGACACTGGCGGGACCAAGCCCCGTTCCCGCATTCATAACGGTCCGCTGCCGGAGGAAGGCATTCACTGACTGCACAAACGATTTTTGCGGGTTTTTCACCAGAATTAGAGTGAGCGTTGGTGGCAGCGATTCAGCGAGTTTTTCTGTCGTAATGCAGGCGCCATAGAGGTCATCCTGTTCCGGAACATCAACTTTTCCGGATGCCAGAAATGACAAAACTCCGGCTGTCGCTTTGTCAGCCGGAGCGATTGTTATGAGTTCCTGATCAACGTCGCCACGGACGTCACCGCCCGTGAGGGCCGCAACATCTGCTACGGTTAGGTCCCTCAGCGTGTGATAGAAACGCAGGTCATGCATTTGAGGTTGTCAGCCTATTGAGCTGGAGCTGCAGACTGATCTGGCAGCGTTACGCGTGTCACCGGAATTGTTGGTGATGTGCGATTCAGCTCTTCAATCACCTCATCAGTGATATCAGCTTCAGGCGCGACTTGATAAACGCCCTGCCCGTTCAGCACGACCAATGCACCGCGTGCAGCCCGAATACCTTCAACAGCGGTACGCATACGTTCGCCAAACACCTGAAGCGCTTGAGCTTCGGTTTGCTGAAGCTCCTGGGAGCGACGTTCTGTTGTTGCCATGTGTTGTTGCAGTCGACGAGAGTAAGACTGGAACTGTTGGAGTAGAGCCGGGTTAGCTTCAACCTGCTCGCGCGTCATACCAGCCGCTTGGGAATCAAGAGACTCGCCCTCGGTCTGAAGTGCCTGTTGCTGTGGCGCGAGTTCGGCCTGCATAGCGGCGCCGATTTGTTCAACTTTGTTGAAAATGTCTTGTCCACCAAGGCTGTCACGAACAATGCGTGATGGATCAAGAACGAGAACAGTTTGTGCTGTTGCCAGTGGTGCGACGACGGCCATTGCGATTGCAATACCGAAAGCCGTCACGGCCGATTTGAGCTTAAACATGAACTAAAACCTTTTAACTTTAGAATTGAGTAGACGTGCTGAAGCGGAATGTCTCCGTCCGGTCGTACTCTTCACTTGCCAGGATCTGGGAGAAGTCGAACCGGATTGGTCCGAACGGTGAATCCCAGAATATGCTGATCCCCGCAGCCGCCCTGAGCGATGCTTCATCCTCTGTACGAAGAATTTGGTAGCCCGTCACGTCACCATTTGCATCTGTGACTTCAAACACCTGCTCTGGAGTGCGGTCCGCTTCGTCGAGCAGACCCACAGTACCGAATTCGGTGAACAGTGACGTTCGAATACCGTATTCTTCCGGGAGGAAATTTGGAACGGCGAGTTCGAGCGTACCGACGGCATACATTTTACCACCAAGAGAGCTCTGATTACTCGCACGACGAACGTTCGTGACGTTACCTGTCGTATCCATGTCGATGATCACGTCACGTGGACCGAGGCCTGCGACGTCAAATCCACGGAAGGTATTACCGCCGCGGAAGAAGCGGTTGTTAATACGCAGATCATCATCATTGAACGATGATACGTAACCACCGCTGAATCGGAGTGACGCAATAAAGTCTCTCCAAAGACCGCGGTACAGCGTAGCTGCACCTTCCGTTTTCACGTAGAAAACGTCACCACCAAAACCGGCAAATTCCTGGCTGAAACCAAGGTCGAAACCACGTGTCGGACGGATTGGGTCGTTACGGCGGTCCCAGCTGAAGCTGTAGCCCACGATAGACGACAAGTCAGTGCGTTCCTGGCGACAGAGCGATGTGCGATCAAGGTTCGCTAGATCACACTGGTCGACGATCTGGCCACCCGTCGGCACGTTCGCGGGAACTGGTTCGACAGAAACAATGAAGAACGGGAAGTCGGTATCACGGACAATTCGACCGTTGGCATCAATCACGATATCGCGGTCACGGATCTGAACGTCGTCCTGACGCAATGTGTAGCGCAGGTTCATATTCATACGGTCAGTCAGCGGGAAGCCAATACGGCCACTCGTACCAATAGTCTGGGTCTCGTAATCCGCGATATCGAGGAAGTCAGTTCGTGTAGAGAACACGTCCAGACCCGCAACAAGGTCACGGTCGAGGAAGCGTGGCTCTGTGAAACGGAAATCAATTGTTTGCTGACGAGAGCTCGTCTGGATACGGCTTGCCAGATACTGGCCGCGACCGCGCCAGTTACGTTCTGTGAAGTTCAAGTCGAGCAGGAATGCGTCGACAGACGAGAAGCCCGCCGCGAAAGACACCTCACCGGTCGGGCCTTCAGTCACGCGCACATCTACTTCTGTACGGTCTGGCAGAGAACCAGGGTTTTCTTCGATTTCTACATCCTCGAAGAAGCCGAGGCGACGGATACGGTTACGAGACTGGTCAATCAGGACTCGGTTGAACGCATCACCTTCGGAAATACGCATTTCGCGACGGATAACCCTGTCGAGCGTACGTGTGTTCCCTACGATGTTGATACGCTCAATGTAAACGCGAGGACCTTCATCGATGGCGAATACGATGTTTACTTTACGTGTCTCTGGATCGCGCTCGATACGAGGACGAACATCCACGAACGCGTAACCAGCAATACCGGCAGCGAAGGTCAGAGAATCAACCGTGTCTTCGATCAGATCGCCACGGAACAACGTACCTTCACGGATCGGAATAATGGCTTCAAGCGTGTCTGAATTCAGCTTGTCGAGTGCGGTTTCAACCGTGATTTCACCGAAGTCATACTGCTCACCCTCATCGATTGTGAACGTGATGTAGAAGTCTTCCTGGTCTGGTGTCAGTTCAGCAACGGCAGAAACAACCCGGAAGTCGGCATAACCCTGGTTTGCATAGAATTGGCGCAGAAGCTCGCGGTCATATTCAAGGCGGTCTGGGTCATAGTTGTCGTTTGAGCTGAAGAAGCGCCAGAAACGGGACTGACGCGTTACAATCTCGCTGCGAAGTCGACGGTCTGCATAAACCTCGTTGCCGATAAAGTTGATCGAGCGAACCCCTGTCACCGGACCTTCTGTGATTTCAAAAATCAGATCAACACGGTTTTGGTCCAGAGGGACGTACTGAGGCGTGACATCAACGGAAAAACGGCCTGAACGTCGATACACTTCCAGAATACGCTGGACGTCAGCCTGAACTCGCGCAGCTGTAAAGACGCCGCGCGGAGCCGCCTGAATTTCCTCGCTCAGCTTTTCGTCGTCGTGAGCGCGGTTACCTTCAAAGATCACCTGGTTAATGATCGGATTTTCGACGACCTGAACAACGAGATTATCCCCGTCGCGCGCGATGATAACGTCAGCAAACAGGCCGGTTTCGAACAGAGTCTTCAGGGAAAGGTCGACACGTTCCGGATCGAACGGCTGCCCCGGCTCCAGAAGCAAATATGATTCGACCGTTCGCGCTTCAATACGTTCGTTACCCTGAACGATCACACGACGGATCAAGTCGGAACTTGCCGCCTGAGCATGCGCTTCCGGCGCCAGCAGACCACCAGAAACGGTCGTACCAGCGATAATGGAAGAGAGCGCTACTGCGCTGGCTAAAATTGACCGCATGACTTACCCGTTCCTATCAAATCAACATGCCCCGAGAGTACAAACTACAACCCGCGGAAAACCTCAAGAAGTCCAGCCTCTTCAAAATCACCAAGAGTGATGAAAATTGCCAAAGCGGCAAGAAATAAGAGGGTCACAAACTTTGACTTCAGCAGTAGCTCTTCTGAGAGCCCTTTCCCAGTTACGGCTTCGTAAGTGTTGATGACCACCACCCCGCCATCGAGAATCGGTAACGGCAGAAGATTGAAAAAACCGACCGCTACAGAAATGAATGCAATTAGCTGAAGGTTACTCATCAACAGCATGTAGAGTCGCGTACCCAAGCCGACCTGCTCGGCCTCAAGCGTTGTACGCGCCATGTTTCCAGCGACACTTGCGATACCTACCGGCCCCGACAATTGCTGCAGCGATTCCCGTCCTGTGACGATGCGCCCGAGCATATTCACTGACGAGCTAATCGTTGAAAACGTCTCGGACACGCCGTACCCGACTGCCGCGACCGGATTGAGGTGATTTCGATCAACGATCTGCCGCGCGAGTTCTACACCGATATATCCCGTACGTTCGGTGATACCGAGTTCGTTCTGCAGCGTTTCCCGCCTAGGCGTCAACGTAATGTGAACCGTTTCGGCCCCACGCAGAACTTCTATGTTCACTTCATCGTTCGCGGACATTTTAATTTCCTCGAGGATGACCTTCTGGCGATCCGCAGCGCGTCCATTGACGGCAACAAAGATATCGCCCGGCTGGAGACCGGCCTCTTCAGCCACTGAATCTTCAAAAACTGAATGAACTGAAAGACGTTGAACCGGGTCGCCCAAAACCATTCCGATAACGGCAAAGATACCGATCGCCAGGATGAAATTGGCAAAAGGCCCTGCGAGCGCAACGATAATTCGTGCGCCTGCGCTCAAATCAGTAAAGGGCCGACCCTTGGGCTGATTTTCAGGAGGCAAGTTTCGGCCGTCGCTCTCTACGTCCCCGCCATTCTCGATAAGCCCATCCTCAGCTACGAAATTCACAAACCCGCCAAGCGGCAGCCAATTGAGGCGCCAACGCGTATTGTTCTTGTCGGTCTTTTCGTAAACCGATTTCCCAAATCCCATGGAAAAGGATTCAACAGCTGCGCCGAAATATCTGCCGGCCCAGTAATGACCAAGTTCATGGATCACGATCACAATTGAAATCACAATCACAAACATCACAGGATAGAGAAGGCTTTGAAGCAAAAGCGACATAAAGAGATGGATTTCCCGTTTTAGTTCTTCAGACGCTTTTCAACCCAGGTCCGAACGATTTCGGTGACCTGCAAAGCATCGTCCACAGTCGAAACATTGTGTGGCATTTCCGAGCTCTGCCTGTCCAGTGCCCTGTGCAGGGAATACTCTACAAGCGCAGAGATATCCAGAAAACCGCATTCCCCATTGAGGAATGCTTTTCCTGCGTATTCATTCGCAGCGTTGAAGACGCACGTTCCAATGAGACCGGCATCAGATGCCTGCCGCGCAAGGTTTAATGCGGGAAATCGTTCATCGTCGGGCATCCGGAAATCAAGACGTGCCAGCTCAGCGAGATTTAGACGCTTCACATCCGTACGCACACGCCCCGGAAGGCCGAGCGCATAGGCGATAGGCGTTTTCATATCAGGCGTGCCCATCTGAGCGATTACCGAGCCATCAGAGTAGGCAACCATAGAATGGATAATCGACTGAGGATGAACCAGAACTTCAATCTGGGATTGGGGAATGTCAAAAAGATAAACGGCCTCAATGAGTTCGAGACCTTTATTCATCATGGTCGCACTATCGAGAGAGTTTTTAGCACCCATAGCCCAATTTGGGTGAGCTAGTGCCTGCTCTGGTGTGGCCGCACGAATAATATCCAGGCTCGCGTCGCGAAACGGGCCGCCGGACGCCGTCAAAGTAAACTGTTCGACTTTCTGCGATCCATCGAGGCATTGCAGGATAGCATTGTGTTCGGAATCTACCGGGATAATCTTCGAGCCGGATTTCTCGGCGCTCGCCTTCATGATCGGTCCTGCACAAACCATCGTTTCTTTGTTTGCGAGCAGGACGTCAGCGCCGGAATCAATCGCAGCCATTGTGGGCAGCAGCCCGCAAGTCCCGGATATCGAAGCCATGACCTTATCGACCGGGCGCGAAGCTGCTTCTATAACCGCGGCATCGCCGGATGCGACCTCTATATCATGGTCAACAAGGGCGGATTTTACAGTCAAAAACTGGCTTTCATCCTGGATCACGACCGTTTTCGGACGAAAGGTCTTAGCTTGTTCAATGAGAAGCGACGCGTTGCGACCACCGATCAACGCGTCGACTTCAAACGCCTGATCGCCAACGGAATTCGCATAGGAAATCACATCCAGGGTGGAGACGCCGATGGATCCGGTAGACCCCAGAATTGTTACTTTCATTATCTACCCAACCCTAGCGCATGTTCCGGAAAGGAGGGATCAATACCGAAAGCAATGGCGTGCGCAACCAGAACCGCCGAAAAAGAATCGAGCCGGTCCAGAATTCCGCCATGACCAGGAATGATGCTACCCGAATCCTTCACCCCGAATGTTCGCTTCCAGCGTGATTCTGCGAGATCGCCCAATTGAGCGATAGCGCTAACCAGGCCGATATATATGATCCAGTTGAACAATTGACCTTGCATAAGGCCCGCACACAGAGCGCCAAACAGCGCGGTACAAATCACGGCACCGGCAGCGCCGGACCAGGTTTTGTTCGGACTATTGCGGGGTGCGAGCTGCGGACCTCCAAATCCCCGGCCCGCAAAATATGCCGCGATATCTGTGATCCATACTGAACTCATAACAATAAGCGTAAGGTACAATCGCCCGTCGTCTCGTGCTCTCAATTCCAGTAAACCGTTTACGGCGAGCCCGATAATCAGCGCCCCGCCAACCAGCCAGATCGCAGATGACACCCCAGACGTTCTGATAGTTATATAAGCTAAAATGCAAAATAATGCCGCTATGGCGGCAGACGGCAAGAGCTGGAAATAAGCTATAGAAATTGCAATCAGCAAGCCTGCAGCGACCACATGAGCAACATAGTTCAGCGCACGCTCGGTTGTGACGATCCAGACTTCGCGCCACATGAGTAGTGCACACGCAAGCCCCGCAGCCAGCAGAACAACCCCACCGCACCACACGACGAACAATCCAGCAGGAATCATCAAAGCTGCAGAAACTACCCTCAGCGAAAGTGTGTCTCCGCGACGAGGATCTGACGTATTCATTCCGATTGTAGCCCGTCCACCGTCAGGCCGCCAAATCGGCGCTCTCGCGATTTATACGCATTGATGGAGTTAATCAGTTCCGTATCGGAAAAGTCTGGCCAGAGACAGTCCAGGAACATCATCTCGCTGTAAGCGATCTGCCAGAGCAGGAAATTACTTAAGCGAAACTCGCCGCTAGTGCGGATCAATAAATCAGGGTCTGGAATGCCGGCAAACCAAAGTCGTGACGCAAAGACATTTGAATCGATTTCTTCTGCATTCATTCGACCCGCTTCGACGTCGCTTGCCAGCGCCTTTGCAGCCTCCACTATCTCGTCGCGCGAACCATAATTGAAGGCGATGTTCAGCTGAAAACGAGTGTTGTGGTTTGTCTTTGCTTCGGCCATTTCGATGAGCGATAGAATATCATCTGGCAGCCCCTTTCGAGACCCGAGAACGCGTACCCTTACCCCGTCTTTTGCCAGTTTATTCAAATCCTGGCTTACGTATAATCGCAGGAGCGCGAAGAGAGAGGAAACCTCTTCGGCCGGACGCTTCCAGTTTTCTGACGAAAAAGAAAAGACCGTTAGGTGCTCAAGATCGAGGTTTCGACAGGATTCCACAGTACGACGAAGCGCTTCGACACCGCGCTCATGGCCTAGCTGACGCGGCAACCCGCGCTGTTTCGCCCAACGCCCATTGCCATCCATAATGATGGCAATGTGTTTAGGTCCGGAAACATCAGGGGAAGCCATAAAACCCGTCATACAGGGTATTATACCTGCATGATCTCTTCTTCTTTGGCCTTGAGGGCCTCATCAACGCGTTTGATGTACTGATCGGTCAGCTTTTGCACATCCTCAGAAAAGACCTTCTGTTCGTCTTCACTGATATCGCCGGCTTTTTGCATTTTCTTCAGGGAGTCCATGCCGTCGCGGCGCACATTGCGTACGCTGATACGAGCTTGCTCAGCATACTTGCCTGCAATCTTTGCAAGTTCGGCACGGCGCTCTTCGTTTAACGGCGGGATTGGAATTCGGAGGTTAGTACCATCAACTACTGGATTGAGGCCAAGCCCCGAATCACGAATAGCACGGTCCGCCGCACCTACATTGACCTTGTCCCAGATATTCACGGCTAACATGCGCGGCTCTGGTACGGAAACGGAACCGATCTGGTTCAAAGGCGTCTGCGCGCCGTACGCCATGACAGTGATATTATCGAGCAGGCTGGCAGATGCACGGCCTGTACGGAGGCCACCAAATTCAGTTGAGAGAGCTTCAAGTGCTTTCTCCATGCGCTTTTTCAGCGCCTTTTCATCATATTCTTCTGACATGTTCCTACCCTTAGGTATTCGAAATAACCGTGCAAACACCCTGCCCCGTCAGGACGTTATGCAGGGAACCTTCTTCATGAAGGTTGAAAACCACGATTGGAATGTTGCTATCACGTAACAGGCTAACAGCGGAAGCGTCCATGACACGAAGATCACGCGCCAGTACGTCCTGATACGTTAGTTCATCATATCGATCCGCATCAGGTACTTTTTTCGGGTCTGCCGAATAAACGCCATCAACCTGCGTTCCTTTCAGCATCGCATCGCACCCCATCTCCGCCGCTCGAAGGGCTGCGCCGGTGTCTGTGGTGAAATATGGATTGCCTGTTCCCGCAGCGAAAATAACGATGCGGCCCTTTTCCATATGACGGATTGCCTTGCGACGAATGAACGGTTCACACACTGTATGCATAGGAATGGCAGATTGCACGCGCGTTGGAACACCAATCGCTTCGAGCGCGGACTGCATTGCAAGCGCGTTCATAACGGTCGCCAGCATGCCCATATGGTCCGCCTGCGCGCGCTCCATTCCCTGAGCAGCGCCCGCCAATCCACGGAAGATGTTACCGCCACCGATAACCAGACAGATTTCAGCGCCGGCCTTGACCGACGCTGCAATCCCTTTGGCAAACCTGCCACAGGTTGCCATATCTATGCCGAAGCCTGTGTCGCCCATGAGGGCCTCTCCTGAAATCTTCAGGAGAACCCTTTTATACCGAAAATCTGATCGAGAAGTTTCTGTGGTCTCGTTCATATGTTCGGCTCCTTTGGCAACTTCAGATAGCTTTGCCGGATTCGGTGAAACCAATCCAGCCGAATTGGCTAGCCTTTAGTCGCTGCGGCTACTTCAGCAGCGAAATCAGACTCTTCTTTCTCGATGCCTTCACCAAGCGTAACACGCTTGAAGCCAACGAGTTCAGCTTTCTGAGATGTCAGGAACTGAGCAACTGTTTCGTCTGGATTCATCACGAACTGCTGCTCGACAAGCACCACTTCTTTGTAGAACTTCTGCAGACGACCAACGATCATTTTTTCAATCACGTTGTCCGGCTTGCCAGACTCACGAGCTTGTTCTGTAAGAACCTGCTTCTCGCGAGCAACCAACTCTGGATCCAGCTCGTCAGTCGTCGCAGCAGCCGGGCTCGTCGCTGCAATGTGCATCGCTACTTTACGACCAGCTTCGGCGAGTTCGTCAGCAGACGCTTCACCCTTGAGAGCTACGAGAACACCAATACGACCGAGGCCATCAGCCGCCGCACCGTGGATGTAGTTCGTGACGACGCCTTCAGGCGACTCAAGCTTTTCAACGCGGCGGAGCGTGATGTTCTCTCCGATTGTTGCGATCAGACGCGTGATCTGATCAGAGATCGTGCCTTCGCCTTCAACAGCCGGTGCAGCCAGCAGAGCTTCTGATGAGCCATCTGTTGCGAGTGCAGCTTCGGCGAAACCAACCAGTGATTTCTGGAAGCCTTCGTTACGCGCAACGAAGTCAGTCTCAGCGTTCAGCTCGACGAGGACGCCGGTTTTCTTGTCTGCAGAAACGACTGCAGCTACCAGGCCGTCAGCTGCAACGCGGTCAGCTTTCTTAGCGGCTTTAGAGAGACCTTTCGCACGCAGCCAGTCGATAGCTGCTTCAACGTTACCTTCGTTCTCTACGAGCGCTTTTTTGGCATCCATCATGCCCGCGCCAGTTTTCTCGCGCAGGTCTTTGACCAATGCAGCGGTAATCTGAGCCATGTCAAATTTGCCTTTATCTTAGGGGTTACTAAGCGTCAGTGATTATTCGGTTGCTTCGCCAGACTCAGCAGCAGCAAGGTCAGCTGCAGCAACGTCTGTGAGGTCTTCGGACTCGCCAAGGTCGATACCGAGACCAGCAGTAGACTCAGCAAGGCCGTCGAGAACAGCGTCAGCAATCAGGTTAGCATAGAGCGAGATCGCACGAGCCGCGTCGTCGTTGCCCGGGAATGGGAAGTCGACGTCGTCTGGGTCGCAGTTCGTATCAACAACAGCGATTACAGGAATACCAAGCTTTTTAGCTTCTTTGATCGCGATTTGCTCTTTGTTCGTATCGATTACGAACATCAAGTCAGGCAGGTCGCCCATATCCTGAATACCACCAAGTGCACGTTCAAGCTTTTCACGCTCGCGCTCACGGTTGAGAAGTTCTTTTTTCGTCAGACCGGAAACGTTACCGCCTTCAGAAAGAAGCGCTGTGAGTTCTTTGAGGCGCTTGATTGAGTGAGCAACAGTCTGCCAGTTGGTCAGCGTACCGCCGAGCCAACGGTGGTTCATGTAGTACTGAGCGCAACGTTGCGCAGCTTCAGCAACAGGATCAGCCGCCTGGCGTTTTGTGCCAACGAAAAGTACACGGCCGCCTTTAGCAACAGTGTCACGGACCTTTACGAGCGCTTGGTGAAAAAGCGGCACAGTTTTAGAAAGGTCGATGATGTGGATGTGGCTACGCTCACCATAGATGAATTTCTTCATCTTAGGGTTCCAGCGGTGAGTTTGGTGGCCAAAGTGTACGCCAGCTTCGAGGAGCTGAGCCATAGTGAATTCAGGCAGTGCCATTTTTATTTTCTCCTATCCGGTTAGCCGCCGCAGGCATAGCCGGGTCACATGACCCAGCACCGGATGCACGAAAGTGCTGCCCGCGTGTCGGAATAGGCGTGGCTTATACAGAGTTTAGGCGTTCTGGCAACCCGCGATTACGCAGCAAGTTCACGTACGGCACGAACGCCCGGAGCAGACTTCAAAGCCTGAGCCGCAGCGGTGCCAACAGCGTACTTCCCGGGCAAGCTTACCAGTGCAACCCGGTTACCCGAAATCGGCACCTCAACACGAAGTTCGCCGCGTTCATGCGTACTCAAATTCACGAGGTGTTTTGACACCTCAACAAAGGTCGCGGGATCCGTTCCCGGAAGAAGGCTTACAATAAGCCCCTTAGGCGCACCAAGAGCCGCCTTTTCCAGCGGGATGGCACCGTCGACCGTTAGCCGTATCTCGTCGTCTTTCACGCGGGGACGGATTCGGACAACCACAGACGCGCCCGTCTCGATAACGTCTCGGATATCCATCAAGGTTTCCGGAGGCACCATAGCTTCGAACTCGCCGGTAGGATCAGAGAACGTGACCCAAGCAAACTTGCCGCCAGACTGGGCTGGCCGTTCATTCTTGGCCCGCACGATACCCATCATCTCCAGAGAGCCTTTCTCACGAGCCGCTGTCTGGATATCCATGGCGAAGGTAATCCTGTCTCTGGCGCCTGCGAGAAGTAGTCCGTCGAGCGGGTGGCCGCTGAGATAAAAGCCGACTGCCTTGAACTCATGAGCCAGAAGCTGGGTCGAACTCCATGCAGGCACTTTTGGTATCGGCGCGCGTGTCTGTGATTTGTCATCTCCGAACAGACTATTCTGGTTTGCTGCACGATCATCAGCTGCTGACGATGCCGTGGCGACTAGAACATCGACAGCCGCGAGCGCACGCGCCCGATTTGGTTCCAGCGAGTCAAACGCGCCTGATTTAGCGAGAGACTCCAGACATTTTCTGTTGATCAGACGCGGATCGACACGCTCTGCGAAATCATGAAGGCTATCAAACGGTCGCTCTTTGCGGATTTCGCAAACATGCCTCATCGCTTCCATACCGACGCCTTTAATCGCGCCGAGAGCATAGATGATCGAGCCATCGCGAACATCGAAGTCCGGATTGCTAAGATTGATATCCGGCGCCTGCACAGTGATATCCAGACGCTTCGCTTCCTGGAAAAACGCTGCTAGCTTATCCGTGTTTTGGATATCGAGGCTCATTGAAGCCGCGAGAAATTCGATCGGGTGGTTCGCTTTCAGGTAACCCGTCTGGTAAGAAATCGCAGCATACGCAGCCGCGTGAGATTTGTTGAAGCCGTAACCGGCAAACTTCTCCATAACATCGAAGATATGGCTGGCCTGCTTCTCCGGAACGTCCTTCTCAGCAGCACCTTCGATAAAGCGTTTACGCTGCTTGAGCATCTCCTCGACTTTTTTCTTACCCATAGCGCGGCGAAGCATATCCGCTTCACCAAGCGAGTAGCCCGCAAGCTCCTGCGCCATACGCATAACCTGTTCCTGATAGACCGGAACGCCGTATGTCTCTTCAAGGATAGGTTTCAGAAGCGGGTGATAATAGTCCGCATCGACACGTCCGAATTTAACGTCGACGAACTGCGGAATGTTATCCATCGGGCCCGGACGGTAGAGAGAAATGATCGCGATCACGTCTTCCATTGAACCCGGCTGCACTTTCTTCAGGGTATCGCGCATACCCTGCCCCTCAAGCTGGAATACACCCAGCGTATCGCCTACAGACATTAGCTGATAGGTCGACTTGTCGTCATAGGCGCGCCACGCCTTCGGCATGGACGTTTCCGTCTCATTCAGGAATTTGAGCGCGCGGTGGATGACGGTCAGCGTTTTCAGGCCAAGGAAGTCGAACTTAACGAGTCCGGCCTGCTCAGCCCATTTCATATTGAGCTGGGTCGCCGGAAGGTCTGAACGTGGATCGCGGAAAAGCGGCGTCAGCTGAACGAGTGGCCTGTCGCCGATAACGACACCGGCGGCGTGCGTACCACAGTTCCTGTAAAGCCCTTCAAGCGCGAGCGCTTTTTCCAGCATTTCACCGACCAGAGGGTCGCGATCTTTTTCTTCATCAAACTTCGGTTCGTCCGCGATCGCGTCTTTCAGCTTTGGCGGCTTTGCGGGATTGAAAGGGATCAGTTTGGAAAGTCGATCCACCTGCCCGTAAGGCATCTGCATAACGCGCCCGACATCGCGCACCACAGCCTTCGCCTGAAGTGTACCAAAGGTGATAATGGATGCGACGCTGGCTTCACCATATTTGTCACGCACATAGCGGATGACTTCACCACGGCGCTCCTGACAGAAGTCGACGTCAAAGTCAGGCATGGACACACGTTCAGGGTTCAGGAAGCGCTCGAAGAGCAGTCCGAAACGAAGCGGATCAAGGTCTGTAATGAGCAATACCCAGGCGACCAGAGACCCCGCACCTGAACCACGACCTGGGCCAACAGGAATATCGTGCTCTTTGGCCCATTTAATGAAGTCAGATACGATCAGGAAGTAGCCCGGAAAGCCCATATTCTCGATGATCCCAAGCTCGTAATCGAGACGATCCTGATAATCCTGTCGTGTGCCGTACATTTTTTCGACTTCGGCAAGGCGTCGTTCCAGACCTTCATTCGCCTGTGCGCGAAGTTCATCGGCTTCGCTACGACCAAACCCGCCATCGAAGTGCGGAAGGATCGGATTTCGCAGACGCGGGCGAACAGCGCACCTATGAGCAAGGTCTATAGTGTTCTCAATAGCCTCAGGAATGTCGGCGAAGAGCGCCTCCATCTCATCGGACGATTTCAGATAGTGCTCTTCTGTGATCCGATAGCGTTCAGTCTGGCCAACATAGCTACCGTTACGAATACACATGAGCGCGTCATGAGCTGCATGGTCTTCGCGCTTTAAAAATCTTGCATCCTGAATGGCGATGAGCGGCAATCCAAGCTCATACGCAGCTTCGATGAGCATCGGCTCGCTCTGAATTTCTTCAGGTTCGTCATGTCGCTGAATATCGACATAACAGCGGTCAGGATAGGCATCAGCTAGCCTCTTCAGGGAGGATAAAACTTGCTCATACTTCCCGCGGTAAGCCGCTTGACCTGCCTCCCCATACGCACCGCCAGAGAGCGCAATCAATCCCTCGGTCTTTTCAAAAGCGTGATGCTCCTTCAGAACCGGAACGCCATCTTCACTCTCGAGGTAAGCAGCCGAAGCGATTTCCATAAGACGTTCATAGCCCGTCTCATCTTTGGCATAGATTGTAAGTTTGTAGGGTTGCGCATCATGCAGTGCCGGCAGCACATCAAATGCGACGCCAACAACAGGCTGCACTCCAACACCCGCCAGATATTCTGAAATTTCTAGCGCACCGAAAAGGTTGTTGTGATCGGTAACGCCAACGGCGGAGACTAGATTGTCTTCAGCCCAGGACTTCAACGCACCGGACGTAATCATACTCTCCAGAAGAGAGAATGAAGAACGCACACCGAGGTGAACAAAGCGCGGAGTTTTATAGCTTTCAGACATCATAATCTTCCTGACCTTTAACCATCATGGAAGAAAACGGTCTCAGCCAGAAGCCTTCGCAGGTTCGAAAGTTGTGAGTTTCCCGTCCTCAAGGGTCAGTACACGGTCCATATACTGGGTCAGCGCGAGGTTATGGGTCGCGATCAACATGGCCAGACCTTCAGTCCTGCCGGTTTCAATTAGCTGCTGAAACACGCTTTCCGTTGTTTTTGTGTCGAGGTTACCCGTTGGTTCGTCGGCAATTAGAATCTTAGGACGGTTCGACAAGGCACGCGCAATTGCGACCCGTTGTTGCTCACCGCCAGACATTTCCATTGGCTGGTGATTCAGCCTATGACCAAGCCCCATCTTTTCCAACAATTCTACGGCACGCTCGCGCGCTACATTCCGGTGGACGCCCGAGAGATAAAGCGGAGCTGCGACATTATCGATCGCATTGAACTCCGGAAGCAGATGGTGGAACTGATAGACAAACCCAAGGCGAGTGCGCCGCATGAGCGTCCGCTGACGGTCGTTCAGCTTCAAACAATCTTCGCCGTCGAGGAGCACAGAACCATCGTCTGGTTTTTCAAGCAGACCTGCTGTGTGTAAAAGCGTCGACTTGCCCGAGCCGGACGGCCCGACAAGCCCCACAAGCTCGCCGCGGCTTAGTTCAAGGTCGATACCTTTGAGAACATCTACGGCGTTTTCGCCTGCCCGGTAAGTCCTCACCACCGAGGAAAGCTGTAATACAACGCTCATAGCTCTACTCCGACCTCAAGGCTTCGACGGGATCGAGCTTGGCAGCATTCCATGCCGGAAGCACGGACACGATTATCGACACCAAAAAGGCATAAGCTGACGCAAAACCGACTTCAGACCAATCGATTAGCGCCGGAATGTAAGGCAGACCGTAAACATCCGGATTCCAGATTGCATTGCCGGTAAGCATATTCAGGAAGTCCTGAATTGGCTCGATATTGAAGCAGAAGAGCAGCCCCAACGTCAAACCGAGCACCAGACCGGACACACCAAGAATTCCGCCAATCATCAGGAAGGCGCGAAGTATAGTGCTGCGGCTTGCGCCCATCGTGCGCAAAATCGCGACGTCACGCGCTTTATTCTTCACGAGCATCACGATGCCTGTAATGATGTTCAAAGCGGTGATGGTGATCAGGACAGCAAAAATCATTCGCATCATGCTGCGCTCGACTTCCAGCGCGCCGACAATGCCGCGGTACAACTCTTTCCAGGATTGAGTCAGCATGCCTCTCGGAAGGATTTCCCTCTGTAGCGTTTGAAGCACAACATCGACGTCCTGCGGGTCATTTATCTTCAGCTCGACAATCGGATAGCGATCGCGCGAATTAAAGAACAGCTGAGCCTGCTCTAGCGGCATGATGATCAGAGAGTCGTCGAGCGGGTTTGCGTTTCCTGAGAAGACTTCAAACACACCTGCAATGTTGTACACTTTGCGCCGCGGAATGACGCCGCCCATAGTCGCAGCGCCTTCGGGAGCGATCAGAGTGAGTGAATCACCGGCCGTCACATATAGAGACCGGGCCAAGCGCTCTGAGATGATGATGTCATCACCGCCAAAACGCCCGTCACCAAAGGTCTCCATGCTTCCGCGGTAAAGATCACCTTGAAGAAATTCAAACGCATCAGTGTCGCTTGGACTGATCCCCCGCACATATGCCCCACGCGCGACAGCATCCGAAGATGCGAGAACGGCCCCTTCAACAATCGGTACAGCGCTGCGCACATCATCTCTCGCTTCAAGCTGGATGATCAGATCGTCGATGTCAGTTGCGAGGTTTTGTCCGGAATAAACGCGAATGTGCCCGGAGTTACCAAGAACACGGTCAATTAGCTCTGCACGAAACCCGTTCATGATCGACATGACGATGATCAGCGCTGCGACTGCGAGCGCAATACCGACCAGAGACAGAATGGACACAATCGCAACACCGCCGTGTTCACGGCGCGCGCGGATATATCTGAACGCGAGCGAACGTTCGTAATATCCGAACGGTCTGTCTTTGAGTGCTTCGGGAGCTACCGAGCTCACGCTAACGCTTTCAGTTTATTGATGGCAGCTTCGAGTGACATTTCTTGAGCTTCTCCCGTAGCGCGCGTCTTCAACTCAACTACGCCTTTTTCCAGTCCCTTCGGACCGATGACTAAGACGTATGGAATACCAATCAGTTCCATTGAAGAGAGCTTTACACCAGGACTGGCATCACGATCGTCATACAACGGATCGAAACCAGCTTTCTGAAGCTGTGCATATGCGTCAGAACCAGCTGTCTGAATTTCTTCAGACTTGGCTTTCACGGTTACGATACCGACGTCGAAAGGCGCTACAGACTTCGGCCAGATTATGCCTTTTTCGTCGTGAGACGCTTCGATAATGCCGCCAACCAGACGCGATACACCAACACCGTAAGAGCCCATTTGAACCGGAACGCTCTTACCTTCCGCGTTCATGATCTCCGCTTTCATCGGCGAAGAGTATTTGTCGCCGAAGAAGAAGATATGACCGACTTCGATACCGCGAGCGGATACGCGCCGGTCCTCTGGAACAGCTTCGAACTCGGACACATCATGCATCTCGTCGGTTGCAGCGTAATACTGGGTACGTTTGTCGATTTCAGTTGTGAGGTCACCGTCAAAATCGAAATCAATACCCGGCGCAGGGACATCAAGAAGCGCCTTATCAAGGAACACTTCGCTTTCGCCGGTTTCTGCGAGAATGATAAATTCGTGGCTTAGATCGCCGCCGATAGGGCCGGTATCCGCCTTCATAGGCACAGCCGTCAGGCCGAGCCGGTCGAACGTATTCAGATATGCGCAAAACATCTTCTGATAGGACCGGCGAGCCGCGTCCGCATCAATGTCGAAAGAATAAGCGTCCTTCATCAGAAACTCACGACCACGCATCACGCCAAACCGAGGGCGGATTTCGTCACGGAACTTCCACTGGATGTGGTACAGGTTTAGGGGCAGCTGTTTGTAGCTACGCACATAAGACCTGAAAATATCCGTAATCATTTCCTCATTGGTCGGACCAAAGAGCATTTCACGATCATGGCGGTCGGTAATGCGCAGCATCTCCTTACCGTAATCGTCATAACGACCACTTTCCTGCCAGAGCTCGGCTGGCTGGATCGTCGGCATCAGCATTTCAACGGCACCCGCACGATCCATCTCTTCGCGCACGATCGTCTCGATCTTACGGAGCACCTTCAGGCCAAGCGGCAGCCAGCTGTAAATGCCCGCACCGTTCTGACGGATCATACCCGCCCGAAGCATGTATTGGTGCGACAGGATGGTCGCCTCGGCTGGAGTTTCCTTGAGAACAGGCAGGAAATAGTTAGAAAGCTTCATAATGCCATTCGCTGTAAAAGAATATCTTGCTGATCTAGCGCTCGTCTGAGGCGCGCGCAATCAGCTTCTACCAGATACGATCCGGTTCAGGGAGAATTCCGCTGATCGCGATAATAAAGCCGATCAGCGTAACCACCGCGGCACCGATAGTCGCCCATATCGCTTTCTTCCAAAGATTTGCGGCCTGAGGTGCGCCGGGCTCTGTTCCGTCGTCTGGCACATAGTCTTCATGCTGGCCGCGCACGCCAATTGGCAGGACCGCCAGAAAGACCATCCACCATGAAATCAGAAAGACAACGGAACCAGAAAAAATACCCATCAGTGTTTCGGAGTTTCCATTAGCTCGATCAGCACGCCATTCGAGTTTTTCGGATGGATAAAGATAATCGGCGTTCCGTGCGCACCAATGCGCGGCTCGTTCAGAACTGTCGCGCCCTTAGCTTCCATTTCACGCTTGGCTTCGTGAATGTCTTCCACTTCGAAACACACATGATGCTGGCCACCCTTGGGGTTCTTTTTAAGGAAGTTCAGGATCGGGGAATCGTCACCCAGCGGCTCAATCAGTTCGATCTGGCTGTTTGGGAGATTCACAAAACAGAAGCGCACACCTTGCGAAGGCATTTCGCCTGGCTCGGTAATGTCTGTTACGCCATACAGTTCACGATAGGTTTGAGCCGCTTCCTCAATGGAAGGAACCGCAACGCCTACATGGTTGAGTGGACCGATCATGTTTCCCCGCTTTCAGTCTGTTGATTATCCCCGCAGGATCGAAACATCGATCAGCGGACGTTTTCCAAGCTCACGCTCGCCTACTTTGCGTAGCGCGCGGATAAGTGAACGCTCGACCGTTTCATCGTCAAGCCTCGCCTTACGCTTGAGACCATCTACCGCATTTTCAGCAGCCTCATCGAACGCATCAATTGTTTCGTCGAGCGTTCGGCCATCTGGCTCTGAATAGCCCCGCACAAACACTTCTGGGCCATCGATGATGTCCGCGTTGTCATCAAAACAAATGGCAACGGTAACATGGCCTGCGAATGAAAGCCGGCGTCGCTCCTGGATACCCTGAGCGTTTTCTGGGATCAGACGATTGCCGTCTAGGAGCAGACGACCGGTCGGCACCTCATCAACGATCTTTGCGCGCCCTGGTGCAAGCCGAATGACGTCACCATTCTTGGGTGTAACCGCCTCTGACACCTGTAGAGACTTCGCATAGTCGGCATGTTCGAGGATGTGGCGACGCTCACCGTGAACAGGTACAGAGATGCGCGGACGCACCCATGAATACATCCGACGCAGTTCGTCACGGCATGGATGACCTGAAACGTGAATGTGCCGCATGCGGTCCGTGATGAGCTTCACGCCTTTTTCGGCAAGAGCATTCTGCAGATCGAAGATCCCACGCTCATTGCCCGGGATGACACGGGACGAAAAGATTACCGTATCACCTTTGTTCAGAGTGACATGAGGGTGGTTGCCTTGTGCAATACGAGAAAGCGCAGCGCGAGGCTCACCCTGAGACCCCGTGCAGAGGTAAAGAATGGCTTCCGGTGGCAGGTAGCCAGCTTCTTTCTCATCAACGAATTCGGCACAATCTGCCAACATGCCAACCGCTTTTGCGGCTGCCGTAATGCGATGCATGGATCGGCCTACGAGGCAGACATGGCGTCCATTCGCTTCGGCGGCGCGAACAATACTTTCAACCCGCGCAACGTTGGATGCAAATGCCGTAACGGCCACCCTACCCGTCTGCTCTCCGATCAGGTCGACGAGTTCATCACGGCAACTGCCTTCTGATCCGGCTTCACCTTCCTCGAACACATTAGTCGAGTCACAAACCATGGCGAGAACGCCCTCATCGCCCATCTTCTCAAGGACAGTCGAATCAAACGGTGCACCAATTTGCGGATCAGGGTCGATTTTCCAATCACCCGTATGAAGAATAGTGCCCGCGGGCGTCTTGATCGCGAGACCGTTCGGTTCCGGAATTGAGTGTGTAAGCGTGACGTACTCGACCTCAAACGGGCCAGCTTTCACCTTGCCACCGAGCGGGACAACGTTGAGCTTTGCTTTATCGATTACGCCTGCGTCATTGAGCTTGTGGCGTATCAGTTCTGCGGTGAACGGCGTTGCGTACATCGGCTTCTGGAAGCGGTGCCAGAGATGCCCGACAGCACCGATATGATCCTCATGCGCATGCGTAAGGAAAATCGCTTCAATATTATCGCGCTGCTCTTCAATGAAGCCTGGGTCCGGAATAATGACATCAACACCGGGCGTTCTTAGGTCACCAAAGGACACACCCATATCAACAATAATCCAGCGCCGGTCATGCATCGGACCATAAGCGTAGGCGTTGAGGTTCATTCCAATTTCGTTGCAACCGCCAAGCGGCAGGAACAGGAGTTCTGCTTTATCTGTCATATGTTCTATTTTTTATTCCGGCGGTAAATCTCAAGTAGGCCACGGATTGTGACATCAGGATCGTAGATATCGATCTCTTCGCTCTCACCTTCAAATAGTGATGCAACACCGCCTGTTCCAATCACCGTCATCGGTTCTGTGTACTCTGCCTTAATCCTACGGATAAGACCATCAATCAGATCAAGATAACCGAGGAAGATACCAGACTGCATCGCAGACACTGTGTCCTGTCCGATCACCTGGGGTGGTCTTTGAATTGCGATACGTGGCAGGCTGGCAGCGGCATCATGAAGTGCACGCATGGACAGGTTTATGCCGGGAGAAATGATCCCTCCTTCAAAACCACCATCAGCGCCGACAATGTCAAACGTCGTCGCCGTACCGCTATCCACTACGATCAGAGCACCTTCATGTTGCGCATGTGCGCCAACGGCGTTCACCAGACGGTCGGCCCCCACTTGCTCTGGTCTGGAGATCCGGATTGGTACGCCTAGCTCAACCGAAGCTTCACCAATAAACATTGGTTCGATATCCAGGTAACGGCGCGCAAGATTGCGAAAATTGAAACGAGCTTGCGGAACCACAGACGAAATGATGCAGGCGTCTAAATCGCCAAACGGAATACCATCCATCCGGCAGAGTTGTGTCAGCCATACCGCATAGTCATCGGCTGTCTTTGTGCTATCGGTTGCGCTACGCCACTGTGCGACCCACGATGCCCCGTCATGAAGCCCGAATACTGTGTTCGTGTTGCCGACATCGATCGCCAGAAGCATGGCTTATCGTTCCTTCACAAGCTCAACATCACCGGCCGTGATCGTGACGACCTCGCCGGTTGAGGTGTTCAGACACATATGACCGTGCTCGTCCAGCCCGTGAAACTCACCTTCAATGGTTTGATCGCCAAGTTTTGAGCGACAAATTGCACCAATCTGATCTGTCGCCTTCATCCAGTCGTCGATCACCGAAGACATGCCGAACTTGGAAAACTGCGTAAGGCGTCTACGTAAACATCCATCAAGCACGACCAGGGCAGTTTCAGGAGGCACCGCAAGATCAGGTAAAACATTTGCGAGACTGACGGTTGCATAGTCAGGAATATCCGGCGCAAAGGCGAGGTTGATCCCGATGCCTATAGACAGCCAGAATTGCTTAGTCTGAGACGATCTGCCGCTTTCGAGCAGTATGCCACTGAGCTTGGCACCGTCGATGCGCACGTCATTGGGCCATTTAAGTCCCGGAATGAGCCGTCCCTGACTGAGTTCGATGACCATATCCCTGACGGCCAGCCCAATGCTCAATGAAACGCCAGCCACTGCGGGAGACAAGCCGTCAATCGGGATGAGGGCAGTCGTGTAGAGATTTCCAGTTTCGGATACCCACTTGCGCCCAAGGCGTCCGCGCCCAGCCGTCTGCGCTTTGGCCGCGAACCATAGAGGCTCCTGAACGCCTTCGACAGCACGTCGCCCGGCTAGAGCAGATGTGCTGTCGATTTCATCATACCATTCAACTGGCCAGGCATTCGCCAGAGCGTTCAGCTGGAACACTGGCGCTTAACCGAGCGAGAAGCTGCCACCGGCGAGTGACATCATCCAACCGATAACTACGGTGAAAACCGGGAAAGCAAGGATAGTGGCTGCACTGACCGTGATGCCGACAGTGCCGGACATGTTTTCGAACGGTGCAAGCTTGTCGCCACCCCACATGATCATGATGATGCGGAGATAGTAGCCGAGCGAAACGACTGACGCGATCACGCCAATAATCACGATTGGCCATAGACCCGCTTCAACACCAGCCTGGAACACAACCAGCTTACCAAAGAAGCCGCCCAGAGGAGGAATACCCGCCACAGAGAACACAAGAGCTGTCATACAGACTGCGAGCCAAGGCATTGTGGACGAGAGGCCTGAAAGCTCGGAAATGTCTTCGACCATGCCACCACGACGGCGCATTGACAAAAGCACACCAAAAATCCCGAGCTGGGACAACGCATAGATCACCATATAAACAAGCAGAGCTGGGCCGCCGATTTCTTCACCTGCGGCGAGCGCAATAAGCGCATAGCCCATATTGCCGATTGAAGAATACGCAAACAGGCGCTTCAGATTTGTCTGGCGCAGAGCACCAAAAGCACCGATCAGCATGGATGCACCAGAGATAATCAGGATGACATCCTGCCACTGGTCAATTGCGTTTCCGAAGGCCTCGAACAGGATGGTCGCAAAGACAACCATAGACGCAAGCTTTGGCGCTGACGCGAAGAATGCGACAACCGGTGTCGGCGCACCTTCATATACATCCGGCGTCCAGACGTGTAGTGGCGCCGCAGATACTTTGAACGCAAGACCGGTAATCAACAGCACAAGCCCGAACACGAGACCAATACCGAACTCGGCCTGCGCAATAGCGTCATAGTTCGTCGAACCAGAGAAACCGTACACAAGCGATGCGCCGTAGAGGATCAGACCGGATGCGAGCGCACCAAGTACAAAATACTTCAGACCCGCTTCAGAAGACCGCTGGCTGTCCCGGTTGAACGCTGCAAGCACATAAGATGATAGGCTGAGCGTCTCGATGCCGAGGTAAAGCGTCATCAGATCGTTAGCAGAGAGCGTGATGCCCATACCGAGCGACGCGAAGATCACCAGAAGCGCGTACTCATAACGGATAAGGCGCTCTTTCACGAGATATGATTCCGCGATCAGAAGAGCCACACCCGCGCAGAAGTAACAAACCGCTTTAGCAAGGTTCGTGAAACGATCCGTTTCCCAAAGTCCGTTGAATGCAACGCCGCCTTCAATGTTGAAGAGCGAGAGCGCACAAGCACCGAGAAGGATCAGCGCGCCGGCCTTGATAGAAACCGTTGCAAAACGTTCGCGAAGAACAGCACCAAGAACAACCGCGACCAGACCCGCAAATGCGAGGTAGAGCTCGGGCGTAGCTGCTGCGAAGATTTCGTCCCAGTTCATGGTCAGTTATCCAATCAATCCAGATACGGCAGCCATGATAGGCGCCACGCTGAGTTCAGTGATGTCAAAAATGATCGCGGGGAATACACCAAGTACGATCGTAGCGATGATGAGCGGTGCGAACACAATTGCTTCTGTGCGGTTGATGTCCTTGATGCCTTCGAGCTTCTCGTTCGTCATCACACCGAACACCGTCTGACGATACAGCGTGAGCATATAAACGGCAGAGAAGATCACACCGAGCGCAGCACCCGTAGCGGCCCAGGTTGAGGCCTGGAAGCTGCCAGCCATGGTCAGGATTTCACCGACAAAACCGCTTGTGCCTGGCAGGCCGACATTCGCCATCGTAAAGAGCATGAAAATTGCTGCATAGACCGGCATCTTGGTGACGAGGCCACCGTAGAATTTGATCTCACGCGTGTGCATACGGTCATAAATGACACCGACGATCAGGAACAGTGCGCCTGAAATCACGCCGTGCGAGATCATTTGGAAGATAGCACCCTGAATACCGATCTCAGTGAACGAGAAAATACCAAGCGTCACAAAGCCCATGTGAGCGACAGACGAATAAGCAATCAGCTTTTTCATATCCGTCTGACGGAACGCGACCAGCGACGCATAGACGATCGCGATAACGCTCATCGCAAACACCATAGGCTGGAAATAGACGCTGGCTTCAGGGAACATAGGCAATGAGAAGCGCAGGAAGCCGTAGCCGCCCATCTTCAGCAGAACACCCGCCAGAATAACAGAACCCGCGGTCGGCGCTTGCACGTGCGCGTCCGGAAGCCAAGTATGCACAGGCCACATTGGAAGTTTAACAGCAAACGATGCAAAGAATGCGAGCCACAGAAGATGTTGGACCCCAAACTTTCCGTCTTCGACAGCAAAGATCTGCGGAATAACTGTCTGCAATTCGACGATATCTGACGTGCCCGCTTGCAGGTACATAGCGATAACCGCGAGCAGCATGAACAGAGAGCCGAGCAGCGTGTAGAGAAAGAACTTGAAAGATGCGTAGACACGCTCTGCGCCGCCCCAAATGCCAATGATAATGAACATCGGGATCAGGCCAGCCTCGAAGAAGACGTAGAACAACATCAGATCGAGCGAACAGAACACACCAAGCATCAGCGTTTCAAGGAACAGGAACGCAGCGACGTACTCGGTCACGCGGTGCTTTACACTACCCCAGCTAGCCAGGAAGCACAGCGGCGTCAGGAAGGTCGTCAAAAGCACCAGCAGAATGGACATGCCGTCGACGCCCATCTTGTAGCGAATACCGCCGACAACTTCACCCGCCTCATTCAGCGTGCCGCCGAACCAGGAATGATCTTCAACAAGCTGGAAGCCCTCAACGCCCGGCTGGAAGTAAGCCAGTGCAATAATCGAAAGAACAAACGTCGCAGCGCTGACAACCAGACCGACGAGGAAAGCTACACGAGACTCTTCTTCAACTGACGTCGCATTAGACGCCGTGACTTTCCGAACCCACAGGAGCAGAAGCGCCCCGAGAGCCGGTGCAAAAATCATGAAGGAAAGGAGCGCAAAGTCGCCCATCAATTCGCTCCTGCTACGTTAATTAGAATGACTGCACCGAAGACAGCAGCGGCACCGAGAATGACGAAGGCATAGTGATACAGATAGCCTGTATGCATCGCCGACAGACGGCTTGCGCCCCACTTTGCCAGTCCACTCAGACCGTCCGGACCAAAGCCGTCGATAATCTTGCGGTCACCGACTTTCCAGAAGAAGTCGCCCAGCATCTTCGTACCGCGCACGAATGTCGCCTGATAGATCTCGTCGAAGTACCACTTGTTCGCGAACAGAGCGTGCAGAGGACCGCCCGTATCGGCAATTCGCTTACCGAGGCCACGGTTAAACAGATACGTGAAGGTCGCGATCAGGAAACCGAGGATCGTAACGACCAAAGGCGCCCAGAAGACCCAGCCCGGGTTAATGCCGCCATGAGCAACATCATATTTATCATGCAGAACATGGTTTTCAGGGGCTGCATAGATCGCACCGCTCCAGAACTCTTCGTAGTGGTGGCCCACAAAGGCATCATAGAAGAAGTAACCCGCAAACACGGCGCCTACACTCAGAAGAATTAGCGGAACCAGCATGACAAGCGGAGACTCGTGAGGCTTGCCGCCATGAGCATGGTGGTCGTCTTTATGGCCATCATCGGCATGAGCATGCGCATCGTCATGATGATCCGCTTCTGCCATCGGTCCGTGGAACGTCATATAAATGAGGCGCCATGAGTAGAAGCTTGTCAGCAGAGCCGCAATGATACCGAACCAGAACGCGAGCTGTGCGAATGACACACCGGAGATACCCGCTGCAAACGCCGTTTCAATGATGGCGTCTTTAGAGAAGAAACCTGCGAAACCGAATTTCGTGTGCGGAATACCAAGGCCGATAATCGCAATCGTACCGATCATCATTGCAGCGTACGTGACCTTCATATACTTGGCGACGCCACCCATACGGCGCATGTCCTGCTCGTGATGCATACCGTGAATAACCGAACCGGCACCAAGGAACAGAAGCGCCTTGAAGAAGGCGTGTGTGAACAGGTGGAACATAGCCGCCTGATACGCACCGACACCCGCCGCAAAAAACATATAGCCCAGCTGAGAACAGGTCGAAAATGCAATCACGCGCTTGATGTCGTTCTGCGCCATGCCGACCGTCGCAGCGTAAAGAGCTGTCACAGCACCAATCAGAGCAATGAAGCCGGAAGCATATGGGGCGTACTCATAGATCGGCGAAAGCAGACACACGAGGTACACACCCGCCGTCACCATGGTAGCGGCGTGAATGAGCGCTGATACTGGTGTCGGGCCTTCCATCGCGTCTGGTAGCCAGACATGCAGGAAGAACTGAGCTGACTTACCCATCGCACCAATGAAGAGCAGCACACCGATAAGCTCCAGAACCGGAACACCATACCCAAGGAAGTCGATAGACGCGTCGCGTGGCGTGGCCGCTTCAGCGAAGCTCACGATAGGCGCAACGTGCTCGAAAGTGTTCTCTTTGATCGCTTCAAGCATCGGGTTGAGTTCAACGGTACCGAACACGAAGAACGCCGCCATGATGCCGAGCGCCAGACCGAAGTCACCAACACGGTTTGTAACGAACGCTTTGATAGACGCACTGTTCGCGCTGTCCTTGTGGAACCAGAAACCGATAAGCAGGTAAGACGCGAGGCCAACACCTTCCCAACCGAAGAATATCTGAATCAGGTTGTCGCCAGTCACAAGCATGAGCATCATGAACGTAAAGAGCGACAGATATGAGAAGAAACGCGCTTTATGCGGATCCTCAGACATATAACCCCAGGAATAAAGGTGCACGAGACCGGAAACGCTCGTGATGACGGCCATCATAACGATGGACATAGCGTCGACACGGATTGCCCAATCGGCATGGAACTGACCAACGTCAATCCAGCGTGCAAGATGGATTATATGCTGGAAATGATGATGCGCGTCATGGTGCCCGCCAAAAGCGTAGGCAAAGAGCTGATACAGCGACAGAATGCCGGCAGAGCCGACAGTAATCGTCGTTACGAGCATCGCAACACGGTCACCGATAAAGCGCTGGAACAGACCTGCTATGGCTGCCGCAATGCCCGGTGCGAGCACGATGAATAAAATTAGGGGGTCAGGCAATGTCATCTGTTTATCAGCCCCGCATGAGATTGACATCTTCCACAGCGATATCGCCGCGGTTTCTGAAATAAGTGACCAGGATCGCAAGGCCGACCGCGGCTTCAGCAGCCGCTACGGTCAGAACCAGCATTGCGAAAATCTGGCCTTTGATGTCGCCATTGAACGCGCCGAAAGCGACGAGATTGATGTTCACCGAGAGAAGCATAAGCTCCAGCGACATCAGAATGACGATGATGTTCTTCCGGTTTACGAAGATGCCAAAGACACCGATCGTAAACAGCGCTGCAGACAGCGACAGATAATGGGCGAGTGTCAGTTCCATATCAGATCCCCTGTCCCGGACGGACGTCCTTGAGTTCAACGGCATCCGCACGCTTACGGCCTGTCTGTTCTTCAACAGACTGACGGCGCACGCCCGGACGGTGACGCAGTGTGAGTACGATCGCACCAATCATAGCGATAAGCAGGACGATGCCAGAGATCTGGAAGAGAAGCAGATAGTCTGTGTACATGACCTGACCGATCGCTTCGACGTTCGTTTCTGCGTTCGGGCTTGCATCAAATGCTTCCGGACGGCTCGCGCCCATCGCGCTGGCGACGAGAGCGATCTCCGCAAAGAAGACTAAAGCAACCACGCCGCCAAACGGCGCGTAATTGAGGAAGCCCTGTTTCAATTCCACGAAATCGACATCGAGCATCATCACGACAAACAGGAACAGAACCGCGACGGCGCCTACGTAAACAACGATGAGCAGCATAGCGAGGAATTCTGCACCGATCAGAACAAGAAGGCCCGACGCTGTGAAGAAGGCCAGGATAAGGAAGAGTACAGAGTGTACCGGATTACGTGCCGCAATCACACAGAAAGCGGCAATCAGTACAATCGCTGAAAGAATGCTGAATGCGATGACTTCCATATCAGCCCCCTAAGCCGATGGCGTTTCCGCCGTTAAACGCGTTACCCACAACAGGTCCTATCTTTTTGCCGTTATCGATACGGCGCATCGAGTTCGAGATTACGTGCAATCTCACGCTCCCAACGATCACCATTGGCGAGCAATTTATCTTTGTCGTAGAAGAGCTCTTCACGAGTTTCAGTCGCAAACTCGAAGTTCGGGCCTTCAACGATAGCATCTACCGGGCAAGCTTCCTGACAGAAGCCACAGTAGATGCATTTAGTCATATCAATGTCGTAGCGTGTCGTTCGACGTGAGCCGTCATCACGAGGCTCCGCCTCAATCGTAATTGCCTGCGCCGGACAAATCGCTTCACAAAGCTTACATGCGATGCAGCGTTCCTCGCCATTTGCGTAGCGACGCAGTGCGTGCTCGCCACGAAAGCGCGGAGACAGCGGGTTCTTCTCAAACGGGTAGTTGATAGTCGCTTTACGACGGAACAGGTACCGGAAGCCAAGCCCCATCGCACCGATGAAGTCGAGAAGAAGGGCTCCCTTGAGGGCTTGTGCAATTCTCATCAGATCATCACTTCCTAAGCAGCCGCTGCGTTTGTGTAGACGACAAAGCCACTGATTAGCAGCACTGCCACGAGAGACGTCGGCAGGAAGATCTTCCAGCCAAGACGCATGAGTTGGTCGTAACGGTAGCGCGGCACGAGCGCACGAACGAACGCAAACATGAAGAACACGAAAGTCACTTTCAGAGCGAACCAGAATGCCCCGATCAGGCTTTCAAACGTGCCGGTACCCAGGAGGCCTGCCAGCGAGTTCTCGTCGAATAGGCCGAGATCGCCCACCGGAGAATGCCAACCGCCGAGGAACAGAACGCTCGTCATCGCGCACATCAGCGTGATTGCAATCTGCTCACCCAGATAAATAAGCAGGAATGGCGTGCCGGAATACTCAACCTGATAACCTGCGACGAGCTCTGACTCAGCTTCCGGAAGGTCAAACGGTGGACGGTTCGTCTCAGCCAGCGCCGAGATGAAGAAAATCACCATCATCGGGAACATAACGATAATCGTCGGGAGCTTGAAAGCGTACCAATTCCAGAAACCGCCCGTCTGGGATTCAACGATGGTTGTGAGGTTCATAGAGCCGGACAGCAGAATAACCGTAACGAGAACAAAACCAATAGAGACCTCATAAGAGACCATCTGTGCTGCCGACCGCAGGCCACCGAGGAACGGATATTTCGAGTTCGACGCCCAACCGGCCATGATCACGCCGTATACACCGAGTGACGACATTGCGAGCAGATAGAGAACACCAACGTTTAGATCAGAAACGACCCAGCCTGGCGCAATCGGAACAACTGCCCAACAGATCAGGGACAGCGTCGTCGCTAGGATCGGTGCGATCATGAAGACCGTTTTGTTCGCACCGGCCGGAATGATCATTTCCTTCAGAACAAACTTACCGAAGTCGGCAAACGACTGAAACAGACCAAAGGGGCCAACAACGTTCGGTCCCTTACGGAGCATGGTGCCCGCGAGAACCTTACGGTCAAAATAGAGAAGGAAGGCAATCGCCAGAAGAAGAACGACAGTTACCAGCAGGATTTGCCCGAGCGAAAGCAGCACGAGCAAAATCGGGTTTTCTGTCCATCCGAGAAACTGTTCCATGACGAGCCCCTACTCCGCTGCTGCGGAGACCTCCAGAGTTTGCTTCTGCAGTGAACACTCAGCCATAGTAGCTGACGCACGTGCGATCGGATTTGTGAGATAGAAGTCGCCGATCGGACAGAAGACCGGATCGTCCGACAGCGATTCTGTAGCCGCAGGCAATGGCGCAGACAGAGCTTCGGCACCGGCATTACCAGGGGCGAAATTCATGCCCGCGAAGCTTGGCACATCTTCACGTAGCGCATCACGAAGCTGGTCAGCGCTGTTGTAAGGAAGCGTTTTACCGACGAGATCAGAAAGCGCGCGGAAAATCGCCCATTCTTCTTTCGCAGCACCTTTAGTCTGAACGGCAGCCGTCGTCATCTGAACGCGGCCTTCTGTGTTCACGTAAGTCGCGGTTTTTTCAGTGTAAGCGGCTGTCGGCAGAATAACGTCTGCGCGGCTTGCGCCTGCGTCACCATGGCTTCCGAGATAGACCACGAAGCTGTCACCGAATTGCGACATCGGAACTTCATCCACCCCTAGAAGAATGACCGTATCGAGGTCTGCGCAATTCGAAGCAAGATACTCCGAAGCGGACTTAGCGCCCTCACCCGGCAGGAATCCGACATCCAGAGCGCCAACACGAGACGCAGCGTTGTGAAGTACACCGAAGCCAGCCCAGGCATCGTCGCCCGAAGCGATCGCGCCGCATTCGAGCGCGAGGTCATGAGCTGCTTTCAGCGTAGCGTAACCGCCATCACCAACAAGCGCCTGCTCACCAACAACGATCATTGGCTTTTTCGCGTTCTTCAGAACGTCGCCGAATGCACCAAGGTCCTTCAGTCCTGACGTGGATGACGCAACATGCGTGTAATCATAGGTCAGGTCATGCGGTTCGCCGATAAGGCCAACTTGCAGATCATTCCAGAGCCATGCCTTACGAATGCGCGCGTTCCAAACTGCTGCCTCAACACGAGGATTGGCGCCAATA
Source organism: Ponticaulis sp. (assembly GCF_029210165.1). NCBI lineage: Bacteria > Pseudomonadati > Pseudomonadota > Alphaproteobacteria > Hyphomonadales > Hyphomonadaceae > Ponticaulis > Ponticaulis sp. The sequence goes on from NZ_JARGNT010000002.1 coordinate 270,995, forward strand.
ATGAGAAGCGCATCTGCTTCCTCTACACCCATAAGCGTTGAATTCAGAATGTAGCTTTCACGCGGCAGTGTTTCACCAGACGGTGTGACACCCAATTGCTGACCTGACAGCCGACAGTCGAGCGCTTTTGCGCCAACTGCTGTCATCAGGTCTTTCGCTGCTTTCATACCTTCTACGCAAGCAAGGTCACCTGCAAACGCTGCAATACGGGATACGTCACCTTTGAGCTTCTCTGCGACGACCGAAAGCGCTTCGGACCAGTCAGCCGGGCGCAGTTTACCGTTTTCACGAACATAAGGCGTATCAAGACGCTGGCGACCGAGACCGTCCCAAACAAAACGGGACTTATCTGACAGCCACTCTTCGTTCACTTCCTCATTCACGCGCGGCATGATGCGCATAACTGCAGCACCTTTAGCGTCGACGCGAATTGAGGAGCCGATAGCGTCCATAACGTCGATAGACTCGGTTTTGCGAAGTTCCCAAGGGCGCGCATTAAACGCGTAAGGCTTGGACGTCAGCGCGCCAACCGGACACAAATCAATCACGTTGCCGGAAAGTTCGGATGTGAGAGACTGCTCGAGATATGTCGTGATCTCTGCATCTTCACCTCGGCTGATCATGCCGATCTCTTCAACGCCAGCTACTTCCGCAACAAATCGAACGCAACGCGTACACTGGATGCAGCGCGTCATGATTGTTTTGACGAGCGGCCCCATATTTTTGTCTTCGACCGCGCGCTTATTCATCTCATAGCGCGAGTCAGAGCGACCATAAGCGACGGCCTGATCCTGCAGGTCACACTCGCCGCCCTGGTCACAAATCGGACAATCAAGCGGGTGGTTGATGAGCAGGAATTCCATCACACCGTTGCGAGCGTTCTCGACGTATTCGCCTTTGGTATTGATGTTCGGAGGTGACCCATCAGGGTTCATCCGCATATCACCAACTGTCTGCGCACATGAGGCAATCGGCTTCGGTGCGCCCTCCCACTGAACGAGACACATGCGGCAGTTACCTGCCACAGAGAGACGTTCGTGGAAGCAGAAACGTGGAATCTCAGCACCCGCTTCTTCACACGCCTGAAGGAGCGTGTATTCGCGAGGAACTTCGACTTCTTTGCCGTCAACGACGAGTTTAAAGGTATGTGACATATGCCTTACTCCGCCGCCACGCTGGCGCCCTGAACGAGGGGCTTGCCAATTCGATAATTAGAAATGCGCTCTTCAATCTCGTGACGGAAGTGACGAATGAGGCCCTGAACAGGCCATGCCGCGGCATCGCCGAGTGCGCAGATCGTGTGGCCTTCAACCTGACCAGCTACGTCGAGCAGCATGTCAATTTCTGAATGCTCAGCTTCGCCGCGCGCCATACGTTCAAGAACGCGCCACATCCAGCCAGTACCTTCACGGCAAGGCGTGCACTGGCCACAGCTCTCATGCTTGTAGAAATAGCTGATACGCGCGATGGCCTTCACGATGTCCGTGGAATTATCCATGACGATCATACCGGCCGTACCGAGGCCAGAACGAACTTCACGGAGCGCGTCAAAGTCCATCAAAACCGTGTCGCAAATCTCACGCGGCAAAAGTGGAACGGAAGAGCCGCCCGGAATAACCGCTTTCAGATTTTCCCAGCCGCCACGAACGCCGCCGCAATGCTCTTCGATGAGTTGCTTCATCGGAATAGACATCGCTTCTTCGACGTTGCACGGCTTGTTTACGTGACCGGAAATACAAAAGACCTTAGTGCCCTTGTTGTTGTCACGACCGAAGCTGGAGAACCATTCCGCGCCGCGACGCAGAATAGTCGGCGCAACGGCAATAGACTCAACGTTGTTCACAGTTGTCGGGCAACCATAGAGGCCAGCATTCGCAGGGAATGGCGGCTTCAGACGCGGCTGACCTTTCTTGCCTTCCAGGCTTTCCAGGAGCGCTGTTTCTTCACCGCAGATGTAAGCACCTGCACCGTGGTGAATATAAACATCGAAGTCCCAGCCATGGACGTTGTCCTTACCGATCAGCTTGGCTTCATAAGCCTCCTTGACGGCCGCTTCCATACGCTCGCGCTCATAGATGTACTCACCGCGAAGGTAGATGTAGCAAGCGTGAGCACGCATTGCGTAAGACGCAACAAGGCAGCCTTCGATCAGCAGATGCGGATCATGGCGCATGATGTCTCGGTCTTTACAAGTACCCGGTTCAGACTCGTCGGCGTTCACCACGAGATAGTGCGGGCGATCACCAACTTGCTTCGGCATGAAGGTCCATTTCAGACCTGTCGGGAAGCCAGCGCCGCCGCGACCGCGCAGACCGGATGCCTTGATCTGATCACAGATCCAGTCACGGCCACACTGCAGCATATCGCGCGTCAGGTGCCATGCACCACGCTTTTTAGCCGCCTCCAGAGACCAGTCTTCCCGGCCGTAGAGGTTAGTGAAAATGCGATCCTTGTCCTCAAGCACAGTTGCGCTCCTTCAAGGTTGCAAGCGGATTACGGGTCATAACGATCATGACTTTTTCTTCTCCGCCAGTTCCTGAGCCTGCGGGATCCAGCGCTCGCGCGCGACCCGGCCTTTGAAGCTCAGATACTCATCAATCCATGCCATTTCTGGCTCGCCCCAGGCAGCGATCTGTTCGAAATAGAACACACCAAGGGAGTTAAGCTTTTTGACCAGAACGGGTCCAATACCTTTGATCGTTTCAAGGTTGTCTGCCTCGCCCTTCGCAGGTGCTTCGACAACTTCCGGGCGCTTTTTGTCATCGGTCTCTTCTGGAAGCTCGGCAGTTGCTTCGACAGCTGCATCAGCAGCTTTCTTCTCAGCTTTCACTGTCTTAGCTTTTTTGACCTTAGCTGTCTTCGCGCCGAGTGGCTGAAGATCGGACTCTGGAAGTTCGGACGGCGCATTGGGCAATCCGCTGATACCGGCAGGAACAGAACCATCGTAAAGCGCGCTATCGATCAATGTTATGGCGTCACCCTCAGGCGCGGAGCGTTCACGTGCGACGAAATTACCCGGCTCAACTGCAACGCCGTTCTCAAGTTTGTCGATAATCTCTGCAAACGTGTCCGACGTCAGGTCTTCATAGTAATAGTCATTGATCTGGACCATCGCGCCATTCACGCACGCGCCCAGACACTCGACCTCTTCCCATGACAGGCGGCCAGACTCGTTGACCTGAAAGGCTTTACCAATCTTGTTCTGGCAAATCTCTTTGAGGTCATTCGCACCGCGCAGCATGCAAGGCGTCGTGCCGCAAAGCTGAACGTGGAACTTACCAACGGGCTGAAGACGGAACATCGTGTAGAAAGTCGCGACTTCATACACACGAATGTATGGCATTTCGAGGCGCTCTGCGACTTCGCGCATTGCTGGCTCAGACAGCCAGCCACCATTATCCTTTTGCGCAAGCCACAGAAGCGGGATTACCGCTGAACGCTTGCGGTCTTCAGGATACTTCGCGAGCCAGAATGAGATTTTGCCTTCTGTTTCAGACGCAAACTCAAACGTGTCACCGCCAGCTTCCAGATCAAAACGACGAACAGCCATTAGCGGTCAATCTCCCCGAATACGATGTCGAGAGACCCCAGAATGGCAGAAACATCAGCCAGCTGGTGTCCTTTAGACAGGTAATCCATTGCGTGCAGGTGCGGGAAACCCGGAGCGCGGATTTTAAGACGATATGGACGGTTAGTGCCATCCGAAACGAGGTACACGCCGAATTCGCCCTTCGGAGCTTCGACTGCGGTGTAAGTTTCTCCAGCAGGAACTTTGAAGCCCTCTGTGTACAGTTTGAAGTGGTGGATGAGAGCTTCCATTGAGCGCTTCATTTCACCACGGCGTGGAGGTGCAATCTTTGAGCTCTCTGCAAGCACAGGGCCCGGCTCCATCAGCTCAATACACTGGCGGATGATTTTCACTGACTCGCGCATCTCTTCCATGCGGCAGACATAGCGGTCATAGCAGTCGCCGTGCTTCCCGACAGGAATCTTGAAGTCGAGTTCGTTATAGCACTCATAAGGCTGCGCGCGACGCAGGTCCCAGGCCATGCCCGAACCACGAACCATGACACCTGAGAAACCCCAATCGAGAGCGTCCTGAACAGACACAACGCCGACGTCACAGTTACGCTGCTTGAAGATACGGTTATCCGTCAGAAGACCTTCCATATCGTCGCAAACCGGCAGGAACTCATCGCAGAACTTCAGGATATCATCGAGAAGCTCGGGCGGGAGATCCTGGTGAACACCGCCCGGGCGGAAATAAGCCGCGTGCATGCGTGAACCACATGCGCGCTCGTAGAATACGCAAAGCTTTTCGCGCTCCTCAAAGCCCCATGTGATTGGCGTCAGCGCGCCAACATCCATCGCCTGTGTGGTGATGTTAAGAATGTGGTTAGAGATACGGCCGATCTCGCTGTAGAGAACGCGGATCAGGCTTGCACGACGCGGCACTTCGAGACCAAGAAGTTTCTCGATCGCCAGACAGTAGGCGTGCTCCTGGTTCATTGGCGCTACATAGTCGAGGCGATCAAAGTACGGTAGAGCCTGAAGATAGGTCTTGTACTCGATCAGCTTCTCTGTACCGCGGTGCAGAAGACCGATGTGCGGATCAACGCGCTCAACGATCTCGCCATCCATTTCAACAACCATACGCAGAACGCCGTGCGCCGCAGGGTGCTGAGGACCAAAGTTGAACGTAAAGCTACGATCGTCAGGATTGTGGGCTTGTCCGTCAGCCATCACTCAGCTCCCTCGGTCGCTTTCTCATCACCCGGAATGACCGCCTGAGCGCCTTCCCATGGTGAGAGGAAATCAAAGTTACGATATTCCTGAACGAGCTTAACCGGCTCATATACGACACGCTTTTCTAGTTCGTCGTAACGAACTTCGACATATCCCGTGAGCGGGAAGTCTTTGCGCAACGGATGCCCCTCGAAACCATAGTCTGTGAGGAGGCGGCGCATGTCTGTGTTGCCGGCGAACAGGACGCCATACATGTCAAGCGCCTCACGCTCGAACCACTCCGCACATGGGAAGATTTCCACGATGCTTGGAACCGCTGTTTCTGCGTCGGTGCTAACTTTTACACGAATGCGTTGATTCATTCGCATGCTGAGCATGTGGTACACGATCTCGAAACGCTCACGTCGCTCAGGGAAATCCACGCCACATACGTCAATCAGAGTTTCAAAGCGGCACTGGCTGTCATCGCGCAAAAACTTGATCAGAGATCGAATCTGGTCGCGCACACAATGGATGGTGAGTTCGCCGTGCGTAATCTCCCAGCGCTGAACCGCATGCGGCTCGGCGTGAGCAATGTGATCAGCAAGATCGTTCAGAGTCTCGTCCACGTCGTTCACCTTATCGCTCGATCGTGCCTTCGCGACGGATCTTCTTCTGAAGCTGAAGGAGACCGTACACGAGCGCCTCGGCCGTCGGAGGACAGCCAGGAATATAGATGTCTACAGGAACGATCCGGTCGCATCCTCGAACGACCGAATAGCTGTAGTGATAATAGCCGCCGCCATTGGCGCACGACCCCATTGAGATCACGTAGCGAGGCTCAGGCATCTGGTCGTAAACCTTACGGAGCGCTGGAGCCATCTTGTTTGTCAGCGTACCGGCTACAATCATCACGTCAGACTGACGCGGCGACCCACGAGGCGCCATACCGAAGCGCTCGAGGTCATAGCGCGGGTTACCCGCATGCATCATCTCGACCGCGCAGCATGCGAGACCGAAAGTCATCCACATTAGCGAGCCTGTACGCGCCCAGGTGATCAGATCATCTGCAGCTGCGACGAAGAAACCTTTATCCGCGAGCTCATCGCTCAGCCCCGCGAAAAACGGGTCGTCACCACGAACTGGACCAGCGCCTTCGACGCCAGCCCGACCGCCTGATAATGCGGGGATGTGATAGTCTTTATCAGCCACTATTCCCACTCCAGTGCGCCAGAGCGCCACTCATAAATGAAACCGACGGTCAGAACGCCGAGGAAGACGACCATGGACCAGAAGCCGAAGACGCCAATCGTCCCGAGGCTAACTGCCCACGGGAAGAGGAAAGCGACCTCAAGGTCGAAAATAATGAAAAGGATGGCGACAAGATAGAAACGGACGTCGAACTTGAGACGCGCATCGTCAAATGCCTCAAAACCACATTCATACGCGGAGAGCTTCTCCGGGTCCGGCTTAGATGGCGCCAGAATGGTCGAGACGAGCAGGAAGGCGAAGCAAAGCCCTAATCCGATAACGAGGAAGATTATCACTGGCAGATAGTTCAGAAGAACAGGTTGCAGCTCGTTCATGTCGATTCAGCCCTTCAATGTTCCATGCTGGTTATTCAGGTTTTCGTCAGGTTTCAACCACGCAATTGCCTATCTTCGATAAAAGACCTTAAAAAAATTCCAGAAGTCCTGCTGGAAGGCAGGTTTCCGCAGGTGCACCACCACCCGGAAACGAAACTTACATCAAAATAGACTTTAAGCGTTGTCGCCTTAGCAACGGAGCTAGATCACTCTCACAGCAGTACAATGTTTAATCTGAAAATCAGGCCAGACAAAAGTCATACACTGAAGCAGCTCAGCCTACCCTGCACGCGATAAGTCAGCCGCCACCATCATCTCAACAAGCGAATTAAACGGCGTCTGCGCTGACCAGCCGAGCTTTTGTTCAGCCCGTTGAGGATTACCGATCAAACCGTCAGGGTCCTGCGCTCGATAGAATTCAGGCGCCACCGCTACCATGGTTCGCTCTGTTTTCGCGTCCACAGCGATCTCATCAATACCGTCGCCCTGCCAGCGTAGTTCGATCCCCAAATAGGCGGCACCAATATCGATCCAGTCCCGAACACAGTGAAACTGCCCGCTCGACAGAATATATCTGCTGGGAGCTTCATTCTGTAGCGACAGCACAGCCGCTTCCATGAAATCATCCGCATACGACCAATCTCGCCGCGAGTTGAGGTTGCCAACACGCAACACAAACTCCGGATCCCGCGCGGCCTCAACCATTCCCATAGTGACTTTGCGGCTCAGAAAACGCTCGGTTCGCAACGGTGATTCATGATTGTAGAGAACACCTGAAACCGCAAACACGCCTGCAGACCGCGCATCAGCCACAATGTCGTCGGCAATTACTTTGGCCTCAGCGTAAAAGTTTTCTGGATTTACCGGCGTCTTTTCTGTCTGCGGCCCGGTGATTTCGTTGCCGAAAATCTGTGCGCTGGAAGCCTGAAAAAAACGAACTGAGCCTTTGGAGTCTGTAGCGGAATCCAGCATCACCCGAACAATTTCGCCATTTACGAAGAGCGTCTTTTCGCGGCTCACGTCTGCTTCTGCGAGCGAGGTATAGCCGGCGAGATTAAAAATCCAATCAGGCTCAGTCTCTCGGATGACTTGCTGGACCGACTGCGCATTATCAAGGCCGCACGTGACCAACCTCACCTGTTCGCAGATACCAACGAACTGTAGTCGCCATTTGTCGCTCAGCTGAGCGTTTTGGCAGGTACCAGTTACGTCAAACCCAAGATCGAGAAGTCTTTTTGCGAGATAAGCACCATCCTGACCGGTAATACCGAAGATGAGCGCTTTCTGCTTCGTCATTACTGGGCGTCCGCTTTCAGGATTTCCGCGATAATTTCGCCTACTGCGCGCTCAGCGTTTCCACGCTCATAGGCCTCAGCCATAACCCGAATAAGCGGTTCAGTACCCGACTTACGCACAACAACGCGACCGGAATCACCCAAAGTCTCAGATACGCTCTCAATCCTGGCTTTCACACTCTCAGCGGAAAGTGGGTCGTCCGACTGATAGCGAACATTCTCCAGAAGCTGCGGCACAGGTTCAAACACCGACAGAACCTTTGATGCTTTTTTGCCTTCGCGAACCATGATGGACAGAACCGCGATTGCGGCAATGATGGCATCGCCGGTCGTCACATGGTCAGCGAGAACCACGTGCCCTGATTGCTCTCCACCTATTGAGAAACCACCTTCCCGCAAGCGTTCTACAACATACCGGTCGCCTACCTTGGTTCGCTCCAGTTTTATGCCTTCACGCGAGAGTGCACCTTCCAAACCAAGATTCGACATTATCGTTGCGACAACCGTGTCGCCTGCAAGTCGCCCCTGCGCTTTGGCGTCAATCGCTATGGCCCCCATAATCTGGTCACCATCTGCAACTTCGCCGTTTTCGTCGACAACAATAATGCGATCCGCATCGCCATCAAAAGCGATTCCGACATCGGCAGAATGAGTACGAACCACCTCCGAAAGCCTCTCAGGGTGAAGAGCGCCGCATTTGGTGTTGATGTTTACACCGTCAGGTGTGTCGGCAAGCATTATTACTTCAGCACCCAACGATCGGAAAACGGGTTCCGCGGCGCTCACGCCTGCACCATTGGCAGCATCAATCACGACCTTCAAGCCACTGAGGCTCGCGTCCGGCCCGGCCGTCCGGACCGCAAAATCCGCATACGACGATACGTCGAATTCGGCATCAACGATACGACCGAAGCGTTCTGCAGGAACCGTACAATCAAATCCGGGGTCTTGAATGATGGCTTCGATCTCGTCCTGCTGGGCACCTGAAAGCTTGTAGCCATCCGGCCCAAAAACTTTCACACCGTTGTCGTGAAAAGGATTGTGGGACGCGGTAATCATCAGACCCGCCGCCGCACCATTCTGAACCGTCAGCCAGCCTAGCGCTGGTGTTGGAAGCACATCTACCAAAGCGACATCTGCTCCTGCATTCAGGAGCCCGGACACGATCGCAGATTGGAGGATTAAACCTGATGCACGAGTATCTCGCCCAATAACGACGACGGGACGATGAACGGCTTTACGAAGCGTGTATCCGAGCGCCTCTCCGAATCTCAAAAACATATCGGGGCGTATCGCGCCCATATTTACCGTTCCACGAATTCCGTCTGTGCCGAACAGCTTTTCCGCCATTTGATCCCCGCTGATACTTTTTACGACCAGAGATACTGACTCTCGGCGCTATTCAACAGTCACAGACTTGGCGAGGTTGCGCGGTTGATCGACATCTGTGCCCCGCATGACGGCGGTGTGATAAGCGATGAGCTGCAAAACAACCGAGTACACGAATGGTGCCACGATTGATTCGCACGCTGGAATCTCAAGGCTTGCAGTCGGCACATTACCAGCGAGTTCGACCCCCTTACGATCAGAGAGAAGCAATACCGGCCCTTTACGCGCAGCAACCTCCTGCAAGTTCGACAGTGACTTCTCGAACAGCTCGTCTGTAGGCGCAATAAACACAATCGGGGTTTTGTCGGTAATCAGAGCGATTGGACCGTGTTTAAGTTCGCCCGCACCAAAACCTTCTGCGTGAATATAAGAAATCTCTTTAAGCTTCAGAGCACCTTCCAGCGCGAGTGGGTAATGCACGCCACGCCCGAGATAGAACACATCATCAGCTTCAGCGATAAGCTCGCAAACGGAATAGATCTGGCGATCCAGATCCAGCGTCTCGTCGACGAGATCAATGATAGAAAATACAGATTTATTATAACCTGCGAACTCTTCATCGGTGATCACGCCCCGTGAGTGCCCCGCATGGATCGCAGACGCCAGCAAAGAGAGAAGCTGCGCAGTGAAGGCCTTCGTACTTGCGACACCGATTTCAGGTCCTGCCAGCGTTGGCAGAACGACATCCGCCTCCCGCGCGATAGTCGATGTCGGCACGTTTACGATCGCAATGGTTTTGACGCCCTGCTCCTTGCAATAACGAAGTGCCGCCAGTGTATCGGCCGTCTCACCTGACTGCGAAACAAAGATCGCTGCGGAATTTGGCGCAAGTGCCGGTTGGCGATATCTGAATTCAGACGCGATATCTGTTTTGCATGGAATGCCGGCAAGCTGCTCGAACCAGTACTCAGCCACCCTCGTGGCATAGTGCGCCGTACCGCAGGAAATCAGGTAGAGACTGGATACCGTTGAAAAATCGAGTTCTTCTTCACCAGATTTAGGGAGACTAACTGTTCCGCGCGCAGGATGCGTGTACGCCTTCAGGGTACGGGTCAGCGCTTTCGGTTGCTCGAAAATTTCTTTCAACATGAAGTGCGGATAATTGCCTTTGTCAGCAACACTGTCCTCAGTTTCGACAGTCTGGACGGGACGCTCGACCGGCTGATCGTTCATATCAAAGATTTCATATCCGGTGCGAGTCAGAACGCACCAATCGCCCTCTTCGAGGTAAATCACCTGATCGGTAAAGGGAGCGATTGCGAGAGCATCCGATCCCAGAAACATTTCATCCTTACCGACACCAATCACGAGTGGGCTGCCCTGGCGGGCGCCGATCATCATGTCGGTGTGTCCTTCGAAAATCATGCTCAGAGCATAAGCGCCAGTGAAACGCTTCAACGCTTTGGAAACCGCTGTTTTCGGGTCGTCGCCTTGTTTCAGAAATGTGCTGATGAGCACTGCAACGGTTTCACTGTCCGTTTCCGTGTGGAACTCATAGCCGGCGCCTCGTAGTTCCGCCTTCAGCTCCGCGTAATTTTCAATGATACCATTGTGGACAATGGCCACGCCGTCAGCTGAGTGAGGGTGCGCGTTACGCTCACTTGCTTCACCATGTGTCGCCCAACGAGTGTGACCGATCCCCGTGAATCCAATAAGAGGCTCTTCGCGAAGCTTGTCTTCCAGAGACGCAATTTTGCCAACGCTCCGGCGGCGCTCAATGCCCTCGGACAGAACAACCGCAACACCTGCACTGTCATAACCACGGTATTCAAGACGCTTCAGCGTCGCAACGAGACGAGCCGTTACTGGCGCCATGCCTACGATACCAATAATTCCACACATGCAGCTAATACCTCTTGTCCAACAAACGCATCCCGTGCCCGGAATGTGCCAACAATCTATGAATATTGTGCAGACAAAAAGGTAAGAATGCAGCAAGCGCGTTCACCTTTTCCGACAAAGTGTAGCGCTACGTCATCTTGTTTTGCTTCCAGAAATCCGACTAAGGAAGCTAGAAAGACGTTCAGTAAACGCGTCGCGCTCTCGATGAATTGGAGAATTGCTTGGCTACCGAAGGCAAAAAAATCGATCCGGTCGATGAACTGGTCGGAATTCTGGACCTGGAACGCATCGAGGTCGACCGATTTCGCGGATTCACGCCACCTTCGCGCTCTATCCGTATTTTTGGCGGACAGGTAATCAGCCAGGCTCTCGTTGCGGCCTGCCGCACGGTTGATGGCCCGATCTGCCATTCTCTACATGCTTACTTCATCCGCCCGGGTAATCCTGAGGTGCCCATCCTGTATGAAGTCGACCGCGCTCGAGACGGTAAAAGCTTCGCGACCCGCCGTGTAATCGCGATCCAGAACGGCGAGCAAATTTTCAACCTCGCAGCGTCATTTCATACCAAAGAAGAAGGCTTTGAACACCAGCAGGACATGCCTGATGTTCCCGCACCGGAAGACCTCACATCAGAGGCCGAACAGCGTCTCAGCATGGCCCAGCAGCTGCCGGAGCCAATGAAATCTGCCTTCATGGCAGAGCAGCCCATCGATATTCGATCCGTAAAGCCGCAGAACATCATCAATCCGCAAAAACTCGATCCAGAGAACTTTACCTGGATAAAACTCAAAAAGCGGGTCGCTGCGGACGATCAGCATACGCACCACACTATTCTCGCATATGCCTCCGACATGTCTCTGCTAGACACCTGTGTTCGTCCGCACGGTGTAAACTTTTTCAAGGGTGCACAGATGGCAAGCCTTGATCACGCCATGTGGTTCCACGGCGACTTCCGCGCAGATGAATGGCTTCTCTACGTGCAGGAAAGCCCGAAAGCCTCAAATGGAAGAGGAATGAATTTCGGGCGCATCTATCGCCGTGATGGTGTTCTGATCGCCACGGTCGCACAGGAAGGGCTTATTCGCCCTTACAAATCCAAACGCTGAACTCAAGTCAAACGAGCTCAGGCGAACTGCCTGAGCTCGTCAGATGCGAAGAGCGGCTCATTCGGAGTAACATCACTCCAGTCCTGAGAGAGTTTCGCGAGTTGGCTACGCATGCCCAACCCCTGATCTATGGACACGGTTTCTGCCGCTCTCAGGAAGGCTTGCACGACTGAGCTGAATTGAACTTCAGCCCAACGACGTTCGCCATCCGCCATCCGGCCATAAACGTCATCACTCTCCTTGATACGGATAAACCGGTAATCAATCAGCGCATCCTTCTCCGCCGCCATGAAGTCCATATTACCGGACCAGCCCGTTGCGTAGGCCTGGCGCCCCGTAGACACCGCTTCAGCGAGCGCGAGGCCATAGCCTTCAGAGCGATGGGTGGAGATGACGCAATCTACATCCGTCCACAGCTCGGCGAGCTCTTCCTCAGGCAGTTTTTTATCTATCCACTGTACATTTGGCGCGCCGTCGATCCATCCGCGGATGGTCTGGCGCTGCATCTCTGAAAGTGACTGCGTCTTTACTTTAAGCAGGAATTCGGAACTGTCCCCGAAGGCATGTCGGAAGGCGCGAATGGCTGCGCCAATGTTCTTACGCGACAGACTGGATTTACCGTCCATCTGAACAATGAAATTCCGCGCATATTTGTTTTTTGGCGGACCGAGCATCTGCACAAGCCCACTCGTTTCCACCGGATGGGTTCTGCGAATCACATTTTCCCGAAGTTCGCCGAAACTATCCTTCACAAATGTGCTGGGAACGATGATCTGATCAAAAACTTTAGAAATCTGTTTCCATTCTTCCGGCAAATCTTCCAGCTCCCACGCCCAGTACCCAAGACGCGGCCCTGTAGGCAGTTTCATCGGGTTGGTCTTTGCAAGCGTCGCGAGCGCCTCAGGCGCATTGCAATGCATGATCCAGCCAAAGTCTTTTGGCGCATCAAGTTCGCAACCGAACATACCCTTGGAGTGGAGAAAGTCGTTGAGTCTGTGCTTTACGACCTGAAAGCCGAGCTGCTCGAGCTTGTGTACGGTAAGGTCAGCGGAACGCGCTACGCCGAACGTATCCCCAAAAAAACCGGAGACCACGAAACCGCGAGGCCAGAATGTATTGTGACTATGCGAAAGATCACGCGTAAAAACGTGACGGGCCGTCCTCAGAATTCCGCGGATAGCCAGATCTTTCAACATCATCCCAATACCCAGCATGCATTACTTAAACACAGTACATAGCGGGAAAGTCGACAGATGGTATCCCTGTCAGACACAAGCGTCGTCATGTCATCAAATCCCCGCATGCCACATTCTGAACACAAATGACGTGCGATGAAAATCTTTAATCCCGATTTTCTACAGAACCCGACAGCGCCATCATCACCATTTCCGGTTCGGAGATGGTGAAATACGATTGTGTTTCAGGAGAAAATGGTGGGCGGTAACGGGCTCGAACCGCTGACCCTCTCGGTGTAAACGAGATGCTCTTCCAACTGAGCTAACCGCCCTGAGCGGCGCACAAATCATCAAAATATCGCTCGGGTCAAGAGGTTATTTTCATTTCCATGCAAAGAGTTTGATTTTCCACGATGGCACTTGGCCAAATTTGTGGATATTTACCCTTCCGGCGCCTCGTCGCTTTGTTGAATTATCTCGGATTCCAGCATGCCAAAGAGCTACATTCTCACCCTCGCTTGCACCGATCGCTCGGGAATCATTGCGGCTGTCTCCAACGTTTTGCTGAATCACTCGTGCTTCATTGCGCGCTCTCGTTCATTCGGTGACGAAGGGACAAAGACGTTCTTCCTGCGGCTGTCATTTCAACCGGAGAACGATTCGTTTTCTCTGGAACAGCTTCAGGCCGAACTTAAAGAAACAGCTGCCCGACTGGACGCCGACTGGGATATAGAGCCCGAAGAGCGCAAGATGAAAACGCTAATCATGGTATCCAAGCTGGATCACTGTGCGAACGCGCTGCTGTATGGCGCTCGCATTGGCGAGCTACCGATAGAACCAGTAGCGATTCTTTCAAATCACCCTGACCTCGCACCGACACTCCAGCACTGGGGGCTACCGTTTCATACCGTGCCTGTCACGCCAGACACCAAACCGCAGGCGGAACAGGCGATGTTCGATATCATCGAGCAAACCGGAGCCGAGCTAACGGTTCTCGCGCGCTATATGCAAATACTATCGAATGATGCGTGCCAACAGCTTTCAGGAAAGTGCATCAATATTCACCACTCATTCCTGCCAAGCTTCAAAGGGGCACGTCCATATCATCGTGCGCACGAACGTGGTGTGAAGATGATCGGCGCCACAGCGCACTACGTCACCGCAGACCTCGACGAAGGCCCAATCCTCGCGCAGGTGACGCAAGACGTGGATCACTCTCATTCCGCTGGAGACTTTGTTGCGATGGGCCGCTCGCTTGAGGCAACCGCGCTAGTGCGCGCCGTAAAAGCTCATGCCGAAAGACGGGTCTTTTTAAACGGTCTGAAAACAGTCGTTTTCGCCTGACGGGGCGCTTTAGACGTCCATCAACCGCATTTGGGAAAAGGCGTTCTTGAGCGCATTCGACCAGGCCTCACTGAAAGCAAAGAACCGAGGATCGTCGGCATCGATCCGTCGTTGTTGTTCGAACATCAACGAGTTTGTTCTCATGACCGCAAGGTCCAGCGGCATGCCTACCGTCAGGTTGGATCGCAGAGTCGAGTCCATAGACAAGAGTGCGCAGATCACACCGTCCTGAATATCAGTATCCACATTGATGACGCGATCGAGAATTGGTTTGCCGTACTTATGCTCACCGAGTTGGAAGAACGGCGAATCTTCAGTGGCCTCGATGAAGTTACCGGCCGCATACACCATAAACAAACGTGGAACCCCGCCCACGCGCTGACCAGCAACAAGAATCGACGCCCCAGAGTCGACGTTACGCGCCGTGAGGCCCGGTCCATAGCGAGCCTGAACCTTGCGCATCGTATCCCCTACAACCTGCGCAACCTCAAACATACTTGGCGCTGAGAAGATCGTCGGCTCGTTGGGGTTAGGTGCATCAAGCCGTTCATTGATCTCGCTGATAACCGCCTGCGTAATCGCCAGATTACCCGCTGTCATCATCGAGATAGCGCGTTCACCGGGCACCTGCCACGTGAACAGCTTTTTCACTCGCGAGATGTTATCAACACCCGCATTGGTTCTGGTATCCGCCAGCAGCACAAGGCCCTGATTGAGCTTGATACCAACACAATACGTCATTGAGGTCTCCTCGCGATTGCTCTGTTCTTATAAATCGCAAGCAACGCTTCTACGCCTTCGTCTGGCATTTTCAAGCAGCAAAACTAAAAGCTTTACGTGAGTAACAAGGCGAACTGTCTTGTAATTTTGCCAGTTAAGTGCCTTGAGACTGAGTCTGCCCGATAGTTTCAACTTTCTCTTCATTGTCTTCCACTTTCAAAGGCGGAGCAAATGCGAAAGAAAGCCCGATCTCATGAGACAGATTACCTACGCTTTCGATAAACCATGTAAGGTATTCGTGCAGGCCATCAGTGAGAATCTGTTCGATGTCCGCAGTGCGAAGCCCACTCAACATCACTTCCGCACGAATACGGCATGACGTTTGTCGATCGTAATATTCTTCAAGTTGGGTAAGCGATTGAACGACCCTGTACAGGCTATAGCTCAGTGATCTCGGATTCACTTCATTCTGAATAAGGAATGCTGCAACACCATCGCGGGTTACGTCAGACTTGGTCACAAAGTGATAAGCCCGCTGAACGCCGACCGCCTGCAATAATGAAATCCACTGATAATGGTCTAGCGTGCCGCCGATCGCCCCCAGCGACGGCAGCAGCACGTGATACTTCACATCCAGAATACGCGCGGTTGCATCGGCGCGCTCCAAGTGACTACCGATTCGTAGAAACTCAAGGCCATCATCACGCACAAGCGTGCCTTCCACAGAACCTCTATATTGAGCCTGACAAACTTTCACCCAATCAACGAACTCTGCCAGATATGCTTTGCGCGTTCGAAGCATACCTATCTGTGTAGGCAGCTCGTTCCAACCAGAGTTCAGGCTATTCCAGACCTCGGAAGTCAATCCAAACCGGATTGCACGCGCATTTTCGCGGGCATTTCGAAAACAGTTATAAATACTGGAAGGATTGTCAGGATCAGCGACAAGATGCTCAACGGCCTCTTCTCGAGTGGCGTGATCAAGGTCGCCCTTAAACGTCCCCCCCGCTCCGGCCGCAATCAGAATGGAAGACCATTCATTCGCTAGCGGGCGTCCGGATTCGTTCGGCAGCGTCACCATTCGGCGTGCGGTATCGATAAGACGGGCGACATTGTCTGCACGTTCCATCGAACGCGCAATCCAGAAGAGGTTTTCAGCTACACGACTAAGCATCTTTTCCTACTCCGTCAGAACCCAGGTATCTTTAACGCCGCCGCCCTGGCTGGAGTTGACCACCAGCGAGCCTTCACGAAGTGCAACCCTTGTGAGCCCGCCGGGCGTCACCTGACTGATGTCTCCAGTCAAAACGAATGGACGGAAATCCACATGACGTTCCGCGATGCCTTCTTCTACTAGCGTTGGGCAAGTCGACAGCGACAAAGTTGGTTGCGCAATAAATGCCGAAGGCTTGGCTTTGAGACGTTGCGCATATTGTTCGCGTTCTTCAGCGGTTGATTTCGGGCCGATCAACATGCCGTACCCACCCGAACCATGCACTTCCTTCACAACGAGATGTTCGAGATTTTCGAGAACATGACTGAGTTGCGATGGTTCACTACAGCGGAAGGTTTCAACGTTCTTCAAAACAGGCTCTTCGCTCAGATAGAAGCGGATCATGTCCTCTACGAAACAGTAAATAGCCTTATCGTCCGCCACACCAGTGCCGGGCGCATTAATGATGGTCACGCCGCCCGCTTTGTAGGCGCGTATGAGCCCCGGTACGCCAAGCATGGAGCTTGGATTGAACTGCTCCGGATCCAGAAATGCGTCATCAATCCGGCGGTAGATAACATGCACGCGCTGCGGGCCGCGCGTCGTTCGCATATAGACCTTATCGCCGTCTACGAAGAGGTCAGACCCCTCAACGAGCGGAATACCCATTTCGTCGGCGAGGAAGGAGTGCTCATAATAAGCGCTGTTAAAGTGTCCCGGCGTAAGAATAACACTGACAATACCGCCATCATCCGCCGCATTCATAGGCGCAACGCTTTCCATGGTCTGGCGCAGCATGTCTGGATAATATTCGACCGGCGCAACGTCCCCGTTCATGAACAGCTCTGGGAACAGACGCGCCATCATACGGCGGTTCTCAAGAACATATGAGACGCCCGATGGTGTGCGGCAATTGTCTTCAAGGACGTAAAATCCGTCCTCACCGGTGCGGATCACATCGATCCCTGAAATGTGAGAGTACACATTCTTCGGCGGCATGAAATCACGCATAACCGGCTCATAGGCCTCGTTATTGAAGATGATTTCCGCCGGTACGATACCTTCTTTTACGATCCGTGCGGCACCATAAACGTCGGCGATGAAGGCGTTCAGTGCTTGAGCACGCTGGACGACACCGCGCTGCAGAACATTCCATTCTGATGCGGAGAAAACGCGGGGGATCACATCAAACGGAATAAGGCGCTCGGGATCACCGCCCTCGCCGTAGACCGCAAATGTGATTCCGATTTTTCGAAACAATGTCTCAGCTTCTGAGGAAGCCTGTTTGAGGTCATCTATCGACTGACTTTTCAGCCAGGTATCAATTTGTTGATACTCGGGCCGCACCAGCCCGCTCTGAGTCATCTCACTGAACATTTAACACCGTAAACCATTACTCCATTGCCTATGAAGCTGGCACGCGGCTGATCATTTACCAAGACAAAGACCGAAAAAAATCGCGTAATTGATTGTTTTGGTTGCAGGCCGTCCGATTTAGGCGTTAGCCATGCCTTATGACTATACGCATTGGCCTTACGCACCGCACTTCGTATTCCTACGACAAACCTGTCAAAATGGGGCCGCAGACAATCCGGCTCAGGCCAGCGCCTCACTGCCGCACGCCGATCGTCAGCTACAGCCAGACGATTTTGCCGGAAGATCACTTCATTAATTGGCAGCAAGACCCGTTCGGGAATTACCTTGCCCGTATCGTTATTCCTGAAAAGACGACGCAGTTCTCTGTAGAGATCGATCTTGTCGCTGACATGATAGCGATCAACCCGTTCGACTTCTTCCTTGAAGACAGCGCATCCCACACGCCTTTCACGTACGACGACGAAACTAAGAAGCAGCTCCAGCCCTATCTCGAAACTGACACGACAGGACCGGAGTTCGAGAAGTTTCTCGTGCAGGCGAAAAAGATCTGGGGCTCCAAGCAAGGTGCAGCGACTTCGACCGTAGATACGCTGGTGGCTCTCAATCAGCTTGTAGAAGCCAAAATTGACTACACCATACGTATGGAACCAGGGGTTCAGACACCTGAAGAAACACTCGCATTAGCGAAAGGCTCATGCCGGGACTCCAGCTGGCTACTGGTCAATATCTGTCGACGCCTCGGCCTCGCTGCACGATTTGTTTCCGGCTATCTGGTGCAGCTGACTGCTGACATCGCGTCCGTCAAAGGTCCATCCGGACCGGAAGTTGATTTTACCGACCTGCATGCCTGGGTCGAAATCTATATCCCGGGCGCTGGCTGGATCGGTCTGGACCCAACTTCAGGCCTGTTTGCCGGTGAAGGACACATCCCGCTTGCGGCGACACCCGTGCCATCATCAGCAGCACCAATTTCCGGGGGTCTGGAACCTTGTGAAGTCGAATTCGACTTCGAAATGAAGGTCGAGCGCCTGATTGATCCTCCGCGTCACTCCAAGCCGCTGAGCCCTGCGCAGTCAGATAAGATCAATGTTGCCGGCCGTGCAATTGATAAAATCCTGACCGATAATGATGTCCGTCTTACCATGGGCGGAGAGCCAACTTTCGTTTCAGAAACCAACCGAGATGCGCCAGAATGGACCACAGATGCCGTTGGTCCGGAAAAACGCACATATGCAGACCAACTGATCCGTCGCCTGAAAAAGAAATATGCGCCGAATGGTCTTCTCACTCACGGGCAGGGAAAATGGTATCCCGGCGAGCCGCTTCCGCGATGGGCATTCACAGTTTATTGGCGCAATGACGGAGAACCTCTGTGGCGCAATCCCGATCTGATCCAAAAGGAAGAGGAACCGGCATCTTTCACCTCCGAGGACGCCGCAGTGCTTGCGCAGACAATTGCGACACGCCTCGATCTGGCGCCGGAATGTGCCCAACCGATTTATGAAGACCCCGCTGAAATTGTTCTCGGTGAGAGCAACCTTCCGATCAATCTTGATCCGGAAGACCCGAAGCTGAAGAAATCAGAAGAACGCCGCACACTGGCACGCGCGTTTGAACAAGGCCTTGGAAAGCCAAAAGGCTTCGTTATCCCACTTCAGACCCAGCAAGCTCGCAACAAACAGGGCCGGATGTTCGAATGGATGACTGAAATCTGGGAAAGCCGCCGCGGAAAGCTCTTCCTTGTACCGGGCGATAGCCCAGCAGGTTTCCGTCTCCCTCTCAAATCACTTCCTGAACTGGACGCAAGTCTCTATCCGGGGCTTATTCCTCTCGATCCATTCGCGATCGAAGGCGAAATCGCCGCTCCACAAAACCTGCCTCCGCGCCTGCAGAACAAGACATCTGGCGACGCTGGCAAACGCGTTGTTCCAGAACACACCCCTGAACGGGAGTTCGTGCAGACCGGAGTACGCACCGCGATGTCGGTGGAACATCGCGATGGGCACCTTTGCATATTCATGCCACCGGTCGTCTCAACCGAAGCGTTTCTTGATCTCATCTATGCGGTGGAGGAAGCCGCGTCTCAGACAGGCCTGCCGGTACGCATTGAAGGCTACCCTCCGCCTCGCGACCCACGCATCAGCGAGATCAAGGTGACACCAGACCCTGGCGTTATTGAAGTGAACGTTCAGCCTACCTCGACCTGGGATGAACTCTCAGACCTGACACGCACGCTTTATGAGGACGCACGCCAGTGCGGACTGGATTCCTCCACCTTCCTCGTCAACGGACGACCTACTGGCTCCGGGGGCGGTGCGCACATCGTAATGGGCGGCGCGTCACCAAATGACAGCCCGTTTCTACGTCGTCCTGACCTGTTGGCCTCGATCATCAGATACTGGCAGAATCATCCTGCCCTCAGCTACTTTTTCGCTGGCACTTTCATCGGTCCGACAAGTCAGGCGCCTCGCATCGACGAAGCCCGCCATGATCAGCTGTATGAGATGGAACTGGCACTCAAACAGCTTCCACCATCTACGGAACAGGCACCACCATGGCTGGTCGACCGTGTTTTGCGCCACCTGCTTGTCGACACGACCGGCAATACACACCGCTCCGAGATCTGCATCGATAAGCTCTACTCTCCGGATGGTCCGACAGGACGCCTTGGACTAGTAGAATTTCGCGCATTCGAGATGCCTCCGCACGCCGAGATGAATCTGGCTCAGCAACTCTTGCTGAGGGCGCTCATCGCATGGTTCTGGACAACGCCTTACACAGCGCCACTCAAACCGCTCGGGACCGCACTGAATGATGAGTTCATGCTACCTGCAATTTTGCGCGCAGACCTGAACAACATTCTTCGCGAAGTCTCCGAAGGCACTGGCGTACAGCTGGACCCAAGCTGGTTCGATGCACACATGGAGTTCAGGTTCCCGAAAATCGGCAACGTCACGTATGACGGCATCGATATTGAGCTGCGCCACGCGCTTGAGCAATGGAACGTGTTGGGCGAGGAAGGCGCAATTGGAGGCACCGCCCGCTTTGTAGACTCCTCTCTGGAACGCATACAGGTAACCGTCACCGGCGATCTCGGATCGAGACAACTGCTCTGCAACGGTATCGTTATACCGCTGTCAAAGATCCCAGGCAGCGACACCATGATTAGCGGCGTTCGTTTCCGGACCTGGCTACCAGCGTCTTGCCTGCACCCAACAATTCAGCCTCACGGTCCACTAACTTTCGACCTGTACGACAGCCGGATTGGACGCTCCATTGGTGGATGCACTTACTTCCCAACGCATCCGGGCGGACGAAACTTCGATACACGACCGATCAATGCTCTTGAGGCAGAAGGCCGGCGAATCGCATCATTCACGGAAACCGGCCATACAGCGGGGCAATTCACGCCGCGCTATATCCAGACGGATCCGCGTTTCTCCTCTACGCTCGACCTTCGCTGGTCGTAAGAGATCACACATCCGTTACCGCGTCGGATTTCCCTTATCTGACGCGACGGAAACCCTAGGTTCACTCGTATAGTGATCTAGAACGTTCGATCACGCGTAGAAATGCCAACAGGCACTCTGACTATTTGAAGGAAACACTGTGCGTTTGATGTCACCAATGCGCCTAGGCCTCATTGCGATTCCCGCCCTATTCCTCGTTGGATGCTCCGATAACAATGCATCGACGGGTCCCTCCATGGGAGGCGGGCGCGAAATGCCCGCGACACGAATTCTAGCCGAACGCGTGGAATTTCGTGCTGACCGCGAGCAAATCGAGTCCGTCGGGACAGCCCGGGCACGTCTCGCTGCAACCATATATCCCCAAAGCTCCGGCGAAATCGTGTCAGTCAGCTTCACTTCCGGTCAGTACATCGAAGAAGGACAGGTACTCGCGCGTCTGGACAGCGCTGAAGAACGCCTTCGTGTCGCACAGGCCAATGTGACACTTCAGAATGCACAGCAACTTCTCGCACGCTATGAACGTATCGATGTCGACGGTGCAATTTCGGAAAGCCAGATTGATAGCGCGCAGACAGCAGTTGAAGCAGCTACAATCGATCTGAGACTGGCTGAGGAAACCTTGGCGGACCGCACAATACGCGCGCCATTTTCAGGCTATGTCGGACTCACAGACATCGATATCGGTGCGACTGTAAACCAGCAAACAGAGATTACCCGCATAGATGACAGAACAGAACTGTTCGTGGACTTCGCACTGCCTGAACAGGTCTTCGGTCGCGTCAACGTAGGTGACACTCTGCCC
Source organism: Ponticaulis sp. (assembly GCF_029210165.1). Classification (NCBI taxonomy): domain Bacteria; kingdom Pseudomonadati; phylum Pseudomonadota; class Alphaproteobacteria; order Hyphomonadales; family Hyphomonadaceae; genus Ponticaulis; species Ponticaulis sp. The sequence goes on from NZ_JARGNT010000002.1 coordinate 293,039, forward strand.
ATGCGCCCATTCGCAGCTGCAGAACGCGACATCGAAGCTATTGTCGCTTTCGTGGATAGCCGCATTGATGCCGATCGTCGCTCTTTCATGGTACGTGCGGCAGTAGACAACAGCGCTGACGATCTTCGTCCCGGGATGAGTTTCCGTGTAGAATTCTCGCTACCCGGCAATGATTACCCGGCCGTTCCCGAGGCATCTATCGTCTGGGGCGGCGATGGCGCTTATCTCTGGAAGGTCGTGAACAATCAGGCACAACGTGTTCCCGTGACGATCGTGTCTCGCGATAACGGCTATGCGCTTGTCCGCGCTGAACTCAGTGAGAACGATATGATCATCACAGAGGGCGTCCAGAAAGTTCGCCAAGGCTCATCAGTCTCGGTTGTGCAGCCTACAGCCAATAACGCTATTCCGGTTGCTGAAATCCGTCGATCAATCACGGGCGCAGCAGTACAATGATCCGCGCGCCTAAATCCGGCTTGCCCGAGCTAGCGGTCAAACGTCCACTGCTGATTACCGTATTTAACCTGCTCATCGTCTTGGCGAGCGTTGCGGCTCTGTTTGGCGTAGAAGTCCGCGAACTGCCGGACGTTGACCGTCCAATCGTTTCGGTCACGGCAAGTCTTCCGGGTGGCGCACCTGAAACAATGGACGCCGACGTTACCAGCGTGCTTGAGGGCGCGGTTGCAACGGTTTCTGGCGTCAAAGAGATAAACGCTTCAAGTGAAGAAAACTCGGCCCGCGTCCGGATTGAATTTAATCCGGGGGTGGATCTCAACTCAGCAGCTTCCGAAGTACGCGAAGCAGTGAGCCGGGTACAGCGCCGCTTGCCTGACGGCGTGGAAAATGTCTTCGTGACCAAAGCAGACAACGACGCACGCCCAATGATGCAGCTTGCTGTCGTGTCTCAGGAGTATCCCGAAGACGAGCTTACTCGAATTATTGAAACAGACATTATGCCTGCGCTTCAGGCTATTGATGGCGTGGCAACGCTCAATGAATTTGGCACGCGAGAGCGCCAGATGCGCGTCGTGGTGGACCCACAACGCATGAACCGCTTTGGCCTCACTGTAAGTGATGTCGCAACGGCTCTAAGACTGGCACCTTTCGACGTGCCTGCCGGCAGCTTCCAATCGACAGATCAGGCGCTGATCGTTCGCGCAGAAGCAACGGCGTCTACACCGGAGCGCATTAAGGAAGTCATCATCCGAGATGATATCCAGATTGGTGACGTTGCGGAGGTAACGCTTGCACCCGCCAATGCAAACAACCTGCTTCGCTTGAATGGCGAGCCAATCATCGGCCTCGGGGTGGTGCGTCAGGCGCAGTCCAACACAATTCAGATTTCCGACTCCGTTCGAGAAGCGGTCGAACGCCTGAATAACCGGATTGAGGGCGTCACGATCAGTGTCACGTCCGACGATGCCGTGTTCATTCGAAAATCCGTTCAGGAAGTTCTGATCTCTCTTCTGATCACAGTCGCTATCGTAATCGCAACGATCTGGGTGTTCCTCGGATCATGGAAAGCGACGATCATTCCAACTGTAGCGATTCCGATTGCGCTTGTTGGCACGCTGACCGGCATTTGGTTGATGGGTTTCTCGATCAACCTCCTCACCCTGCTTGCTCTGGTTCTGGCAACCGGCCTGATTGTAGACGATGCTATTGTTGTTCTTGAAAACATTCAGCGACAGCAATCTCAGGGCGTTCCAAAGCGCGCCGCAGCCGCCATAGGCACGCGTCAGGTTTTCTTCGCTGTAATTGCGACCACAGCAGTTCTTGTGGCGGTGTTTGTGCCACTTTCATTCCTGCCGTCTACTGTCGGTCGTTTGTTCCGTGAGTTTGGTTTTGTACTCGCTTTTTCTGTGATTATTTCTTCGTTCGTCGCGCTCACGCTATCACCGGCAATTGCCGCGAAATTCACGCTCGTGGAAAAGTCAGATAAACCGAACTTTTTCGCACGCATCGGCAATCCGCTTCGTGACCTTTACGGCCGAATGCTCAAGCTCTGTCTCACCTTCCCGCTGATAACTTTCTTTGTCAGCCTCGCAGCAGCCGGTGGCGCTTTCTTCGCATATCAGAACATCTCATCACAGCTCGTCCCGAGCGAAGACCGCGGACGTATTGAAATCTTCGCATCCGGCCCTGACGGCGTAGGACTCAATTTCATGGAACGTCAGGCCGACGAGGTCGAGACGATCCTTCAACCGTATCTTGACTCAGGTGAAATCCGCTCAATCTTCACCGTCGTCGGTCGCTGGGACCCTAACCGCGTGGGCGTGACCGCCGAACTCGCTCCATGGGAAGAGCGTTCGCGTTCTCAGGAAGAAATTGTCGCAGAACTTCGCCGCCCGCTTTCACAGGTTCCGGGTATTCGTGCCAGCGCCTTCGGACCTAGCAGCCTGAGCTTTGGCCGTGGCGGACGAAGCTCCGGCCTCGAAGTTGCTCTCACCGGGCCAGACTACCAGTCAATCTATCTTGCGGCGCGCCAGCTCGCTGACACAGTCGAGACAGAATCGACCATCCTCTCAAACGCCGAGATTTCTTATCAGCCAACACAACCACAACTATCCATTCAGGTGGATCGCCGGCGCGCGGCAGATCTCGGCGTGTCACTCGACCAGATCTCATTGACGCTCCGCGCGATGGTTGGCGGTGAAGACATAACCGACCTCAATGTTCAGGATCAGGCTATCCCAATCATGTTGGAAGCAGAAACCAACGCCATTGAGACGCCAACTGATCTTAGTAATCTGTTTGTGCGCTCTAATAGCGGCGAGCTGGTTTCACTTTCAAGCCTGACAACACTCGTCGAAGAAGGCGTCGCCGCCGAGCTGGACCGTGTCGAGCAGCGCCGCGCGATTGAAGTTCAGACGGATATTGCCTCTGGGGTTCCTCTTGCTGATGCGATTGAGGAAATGCAGCGACTAGCGGCGGACACCTTACCTGAAGGCATCTCTATGATCTTCCGTGGTGAAGCCGAAACCCTAGGCGAGTCCAACCGCGATCTTTTGATCACCTATGGGTTTGCCCTTTTGATCGTCTTCCTTGTGCTGGTCGCCCAGTTCGAGAGCCTGTCCAGCCCGCTCATCATCATTATCACTGTGCCTTTTGCTCTGGCTGCCGCGATCTATGCTCTTTTCCTGTCCGGCGTATCACTGAACATCTATTCCCAGATCGGGCTCGTTCTGCTGATCGGATTGATGGCAAAAAATGGCGTCCTGTTGGTGGAGTTTGCAAACCAGCTGCGCGCTGAAGGACTGGCGCTCAAAGACGCGGTCTATGAGGCTGCAACGGTGCGCGTACGGCCAATCGTAATGACAGTCATCTCGACCGCATTCGGAGCGATTCCCCTTCTCCTCTCAAGCGGAGCGGGCGCAGAGGCGCGGAATGCTATTGGCTGGGTTATCTTTGGCGGACTTGGTCTGGCGTCGGTCTTCACGCTATTTCTCACACCGGTTCTGTATCTCTCAATTGCGCGTTTCAGCTCGCCTAAAACGCAGACTGACGATGAGCTCGACAGCGATCTACAACGATACAGCGAACAGGACGAGCAACCTCATGCGGGGCCCGCGGAGTAATGACATCAATTCGAATTTTAGCACTCGGCGCCACTGCGTTCTGCGCAGCCTGTGCCACGAACACCGTAGAGCCAACGTTAGATCAATCTCTTCCGGAAAGTTACGTCACAAACCTTCCGGCAGAAAAAACAACTCTCTCCTATGCTGACTGGTGGCTTGGGTTCAATGATCCAGTTCTGACTGAGCTGATAGACCGTGCTCAGGCAAACAACATCAGCGTCGCCCAAGCGCTTTTACAGACGGATATCGCGCAGCTTCAGCGAGATGCATCTCAATCAGATTTGCTTCCTACGCTAGACGCGTTCGTAAACAACCAGCTGAGCGGCGTCATCACTAGCGGCTTAGATGGAAACTTTACTGGCTCAACCGGCATTGGCGGCACTTTCGATCCTGACCTGAATGGACGAACTGCTGCTCGCATCGCCTCGGTTCAGGCGGCTTTGGAATCAAGCGCTTTGAACGCAAATGATGTTCGTCGTTTGATAACCCGCGCAATTGCGCTCCAGTATATCGAGTATCGCCGCGCCAGCGCCCGATTGGCTTTGCTTGAATCCACGTTGGAACTTCAGCAGCGAACGCTTCAGATCGTGGAGTCCCGCTATCGCGCCGGCTTGTCACCAAAACTCGACGTAGACCGCACCCAGGCAGATTATGCCCGCACAGCTGCCCAGCGTAGCCAGATCATTGCAGCACGCAGGCAGGCGGAATTTGAAATCCAGCGCCTGATGGGCGAGCCGTCCGCTCTGGACCAGATTACAAACCCAGACAGAGAGACGATTCCTCAAATCCAGTTTGCCTCTGATATCGGTATTCCAGCTGATCTGGTGAGACGTCGCCCGGACGTTCGTGCCGCGGAAGCTGACTATCGCTCCGACTTGGCCTTGATTGATGCTGAACGCGCAGACCTTTTGCCGTCCATTCGGATACCAGGGCAAATTCAGGCAGGTTTTGGTGACGTTTCAGGTCGCTCTGACGAGATCGGTTATAGTCTGTCCGCGGTCGTAGACATTCCTGTATTCGATTTTGGACGCCGTCAGGCAGAAGTCGACATACAGATCGCGCGTACGGAATTTGCCGCTCTCACGTATAGAGCGACATTGCTGGACGCGCTTCAGGAAGTTGAGATTGCACTGGTCAACATTGAGGCCATTCAGGAGACACTTGAAGGACAGCTACGCGCAGTGGAGGCCAGTCAGGCGGCGTATGACCAGCTCGACGCTCTATACCGCGAGGGTCTTGCCAGCTTCATTGATGTTCTGGATTCCCAGCGCACACTGATTTCCAGCCGTGAAACCATTGTTCAGACCGAAGCCAATCTTGCTGCTGCAACCGTTTCTTTGCTCGCCGCGCTCGATGCAGGATGTGAAGAGACAGGCATAGTGGCTTGCGAAGGCGACTAGTTCGCCTCCGCAAACTGCTTTTAGATTACACGAAGCGCTCTTTAAGCTCACCCTTCAGGATTTTGCCGTTCGCATTCCGTGGCAGAGGTTCACGTTCGAACTCCACTCGTTTTGGGACTTTGAACGCAGCGAGTTTACCTGCAACGAAGTGACGAATTTCCTGCTCGCTTACGTCCATGCCTGGTTTCAGCTGTACCACGGCGCCTACTTCTTCACCAAGCACCTTGTCCGGAATACCCACGACGGCCGCATCCATAACAGCCGGGTGTTCGTAGAGCGTGTTCTCAACTTCGATACAGTAAATGTTCTCGCCACCACGGATAAGCATATCCTTGGCGCGGTCTACCAGATACAGGAAGCCCTCTTCATCCATACGCGCCAGATCACCTGTAACGACCCAGCCATCAATAAAGGTTTCCGCCGTTGCGTCAGGCCGGTTCCAGTAGAGTTTTGCATTTGATGGGCCGAAGCACCAAAGCTCTCCAACCTCACCGCGCGGCACTTCCTTACCGTCCGGACCAACAATTTTGAGAGACATTGCGAAGCCCGGAAGACCAGCACTTTGCGGGCGCATAATATAGTCTTCTGCAAGATTCAGCGTAGCAGTGGCGCAGGTCTCGGTCATGCCCCAGCCATTCGCCGCATGCGCATCTTTGAAAGTGCGTTTAATCGTTGCGACAAGTTCAGGTGCAGACGGCGCGCCGCCATATGAAACGCCTTCCACTGATGAAAGATCGTACTTTTCGCGATCCGGATGTTCCAGCACCTGCCATGCGATCGCTGGAACGCCGCCAAATGTCGTGATCTTTTCCCGCTCAATGATAGGGAGCGCTTCACCGGCGTCCCATTTGTACATCGAGACGATCTTCTGACCGTTATGCATCGTCGGAGCCAGCACGGCAAAAGCGCCCGTCGCATGGAAAAACGGGATTGCGAGTAGCGTCGCCTTTTGTGGCTCGTCAGGACCGTTTACCGGGATCTCGTCACCACGTCGCAGAAGCGCGCGCGCCTGATTACCCATCGAATTGAACATGTTGGATACGATCGCCCGGTGCGTCGCCAGAATGCCTTTTGGACGACCTGTAGTTCCTGACGAATACATGATTGTTGCGTCGTCATCCGGCAGAAGTTCAACCTCTGGAAGCCCGATGACCGGTAGTTTGGCCCAGTTGCCGACATTGCCGATAACTTCTTCGAGAGCCGTTACATTCGGGTCCGCGTAATCGTCCTGATCCGCACGCGCCACGATCACTCGCTCAAGAATTGGAACATTTGGCCAATGCTCCTGAATCCGCTCGAAAATCTGCGGATCGACAATAGCGACGCGCGCGCCGCTGTTTTCGAGACCGTATTCGAGCTCTTCACCCTTCCACCAGGAATTCAGAGGCGTAGCTATGAGCCCGCTAACAAGGCACGCCCAGAATGCGACCGGCCATTGAGGGTAGTTACGCATACAGATCGCGACGCGATCGCCTTTCTTCAGACCAAAATCGTTGAGCAATGCCTTTGCCAGATGTTCCACAGCCCGGGCATTTGCCTCGAAGGTTACACGTTCGTCTTCGAACACGACCATATCGCGCGGTCCCCAAGTCGCACGACCATACTCAAAAAGAGCCCGCATAGTAGGATAAGCGTTCTTGTACACAGGCATACGAACGCCATTGACGGATTGCATCTCCATCTCAAACGGCAGGCCTGGTGATGTAAGAACTTTGCTTGCGTCCTCAATGGACATAACGGGCCAGCCTTCTGGTAAGGCGGCTACTGGTTGACCGGACAATGATATCTCCCTCAGACGATTTTTATATTTCAATCTGAGTGCCGGTCATCACCATTAAAATCAAGGGGTGCCGTAAGGTGAAGGCGGCTAGACTGCCGCCTTGTTGAGCTCCGCTACACTTCCCCGGCCGAGAGCAGAAATGGCTTTCTCGGCGATATGTCGAGCACTGAGGCCTGCAAGTTCGTACATAGCCTCAGGCTTGTCCTGATCAATGAAGATATCAGGCAGCGTCATAGTGCGTACTTTGAGCCCCTGATCGAGATGACCTGCATCCGCGAGATAGTGCATCACGAACGCACCAAAACCGCCGACAGATCCTTCTTCCACAGTTATGAGAACCTCATGGTGACGCACCAGCTGGTCGATCAGAGCATGATCCAGAGGCTTTGCGAAACGAGCATCTGCCACAGTGGCAGTCAGGCCCTGCGCATTGAGCAAATCTGCTGCCTTGAGGCACTCTGCCAGACGGGTCCCCAATGACAGAATGGCGACCGAACTTCCCTCACGAACAATACGGCCTTTGCCGATCTCCAAAGGCTTAAGGAGGTCGCCGGTCGGAATTTCGACACCCACGCCCTCTCCTCGCGGATAACGGAACGCAGACGGAGAATCGTCAATCATAGAGGATGTTAGAACCATACGCGCAAGCTCAGCTTCATCCGCCGCAGCCATAACCACCATATGCGGCAAATGCCCCATAAAGCTGATATCGAAGCTGCCCGCGTGTGTTGGACCGTCCGCGCCAACAAGACCAGCACGGTCGATTGCAAACCGTACAGGTAGCCTCTGAATAGCTACGTCATGTACCACCTGATCATAGGCGCGCTGAAGGAAGGTAGAATAGATCGCGGAAAACGGCTTGAAGCCATCTGCCGCCAGCCCCGCCGCAAACGTTACCGCGTGCTGCTCTGCAATGCCTACATCGAATGTGCGCTGGGGAAACGCGTCCGCAAAGAACGAGATGCCCGTACCAGAAGGCATCGCAGCCGTGATACCTACGATTTTATCATCGGTCTTTGCGAGTTCCGTCAGCGTCTGACCAAATACTTTCGTGTAGCTCGGCGCAGCCGGTTTCGCTTTTGCCTGCTCGCCGGTTACGACATTAAACTTGGAAACACCGTGATATTTGTCGTCAGCATTTTCAGCCGGCTCATAGCCCTTGCCTTTTTGCGTCACGGCGTGGATCAGAACAGGGCCATCAAAGCTGTCCCGAACGTTTTCGAGCACAGGGATCAGGACCTCAAGATCATGTCCATCGACCGGACCGATATAGTAGAAGCCAAGCTCCTCGAACATGGTGCCGCCCATCGCGAAACCGCGCGCGTACTCTTCCGCCTTACGAACCGGCTTTTCGAGCCCCATAGGTTTTACGAGGTTTTTTGCGAGCTTGCGCAGCGAGCGATACGGCTTACCAGAAACCAGCTTGGACAAATAATGGCTCATCGCACCGACCGGCGGCGCGATCGACATATCATTATCGTTCAGAATAACGATCAGCTTCTTGTTGAGCGCGCCAGCATTGTTCATTGCCTCATAGGCCATGCCAGCAGACATCGCGCCATCGCCAATCACACAGACTGTCTGGTCTTCACGCCCATCGAGAGCGCTGGCAACAGAGAACCCCAGGCCTGCTGATATAGACGTCGACGCGTGAGCCGCGCCAAACGGATCGTACTCGCTTTCCGCGCGTTTAGTGAACCCCGACAGACCGCCGCCCTGACGAAGCGTACGGATACGATCGCGGCGTCCCGTCAGAACCTTATGCGGATAGCACTGATGCCCAACATCAAAGATCAGCTTGTCATTCGGCGTGTTGAAGACGTGGTGAATTGCCACCGTCAGCTCTACGACACCCAGACCAGCACCCAGGTGACCACCCGTCGTCGAAACGGCGTTTACGACTTCGGTGCGTAGCTCGTCACAGATCACCTTCAGCTCGTCGCGGGATTTATCGCGGAGGTCTGAAGGCAGGTGAATTTCGTCCAGATGCGGCGTGGCAGTCATTTCAGCAATTTCCGACTATAATCGTCTTATTATCTAGTTCTGTCGTTCTAGTACAAAATCAACGGATTGAAGCAATAAGGTGGCACTATTACGGAATATTGCGAGATGTTCTTTGGATTGTGTGGCTAAAAACCGCACACGCTGGCGTGCATCTTCAACACCCAAAACGGATACAAAATTCGCTTTGCCGGCCTCTTCATCCTTCTGAGTCTGTTTTCCAACGACTTCCGGATCGCCTTCGACGTCCAGCAAATCATCGGCGATCTGATATGCCAGACCGAGATCATGGGTAAAGCCCTGAATTGCATGTCGCTCGGCATCGCTGGCTCCGCCAAGTATGCAGGCTGCTTCACCAGCATAGGAAATCAGTGCGCCTGTCTTAAGGCGCTGCATTCTGGTGATGGAGTTGAGATCCTGTCGCACATCGCCGGACAGCATATCGATCATCTGTCCACCGACCATACCTTGAGCGCCTGAAGCCTTCGTCAGCTTTTCTATAAGCTTGCAACGGACATGCGCATCCGGATGGGTTTCCGGGCTAGCCAGAATTTCAAACGCAAGCGTGAGCAGAGCATCCCCAGCCAGAACTGCAGTCGCTTCGTCGAACTTTTTATGAACCGTCGGCTGACCGCGCCTCAGATCGTCATCGTCCATACAAGGAAGATCATCGTGAATCAGCGAATAGGTATGCACGCATTCCAAGGCAGCCGCGGTGCGCATCAGAGATTTTTCCGGTGCATCAAACAGTGATCCGAAAGTCAGCACATAGAATGGACGCAAACGCTTACCCGTTGCGAGCGACGCATAACGCATGGCGCGCATAAGCTGCGCCTCTGGCCCGTCCGCTGGCGCAATCAGACGGTCAAGCACGACAGTTACTTTGTCAGCGATTTCAGAAAGCTTGGTTTCAAAATCCGTCACAAAAACACCAATCAGCTGTCTGCAGAGACGGGAGCCGCCGAGACGTCACCGTCTTGATTCAGCACGATCTGCTCGACCTTGAGCTGGGCGTTTTTCAGCTTTCCGAGGCAATGCGCTTTAAGCGCAGCACCGCGTTCGTAAATCTTGATAGACTCTTCGAGTTCGACATCGCCGCCCTCAAGCTTCTCGACAATTGTCTCAAGCTCTTTCAGCGCGTCTTCAAAACTCAGGTTTTCAACGGATGTCTGATCACCCATGTTTTACTCCTACAGGAAAAAAGCCGAACATCTTACGCTACAGGGATACACGTCATTCGTCGAATGTGTACAGCCGATATGACCAATACCGATCGCCACCATCCTGCTTACACGTCCAGCCGCGCTTCCTGAGACGCGGACGCAGCATACGATTGAACCAACCATGCGCGGCCAGAAACACTTGTCCCTCCTGAGCGCGATCGATCAGGTAGTCTACAGCCTGTTCAGCGCGCTCTTCAGCTTCGCGTATGCCTTCACCGTCCAGTTTGTGCCCGCGAAGCCATGCAGCTCGCGCGAGGATATTCCATGTTTTCGGCAAAAACCGCACTCGCTCCCAGGTCGGGGGCGGTAAATTAGCTTCCCAGAACAGCTCAGATGATTCGATATCAGCCCAGGGTGCGGCCTTCATTGCTGTCTCGCGTGCCCGAGGACGGCTGGAAGACAAAACGACATCACTATCCGCGACTATGTCTTTGAGCTTTTGAGGCGCCTCCTGACCTTCGGCGAGACTGCCGACTTCATAACGCGCCCACCAGTCTTTGTATTCCTGCCAAGACAGGCGTGGACCCGCGGCACGATCAAGAGCAGGACGACCATGGCGCGCCACGATAATCGGTCCCGGCTTCTTTGTTGAAGCCTGCGTCTCTTCTGAAGGACTTTGCGTCATGTGACTGTCCGTTTCTGTCGCCACATGGACCTCCCCGAAAAACGATACCATTCAGGTGTTAACCGTCGCTCCGGACATGCGCAAGCCATTGCGGGCACAGATCGGTAAACGTCTTCAGGTTTCCGTATCTTCAGGCAACTCTGATAAACGTTTTGATCCACTGACAACATTTTTTGCAGCACTCGCCACACCGGCCATGCGACCACTGAAGCTCGGTTCAGCGGAGCGGATAATCTCATAGCGGCGCCGAATCTGCCCCATTACGTGACTGACCTTCGGAATATGCGCGTCTTCCAGCTTCAACCAGAGCCGTTCATTTGCCCCGCCCAGTGTCGACATAACCGAAGAAGACCGGATCGCACCTCGAATGACAGGTATCTGATACTCGACATAGTATTTCTTATAATGACCGGCCGAGACACCGAGATCATAGAAACTCAGACCGTAGTCTTCCATTCCCTCGATAATGAAATCCTGCAGCATATTACCCGGAGAATAGCTGTGAAACTCCGGGTCATAGGAAGGAACCCAGCCGTGAATCGTGGATTTGTTTCCGAGGTTGAACTCAGCAGCTACGAGCCTGCCCTCATGGGTCAGAGTATGTAGATACCCTCTGCAATCGGCGTCATCGCTTTTCCAAAGCTTGTAGAGCATGTCCTGGACCCATTTCGGGCCAAGCACATTATGGCGCCCAGTCTCATTGTACTGGCGCTGCTTCCAGCGCATCAATGTTGACCAGTGCTCTTCATTTCGATCATCAAAATCGAAACTGATCGGACCGACCTCACGCTCCATCTTTCGCTTGATGCGCCGCTGCTTTTTTGCGTGCCGTGAATAGAGTTCTCGCTGCGTGTCAAAATAGGCATCCACGCCCTTACGAACATCAACGACAAATGCGCCATCAAATTCCTGCGCATAGTCGTGCAGTCGACACGCCGGGTCATGCACACCCATCATTCTGATCACGCTCAGGCCCACAGCATTGATCAACTCTTCCGGATCAAAATCTGCACCGACAGCCACAATGGGGCCGTGATAGTCGGAGAATGGCGCCCCAACTGGCTCAGCTACTCGTCCGGCCTTTTGCATAGGCCATATGAGTTTCAATTTGCCGTCTTCGCGACCAAGGGCAATCCAGACATCATCTCGAACTTCAGATACAACGCGCGTAAAGGCGGGCTCAAAGAACGGGCTGGAAAGCGCAATGTCGCCGGAGATGATGGATTTCCAAACGGAAATATCATCGTCTGACAAGTCGGCGAAGCGAACGAATTCATACAACATTGAGCAGTCCCTCTACGCGAAGGAGGCTCTCATAAACTGGCTAATTAAGGGATAATCAGGCCTACAAACTTTTCCAGACCCGACCTTCCGGACAGCCCGATTCGTAACGGCTACAGAAGTTCAGAGTGAACAGAACCGTATCCGCACGACCAATCAGGTTATCAAACGGCACAAAGCCGATACTAGCTTCCTGACCATAGCGGCGCGCCGGCGTGCAACCTGCACGATCAATCACGCCTTCCGAATTCTGCGGACAATGTCCCGACAGAGCGCGCGCGTCCGTAGAGTTGTCACGATTATCGCCCATGAAGAAGTAATGCCCCTCTGGCACGACAAACACCGGTGTTGCGCGTGGCTGACGGTCGCCCGGCATTTCTTCTACAATGTCATGCACGAGATACGATACGCCATCAGTTGTCGTCTCCATCAGTTCGTCAGCATTTAGCAGCTGGCCGTAGCGATGCTCATGATAGCTGACACGGCGCACAGGTTCCTGACGCATCGGTTCACCGTTGAGGAGTATCAGGTTATCCACCACCTGAATTCGGTCGCCCGGCAAACCAATCAGTCGCTTGATCATCACGCGATCCTGGTGGGGATGGCGAAACACGACGACGTCACCACGTTCAGGATCACCTGCGAACATTCGCCCCTCACCCAAAGGCAAAAACCGGCCTACGCCGAGCGGAAGGGAATAGCGGGAATAGCCGTATGCGAATTTAGATACAGCAACGCGGTCACCAACCTGAAGGTTCGGCACCATACTTTCACTCGGAATAGAGCGGAGTTCATAGAAAAATAGCGAAACGAAAAACCAGACCGGTAGAAATACCGCGATGGTGACAATCAGCTCTTTCAGTTCGCCAAGACCACGCTCAAGAAGCGATGCCTTTTCCTGATTGTCCTCAGTAATATCGTTCATTTCAGACGTACCGCCGTTCCATAGGTCATGATCTCAGATGAGCCTTGCATGATAAGGGATGTCGTGAACCGGACATTCACGACGGCATCTGCACCCATTTGCCGCGCAGATTCAAGCATGCGGTCGTAAGATTGTTCACGCGCTTCGGCCATAAGCTTGGTGTATTCGTCGACTTCACCGCCGACAAGCGTTCTGAAGCCTGCGATAATGTCCCGCCCAACGAAGCGTGCACGCACAACATTGCCCTTGGCGATACCAATCACCTCAGAGATTTCACGGCCGGGAATTGTCTCAGTTGTCGTGATAATCATATCAGCGCTCCACATTCTTCGAATAATAGTCGTCTTCTTTGCTGTTCAATCGGTCTAAGACGACCTGAATGAGCAGAACGAGCATGCCCAATCCCCCACAAATTGGTAGCAGTGCGCTGAACACCAACGATGATTGAACAGTGCCCGACGATCCCGCAACGAAACCGAAGAGCTGCAGGCCGATCACGGCAATCCAGCCCAGAACGCTTAGGCCGATCAGCCCGATACCTATGCGATACATCCGCTTCTTTTCACGTAACATCAGCTCACCCTTTCATACCGCCATACGCCATCGTCCCCGAGCGTACGAACAGCCTGACCACGTCCAATCAGACAATTGAGATGGGCCAGAGTTTCGCCCGTCGCAAGCGAAAGTATGTCCGGACTGATTTCACGAACAAAAATTGCGCCGAAACACTCCGGTACCGTTTTTGGTTCGTCCAGCCTGCGTAACAACCTGCGCAACGACTTCTCATGTCCATCAATCAAAGCCTGAAACCGCGCCTTTGCTCCACGGAATGGGAGATTATGCGCTGGCAGAACCAGAACATCTTCCGGCAATGCATCACGTAATCGAGCACAACTCTCGATCCAGTCAGTCAGGGGATCAGCGTTTGGCTCGGTTGGGTGCACTGAAACATTGGACGAGATCCGCGGCAGCAACTGATCGCCCGAAATGAATAAATTCTTTTCAGCATTGAATAGACACGCATGCTCCGGCGAGTGCCCGGAGCCGACTAAAACCTGCCAGTCACTTCGATCGATAGAAAGCACGTCTCCATCAGATAGACGCTCGTAGGAATCAGGTAGTCTTGAAACGGCGAGCCCAAACCGTCCGAAACGGTCCTTGTAGGTTTGAATTGCCTCATCATCCCAGCCTGACGCCTTGAAGAACCGTATGCCCGCTTCAGGTGCCCTACGACCGGTATCGCCAACAAGCGTGCGGCACATAAGATATTCTAGCTGAGACATATGAAGTGGCGCATCGAACTTTCTCGATATCCACCCAGCCAGACCGACATGATCCGGATGCATATGTGTCACGATCACACGCTTGACCGGCAAACCTTGCAGATCGGTGTCAAAAATAGTCCGCCAGTGCTCACGGGTCTCTTCCATTCCCATGCCGGTATCGACAACCACCCAACCGTCATGATCGCGCAAGAGCCAGAGGTTGATCCATTGCAGAGAGAATGGCAGCGACATACGCACCCAGAAAACGCCGTCAGCGACTTCTTTTACCGTCCCCTGCTCGGGTGCTTCGCTCTCTTCGTATGGATAGTCCAACTTCACCTTGGGCGATTTTCCGATCTGCTCGTCAGGTGATGTTTTTGCATCCATATCTCTATTCCCTTATATTTTTTATATGTCGTATAATGCTGGTACAACGAGCCGTCCGCTGACGTCAAAGGTAGCAACCAACAATAAGAGTTTATGTCGTCCTCTTAATCCGGTATCAGCCCCGCATGACAAACTGCACCGCTGCAATAGAATTGCTCTACGTAGGCGAATTGATCGGCCTCCCTACCGAGACCGTTTACGGGCTTGCCGCGGACGCGACCAATGCGGACGCTGTGGCAAAGATTTTCGCGCTTAAAAATCGCCCGCAGTTCAATCCGTTAATCGCGCACGTCAGCTCAACGGATATGGCGTTGGCGCAAGCAGAGTTCAGCGGAAAAGCATTGCAGCTCGCCGCGGCCTTCTGGCCCGGCCCCTTCACTATGGTCCTTCCGAAATCCGCTTCTAATACAATATGCGATCTGGCGAGAGCTGGTCTCGGTACGCAGGCGCTGCGCTTTCCGGCCCATCCCGTTGCGCAAGAAGTGATCGACGCCTTCGGAAAGCCGGTCGCCGCCCCGTCCGCCAACATTTCCGGCCATGTGAGCCCGACTTCAGCGCAGCATGTTAGGGATGAGTTTGGGGCCAATCTCCCACTTGTGCTGGATGGTGGAAGTGCTCGGATCGGGCTTGAATCGACTGTCGTCGCTGTACTGAACGACGAAGTGACACTGTTGCGCCCCGGAAGTGTATCAAAAGAC
Source organism: Ponticaulis sp. (assembly GCF_029210165.1). Taxonomy (NCBI): domain Bacteria; kingdom Pseudomonadati; phylum Pseudomonadota; class Alphaproteobacteria; order Hyphomonadales; family Hyphomonadaceae; genus Ponticaulis; species Ponticaulis sp. The sequence goes on from NZ_JARGNT010000002.1 coordinate 308,202, forward strand.
GATATCGAGGCCGTGGTCGGTAAGATAGGCTCATCCTTGCACGACGATAACGCGCCAAAATCACCTGGCATGCTGTCGCGGCACTATTCTCCGGAGGCCAGACTTCGCCTCAACGTCACATCTCCGGAATCTGACGAAGCCTATATCGGTTTCGGACCTGTCGCTGCAACGACGACGCTGTCGCTCTCTGAGGCAGGTGATCTCACCGAAGCAGCTTCTAACCTGTATGCGATGATACGTGAACTCGATCACACTTATGACGCTATCGCCGTTGCTCCCATCCCCGAAGAGGGAATTGGCGCTGCCATAAACGATCGACTTCGTCGAGCCGCCCTGTGATTCACTAAGCTCAGTTATTATCTAATCCACATGACCCACGACGCCCGAAGCCTCCCGCAAGCCTTTTTCGACGAAATCAAGTCTGCTCTTAGCGAAAAGAGCTGGAGTATCGATCCTGAGGAAATAAGCCCGTACCTCGAAGACTGGCGCGGAAATTATCGGGGGCATTCTCAACTTCTTATAAAGCCGGCATCGACTGAGGAAGTAGCAATCGCAGTCAAAATATGCGCCAAACATAACATCCCGATTACGCCTCAAGGCGGCAACACAGGCCTTGTAAACGCCGGCCTCGCACACGGTGAAATTGTCTTATCTCTAAAACGTATGAACACAATTCGTGACGTTGATCCGCTGAACAATTCCATCACGGTTGATGCCGGATGCATTCTGACATCAGTGCACAGCGCCGCCGAAGACAATGACCGTTTCTTTCCGCTTTCACTCGGAAGTCAGGGGACTGCAACAATTGGCGGCTTAATTTCTACCAATGCAGGCGGCGTCGCAGTCCTCCGTTATGGAATGATGAGGGACCTCTTACTCGGTATCGAAGTCGTCACAGCGGATGGCGAAATTTGGGGCGGCCTTCGCGGGCTTCGAAAAGATAATACCGGCTATGATCTGAAACACCTTTTTGCCGGTGCTGAAGGCACACTAGGAATTGTAACTGGCGCTTGCCTCAAACTGTTCCCGACACCGCGGACGGCAACCGCATGGTTGGCACTGGAGACGCCGGAACACGCAGTAGACCTCCTGTCACTATTTCGCAGTGAAGCAGGCGATACGGTCACCAGCTTCGAACTCATGCACAAAAGCGGTGTAGAACTCGCAGCCGCTGAGATAACCGGATGCAGAGACCCTCTGCCAAATGAGCTTCCCTGGCGCGTTCTCGTTGAGCTTTCCTTTGCGGACGAGGCGCTCGCAAAGAGCACTCTGGAGAGAACACTAGAAAAAGCATTCGAGAGCGGCCTTATCGCGGATGGCACTATCGCCGCGTCTCTCACTCATGCCGAGGAATTCTGGAAAGTCCGGGAAAGCCTTCCGCTCGTGAAGCGCGGCTTCCTGACGTCGGTAAACCACGACATTTCAATCCCAGTATCACGTATCGCTGAATTCCTGAATGAGTGCGAAGCCAGGCTGAAATCCGACGTCGGAGATGTTGATATTTTTGCATTCGGCCACCTCGGCGACGGCAATCTTCACTACGCCGTGGCGGAGCCTGCCTCCGCGGAGCGCCCTATCATCAAGGCGCAAGCTGAACACATAACGGATCTGGTCCACACGCTGGTAACCTCAATGGGCGGTTCGATTTCAGCAGAGCACGGGATTGGCCTTTTGAAACGCCACGAACTTCCAGACCATAAAAATCCTGCAGAGCTTGAGACCATGCGGCGGATCAAACGCGCACTGGATCCCCAAAACATCATGAATCCAGGCCGAATTTTCACAGTCTAGCCGGTGATCAGCCTGCTTGTGTTCGAATCGGGGCAGATAACACCAACGCTTGGGTTTGCTCGCGCCATTCGAGCGCTACATCCAAATCTCATAAGGATTACGTCACAAAGTATCGAAAGCGCCAGAAGAGCGCGTTATATCAGGGTAAAGACACAACAATGCTCGTACTTCTATCACCAGCCAAAAACCTGAACTTTGAAGAGATGCCTGTAGCGCTCGACAAGACAGCTCCACGGCTGGAAACGGATACAGCGGAGCTCGTTGAGCGCACCAAAAAGCTAAGCCGCTCTGAAATCGGCTCGCTGATGAAACTGTCTGACGATCTTTCAAATCTCAATTTTGAACGATATCAGGCGCTCGCAAAAGGCATGTCTGAAGACGAGGCGCAACCTGCCCTATTGGCATTTAACGGCGACGTTTACCGTGGATTCGACGCGCGTAACGCGTCTACTGAAACGCTCGACTATGCCCAAAGCAATCTGCGCATCCTGTCAGGCCTGTATGGCCTCCTCCGGCCTATGGACTTGATCCACCCGTATCGACTTGAGATGGGCACTCGGTTGAATACAAAGCGTGGCCGGAACCTGTATGACTTCTGGGGCGAGAAAATCACTGATCTTATAAATAGCGACCTGAAATCCGCCGGTGGTCCGGTAATCAATCTCGCTTCAAACGAGTATTTTTCGTCCGTTAAAAAGAAGCATCTCAATGCTCCCGTTCTGGAAATGGTCTTCCGAGAGGAGAAAGATGAGAAGTCGCGCGTGATAAGTTTTTATGCAAAATACGCACGCGGCCTGATGGCTCGATGGATATGCGACAATAAGATTACTTCCGAAGACGCGTTAAAAACTTTCGCGCTGGAAGGTTATTCTTATAATGAAGCGCTAAGCACCAACACAAAATATGTATTCAGCCGACCGCAACCCGACCCTAAATAGTAGGTAGACCATATCGCGCGGTTATTCGTTGTGTTGTAACGCCCGGCACGGGGACAGATATCTAATATGGCAGCACAACCGATCAGCCTTGCCCTTCAGGGGGGCGGCGCCCATGGCGCTTTCACCTGGGGGGTTCTCGATTACCTACTCGAGGAAGGCTCACTCGACATCAAAGCAATCACCGCGACCTCTGCAGGCGCCATGAATGCTGTCGCCCTTGCCTACGGGCATGCTGTAAACGGCCGGGATGGCGCACGCGAAGTGCTGGAAGCCTATTGGCGTGACGTCTCACAACGCGGAGCCCCGCTAGCGGCAGCGAGCAGCATGTCTCCCGCATTCGGTCCGTTTACGCCATTTGCTATGTTTCAGGCGCTGACAAATGTTGCCAGCCCATATGACCTGAACCCTTTCGACTATAATCCGCTAAAGCAAACGCTGCGAAAGATTATAGACTTTGACGTGCTTCGCGCGGAAACCGAGATCGATCTCTTCATCGCTGCGACGAACGTTGAAACCGGTAAAGCCCGCATTTTTAAAACCAATGAGATCACAGAAGACGCCGTTCTAGCATCCGCCTGCCTCCCGCAGGTATTCAAAGCTGTAGAGATCGAAGGCACACCGCTTTGGGATGGCGGCTATGTCGGGAACCCTGCCCTTTATCCGCTATTCTATGCTGACGTGCCGAAAGACATTCTGATCGTCCATATCAACCCTTTGGTCCGGAAAGGAACGCCCAAAACGGCCTCTGCAATTCTGGACCGCTTGAACGAGATTACGTTCAACGCGTCTCTGATATCCGAACTACGGTCCATCGCTTTCGTACAGAAGCTTTTGGATGAGAACTGGCTCGCTGATCGGATGCAGTCGCGGTATCGCCGCCTGTTTATTCATGCGATCCGCGCAGACCAACAACTTTGCAAGCTATCGATTGAAACAAAATACGAAACCAGCTGGCGCTTCCTGACCGAACTCAAAAACCGCGGACGCGACGCAGCCCAGACTTGGATTGCAGACCATAGAGGCGTTGTTGGTACGAAGTCGTCTGTCGATATCAAAGACGAATTTCTGGATAATCTCAGCTAAGCTTGCGGCGAATAACGGTAGATACGGACTTTGGTATCTCCGTAGAGCCGCTCATCCAGCTGTTCCCAGTTGGCGATCTCCAGCTCTTCTTCAGCGTCGGTTTCAACGATAGCTACCGCGTCAGGCGTGATCCACTCACCATACTCGAGCTGTCTAAGCGCCGGCGCGACCAGCCCCTGATTATATGGCGGATCCAGAAAAATCAGATCGAACGGATCGCTAAGCCCCGCAGGCTTTTTACCGAGATCTGTAGCTGATCGTCTATGAATTCGGGTGATACCGAAAAGCTGGAACTCCTCGATATTTTCACGAATGATCCCGCGCGCACCCGCCGCGATCTCAACGAAAAGACAGAAGGATGCGCCGCGCGAAATCGCTTCAAAGCCAAGCGCGCCAGAACCCGCAAACAAATCAATCACACGAGCCCCATCGAGGGACGGCATATCTTCATTGTGTTCAAGTAAGTTGAAAACAGACTCACGAACGCGGTCTGTCGTCGGCCGGGTGGACTTTCCGTCAGGTGTTCTGATCAAGCGACCTTTAAGTTTACCAGCAACAATTCTCATTGAACTCAAATCTCTGTAGTACGAAACGAAGCTGTACCGCTTAAACACACATTCGATAATGTCCATAGCCGCGATCAGGAGCACAGTCAGAATGTCGGATAAATCGACCTACATGCGCAGGGCTCTGGAACTTGCAGAAGAAGCAGCGGATGCAGGAGAAGTCCCCGTGGGAGCCGTGCTGGTCGATCCGGAAACCGGAGACATCGTTGCCGAAGGTCGAAATGGACCAATCGAGCGTCATGACGCGACAGCACATGCAGAAATCGTGGCCATGCGGGCAGCTTCAATTATTCGCGAAAATTACCGCCTCATGGGGCTACACCTCTACACCACGCTGGAACCTTGTACGATGTGTGCTGGTGCTATTGCGAATGCGCGGATTGAACGGATAATCTATGCGGCCGAAGACGTAAAAGGTGGTGCGGTAGCGAATGGCGTAAAGTTCTTCGAACAACCCACTTGCCATTGGCATCCGGAAGTCGAACAAGGCCCGTTCGCAGAGGATTCTTCTGCGCTTCTACAGTCGTTTTTCCGCGCGCGCAGGAAATCAGGCAAACCTCAGATAACGGGCGACGACAACCAGTCGGAATAAACCTCCCAACGAGCCCTGAGCCGATCCGCCGCTTCGTCCGGAGTTCTTAGGATAAAGCGAACCCTTGCACCGGGTTTGATCTGGCCCAATTGGAACCGGTCGCTTCTGATCACCTGAAGAATATGCGGATAGCCTCCCGTCGTTTGCGCATCTGCAAGCAGAATGAACGGCTTGCCTTCCGGCGGACATTGAACACTTCCAGGAAAGACCGGTGAACTTTGCTTCTCTGGCGCATTGCAGCTAACCGCACGGTCTCCGGAGAGCTCAACACCCATTCGGCTGGAGCGCTGGGTTGCCTTCAAACCTTCTTCGAAAAGTATTGTTTGCGCATCCTCATTCAGAAATTCGAACTCGGATGACGGGCACGCTTGCAACAGGACGTTGTCATTGAACAGAGGACGAAGTTCGCGCGGCGTTTCGACCTTTGCGGCCGACCGAACATCTAACACGTCAATACGGTCCCCGGGTTTGAGCGCTCTGCCTTCATGTCCTCCAAACCCTCCCGGAAGGTACGTGGACCTCGAGCCCAAAAATTCCGAGGCATCTATTCGCCCCGATACCGCCAGATAGGACCTGCAGCCATGTCGGACCGGAGCAACCTCCAGCACATCTCCCGCTGCTACCGGAACGGTTGCATGCATAGGCACTTCGACACCATTCAGTGACACTCCCGTGTCGGCGCCGGTCACAGACACCATAATCGCTGAATGGAAGCGAAAGCTTGCTCCCGTCAGCGTCATCTCAAATGCCGTCTGCGTAGCGTCCGCCCCTACTAGCCGGTTCGCGAGCGACATCGATAACGGATCAGCAGGACCTGAGCCAGGAACACCGAAATGTCGGTGACCTGTTCTGACGCCTGCCTGAATCGTTGTCTGGAGCCCTGCATTTAGAATTTCAATCATGCGTCGCTCCGGCTCACAACGCGAACTTTTTGCCCGGCAGACAAGAGGAATGGCTGTTCACTTTCCGGATTGAACAGACGGTTCACCACGCGACCGATCAGAGGCCATCCTCCAGGCCCCTCCAGTGCATAGGTACCGCATTTTCCAGCCGCGATGCCGAAAGAACCCGCTGGGACACGTTTTCGAGGATCCTTCAATCGCGGCACTGTAAGCGCCTCTGGAAGACCGGATATGTAAGCAAAGCCCGGGGTGAACCCAACGATGTCGACACGAAGCTCAGCCTCACAAATCGCGGAGATCAATTCCTGTTCCGTCAGTTTCAATTCGTCACAAACGGCTCTGAAATCCGGGCCGTTTTCTTCGCCAAACTCCACCTGAAGACAAACCTCCGGAAGTTCGGCGTCGCTTCTAATCTCGGCGAGCAGCTTAGAAGACAATAAATGGCGTACAGCTTCGTCCGGTCGTAAGCTTAAAGGGTCGAACTGGACAACGCTGTCTTCAATTCCATCGACGACCTCCAACCATTCGCGGCTCGCGCGGAGCTCGCGACCCAGTGTCCGCAGCTCCGGCTTGGGAAGGCCGGTAACGCGGATTAGATCGTCGCCAATCAATCGGATGTTGTCTTCAGTCAGAGCCAATCGAAACCCCCGTCGCCTCAAGCGCCGCCCGAATTGCTTTGGCGGCTTCAAATGCCCCCGGCGTGTCGCCGTGCAGACAAATCGTTTGAACGTCCAATGAAATATGTTCGCCTGAAAACGCCGTCACGTTCCCACTGACAAGCTCCAACGCCTGCCTCGCTTGCTGATTCGCATTATCAAGCACAGCGCCATTTTTGGTGCGCGCTCTCAGACTTCCATCGTCTTCATAAGCTCTATCGGCAAAGCCTTCAGCGCAGAATTGAAGGTTATGAACGATTGCAGAGTCTCGCACTTCACTGCTCGGTAGCCCAACTATCGTGGATATACCGTACTCAGCCGCGACGCCCGCTATCACGACAGCAAGATTCTCGTCTTTCGCTGCATCATTATAAAGGGCGCCATGAGGTTTCAGGTGAGCGATCGATACTCCCTCATCCTCCGCTATTTTTATAAAAATCTGGACTTGCTGCCTCAGGCTCGCCCGCAACTCTTCAGGTAAAATGGCCATGGACACACGGCCGAAGTTTTCACGGTCAGGATAAGATGGATGCGCCCCAGCTTTAACGCCAAGCCGCTTAGCTAGCCTTAGAGTCTGTCGCATACTCTCTTCATCACCAGCATGACCGCCACACGCGATATTGCATGACGTAACCACGCTAAGGATGTCAGCATCCAAACTGCGGCCCTTGTCGCCCTCAAGCTCTCCAATGTCTGCGTTGAGATCAATTGTTTTCGTCATGGCCAGAACCCGACGGCGCGCCCAATCCCGCGTATGCCCATTAGAAGGGTAATCAAAACAACACCCACGCCCAGGATGTTCGAAAGCAGCCCATTAACGCGGTCACCAAGCAGAGACTTTCTGTTCATCGCATAAAGTAAGCTTGCCGCAATGATCGGCAGAAGTAGCCCGTTTGCGATCTGCGCAATGAAAATCACATCGGTCGGACGGATTCCCGAAATGGCTAACCCCGTTCCGATCAGTAATGTGATGAGCGCCACCCCCTTGAACACGCTTTCCTGAATGCGCGGGTCATCACTTTTGAAAAGCTCGGTAACAGCGAAGGCTGTAGCCATTGGTGCTGTAATCGCTGAACTCAATCCGGCTGCCAGTAAACCCACGCCAACAAGCCAACGTGCAAACTGGCCATAAGTCGGCTCAATAGCTGCTGCCATATCCAGCGCGTTCGAAATCTCGCTTCCCGTTCCAAATAAGCTAGCGGCAGCAGTGGTCAGGACAAAAATCGAGATCAATCCACCAAGCCCGACCGAAATCACTGTGTCACTCTGTGCTTCGCTGACTGCAACATCACTAGTCTCAGTCCAGCGCTTACGCGCAGAGGCCGCATGCAGAAACAAGTTATAAGGCACGATGGTCGTACCGATGAGCGCGATCGCAGTGAAAAGGCCGCTTTCCGGAATCGACGGAACCAATCCTTTCACCATCGCGCCCAGATCAGGCTGCACCAACACAGCGGCGACCAAGAACGCCAAAGCCATCAAGATTACGACGGATACCAGTGCCTTCTCGATCAGCTTATATCCGCCAAGCATTAGAAGCGCAGCCGCGAGCGCCGATAACGCAAGAACCACGGCTTTAAACTCGTCCTCGTTCAGATCACCCAATAGCGCTTCGGCGCCCAGCGCTCCGCCAGACAAATTACCGCCTTCATAAGCGGCATTCCCCAGCCCAAGTGCCGCAAGCACGAGTCCCGCGATCACGTAACGAACCGGTGTTTTACCCGCGCCCGCCATCAAGGCTTCTCCCAGCCCCAACCGCGCGCCCACACCAAGGCGTGCAGACATGGTTTGCAAAATCATGGTGGCGAACGTCGCAAAAACGAGTGCCCAAAGCAGTGCGAATCCGAAATTTGCACCGGCAAGCGTGCAGGCAGTAACGGTCCCCGGCCCGATAAATGCTGCGGCAACAAGAGCGCCTGGCCCGATGCTAAGTTTCATTCAAACCTCTGATCAAAAACGTCGCATACAGTGAACCGTCACCATGACCGCTACACATCCCCTGAACGAAGGAGGGACGTTCCACGGCTTGCATGTTTTACTGACTTCATTCCTAATCATTTGAGGGACGTGGCCTGAGAGGGTCAAGGGGGAAGAATGATCAAGCACGTATCAGCGGTCATGTTTGCTACCGCAACACTCGCAGCCTGCACAACAACACCATCTCCAACGGAACCTGAAGCGCGCGCGCCGCTCGCCGCATCAAGCAGAACGTTGAATATGTTTCGCGAAGGTCTGGATCAGGCCTGTTATGATCGTGCAACGCAGCCTTCAACTTTCGTTGTCGATACCCACAACCACTTCCGCCCGTTTGGAGGCCAGCCGCGACCATACGAGGAGGTGCTCGCCTATCTCGAGGATAGCGGCGTGCTCTTCGCTAACATTTACGGCATTGGTCAGTCGCTGCCGTACACGAGCAGCTGCACCTATTATCTTGATTGTCCCGGTGTTCCCGCAACGCCGTCCATCCAGAACGACATGGCCAATGCCGCCAACCTCGCTACGAACCGCCCGGATAACCTCGTGCTGACGCTATCGGCGACCTTCCCCGACCTCGCCAATCCAGAGAACGTAAATGACGTGCTGGATTTGTATGATGCGACTTATCCCGGACTCTTCCAGTGGATGGGCGAAGTGAACCTTGTGAAGCAGGCCCTGTTTGGCAATGGCCATGTTCCGGCTACTCCCGAAGATATCGACGACTGGCGAGGCTTTATGGAGCGCCTTCGACATTTCGATATGCCAATCGCAATCCACTCGGACCTTGGCTCCGATAATGACCCGACGGAATACCTCGCGCTGATGGATTATGCGCTGCAACGCTATCCACACAACAAGATCATCTGGGTGCATATGGGCTTGTCGCGCGAACTCACGACAATACCGGCCGACGAACACATCGCATTGATGTCCGACCGTCTGGACCGTTATCCGAACCTGATGCTCGATATAACCTGGCGCGTGATCGCTGATAATTACTTTGACACGCCTGAAAATGTCGCGGCTTACACGGCCTTCTTCAATCAGTATTATGATCGCATCCTTACAGGAACGGACTTCGTTGCCAGCTTCAACAAAACCTTCAACGTTTACGCCGAAGAGGTTGAGGTAAATTCCATGATACTGTCAGAGCTGGATAACCGTGCGTTCCGCCATATTGCACTCGGACAAGCCTATTTTGATCTACTGGACCTGCCCTATCGCGCACCTGACATCTGCACTGCGAATTAAATCGAACAACTCCACGAGGCGCCAAACGGCGCCTTTTATATGCGACGCACAGTCTCGCACTTGAACTCATCTGCGTTCACCTCCAGCTTTCAAATCAAGAAGCACACAAGGATGTACAATGCGCCTGCAACTTTCCACCTGGCCTGAAGTCGAAGCCTATCTCGAAAAATCGAAGGCAATTCTGATACCCGTCGGCTCTACCGAGCAGCATGGTCCGAACGGCCTGATCGGCACAGACGCGCTCTGCCCGGAGATCATTGCCTTCGCTGCTGAGCAGAAAACAGACATGCTGATCGGGCCAACCTTCAATGTCGGTATCGCTCAACACCATCTCGGCTTTCCCGGCAGTATGACGGTGCGGCCTTCAACCATGATTGCTGCAATGAAGGATTGGACCGACTCCCTGATCCGCCACGGCTTCGAACGTATCTTCTGGTTCAATGGCCATGGCGGCAACACAGCAACGCTTCAGGCTGCATTTGCCGAGCTCTATGCCGAACGAAGCTTCCAACGCCCGGACAGCAATTCACTTCCAGATCTACGCCTGAAGGCCAAGAACTGGTGGGAGATGCCCGGCGTAATGGACGAATGTCGACGTCAGTTTCCGACCGGAGACGGCATGCACGCAACAGCATCAGAGGTCGCGGTCACCTATGCGGGCTACCCGGATCAAGTGCGGAATGTAGAGATGTCTCCGAAAGTCGCACCGGTTTCGGATTTCCGCGACGCTGCCAATTATCGCGATAATTTCCCTGATGGCCGGATCGGTTCAGACCCGTCTCAGGCGACAGTGGAAAAAGGTGAGATTATCATTGAGGCTGCCTCCTCTTCTCTCGCACGTGTCTTCCGGAGCTTCGCAGACGAATCCTAGCTATAGTGCATCAACACGTCATCAATGGCCCTCTCCAACTGCTTCAGGTTGGAGAGCATTGTGACAGTAGAACAATGCGGGAAATAGCGCAGCATTTCGCTATCACCTGTTCCCCAAAGCGGACGCGCTTCGGGATTGAGCCAGACAATACGCTTCGTCTTGGCAGCCAGTTCTTCAAAAACATCAATGCGCGGATCGCCGTGATTGGACCGCGCATCACCAAGAACGATAACGGTCGTACGTCGATCGATCTTGGACCAATGATCCACCTGAAGGTCTGATAGCGCCTGGCCGTAATCGGTGGAACCCCAACCGATTTCTGCCAGAATCCGCTCCATCGCGCTTTCAAACCCGTCCAGTGACGTGTCGAGATATGGTCCAACGTCCTTGAGGCGAGCCGAGAACGCGTAAGTGTGCAGGTCCGGCACGACATCGCGAACGCAATACAGGAACAGGAGCAAAAACCGAACAAACCGTGCAACTGAGCCAGAAACATCACAAATCAGAACCAGCTTTGGACGGTCCTTTTTTGTCTGCCTCCAATGGACATCAAACGGCACGCCGTCGCGACCTGCATTGGCCCTCAGCGTTTTACGGATGTCGAGCTGCCCTCGATTCTTCTGGCGCTTCCGCCTTGAATGTTTGCTGACGAGACGTTTGGCAAGTTTCTGAATGAGCGGCTTCATACGCTCCACATCAGATCGGTCCATCTCGTTGATACGCTTGTCCGCAAGAAAGTCTTCGCGGAACTGCTGTGTAGCACCAGCTCCAAAGACTTCAAATTGCTGTTTCGCAAACTCGATGGCGCGCGCCGTCATCTTTTTACGCGCATCCATCATGCGTTCAGCTTCAGCATCGCCTTCAGGTGTGTGAGCCTGCAACTGCTCCAGAAGCTCTGCTTCCATCTCGCGGACGCCCATCTCTTTGAGCATTTGCTGAGCATAATACGAGGTCTGGGTAGAGAAGCGTATATCCTGAAGACCTGATGCCTGCCCTGCACGCTCCAGCGCCATCTCAATGGCTGCTTCATCAGAACTTTCAGCGATATCCATGAAGTTCTGCGGTTCGCCAGAATCTTCGTCAGTATCCTGCTCTAAAGTCGTTGCTTCTTCGCTCTGTTCTTTCTTCTTCCTTTGAAAGAACAGTTCGAAGAGCCTGTCATAAGTATCTTTTTCGGCTTCGGACTTTGCCAGAACCGAGCGGAGCGCCGTTTTCAGAAACTCACGATTTTCATATCCGACGAGATCAACAGCTTTTACCGCATCCAACGTTTCAGCCGTTGAAACCTTCACATCAGCCGAGCGCAGCGCCCTCACAAAATCCGTGATGGTGCGTTCTGCGCTCATGACAGGCTGGGATATCCACTCGGAAGACGTTTGGATTCAGATGCAGAAGCCGCGTTACGCGCCATAGAGCCGACCGCATTGGAAGTAGCTTCAATGTCGCTTTCGTATTTCAGAAGCACATTGAGTGTCTTACGGACCATCGCCTCATCAAGGGAATCTGCATGCATAAGCAGGAGCGTTCGCGCCCAGTCGACAGTCTCTGAAATCGAAGGTCGCTTTCGAAGGTCCTTAGTCCGGAGATCCTGAACGAACGACACCAGCTGCGTCAGGAGACTATCGGAAACATCCGGCACGCGCGCTCGCACAATTTCGCGTTCACGTGCTGCATCGGGAAAGCCGATATAGAGGTGCAGACAGCGGCGTTTAAGTGCATCCCCGAGGTCTCTTACATTGTTCGACGTAAGAATAACGATAGGCGGCACGTTGGCTTTAATCGTGCCTATCTCCGGCACCGTCACCTGATAGTCCGAGAGCACTTCCAACAGAAAAGCCTCGAACTCTTCGTCAGACTTATCGATTTCATCGATGAGCAGCACAGAGCCACTTGTCTGCTCCATAGCTCGAAGCAATGGGCGCGGCTCAAGAAAGTCGTGCGAGAAGAATAGGTCTTCAAACGTCGCCAGACGACCTGTAAGATCGGCAATCGTGCCGGCATCGCCAACGACGTCATTGAGGCGGTCTTTAAGAATCTGAGTGTAGAGAAGTTGCTTACCGTATTTCCACTCGTAGAGAGACTTGCTCTCATCAAGACCTTCATAACATTGCAGGCGCTCAAGCGGCACATCTAGATATCGAGACAGAGACTGCGCGAGGTCTGTTTTCCCCACGCCAGCCGGACCTTCGATTAGAATGGGCTTTCGAAGGTGCACGGCGAGATAAATCGCCGTCGATATTTCTTCACTGGAAATATAGCCAACTGAAAGCAGGCCTTCGGAAACCGCGGCGACGGAAGAGAGAGCCGAATACGTCTCCGCGATGAGGTCTTTATCTATCGTCATATCCCATGCCTATGGCGTGAAAATCGATAGAGCAAGCTATTTCCACTCGGTCATGAGAGGGATTTTTCAGGTCTTCTTTTCGTCCTCAACCGCTTCCGTTACGTCAGCTTCGGCCGGTTTCTCTACATCTTCGGCTGGTAAGGTTGATGCATCAGTTTCATCCGTTGTTTCAGTCTCTTCCGACGCGTCCTCGGTGCTATCAGGTTTGGATTCTGCTGTTGTGCTCTCGGCCTTCGTGGCGAAGCTCGGAAAACCGCCTGCGAACAGACTGATCGCACCTGATATAGCGATGTAAAAGAAGAGTATGATCGAGCCGTACAACAAAAGCGTCGGCAGTGAGGCGAGATCAAAAAGTAGTGGCAATCCGAATCTCAGTGCGAGAATCGCCGCCACAACAACATGCCCAATATCGAGCAGACGGTTTTCGTCCTTTGCGATAAATCGCTGATAAGACGCAAGCAGTAAGCTTGCTATAGCCAGTATTATCGTAAAAATATCGAGTGGCTGGAGTTTGAACTGATATCCGATCATGATCATCCCGACGATGAATGCGATCGTTGCTACAAAAATCAGTCCGGTTTTCCGATATCCGGATTTTTCCGACATAAGCTTCCCTCTCTCTAATTTTCAGGCTCTGCAGGTTGGAAATATCTGAGCATGCGATCTCTGAAACGCGCCGCCTGTTGCGCGGCAATATCGCCAGCAGAATCTTCCTGTGGCTCAAACAGGTTGGTCTCCGCGAGCCGCGCAGCAGATGAGGCCCGCCACGCCGCAAGATCGTTTTCAGGCGGGGTACCCAATCTCTGAAGCATGACCTGAGACGTCGCCCGCAGGTAATCGATTATGGTAAGCGTGCGCCCCTCGGATCGGGACACAATGCTGGCCAATGTCAGTCCCAACTCCATATCGTCGCCAGACACGGGTATCGTCTCACCACCGCCTGCTGACGCGATACTGCTAATCGAATCCTGAAGCGCTGCGTTCTCGGCGTCAGCCAGTCCAACAATGAAAAAGTTCGTATCTGTTTCTTCGACGTCTTCCGACTGCTGCGGGCGGAAATTCGCTCGAATCTGAGTTCGTAATTCGGCGTTTGGTCCCGTCACTCGAAGGAGGTAACGTCCCGCTTCTAGGCTGTACGCGAGAATACCCGTTTGGGAGTTCCAGTTGCCGCTTATATAGCTGTTAGTATCCGCCTCAGGATAAAGATATGCCGTCGGATATCCGATGTCAGTCGGTTCGACGGGCCGGAAGCTAAATTCAAGATGCCCCGCCGCATCCAGCTCTACCGAAAGCCAGTCTGTATCGCCCCTATAGGTATGAACATCTGAAACGGACTGATTAAGCGGAAAATGGCTCGCCATATCAGGCGTGTCGTTAGGTTCAAACGCATCTCCAGGTGCACCGAGTGAGAACGACACACGCGCCGGGCCTTCAGGCGCACCGTAACGGTTTAACTGTACCTCATATTCACCCGGGAACAAAGGAACGAACGCTGAAGGGTCTACATCGCCTATGTCAACAAACGGCAGTATCGAAACCGTTTCTCCCGTCTCGGTATTCAACACCTGGCCGGCAAACTGCGTTTGCACATCAGAGAGGTTTTCATACCGGATAACAAGCGTACTGAAATCTTCCACCTCAAGTGAGAAAATGGTCGGCGCGTTGCTGCCCTCAAGATGGACAGGATAGCTACCGCTTGCGCTGGGTGTTTCGACAACATTAGCCCAATAGGCTTCCCCTATCGAGAGCGGCGCCAGATCCAGTTCAAAGCCATACTCGCCCGCGACCGTAGGACTACTCACTCCGATAAAATGAATACCCGGCTCGACAATCGCACTTTGAGAGACGGTGCCGGAATCGTCCGTAATCAGAGAAGAAAGAGCCAGCTCTTCATCATTACTCGTCAGCGTGAATTGAGGGAGGGCGCCTGCCTCTTCTCCCGCTGAAAAACTCACAATGAGGCGTCCGGGACGGGTGACATCGAGACGGAACCAGTCGATATCATCGACACCTGAAACCTCTGTTGTCATCTCGAAATTGAGATAGGCAGCCCTTGCAAATCGTGTGTCGTCATCAGGTTCCTGCGGGAACGCCGGCAACACGAGGACACAAGCTGTCAGGAATGCACTCAAAACGCGGATCATGGCGCATCCCCCAACGCGCGATACGCCTGTTGTAGTGCTGATGACCTGGCAGTTTCGAAGTCGCTTCCGGATAAGTCAGCCCATTGAGAACGGATACGATCCATTCCGTCCTGCCCACGAATGCATAAAGCAAAATCCAGCGTATCGGAGCTCGATGGCGTGCTGTTAACGCCGAACCGACGGCGTTCAGTTCCGTCTGCTGCCTGTGAAGCGCCATAATACGTGTAGAAACGTTGCTCGGTCACTTGCGCGGCGCATTCATTGTCGCGCCCCCACTCTCGAAACCGGGTCTCGATCAGGACGAAGGTCGGCATGGACTGGCTACCCACCTGCTCTACACGCCATGCTGTACGCTCGTCTGGC
Organism: Ponticaulis sp.; assembly: GCF_029210165.1. NCBI lineage: Bacteria > Pseudomonadati > Pseudomonadota > Alphaproteobacteria > Hyphomonadales > Hyphomonadaceae > Ponticaulis > Ponticaulis sp. Next base: position 323,680 of record NZ_JARGNT010000002.1, read on the forward strand.
TGAACAGCGACGACTTCTTCTTCCTCATCTTGTTCAGGCGGATCAGCTGGCTCGTCTTCACTCTCGCCCGGATCGGTCTCAGCAGAACTATTTCCAATATCGCCTAAGAGATTAGCGTCATTTCTGAACTGAGCTGCTGCCGCTTGCGGGTCACCACTGCAGCTTTCCTCTCCATCAGTGAGAACGATCAGGCTGCGCCTGTCGTAATGTGCAGACTCCAGAAGGAAGTTCCCACCCGTCGTGATCGCAGCAGCGAGTGGCGTTCCTGAGGCGTGATTGATGCCATCAATTGTCTGGAGCACAGCGGCTTTATCGCGCGTAAAATCTGTCAGAAGCTGGATGTTTCCGCAGTCAAAAAACGCGAACACCGCGACTTCGTCGGCATCCTCCATACTTGCCAGAAAACTACGTGCGCTGCGCCGTACATTCTGAATACCCGGCCCCGCCATCGAACCGGATGCGTCCACAACGAAGACATAGCTTGTTCCGCCAGTACCAATGACATTGAGCTCGTGCCAAAGGTCCGGGCCGCCGCTTCCGATCGCAGTGCCACTTCTTACCGCTTCAGAATACGTCCAGTTTCCGTATTGGTTGGTGCGAGCCGAAGTGCGCGGGTCGGCATCCAGATTTTTACCTGCCGCATCTGTTGCTGAGACTGTGACCTGAAGCGGTTCATTGCGCTCGAACTGGCCTCGCAAAGGCCGAAGCGGAAAGCGACCGCTCCAGCTGGCACCGCTTCCGGACAACTCAGCGAGGACTGAGCCCTCCATGTCGGGAAGTGGCAATCCGTCACCGGCTGGTGCATCACTCCACGCGACGGCCGCTCCAGCGCCAATCTGAGCCATGGGCGTCGCCGTGACCGGTTGTGAGAAAGTCAGCTGAATTTGCGCATAGCCGGAATTATCCTGTCTGAGCTGCTCATTGGTATGAACTGTAAGCTTGCGCACCGCGGCCCCCGGAAGCTCTTCGCGCAGTTCACGCAGCCGGTCTTCAGTCTCTGAACGTAAGTCAGCAAGCCTTACAAGGTCCCGCTCGACCATTCCCACGAAACCGCGGTATCCGTCCCGCATAGCTTCCCAATAACGGATTTGGGCCAGATCATAAGCCATCGCGATATCAGCATTAGTTTCCCAGATATGGCCAACTAGCAAAGTGCGCGCCCAGGAGTTTTCCCGATCTCTTATGGCAGAGTTTACGTCTTCCAGTGCCCAGCCCGCCATCAGACTCGCCTGCATCTCATACTGACGGCGCGCATTCATTGAAGCTGAAAAATCAAGCACATCATTATTGTAGCTATCGATACGACGAATAGCTCGACGCATACGCTCTTCAAAGCGACGTTGGTCGGCATCATTATATCGCTCGGACACAGATTCGGCGAACAACGACCCGTCGACCGCTCCACTCACACCGCCATAGGTCTGATACAAGGTTATGCCAGCAGCAATCGGCTCAGTCAGGGTGTTTGCTGTCATGAGCATTTGACGGGCTGTGTTTACATTCGAGACCACACCGAAAAAACGTCCCACCCGTTGGGCATATTCAGGCCAAACGAGAAAATTCGGCAACCCGCTGGATCCAAGCGTCAGCCCCACGTTTAGCGCCGTCTGTCGAGGAACCTCGCGAGCAATAAATTGCGTGAGCGCCGCCCGTGTCACGTTGGCTCGACCGACTGTCGCGATCATTGCCGTGGTTTCTAGATATACACCTTCAACGATGCTGGCAGGCGTGGCGATTAACAGCAGGAGCTGACCAAAATTATACAGGCGGTCCGACCACAGAATGACGTCTTCATTCCATTCCAGCTCCTCACGAAGACCGGGAAGCTCTGCGAGCGCTATATTCACGGTACGTTGATACGTCGTCTGCTCCCTTAAAAGCTCTGCGCGCAGGTTCTCAAATCCGCGAAGCTGATTTTCCAGATCCTGAATGCTTGCAACAACCAGATCGTATTCTTCAGTATTCTCACTCCAGGAGGCGCGATAAACTTCGCGACCGTCCTGGGAAATGACGATCTCTTGCACGAATGGCGGGGCCGCATTTTCAGAGAGCTGCGCAGCTCTCTCCAGCAGGCCACCCAACTCTGCCTCACGCGCCCTCTTTTGTTCTTCGGCGCGAGATAGCGCTGCAGTCGCGGTCCGAACCTGAACCGTGGCCGTTTCGACCTCTGCATTAGCCCTGCTAACAGCATCTAGAGCCCTATCCATTGCAGATTGGCGCCCCTGACTGGCTCGCCCGTAGCGACGGGCTTCCTCATCCAATTGGCGGCGCAAAGCTCTGATCTGGGCATCGAGAACATCCCGCTCATTACCAGTGGCTGACGCACGTTGCCGCCGCAGGTCATCAAGCGCCTCCCGTGTCGCAGACAGATAATCAGAGGCAGATTGAGACGACAACGATCTGTCGCGTGCAATGCGAAGCTCTGTTTCCGCTGAGCTCACAGCGCTACGCGCATCGCGCAGATTTTGTCGGGCGGCTTCAAGTGCGGAACGCCTTGTGTCGATAACCGTTTGAGCTTGCTGGATTTCAGAGCGCTTCGCCGAGATCTCCTGATAAACAGCCTGCACGGCTTGATCGTCGGATTCCTGCCCTGACGCCAATGGAACCAGCATCAAAAAGGCAAAAAGGAACCACGCGCTAAGATATAGCGGCTTGTTTGAAGCGCGATGGCCAGACAAAAGACCTTGCATCATTTCCACCCCGGATCTGCTTATCGTCCGCCCGTATGTTGGCGCGGATAAGCTGAATTCCCGGCAACAATAGTGCGCCTGAAACCGTATTCTTTCAAGTTTGACCGAATTATCGAGCAAATCCCGAGCATTTTCAGACGCGTTGACTAAACAAGTTCACCTGACGTTACGGCATCAATTTCCGTAACCGCCAAAAATCGGAGTCATCCCGACTCAGCTGTTTCATCCGCCGGAAATCTCATTTACTAAGTTAGCGAGCTATAAGAATCTGAACTCGAGGGAGACAATAATGGACGACATGCAACAGCCACTGGATACGCACTCACCGGAGATGAACGATCTTCGTATGTCCGATGCTGCACGCCCGCTCTATGAGCACGTGAAAGCTTTCATCAAGGACGTAGTGAACCCGATGAGCGAAGAGTTCCATCGTCTTGGTGAGGGCAAAACCAACCCGTGGAGCTATAACCCGGGCCAGCTGGAAGCACTTGAAGCGGCGAAAGACGAAGCAAAGAAGCAAGGCCTCTGGAACTTCTTCCTTCCTGACGCGCACACTGGCGAAGGCCTCAAAAACCTCGACTATGCGTATATCGCAGCTGAACTTGGTAAGAACCCGCTCGCATCCGAGACGATGAACTGCGCAGCGCCTGACACCGGAAACATGGAAGTTCTCGAACGCGTCGGCACGCCGGAGCAAAAAGAAAAATGGCTCAAGCCTCTTTTGAACGGTGAAATCCGTTCTGCTTTCGCGATGACCGAACCGGGCAAAGCCTCTTCTGACGCACGTAACGTTTCAATGTCTGCGGTTCTCGACGGCGATGAATGGGTCATCAACGGCGAGAAATACTACATCTCAGGTGCGGGCGATCCACGCTGCCGCATCATGATCTGCATGGTCAAAACCAGCCCTGATGCAGAACCACACAAGCAACAGTCGCAAATCCTCGTGCCGCTGCCACACCCTGGCGTAACGATCGTCGACGGCATGATGGTATTCGGTGATTATGATGCGCCGCACGGCCACATGCACCTGAAATTCGACAATGTCCGCGTTCCTAAAGAGAACATGCTTCTCGGCGAAGGCCGCGGCTTTGAGATTTCTCAGCTCCGTCTCGGCCCAGGCCGTATCCACCACTGCATGCGCTCTCTCGGCGCTGCGGAACGCGCACTCGATCTCATGGTCCGTCGCGGCCTGACACGTGAAGCGTTCGGTCAGCCTCTCGTCAAACTTGGCGGCAACCGTGAGAAAATCTCACGCGCGCGTATCGAAATCGAAGCAATGCGCCTGATGGTTCTCAAAGCTGCAAAAGCGATGGACGTCCTTGGCAATAAAGAAGCACGCGTCTGGATTTCCATGGTGAAAGCTATGGTTCCTGAGAAGGTCTGCAAAATCATCGACGATGCGATCCAGATGCACGGCGCGACAGGCGTATCCCAGTGGTCGCCTCTGTCTCGCATGTATGCGCAACAGCGTACGCTGCGTCTTGCCGACGGCCCTGACGAAGTGCACCACATGGTTGTTGGTCGTCACGAAGAGCGCAAATACACAGGCTCTGAGGATCTGGAAGATCCGGTTCTCGCGTCTGTCTGGCGCAAATAAAACCTTCCATTCAAAACGCGCGATCATGGATCGCGCGTTTTTTCTTTTCTCTCCGTTCACCGACTTTTGAGAACGGCAGGGTTTCGCAATATCCGCCATCAATGCATAGATACCGCAGATGACGAGCGTTCAATCGACATATGAGGCGCACGCGCAGGATGTAATCGCGCGACTTCTGGACTGGCATAAGTCCGGGAAGCGCGTCGCAATCGCTGTGATAACCGAAACGGTAGGCGGCGGCGTCAGAGCGCCCGGTTCGCTCATGGCCATCACAGCGGACGGCCTCTCAGCTGGCTATCTTTCGGGTGGCTGTATCGATAGCGATATTGTTCTCCAGGCAAAGCGTTCGCTCGAAGAAAACTCTCCTTTGGCTTTGCACTATGGTCAGGGCTCTCGTTTCATAGATCTGCCCCTACCCTGCGGGGGCGCAATACATGTCTATATCGAACCGATAGATGACCCGTCAAAGCTGCGCACCACGCTATCAGCGCTCCAGGCGCGGTCTGTCGGTTCGCTCGAATTTACCGTTGGAAACGAGACTATAAAATTCGATTATAAACCTAAACTACGACTTCGCATTGCGGGGCGTGGCGCCGACTGTCTCGATCTCGCACGTCTGGCGACAGCAAGTGGCCTTGAGGTTCATCTGCAGCTGCCAGACACAAATGATTACGCCGTTGCAGATCAGATAGGTGTTTCGAAAATAGAGCTACTGAAAACGCCCGAAACACTTCCGCTCGTTTCAGATGACCCATGGACGGCTTTCGCATTGATGTTCCATGACCGCCATTGGGAAACGGCACTATTACAGCAAGCACTTGAGTATCCATCTTTCTATATCGGCGCAGTCGGTAGCCCACGTACGCACGCAATCAGGTGCCAGGAACTCAGCTTGTCCGGCGTACCACAGCATGAGATCGCTAGAGTACATGGGCCAATAGGACTCGTTCCATCTCTTAGAGAGTCATCCTCCATCGCTGTTTCGACGCTAGCAGAAGTCATCGCCGCGTTTCAGACCCGAACCCACAACATTTACGCAGAATCCGCTGTTCTTCTGCTCGCGGCAGGGCAATCATCTCGCTTCGAAGATGGCGACAAACTACTCGCAGACCTACGCGGACAATCAGTATTGGCTACTGTAGCGTCTAAAGCTGGAGAAAAGCGCTTTCGCTCACGCATTGCCATTACGGGCAAAAAACAGAACGAGCGCCAATCCACCCTCAAAGCCAATCACTGGTCCATCGTAGAAAATCCCGCACCGGAGCAAGGCCTGTCTTCGTCCTTAAAGCTTGGCATTCAGGTGGCGCAGGCAAACTCTGAAATCCAATCAGTGCTCGTCCTGCTTGCGGACATGCCTTTTGTGCCGGACGAACACATTGAAGCGCTTTATGCAGCGCTCAAACCGGGCGTAACTGCCGTGATGAGCGAATTTGAAGGTAAGCTGACGCCGCCAGCCCTTTTCGCGCGGGCAAGTCTTGGTGAAATTCTTGAGGCCGAGGGGGATCAGGGCGCTCGCAAGATATTCAAATCACTGTCGAATACAGCCACTGTGCCTCTGCGACCTGAACACGCTATAGATATCGACACGGTTTCCGATCTGGAATCCATGAAGGAAGTTATACATGGCTGATGATCTGAAACAGCCAAGGATGAATTCACTCATCGACCCGTTCGGGCGGGAGATCACTTATCTGCGCCTGTCCGTTACGGACCGTTGCGATCTGCGATGCACGTATTGCATGGCGGAGAACATGACATTTCTTCCGAAGAAAGACCTTTTGTCTCTCGAAGAAACAGAGATGGTTGCAAATGCCTTCATCGATCGAGGCGTGTCCAAAATCCGTATCACTGGCGGCGAGCCACTCGTGCGCCGCGATATTATGAAGCTGTTCCGCGCGCTGGGTGACCGGCTGGGTCGCGGCCTTGAAGAGCTGACTCTCACGACAAATGGCACACTTCTCGCGCAATATGCCGAAGAGCTCTACTCTGCGGGTGTCCGGCGTGTGAACGTCTCTCTTGATACTCTCGATGAAGACCGTTTTCTAAAGATCACGCGCCGTGGCAAACTCACACCTGTGCTGAAAGGCCTGGAAGCAGCGCAACGCGCAGGACTTAAAGTGAAGCTCAACACCGTCGCGCTGAAGCATGACAATCTGAACGAAATTCCGTCCATGGTGCAGTGGGCCCATGGAGAAGGCTTCGACATGACGCTCATTGAAGTCATGCCTCTTGGAGAGACCGGTGAAGACCGTTTCGATCAATATGTGCCGCTGCCCGAAGTCCGCGGACAACTCGAAGAACGTTGGACATTGGAAGACCTGCCGTATTCTCCGACGAATGCAGGGCCGTCTCGTTACGTCCGCATCACTGAGACCGGCGGCAAACTCGGCTTTATCACGCCGCTAACCAACAATTTCTGCGCCGGTTGCAACCGCGTTCGGGTTACGTGCACGGGACGCATTTACATGTGCCTTGGTCAGGATGACTGCATTGATCTGCGAGCCGCGGTTCGCGACACCGAAAACCCGCAAGCCGCGCTTGATACCGCACTCGACCGCGCGATCCGGAAAAAGCCGGAGAAGCACGACTTTGAAATCGGTGCGAACGGTCAGACATCCGGCGTATCACGCCATATGTCGACGACCGGAGGTTAGCTTATGGCTGATATTCTCTATTTCGGTCGCCTCAGCGACGTTACCGGAAAACCGTCCGAGAGCGTTGCGCTGCCATCGAATGTCTCGCATGCACGCGATCTCAGATCATGGGCTGAAGCTCGATTCCAGGCAGAAGGTGTGTTTCTCGAACCGACTGTCCGCATCGCCGTAAATGGCGAAATTGTCGATGACGCACATCCTCTGGCCAATGCAAACGAAATCGCCTTTATGCCTCCCGTTGGTGGCGGATGAGCATGAGCGTTCACATCAACATTTCCGATCAACCAATTTCTGCTCCCGAGCTTCTGAACGATTTCGAAGCGAGGCTAACGTCATCCGGTGGCGTCGTGAGCTTCTCTGGAGTCGTTCGGCCCGGCGGCAAGGATAGCCGCGTGCTGGGGCTATTTCTCCAATCCTACTCTCCAATGACCGAGAACGGAGTGGAAGGAGCCGTGGAGCAAGCATTCAGCCGCTGGCCGCTGGAAGCGCTGGCTGTATATCACCGAACGGGGGAAATCCGTGCAGGTGAAACCATCGTTTTTGTTGCGACAGCATCCAGACATCGGCGCGCAGCTTTCGAAGCCGCAGACTTTCTTATGGACTATCTGAAAACCGAAGCCGTTTTCTGGAAAAAAGAGATTACGGAAGCCGGTGAAGTCTGGATCGAACCACGCGAACAGGATTATCAGGATAACCAGCGCTGGCAGCAATCGGAGACCAACTGAATGGCCGGAATAGATGATTCACTGAGCTTCAAACCAGTTCGCATCGCCGTTCTGGTAGTCAGTGATACCCGCACCATGGAAACTGACACGTCAGGCCAGACACTCGCCGAACGACTGACCGAAGCCGGCCATGTTCTGGCAGACCGTAAAATTGTCATCGATGACCGGCAGCTGGTTCGGCAGGCCGTTCAAAACTGGATCGCTGATCCTCAGGTCGACGCGGTCATCACCAGTGGCGGCACAGGCCTGACTGGCCGCGACGTCACAGTCGAAGCTCTTACGCCATTCTTTGATAAAGTTATTGATGGCTTCTCAGCTGTTTTTCATCAGGTCAGCTTTCAAACGGTCGGCCTATCAACTCTGCAATCACGTGCAGTTGCGGGCCTTGCTGGCAGCACGTTTGTATTCTGCCTTCCGGGCTCGACCGGTGCCGTAAAAGATGGCTGGGACCAAATTCTGAAATACCAGCTCGATAGCCGCTATCGCCCGTGCAACATGGTCGAACTTATGCCACGCCTGACGGAGGTCTGATGTCCAACGACCTGACACATATTGGCCCTGACGGTCGCGCTCGGATGGTAGATGTAAGCGCCAAGGCGGAGACTGAGCGCGTTGCTGTTGCGATCGGTTATGTCGAAATGAAGCCCGAGACGCTCTCAATTGCCCTGCAGCGTTCCACCAAAAAAGGTGACCCGCTTGCGATATCCGAGCTCGCAGGGATTATGGGGGCAAAAAAGACCTCTGACTTGGTCCCGCTCTGTCACCCGCTGCCGCTTACAGGTGTAAATGTCGAGATCAGCGAGGCGGATCGCCCGAATAGTCTCGCTGTACGAGCAACTGCGAAAACAACGGGGAAAACCGGAGTGGAGATGGAGGCTTTGACAGCCGTCTCTGTCGCCTGCCTGACGATTTACGATATGCTCAAAGCCGTGGACAAAGGCATGGTCATCACAGGTGTCGAACTGCTTTCAAAAACGGGCGGCAAATCAGGCGACTTCCACAAAGCTTAAGGCGGCAAATTCGACGCCGCTCACATTTTTGTTAGACTGGCCGCTAAACGAGTTCACATTGAACTGTAGGCAGGTTGGATAAATTAAACTATCCTCAAGTGAAACAGAGCGTATCGCTTAGGGGAGACGGAGCGTTCAGGGCCGAAAGAGTAGTTTCAACTATCTCTTTCGAACGTTTGGACCTTCGACAAATCAAGAAGGGCTATCGGAATGGCAAGACTGCATGTGAACGGTCAGGTGGTAGACGTCGAATTCGACGACGACACACCTCTGCTTTGGGTACTGCGCGAACAACTCGGCCTCACCGGCTCGAAATACGGATGCGGTGTCGCAGCGTGCGGCGCATGCACAGTCCACATTGACGGCATGGCTGTTCGCTCTTGCGTATACCCGGCATCTGCTGTGACTGAGGAAGAGCAGATCACGACGATTGAAGGTCTTTCCGAAGATGGAAGCCATCCGGTTCAGGAAGCCTGGAAAGAGCTCGATGTCCCTCAGTGCGGATATTGCCAACCCGGCATGATCATGGCTGTCGCAGGAATGCTCAATAACAATCCTGAAGCGTCAGACGAAGACACAGACGCAGAAATCACCAACATCTGCCGCTGTGGCACCTTCCAGCGTGTACGCCGCGGCGTGCAGCTCGCGAAAACCAAAATGTAAGCGGAGGCATTAATATGACCAATTCTATTTCGCTTTCCCGCCGCGGTTTTCTGATCAGTTCTGGCGCCGCTGGCCTGACAATTTCTTTCCTTGCAGGTTGTGCGGGCGCAGACGACAACACATCTGCTGCCGCTGACCTGCCGCCAAACCCCGAAGTAAACGCCTGGGTCCACATCGGCCGCGATGACGTTGTCACAATCCGTATCGCTCGCTCTGAGATGGGTCAGGGAACACTGACCGGCCTTGCGCAGCTTGTTGCAGAGGAACTCGAAGCCGACTGGGACAAGGTCGTCACAGAATATCCGACGCCGGGTGAAAACCTTGCGCGGGACCGTGTGTGGCGTGACTTCTCCACGGGCGGCAGTCAGGGCATCCGCTCGTCCCATCAATATGTTCGCGAAGGCGCTGCCGCAGCACGCATGATGATGGTTCAGGCCGCTGCAAATGAATGGGGCGTTCCAGTAGGCGAATGCTCGGTCAGTAAAGGTGTCATAACTCATGGTCCATCAGGCAATGAGCTGACCTTCGGCGCCGTTGCAGAAGCGGCTTCTCAGCTCGAAGCACCTTCCGATATCACGCTCAAAGATCCATCCACATGGACGATCATTGGCCAACCGGTCGCGCGTCTCGACACCGCTGATAAAGTCACCGGCGCACAACAATACGGCGCTGACATCGTGTTGGACGGCATGCTGCTCGCATCTATCAAAGCTGCGCCTGTGCGCAATGCGACGGTAGCCAGCTTCGATGCCTCTGCTGTTGAAGGTATGCCGGGCGTCGTCAAAGTCATGCAGGTTGGTGATAATGCTGTAGCCGTTGTCGCTGACACATGGTGGCGCGCCAATAAAGCTGTCGAAGCACTCCCGATCGAATGGGTAGGCGGTGATCGTTTCAACTCGGCAGACTTCGAAGCTGAGCTGGATGAAGGTCTCACTGCCGAAGCAGCCGGAATCGGAAATCAGGGCGGCGATGTAGATACCGCATTTGCGAATGCGGCTCAGATTGTGGAGGCAACATACAACCTACCGTTCCAGAGCCATGCGCCGATGGAACCAATGAACGCGACAGCGCTCTACACTGATGAGAGCTGCGAAGTCTGGTGTCCAACACAGAACGGTGAAGCTGCACTTGCCGCAGCATCTCAGGCCTCCGGTCTTCCGATTGCGCAGTGTGAAGTTTACAAGCAGCTGCTTGGTGGCGGTTTCGGACGCCGAGGCATGTCTGACTATGTCACGCAAGCCGTTCTAATCGCGAAAGAGATGCCGGGCACACCAATCAAGCTTCAATGGAGCCGTGAGGAAGACCAGCGTCAGGGCTTCTATCACCCGACAACGAAAGCACGCGTACGCGGCGCACTGGATGATGACGGCAATCTGACTGGCGTGAACATCCGTATTTCCGGCCAGTCGATCCTCGCAGGCATCATGCCTCAGGCCATTGTCGGAGGCATTGACATTGCGACCTTCCAGGGCCTCGCGTCACCGGATAACCCGCGCACAGCTGACCAGAGCCTGAAATACACTTTCCCGAACTTCCGCGTAGAGCACGCTATGCGGAACCCGCCAGTGCGACCGGGCTTTTGGCGCGGCGTAAACGCCAACCAGAACGCGATCTATCTGGAGTGCCTGATGGACGAGCTGGCTGTGGCCGCTGGTCGTGATCCGCTGGAATTTCGTCTCGCTCACCTTCAGGACAGCCCGAAATCAGCAGCGGTATTGCAAGCCGTAGCTGACCGGTCCGGCTGGGGCTCAGATGACGGCAAAAACCGCGGCCTCTGCGCGTTCTATTCATTCGGCTCCTACACGGCGGCATGCGCTGAAGTCACAGTCGATGATAATGGCCAACTGAAGATCGACCGCATCGTTGCTGCAACTGACCCGGGTCATGCGGTAAATCCACAGCAGATCGAAGCTCAGGTCGAAGGCTCCTTCGTCTATGGCCTGTCTGCAATGCTTTACGGAAATGTGAATTTTGTAGACGGCGAAGTGCAGGAAACGAACTTCGACACCTATAATGTGATGCGTCTTTCAGAGATGCCGGAAGTCGAGACACTCGTCATGCCGTCAGGCGGTTTCTGGGGCGGCGTAGGTGAGCCTACAATTGCTGTGGCAGCACCGGCCGTTCTGAATGCGATCTACGCTGCAACGGGCAATCGCGTGCGCGAACTTCCGCTGAACTATCGCAATCTGCGCGAGGCCTGATTTGCTTCGTCCGATTTCATTTCTCATCATCGCTGGGGCGCTCTTCCAATCCGGTTGTAGCACCCTCAGCGTTGATGCCGAGGTCGACACAAGGCCCGCTTCCGAGCGCAATTACCCGAACGGTCTTTCCGTTTCGGCTCTTTCATGTACCGGCTGTCATGCAGACACAGCCGGTCAGGGCATTCCGTCTCTTGCCGGTCGCAGTGCCGATCAATTACTCGCCTCGCTTCGTGTCTATGGCCAGCCAGATACCGGAACTACGGTAATGCACCGTATTGCTCGCGGCTACACAGACGAACAGCTCACGGCATTAGCGGACTATTTCGCAGAACAGGTCTGACGACATGGCGCTCGATACAAATCTGCTTTCGAGACGCAAATTACTGGCCGCAATCGCCAGCGTAACACTAATCAGCGCCTCCGATTTAAAAGCCTTCGCCCAGACACGCGCTAAGATCGTTGTGATTGGAGGCGGTTTTGGCGGCGCAACAGCTGCTCGGTTCATAAAATCCTATCTACCCAACACGTCCGTAACGCTCGTTGAGCCGAACCCGGTATTCACGGCCTGCCCTTTCAGCAATCTTGTCATCGGCGGGCAGCGGTCACTTGCCGATCAGGAGTTTGGTTATCGTGGCCTTCTCGGAGACGGTATTGAGATCGCGCAAGCGCTCGCGACCGACGTCGATAGTCAGGCACGTACAGTCACTTTAGATAATGGCTCAATTCTGAGCTATGACCGGCTCATTATGTCTCCGGGCATATCTATTCGTTGGGACGCGCTGGAGGGTTACGACCGGGCTGCTGCAGAGCTAATGCCTCATGCTTGGAAGGCAGGGACGCAAACGGTTCTGCTGAGACGCCAACTCGAAGCGATGGAAGATGGCGGCACTGTCGTCATGTCCGCGCCAGCTGCCCCGTTCAGATGCCCTCCCGGCCCATATGAGCGGGCAAGCCTTATCGCAAATTATCTCAAGACCGAGAAACCAGCGTCCAAGCTGATCATTCTGGACTCAAAAGACACGTTCTCGAAAATGCCGCTCTTTCAGGAGGCTTGGGCAGAACATTATCCAGATCATCTGGAATGGCGCGGTGCCTCAAATGACGGACGCGTGAATCGCGTCGCAGCTGACACCAAAACACTCTACACTGATTTTGATGAAATCCGCGCCGACGTGGCCAATGTGATCCCGCCTCAAAAGGCAGGCGAAATTGCCGAACGGGCCGGCGTAACAGATGCCACAGGATGGTGCCCGATCAACGCAACGAGCTTTGAGTCTACGCTCCAGCCAAACATTCACGTTATTGGTGACGCCACCATTGCGAACCCAATGCCAAAATCAGCGTTTTCCGCAAACCTGCAGGCAAAAGTGTGTGCAGCCTCCGTCGCGCGACTTCTCAGCGGCGACGCAGCGCTACCTACGACGCTCGCAAACACCTGTTATTCGTTCATCACGTCAGACAGAGCCGTTTCAATTGCAGGCGTATACCGGAATGATGACGGCGCATTTAGCTCAATCGAAGGCGCTGGCGGCATCTCACCTTTGGCGGCAGACGCGGGCATTCGCCAGGCAGAGGCGCTTCAGGCAGAAGACTGGTTCAGAACCATTACAAGCGAGGCGTTCGGTTGATCAGAGCCTGCGCCCTATCCAGCCTTGTGGCGCTTCTCTTCTCCGGCGCCGAAGCATTCGCGGAACGACTCGTCACCCCGGATATGATTGTTGGCGATACTATCCCCGCACCGCTCACGGACACTGCCTCCTCTACTGAAATAGGTGAAACTGTATTCACCGAGCGCGATCAGGGGCACTGCGTGCTCTGTCATCAAATCGATGATTTAGATGCAGAGTTTCAGGGAAATGTCGGGCCGGACCTCTCCACCGTCGGCGACAGGCTTTCACCTGCTCAGATCAGGTTCAGGCTCGTAGACTTACAAAGCCTAATGCCGGATACAGTCATGCCCTCCTATTACCGTCTTCATGACCTAAATCAGGTACAGGAACAATTCCAGGGCCAGACTATCCTCAACGCCGAGCAGATTGAACATCTGGTCGCTTATCTCGCCAGCCGGACACAAGACTGATGACAACGCATACGCCTCTATTATCCCGAAGGACCATGCTGCGACTAAGTGCCGTCGGTGTGAGCATGCTCATGATTCCACGAGTTGCCGCGGCCACCGAAGACGAGATGAATGAGGCCATTAGCGGGATGTTCGGAGACCGGGTGATCACTGAAGGTCGTGTTAACGTGGATCTACCGCCCATTGCTGAAAACGGCTTCTCCGTACCCATTGATATCTCCGTCGACAGCCCGATGACAGAAGACGACTACGTGAAACAGATTGTGGTTCTCTCTCCGCGAAACCCGCTGCCCGTTCTCGCTCAGTATCATCTGACTCCTATGTCAGGACGCGGTGATGTTTCAGCGCGCATACGGCTCGGCGGCACGCAGTCAATTCGCGTTATAGCCGAAATGAATGATGGAACACTCTGGTCTGGCGCGAAACAAACTCTGGTCACCCTCGCCGCCTGTGTGATTGATTGAGGCCGCTATGACAACGATACGACTTTCAGTCCCAGAGACAGCCGACCGCGGTGAAATCATCGAACTGCGCGCCATGATCCAGCACGAGATGGAAAGTGGCTTCCGCTTTGGTCCACGCGGTGAAATGATCCCGCAGGACATCATCACAAAATTTGAATGCTTCTACAATGGAACGCTCATTTTCTCCTCGGATTTCCACCCGGGCGTAGCTGCTAACCCGCTCTTGAAGTTTTATGCCCGCGCTACTGAATCCGGCAGTTTCGAATTTGTCTGGACGGATCAGAACGGACAAAGCTGGTCTGATAGCGCGCAAATCGAGGTAAGCTAATGCGGCGACTCGCTGCTTGCTTCCTGTTTGTCGGTGCAGCCTGCTCTCCGGAGACCACGCAGCCGGAACCGGACTTTCCTATCGAAGCATCTCTGCGGGTTTCCGGCTCTAGTTTCCTGACACCTGAAACTGTAGCTCAGCAAAATGATGATTTTGAAAACCCCGGATATCTCTGGGTAGAACGCGGGGCCGACCTCTTTGAGCAAGGCGAAACCAGCTGTGCAGGCTGCCATGAAAATGGACTGGAAGGCGTTGCGACGCACTATCCAGCCTTCGACACGGGAACGCAGACGCTTGTCAATCTAGAGGGGCGGATCAACCTGTGCCGAACCCGGCATCAAGGCCTCACCGCACTGCCCTATGAAAGCGACGAGCTACTCTCGCTGACTGCATTCGTCGCCGAACAATCGCGCGGCATGCCAATGCATGTAGAACTCACGGAGCAAACCCATTCAGCGTTCGAACGTGGCGCGGACTATTTCATGACACGCCGCGGCCAGCTCAACCTGGCTTGCACGCAATGTCATGATGACAATTGGGGCAAGCAATTGCGTGGGGATACGATCAGTCAGGGGCACAGCAATGGGTTCCCCGCCTACCGTTTTGAGTGGGAAGACTTCGGCTCGTTGCACCGCAGGCTCCATGACTGTGATACCGGCGTCCGCGCTGAACCTATGGCGTTAGGTTCCGGGGAATATATCGATCTTGAATTCTATCTGGCCGTTCGCGCATCTGGCCTCGAATTGGAAAGCCCCGGTATTCGCAGATAACAAAAAAGGCGGGCCAAAGCCCGCCTTTTTAATTCCAGAAGATTTATCCGGTTTAGTTCAACGGCGGCGCATACTGCGTCAGGTTGATGCCTTCTACAGCCGCTTTGTACTCTTCTACGCTCGGCGTGCGGCCAAGAATTGTGGACAGAACAACAACCGGCGTAGATGCAAGAAGTGACTCGCCCTTCTTGTTGTCGGCGTCTTCCACGACACGGCCTTGGAAGAGACGCGTAGATGTCGCCATCACTGTGTCACCTTTAGCCGCCTTCTCCTGGTTACCCATGCAGAGGTTAC
Organism: Ponticaulis sp.; assembly: GCF_029210165.1. Classification (NCBI taxonomy): domain Bacteria; kingdom Pseudomonadati; phylum Pseudomonadota; class Alphaproteobacteria; order Hyphomonadales; family Hyphomonadaceae; genus Ponticaulis; species Ponticaulis sp. Next base: position 339,159 of record NZ_JARGNT010000002.1, read on the forward strand.
AGCCCGGACGTTCCAGATAGAGCATGTTTTCATACTCGGTACGCGCTTTAGCTTTCGGGTGCGTGTCGTCGAACTCGAAGCCCGCATATTTGCGCAGAACGTCCCAATCGCCTTCCGCCTTGAGTTCGTCGACGATGTTGTAAGTCGGCGGCGCAACAACGAGTGGCGCAGCGAACTTAACTTCGCCATTTTGCTTCTCAAGGTTTTGAAGCATTTCAGAAATGATCTTCATGTCGCCTTTGTGGACCATACAAGACCCGACAAAACCAAGATCAACCTTCTTGTCGCCGCCATAGTAAGACACTGGGCGGATGGTGTCGTGAGTATAACGCTTGGAAACGTCTTCGTTATTGACGTCTGGGTCAGCGATCATTGGCTCATTGATAGCGTCGAGATCCACAACGAGTTCTGCGAAGTATTTCGCGTTGTCGTCCGGCTTCAGAGCCGGCTTCTCGCCAGAACGGATTTCAGCGATACGCTTGTCCGCTTTGTCGATGAGGCCCTGAAGGACCCGGTTCTCGTTGTCCATGCCTTTATCGATCATGATCTGGATGCGGGATTTCGCGATTTCCAGAGATTCAATCAGCGTTTCGTCTTCTGAGATACAGATAGAGGCTTTCGCCTTCATCTCTGCCGTCCAGTCGGTGAATGTGAAGGCCTGGTCAGCGAGCAGAGTGCCGATGTGAACTTCGATGATACGGCCCTGGAAGACGTTATCGCCGAACTTCTTCAGCATTTGAGCCTGTGTCGCGTGAACCACATCACGGAAATCCATATAGTCGGCCATTGTACCTTTGAAGGTCACTTTGACGGACTCAGGGATTGGCATAGTCGCCTCGCCGGTCGCCAGCGCGAGCGCTACCGTACCGGAGTCTGCACCGAACGCGACGCCTTTAGACATACGTGTGTGGCTGTCACCGCCAATGATGATCGCCCAGTCGTCAACAGTGATGTCGTTGAGAACTTTGTGGATCACGTCCGTCATCGCCGGATATTCGCCCTTTGGGTCACGTGCTGTGATCAGACCGAATTTATTCATAAAGCCCATAAGCTTTGGAATGTTGGTTTGAGCTTTGATGTCCCAGACAGAAGCGGTGTGACAACCAGACTGGTAAGCACCGTCTACGACCGGAGAAATCACAGTCGCGGCCATCGCCTCAAGTTCCTGAGAGGTCATCAGACCAGTCGTGTCCTGAGAGCCTACAATATTCACTTTCACGCGGACATCTGAACCGGCATGAAGTGTTTTGCCCGGCGTTGTGCCCGTTGCGTTCGCGTTGAAGATTTTCTCAACAGCCGTCAGGCCCTGACCTTCGTGCGACACTGCTTTGGACGCGGCGAAAACAGATGGCGCTTCGACGCCGAGCGTCTCAGCAGCAAACGTTTGAAGCTTCTTACCGAAGACAACCGCGTAAGAGCCACCCGCTTTGATGAACTCCATTTTCGGAGCCGTCAGCGCGGAAGAGATGTCTACGAGTTCTTTGTCGCCTTCGTAGAGTTTCTGGGTCTTCGTGTTGATGGTCAGAACTTTGCCTGTTTCAACAGAGTAAGCCTGCTCCAAAACCGCGTCGCCATTCTCGTCGAGAACCGGCTTGCCGTTCTCGTCCAGTTTCTTGACCCAGTTTTTGAGGTCGATGCCGATGCCGCCGGTTACACCAACCGTCGTAAGGAAGATTGGCGAAATACCGTTCGTACCAGCCACGATCGGCGCGATGTTGACGAATGGTACGTATGGGCTCGCTTTCTTACCTGTCCAGAGAGCCACGTTGTTCACACCCGACATACGGGACGAACCAACGCCCATTGTACCTTTTTCAGCGATCAGCATTACACGAGCATCAGGATGTTGCTTTTGCAGCGCCTGAATTTCTTCCTGTGCTGCAGGGCTGATCATGCACTTACCGTGAAGCTCGCGGTCAGAACGTGAGTGGGCCTGATTGCCCGGCGAAAGAAGGTCGGTAGAGATGTCGCCTTCTGCAGCGATAAAAGTGACGACTTTAATTTCTTCTTCAACGTCCGGAAGTTTCGTGAAGAATTCCGCCTTCGCATAGCTTTCGAGAACATCTTTCGCGACAGCGTTTCCTGCGTCAAAAGCAGCTTTGAGGCGCGCCATATCAGCGTCGTAAAGAAAGACCTGGGTTTTCAGGACGTCTGCAGCTTTAGCTGCGACAGTAGCATCATCACCAAGCGCAAGGTCGAGCAGCACGTCAACAGATGGCCCACCCTTCATGTGAGAGAGCAGTTCCAGCGCGAAATCCGGTGTAATCTCCGCCACGCTTTCCTCACCCAGAACGATCTGCTTAAGGAATGCCGCCTTAACCCCTGCAGCGCTCGTGGTGCCCGGAAGGGTATTGTAGATAAAGAAATTCAGGGAGTCCGCGCGATGTGCGTTACCTGTGTCTTTGATCTGTTCGATCAGCTCAGCAACCAGAGCGCCATCATCAATCGGCTTAGGGTGAAGGCCATCCTTTTTACGGGCTGCGATCTCTTCGAGGTATTGTGTATATAGGCTCATGATAATCCTGGCTTATGTTGGGGTGATTTCGCTCGCCAGGCAGGTCTGATGACATCCCCCGCGAACGAGCCATGGCTGTTCGCGCACAGGACTATTTAAGAGGGGGGTGAGTTGCAAGTGCTTTGTTATACGAAATAAGTCTCAAACTGCGCTATGACGGCGTTTTCGATACACGGAGCGGTACAAACGACCCGAGTTGGAAGGTTGATAACTGACCGTTATCCAAAAGCATTTGCAACTAACGTCATCAACTGCCGAAAAAGGCCAACTGGAAGACTTTCGTATAACACACGGTCGCAAAGACGATTCCTGAACAGCACTCAGGGAAGCCGGGATAGCTCGAAATGTCGGAAAAAAATAAATGGTGCGGATGAAGGGACTCGAACCCCCACGCCTCTCGGCGCCAGAACCTAAATCTGGTGCGTCTACCAGTTTCGCCACATCCGCACTCGTAGAGCGCGCTTACTGACGCTTTTTAAGACAGTTGGCAACCTGTTTTGGCAAAGAAATAGATTTCAAATTCATCCCGAAAGGTCAAAAGCTACTGTCAATCCATTATTCAGGGGAAGTATTTTTCGCAAAACACCACAAAGCGTGCAACAGACCAACACTCATCAGATAATAGAAGAGCTAAAGCATGCTAAACGATTGTATAAACGCCAATTTTCGGAATCAGCCGACGCATTCCCCAATGCATTGAATCAATACTAAAACTTCCCTGCGCCCTGACTTGCGCCCCTGACGACGCACGGACATCACTCGAGCTCCAGCTCCGCCAGAAATATTAGTCCATTTTTTAATCAGCGACGCCCATTTTTTAGCCCCGCAACCACAATCGAACGTCTGGCGCTCCTCAATCTCTTATCAAGCCTGCACTGAGTGGTAGGCCACAGTGCCAGATTATTGAAATAGCGAATTGGTACCGGGATGAAAAAAATCGAGGCAGTGATCAAACCGTTCAAGCTCGACGAAGTGAAAGATGCGCTTCAGGAGCTGGGTCTTCACGGCATGACGGTTGTCGAAGCGAAAGGCTTTGGACGCCAGCGTGGGCATACCGAACTCTATCGCGGAGCGGAATATGTCGTAGATTTCCTCCCGAAACTCAAAATCGAAATCATCGTTTCCGATGACATGGCGGAAGAAGCCATTTCGGTGATCACGAAAACGGCACAGACCGGTAAAATTGGTGACGGAAAGATTTTCCTGTCCACAATTGACGATGTCGTGAGAATTCGAACTGGCGAACGTGGTAATTCCGCGGTCTAATCGGGCTAACTGAATACGCAAAACCCAAACTTGGAGGGAAAAGTGTCTGAACAATTTTTCAAAGAAATGAAAGAGAAAGACGTAGAGTACGTTGATCTGCGCTTCACAGACGTTCGTGGTAAGCTGCAGCACGTGACTTTCACGGCTGATGCTGTTGACGAAGCGATGTTCGAAGACGGCACAATGTTTGACGGCTCATCCATTGCTGGCTGGAAAGCCATCAACGAGTCCGACATGGTTCTGATGCCAGACGCATCTACAGCGAAGATCGACCCGTTCTTCCAGCAGACCACTATGACCGTCAAATGTGACATCCTGAACCCAGGCACGATGGACGCTTATAACCGCGATCCACGTATGACTGCGAAAAAAGCAGAAGCCTACCTCAAATCTACAGGTATCGGCGACACCGCTTTCTTCGGTCCAGAGCCTGAATTCTTCGTATTCGACGACGTCAAATGGTCCGTTCAGCCGCACAAAACCGGCTATCAGTTCGACTCTACAGAACTACCAGTGAACACGGACAAAGACTACGAAATGGGCAATATGGGTCACCGCCCGGGCCCTAAAGGTGGATACTTCCCGGTCCCACCAGTCGATTCCGAACAGGACATGCGATCCGAGATGCTTTCAGTGATGAAAGAACTCGGCATGAAGCCAGAGAAACAGCACCACGAAGTTGCACCTGCCCAGCACGAACTCGGCATGGTCTTCGGAACGCTTCTCGAAATGGCTGACCGCGTTCAGGACTACAAATACGTAGTTCACAACGTCGCTGCATCTTACGGCAAATCAGCGACATTCATGCCTAAGCCTATGTATCTCGACAACGGTTCCGGCATGCACGTCCACCAGTCTATCTGGAAAGACGGCGGACCAACATTCGCAGGCGACGGCTATGCAGGTCTGTCTGAAACCTGCCTTTACTACATTGGCGGCGTCATCAAGCACGCGAAAGCACTGAACGCTCTGACAAACCCACTGACCAACTCTTACAAGCGTCTGGTCCCAGGTTTCGAAGCACCAGTTATGCTCGCTTACTCCGCGCGTAACCGTTCCGCGTCTATCCGTATTCCTTACGGTTCTTCACCAAAAGCTAAGCGTATCGAGACACGTTTCCCTGATCCAGGTGCAAACCCTTACCTCGCATTCGCTGCTCTGCTCATGGCTGGCCTCGACGGCATCCAGAACCAGATCCACCCTGGCGACGCTATGGACAAAGACCTCTACGATCTTCCAGCGGAAGAAGCGAAGTCTATCCCACAGGTTTGCGGATCCCTGCGTGAAGCTCTCGACTCTCTGTCTGCTGACCGTGACTTCCTCAAAGCTGGCGGCGTATTTGACGACGATCAGATCGACGCATACATCGACCTTAAAATGGAAGAAGTTATGGCATTCGAAATGCACCCTCACCCGGTCGAATTCGAAATGTACTACAAAGTTTAATATCGGCAGTTTCTTCCGATATTTCGCTAGAACAGCCGCCGGCATCGCAAGATGTCGGCGGTTTGCTTTTTATTGGTAACTCCGTGCGACACTGCGTCGAACGGAGTTCCATATGCGCTTTTCAACATTCATCCTTGCTCTGGTGACAACCACGCTACCGGCGGCGGCGGCTGAAAGCATGACGCCTTCAGAGGCGCTCGCTTGCCGTGTTCTAGATGATCGCCCCGACTGGATGGACATTATGGAACACACGCAGACGCGCTGGGGGCTGAGTGTTGAAGCACAGCTCGCACTATTTGCTGAGGAATGGCAGCTGGAGGCGGATAATCTGCCGTCACGTTGGCGCCCTGAGTGGACCATACTTGACCGCAATGAACCGGGTATTCCTGCCGGTTACCTTGATGCTACCTGGAACCGTTATGTACACGAAGCTGGCAACCGCGGCGCATCCACACGAAGCATGCACGATGTATCAGATTTCATGGGCTGGTACTTCGCGTCTTCATACGAATTTGTGAACATTCTTCCCGGGGATGCTTCGGCTTTCTACATCGCGTGGCGCAGAGGACCGGAATATCTCCGTTCCGGAGCGTGGCGCTCAAACACCGGGCTCATCTATCGATCCCAGACCTTTGCTGAAAATGCCGCCCAGATTTCTGAAGGATTGCAAACATGCTCTGCTGCAGCCGAGTTGGCATCAGCGACCGCAGACAGCTCTGATGATCAATCTTTCATATCACGCGTCGGCACTGCCATGCGCCCCTGGTCCTGGCAATACCGCAGAACTGCCGGTGGACAGCGCGTAAGAGACCTCGCCGACTAGCGCTGACGCGTCGCCCTCAGAGACTTTCGAAATGATCTCAGTGCGGACAAAAGCCCGACTGACGCATCACTCTTCAAACCTTCGGACAAGCCTGCCATCTGGACTGAATGCCATGCGATCAATCCTTCGAAGTGGACCTCTCGGATAAATCCATAGCGAGAGTCAAAGCCGAAACGGCCTCCAGAAACAAAACCTTCCGGCTTTACGTCATCAATTACATCCACGTCCCCGGACAGAAGTTTCTCCGATAGTTTGTCATCCAGACACATGGGGCGTCCAAAGCCGACCATATCCGCGACACCGTGCGAAATGATGCGCTCTGCATCCATCCGCCGCCTCACCCCTCCCGTCACCAGAACCGGCATAAGCGCGACAGCTTTCACTGCTTTAGAGAAGCCACCAAAATAGGCCCCGGTCTCATTATAGCCGGATGCAAGTCTACCATCTGCTCCGTAAAAATCAGGCTGCATCAGCCCGAACATTTGGGGTTGAACCCGACTTCCTCCAGAAATCTCTATTAAGTCGACACCAGCACCGTTCAGCCACTCGACCACGCCAAGGCAGTCATCAAAGCTGAAACCATCCTCCATGAAGTCGCTAGCGTTCAATTTAACACTGATCGCAAAGTTATCGGGCAGCCTTGCTCGAACCTCGTCGATAATCTCCAGCATGAGCCTAGCTCTGTTATGAAGAGATCCGCCCCAGTCATCGGTGCGCCTATTCAGCCGTGGTGACAAAAACTGGGAAATCAGGTGACCGTGACCACACTGAATTTGGACACCGTCGAACCCGGTGTCAGACGCCATATCTGCTGCAGCAACGAATTGAGCTACAATGGACGTAATCTCGTCTTTCGTAAGCGCCCTGCAGGGCGCGCTTTTAAAAGCGCCAGTTCCTGGTTTTCCGCGTCGGCGCAAACTAGGAGCAACCGGACGCTCGCATCCTTGTTTTGAAGCGAGCGCGCCTGCATGCGAGAGCTGCATCAAAACAGCACTTCCCGATGACTTTCCCGCTTCCGCAATAGCTTGCAAACGAGATCGGCCCAGCGTTGAAAGCTTGCCGTTCAGAACCACATTTCCCGGCGCCTCGATGTAACGAGGATCAACCATCACATTTCCGGTTATGATGAGGCCCGCGCCGCCTTCGCCCCACCGTCGATACAGCGCAATCATATGTTCCAAGGGCGTGCCACCTGAATCCGCCATGAACTCGGAGAGAGCTGCCTTGGCGATACGATTTGGCAGCACCAATCCACAGGGAAGTGTCAAAGGGTGCCCCAGAGGCGTTGTCATCCAGCATTCCTCGGGCGATTAAATGTCGTTCTGCGCGCCGACTCAGTTATGGTTATCACATGTCAACGTCTTCTAATCCCGATCGTCAGGAAACTGAAACCTACTCCGCAAAGGACATCGAAGTCCTTGAGGGTCTTGAGCCGGTTCGCCGTCGCCCGGGTATGTATATTGGTGGCACGGATGAACGTGCTCTGCACCACCTATTCGCCGAAGTGCTCGATAACTCCATGGACGAAGCCGTTGCAGGGCATGCGAACTGGATTGACGTGTCGCTTGGCATAGATGGTTTTCTGATCGTGTCCGATAACGGCCGCGGTATTCCCGTCGACCCGCATCCTAAAATGCCGGATAAGTCGGCCCTAGAAGTCATTATGACGACGCTGCATGCAGGCGGTAAATTCTCATCCAAAGCATATGAGACTGCCGGCGGTTTGCACGGTGTCGGCATCTCGGTTGTGAACGCGCTTTCCGAGCGCGTCGAAGTCGAAGTTGCGCGCAACAAGACGCTTTACAAACAATCGTTCGAGCGCGGCCACTCGACAGGACCACTGCAGAACGCCGGCCCAATGCCGAACCGACGCGGTACGACTGTACGCTTTAAGCCGGACCCGGAGATTTTCGGCGAAAACTGCGCATTCAAGCCGAAACGCCTTTATCAGATGGCCAAGTCCAAAGCCTACCTACAGAGCGGCGTAGAAATCCGCTGGCATTGCGCTCCAGAGCTTCTCCCTGCTGATGGCTCAGTACCCGCAGAAAGCGTTCTGCACTATCCTAATGGTCTTGCTGACCAGCTTTCAGAATGGCTTAAAGACAAGTCCACCATCACCGAGAACCCGTTCACCGGCAGCGTCGATGCCGGCAAATCCGGAAAGGTTGAGTGGGCGCTATTCTGGACAGGCCGCGGTTTTGGCGACCATGACAGCCAGGTCCGGTCTTTCTGTAACACTATCCCTACACCCGAGGGCGGTACGCATGAGGCCGGCCTTCGCTCCGCGCTAACAAAAGGCCTTCGCGCTTATGGCGAACTCAAAGGCCATAAGAAAATGAGCCAGGTGACCGCGGAAGACGTGCTGGGCACAACCGGCACCCTGCTCTCAGTGTTTGTTCCAAACCCCGAGTTTCAGGGTCAGACAAAGGACAAGCTGTCCACGACGGCTGCCTTCCGTCTCGTAGAGAATGCGGTACGGGACCGTTTCGACCACTGGCTCGCAGCGTCGCCGAAAGAAGCCGACAAGCTTCTGGAATGGGTCGTAGCGCAATCTGATGACCGTCTGAAACGACGCAAAGAGAAAGAAGTCTCTCGCCAGTCTGCAACACGCAAACTGCGCCTGCCGGGTAAGCTGGCTGACTGTTCGAGCAATTCACCTGAAGGTACAGAGATCTTTCTTGTAGAGGGTGACTCGGCTGGTGGCTCAGCGAAACAGGCTCGCAACCGCGCGACACAGGCGATTCTGCCTTTGCGTGGTAAGATCCTCAACGTCGCAAACGCCAGCGCCGATAAATTGTCGAAGAACCAGGAGCTTTCTGATCTCGCGCTCGCGCTGGGCTGCGGCCTGGGGAAGAAGTTTGATCTCAGTGCACTTCGGTACGAACGCGTTATTATCATGACCGACGCGGATGTAGACGGAGCGCATATCGCGGCCCTTCTCATCACCTTCTTCTATCGCATGATGCCCGAGCTGGTTCACTCCGGCCGCCTCTTCCTTGCCATGCCGCCCCTCTATCGTCTTACGAGTGGAGGAAAAACCGTCTATGCGATGGACGACGCCCATAAGGATGAAATCCTCGCCAGCACATTCAAAAACAAGAAAGTCGATCTGGGACGTTTCAAAGGTCTTGGTGAGATGATGCCTGCGCAGCTCAAAGAAACGACCATGAATCCAGCAACACGCACACTCGCACGTGTCGTGATTCCGGAGCATACAGAGATCGCACCAGACGATCTTGTCGAAACACTGATGGGCCGGAAAGCCGAACTCAGATTCCAGTTTATTCAGGAAAATGCGCAGTTCGTAGAAGAACTCGACATCTGATTTACCAGAAAATCTCAGTCGCTATGCTAGGGAACCAGTCGTTTTATTTGACTTTAACGACTTGGCGGGTATTTTGCGCGCAGATGGGCAACATTGATAATGTATACCCATCACAATAATCACAAAGGAATGTATTTACCCGATGACGTTTGACGAAGTTGGATTGAGCGAGGAACTGCTCAAAGCCGTCACTGCAGCCGGCTATAGCGAACCTACACCGATCCAGGCTCAGGCCATTCCTAGCGTGCTCAGCATGCGCGATGTCACGGGTATTGCACAAACCGGTACAGGTAAAACTGCGGCCTTTGTGTTGCCTATGATTGATCGCCTCGCGCAGGGCCGCTCCAAAGCACGTATGCCGCGTAGTCTGGTCATCGCACCCACACGCGAACTCGCTGCTCAGGTTGCCGAGAACTTTGAAAAATACGGCGTGAATCACAAACTCACCATGGCGCTTCTTATCGGTGGCGTCTCATTCGGCGATCAGGACAAACTTCTGATGCAAGGCGTTGACGTACTTATCGCTACGCCGGGTCGTCTGATTGACCAGTTCGAACGCGGCAAGCTGCTTCTTACTGGCGTTGAAATGCTGGTGATTGACGAAGCCGACCGCATGCTGGACATGGGCTTCATTCCAGACATCGAAAGAATCTGTAAGCTGCTGCCGCCTCGTCGTCAGACACTGCTATTCTCAGCAACGATGCCGCCTGAAATCGCACGGCTTGCAGCCCAATTCCAGACGGATCCGAAGCGCATTGAGGTATCCCGTCCTGCGCAAACAGCGGACACGATCACCCAGTATAAAATCCCGCTTAAATCCAGCGATCACAAAGCTCGCCGCACCGCGATCCGTCGCGTAATCGAGAGCCGCGACGTCACAAACGGTATCGTTTTCTGTAATCGGAAATCCGAGGTCGATATTGTCGCAAAATCACTGACCAAACATGGTCATGATGCGGCACCGATCCATGGTGACCTGCCGCAGGCCTATCGAACACAAACATTGGACAAATTCAGGAATGGCGAACTGAAGCTTCTCGTCGCCAGCGATGTCGCAGCGCGAGGGCTCGACATTCCAGCTGTCGGTCATGTCTTCAACTATTCGCCGCCACCAAACTCTGACGATTACGTCCACCGTATCGGCCGCACAGGTCGTGCGGGTCGCACAGGCGAATCCTTCACACTTGTGTGCCCGGAGGATGAAAAACTTTGGGACGCCGTCGTAAAGCGGGTCGAGAAGTCTGTAGAAGACTATATGCCGGAAGGCCTCGCCGAGGAGCTTGAGGCCCTGCCATCAGATGGTGGCCGCTCTTCACGCTCCCGTGGTCGCCGCAATGACCGAAATGATCGTAGCGATCGTAGCGAGCGCCCAGCACGCAGTGAGCGTTCGGAACGAAGCGAGAAATCAGCATCCCGCGAAAGTTCTAAAGACAAAGAGAAAAAGCAAAGCCGCGGGAACAAATCGCGCGGCGATTCAGAGCTTCTACCACCTGCACCGGCGGGTCCAGTGGTTGGTCTCGGTGATCACGTTCCAGCGTTTCTGCAGCGCCCGATCTAAATCTAATAGCTTTTTCAAGTGGGAGGCCCGTAAGCTTCCCACAGGCCTAACCGGCTAAATCTTAAGAAAATTCGATGCGTTTAGATGAAAAAGCTGACGCTGTTTTTCTTTGCCTTTACCTTTTTATGTTTGATTACGTCATCGTTGCTAGAACGGGACGCGATTATGAAAATTGGTGAACTCACCGGCGACAAAGGTCGCACAACAGGCCATCAGGCAGTTGATGGCGTGATTGATCACGAACTCTCCGCGTCTCCACAGAACTATGAGCTATGGCTGCACTACCAGAATAACTGGACGCCAGGCCTGCGCAACGAAATTGAATCTTACATCTCCGATACGGGGCATCTGGACGAACAGCAGACTGAGATTCTCTACGACAAATACTTCAATTCCAGCCGTTTCAGCGCTCACGTTGCACAAACAGGCGCAAAGCTTGCCAGCGAGCTCACAGCGGCGCTTCAAGCCCTGAATCAGGCGGGACACCGTACCGAAGAATTCTCCGGTCATCTTGATGATGCCGCTGAGAAGCTCGAGCAATCCAGCCTGTCTCCGGATAAGATCCTCGAAATCGTTTCCAAACTGTCGTCTGCGACCCAGCAGATGTCTGAACAAAATGCCGAGCTCACAAAGAAGCTCGAAGAATCGTCTTCAGAAATCAGCGATCTGCGTGAACACCTACAGACAATCCGCACTGAAGCTCTCACGGATGCTCTTACCGGCGTCGCAAACCGCAAGCAGTTCGACAATATGCTGCGCTTCCGTACGCACGAGGCGCGCAACCTTGGCTACCCGCTCACGCTTGCGATCTGCGACATTGACCACTTCAAATCGTTCAACGACACTTGGGGCCACCAGACCGGCGATCAGGTCATTCGCTTCGTCGCCGCAACGCTTGAACGTCTTGCGCTGAAAGATCACCTCGTGGCTCGTTATGGCGGTGAGGAATTCGCTATCATTATGCCTCGCGTGACTGCCGAAGAAGCCTGCGGCATTCTCGAACGCATGCGCAAAGCAATCGAAGTGAAGAAGCTGAAACGCAAATCTACAGGCGACTCGCTTGGAAACGTCACCATGTCGTTCGGTGCAGCCGAACTCACTGACGAAGACTCCTGCTCAACCCTCATCCGCCGCTCGGATGAGCAGCTCTACGCCGCAAAACGTGCCGGCCGTAATCAGGTGAGCGTTGAACTCCAGAAAGAAACACGCGCCGCATAGACCAGCGCTGAACGACCGGCATTCTGCGCCCGCCTCAATGTAAGTGATCAATCACTTGCAGAGAACTCTTATCCGTGCTACTTGGATCAGCATGGAGATTACTATGCCCACTCAGACAAGAACAAGAAACGCCAAGCCTAAAATCGAACGCGCAGCCATCGAGCTCTTCATTTCTGAAGGGATTGATGCAGCAACGACACGGCAGATTGCCGAACGCGCCGGCGTTTCCGAGGGGGCGTTATATCGCCACTATAAAGGCAAAGAAGAGCTCGCCGAAGCACTCTTCATGCAGCTGCACGACCGCTTATCGCGCCTGCTTATTGAGGCGGCCCTCGCAGGAAACGACCTCAAAAGCCGCGTCGGTGCCATTGTGGGTGCGTATTGCGAACTTGCTGACGAGGATTGGGAATACTGCTGTTATCACCTCCTCTTCCTGAATCGCTTCATCAAGAATGACGTCCGCCGCGAAGATGACCCTGTATCTCTGACAGAGGCGATGATCGCGGACCTGATGGAGAACGGACACATTCCAAAGGGCGATCCCGAAATCCTCTCTGCAATGTGCTTGGGCGTCATTACGCAAGCCGGTCAAAACAAGCCGTACAATCGTCTGAAGGGGCCGTTTTCCCAATATAAAGACGATATAGCCGCCGCAATCATGGCCATCCTGAAGTATCGCCTGAGTGATTTCGACTAATGCGCTCCTTCATGTTCTCCGTGGCATACTGGATGTTTTCTATCCTGTATGTGCTGGTGACCCTGCCCGCTCTTATACTTCCCGGCGATAAGGTCGTCCGTGCGCTTATACTCTCTTATGTAAAGAGCATGCGCTGGAGCCTCCGGGTCTTTGCCGGCATACGCCATGAAGTTCGCGGGCGCGAAAACCTTCCAGACGGACCATTCGTCATCGCGGCCAAGCACCAGAGCTGGGGCGATGGTTATCTAATTTATCCAGAAATCGAAAACATTGCTTTCGTCACGGGCGATCACCTTGAGAAATTTCCGTTCGTAGGGAAAATCCTGCAAAAGCTTGGCGCGATTGTAATCGACACTTGTGGCGGCGGTGAACGCAAAGCCGCATCCCTTGCAGAGGGACTTGAGCGCATCCGTGAAGATGGGCGCAGAGTTCTGATATATCCGGAAGGTCACCTCGCCCCGGTTGACTATCATTTCCGATACAAAGCCGGTGTATGGCATATGGCGAATGGGATGAAAGTGCCTGTCGTTCCCGTCGCAACGAATATCGGCCTCTATTGGAGCCAGGAAGACCACCAAAAGAAACCTGGTACAGCTATCGTGGAATTTCTACCGCCATTGGAGGCAGGTGAGAATAAAAGCGCCTTTATGTCTGAACTAACTCATACCATTGAAACAGCAACCGCCAGCCTGGTAGCAGAGGGACGACATACCGCCGTCAAACCAGCAGTTTTGTTACCCGATCCGGCGAACGGTGAACTCGGCAATCCGGTGTCCGGACACGCGTCCTGACACCACAAAGGCAGAACATTACCGATTTTCAATATTTTTATAGTGGTAATCATATAATCCTTATTGTATTTCGATGCGTAGTAAGTTTTGTATCGAAATCGAGGAAACACCCAATGATTAAATCTACTCTTGCCAGCATCGCCATGATCTCTATTGCAGGCGCGCTTTCTGCCACAGCCAGCGCCGACGATTGGGACATGCGAGCATACACCGGAGCAGAAATCGCGAGCGATTCAGAGGCAGCAAACAGCTGGACTCTTTCCGCGACGAGCGCTCAGGGACCGGGGCTTGTTTTTGTCTGCACAGTCAACAGCGGAATGCGTGGCGCTGTCGTATACGAGCCAGATGAGGATCTTGTAGATCAGGCTCTGTTCAGCCGCGGCTGGACGGCCAACAAGACGGGCATTGTTACTGTGGGCGATCAGACTATCGAAGATCGCTGGTCCCATCAGCGACGTGCCAACACGCTGACGACAAGCGATCGCTCTTCAATCATCGCTATGCTCAATGGTGTAAATCGCGGCGACAATATCGCCCTCGATTTCCATCGAATGGACCCTATGCGGCTTACATTCCCAGAAACGAGCGACGCCTTTTCAAGCTTCGTACAAAGCTGCCCGATCACGGGCCGTCGCTAAGTAACGCGGATAAGTTGTCTGATACCGGCCTCGTTTCGACGAGGCCGTTTCTTATTCTGCGTCAGCAATCGCAGGAATAATTGTTACGCTCTCGCCGCAGCCACAGGCGTCGGTCTGGTTCGGATTATTGAACACGAACTTTGCGTGCAGCGGTGTGATCTCATAATCAACGACAGAGCCAAGCAGAAAGAGAACGGCTTTGGCGTCTACGAGGATTTTGACACCATTACCCTCGACAACCTCGTCAAACGGTTCTGGAGCGTCGGCATAGTCCATTACGTATTCCATACCTGCGCAGCCGCCATTCTTGACGCCAACACGCAGGAAGCCGCTACCCTTGTTTTCCATAATCTCGCGAACGCGCTTAGCAGCAGCGTCAGTCAGCGTAACAAGTTTTGGACGTGGTCGACGGGCCATATAACCTCTCCTTCCGGACTCAGATCGTGATGGATCAGAGCATATTCAAGGCGAGACGCGCCTCGTCGGACATACGTGATGTATCCCATGGCGGGTCAAAGACGAGATCAACGTTTACATCATTGATGCCTTTGACGGTACGCGCAGCGTTTTCCACCCATCCAGGCATATCGCCCGCAACAGGACAGCCGGGCGCAGTCAACGTCATATCGATCTGAACGTTGCGATCGTCGTCGATATCGACCGTGTAGATCAGTCCAAGCTCGTAAATGTCGACAGGGATTTCCGGATCGAAAACAGTCTTGAACGCCGAGATCAAATCATCAGTTAGACGCAGAAGCTCTGCCTCTGGAATCGCAGATGGCTTGTCCGCTTCAGCCGGACGGTCGGCCTTGCCAGAAACATCAATAAGATCGCGATCGGCAGTTTCACTAGTCATAAGACATCCTAACCCAGCATTCTCAGCGTTTTCGACAGCGCTTCTACGAACGTATCGACTTCTTCAGCCGTGTTATAAATTCCAAAGCTCGCCCGCGCCGTGGCGCTTACCCCTAAATGGGTCATCAATGGCTGAGCACAATGGTGACCGGCTCTAATTGCCACACCATATTTGTCAAGAATTTGTGCGATATCGTGCGGGTGTGCGCCATCAACGGAGAAGGTCAGCACGCTACCCTTTCCCGGTGCCGTGCCATGAACCGTCAGATTGTTGATCTGGCGTACAGCATCAAACGCGCGCTCATACAGCGCCTTTTCGTGCCGTTGAACTTCAGCGCGATCAAATTGCTCATACCAGCGAATGGCCGCACCAAGCGCGATAATCTCCAGAATGGGCGGCGTGCCCGCTTCGAACTTATGCGGTATTTCCCCGTAAGTCGCCCCATCCATTGTGACGGTTTCGATCATCTCACCGCCGCCTTGATAAGGGCGTAGAGCCTCCAGCGCTTCACGCTTACCGTAAAGCACGCCTACGCCTGAAGGACCGTACAGCTTGTGAGGCGCAAAGACATAGAAATCGACATCCAGGTCCTGAACGTCCACGGTCAGGTGAACCGCGCCCTGACATCCATCGAGCAGAACCTGAACGCCGCGTGCATGCGCTACATCCGTAATCCGCTTCGCATCGGTTGCCGTACCAAGCACGTTCGACATGTGTGTCATCGCGACAAAACGCGTTTTACCGCTGAATGCTGCCTCATAGGCATCCATGTCGAGTTGACCGTCCTCCAGTACCGGAATCCACTTCAGGACAGCTCCATGACGCTCCCTGAGGAAGTGCCATGGAATGATGTTCGCATGGTGCTCCATGACCGACAGAATAATCTCGTCACCCGGCTGGATCTGTGCAGCAATGCCATTCGCAACGAGGTTGATGCCCTCGGTTGCACCTTTGGTGAAGACGATTTCGTGCACATCAGACGCGTTCAGGAAGCGACGTGCATCTTCACGCGCATCTTCCATCGCCGATGTCGTTTCGTTCGCCAGCGTGTGAAGCCCCCGATGCACGTTGGCATAGGCGTGGCTCATCTGGTTCGTAAAACAATCAATGACTGCCTGAGGCTTCTGAGCCGACGCCGCGCTGTCGAGATAAACAAGAGGCTTGCCATTCACCTCTCGAGACAGAATCGGAAACTCGGTTCGAATGGCGTCGATATCGAACTTACGGGTCACAGTCGCTCCGTCAGCCATGCTCCAGCCTCTTCTATCAGAATTTCGCCAAGCGCTTCCGGCATGTCATCCAGTGCTTCACCGATGAACGCCCGCGTCAGCAGCGCACGCGCCTGCGTTTCAGGAATACCGCGCTGGCGCATATAGAACAGCGCCGTCTCGTCCAGTGCGCCGACTGTGTTGCCATGGGCGCACTCGACATCATCTGCGTAGATTTCAAGCTCAGGCTTAGCGTTCACTTCGCCGCCATTCTCAAGAATGAGTGCGTTATGCGCCATTTGAGCCGCCGTCTTCTGCGCCTTCTTCGCCACAAAGAACTTGCCCTGAAACACGGCCCGGCCACCGTCCATAACGGCCCCTTTAACAAGCTGCTCTGTCTTACAGTGCGGCTGTGCGTGACGCACGAGGCTCGTCTGATCGAGATGGTATCCATCGCCTACCAGATATGCGCCGTTGATGCTGGCCTTAGCGTTCTCACCGTGGTGGTAGACCTGTGTTTCCATACGCGCGAGCTTGGCCCCAAAGCCAATGCCGGCTTGAGACAGGCTGGCATCATCGGCGAGGTGGATAATACAGGTCGCAACCTGAACCGCGGACGTGTCCGCCTTCTGGTAAATGAAGCGTTCGAGCGAGGCACCCGCCTCGACACTGTATTCCAGAACAATGCTGGAAAACCCGCCAGAACGGATATGGCTTTCCAGAACGGAAAACTGAACGCCCTTACGAACTACGAAGCTGACACGCTGAAAGGCATTCGCAGAGGCAGTATCAAACACCAGATGGACGGGCTTCTCCGGGCTCTGCGTCACCTCTATCAGCAGCGATTGCCCTGCCCGCGTCAAAGCTGCTCCAAGAGCGGCCACGGGCAAATCTTCAGCGCCGCCAAGCGCTGTCAAATTTTCTTCAGAAGCAACACGCATGCCTTTAGGCAGTTTTGGAACGCCAGCGCCGATTTCAATAACCGTCGCATCCGCTGATGCGAAAGCGGAAGTCATCTCCGCTCCAACCCCAGACTCAGGCAGGCTTTGAACTGCGTTGCGCAAATCAGAATATTTCCAGGCTTCAACCCGTGTATGCGGCAGACCGGTTTGCGCAAACGCTTCGAAATTGCGTTCACGCTGCGGGTTCGCCTTCAAACCGGCATAGAGGCCTGCCAGTTCAAGCTCTGCTGCATTGGGGTTTGGAAATAGGTCTTTCAGAGCAGCCATCAGGCAGCCTCCGAAAGAACGCCATCATAGCCCTCTTTCTCGAGACGGAGCGCGAGCTCTGGTCCACCCGTCGCAATAATCTTACCGTTCGCAAGCACATGGACCTTATCTGGCTGAATGTGATCCAGAAGACGCTGATAGTGCGTTATGACCAGCATCCCACGATCGGGCGAACGAAGTTCATTGACGCCATCAGACACGATACGGAGCGCATCAATATCAAGGCCTGAGTCCGTCTCGTCGAGAATGAGAAAACCTGGCTCCAACATCATCATCTGGAAGATTTCCAGACGCTTTTTTTCACCGCCGGAGAAGCCCACATTCACGGGACGCTTCAGCATTTCCGGCGTCAGCTTAAGTTTCGCAGCGACCGCTCTGGATTTCTTGAGAAAATCTGCCGCAGAGATTTCTTCCTCACCACGCAGTTTGCGTTGTGAATTCATTGCTGTTCGAACGAATGTCATGACAGGAACGCCCGGAATCTCAACCGGATACTGGAAAGACAGGAACAAGCCCGACGCAGCGCGCTCTTCCGGCTCCATGTCCAGAATGTCGTCGCCATTGAGGGTCGCCGAACCACCAGTCACTTCATAGCCGTCGCGGCCTGTCAGGACGTAAGACATGGTGGACTTACCTGCGCCGTTCGGGCCCATAATCGCATGGACCTCACCGGCAGGCACTTCAAGCGTCAGGCCCTTGATGATCTCTTTCGTTTCGTCGTCTTCGCCGACTGTCGCCGTAAGATTTTCAATTTTCAGCATAGGTAACTTACTTTCTAAGCCTCATCCGCCGGAGGCGAGAACTGATTACAAATTTTGAGGAATGCGCCGAACAGCACGAACAGCATCGCAAAGAGCCAGACGCCGGTGACAGCTGGCGCAAAACCACCAAATGCCCAGGCGCCGATCATCTGCATAATCAGCGCGAAAATGAATATGAACAGGATGACTGCGGCCCAGCCCTTCCAGTTAGCCGGTCGGCCAAAGTCCGTAACGCTCGTGCGCTTCTTGAACCAGAATTGAGACATTAGCCCACGCTCCCCTCAAGGCTAACCTGCAGAAGGCTTTGCGCCTCAACTGCAAACTCCATAGGCAGCTGCTGGATGACATCCCGAACAAAGCCATTCACCAGCAATGCAACGGCTGCTTCTTCATCAAGTCCGCGCTGGCGCGCATAAAAGAGCTGATCTTCAGAAAGCTTCGTTGTCGTCGCCTCATGCTCAAGCTGGGCGTCTGCGCGACGTGTCTCTACATAAGGGACTGTGTGCGCGCCGCAGTTATCGCCAATCAGCAGCGAGTCACACTGAGTGAAATTGCGCGCGCTTTCTGCTTTCTTGTGAACGGACACAAGACCGCGATAGGTCTGATCAGACTTACCGGCAGAGATCCCCTTGGAGATAATCCGGGACTTCGTACGCTTTCCAAGGTGCAACATTTTCGTGCCTGTATCGGCTTGCTGACGACCGTTTGTAACAGCAATCGAGTAGAACTCGCCGACGCTGTCATCACCGCGGAGAATGCAGCTCGGGTATTTCCATGTCACTGCAGAACCAGTTTCAACCTGCGTCCAGGAAATCTTAGATCGCGCGCCACGGCAGTCACCGCGCTTCGTTACGAAGTTATAGACACCGCCTTTGCCGTTCTCATCGCCCGGCCACCAGTTTTGGACCGTGGAATATTTGATCTCGGCGTCGTCCATAGCAACAAGCTCCACGACCGCAGCGTGAAGCTGGTTCTCATCGCGCATCGGGGCCGTACAGCCTTCGAGATAAGACACGTATGCGCCTTCATCGGCGACAATCAGAGTACGCTCAAACTGGCCCGTGCCTTGCGCATTCATCCGGAAATAAGTGGACAGCTCCATAGGGCAGCGCACACCTTTCGGGACGTACACAAAAGTACCATCCGAGAAGACCGCGCAGTTAAGCGTTGCAAAGTAGTTATCAGATTGCGGAACGACCGTGCCGAGATACTTCTTCACAAGCTCCGGATATTCCTTCACAGCTTCCGAAATCGACATAAAAATCACGCCGGCTTCTTTGAGTTCTTTCTGGAAGGTCGTCGCGACAGATACCGAGTCAAAGACCGCGTCTACAGCGACCTTCGGCTTGTCTGTTCGTGCTTCGGCAGCAGACTCAGCTGCGCCCTCAACACCCAGAAGAACCTCGGCCTCACGAAGTGGAATACCAAGCTTTTTGTACGTTTCGAGAATCTCTTCAGGAACGTCGTCGATGGACTCATATTTCGCGCCAGTCTTCGGCGCGGCCCAATAGTAGATGTCCTGATAGTCAATCTTCGGGTAGTTCACTTTCGCCCATTCGGGCTCTTTCATCTGTTTCCAGCGTTCAAAGGCCTTGAGGCGCCATTCCAGCATCCACTCAGGCTCTTCTTTCTTCTCAGAGATGAAGCGAACAATGTCTTCGTTCAGCCCCTTCGGCGCGAACTCCTGTTCGATCTCTGTCGAGAAACCCGCAGAGTAATTCTTCGACTCAAGTGCGCGCGCGGCGTCGACCGTTCCCTGATCGATACCTTCTTTGACCTTAACTTCGGTCTCGTCTTTTTCGTGCGTGGACACATCGTGATCACACATCACGCGCTCTCCTTAAATGCGGCCGGAACCGCTCTCTTCGCTGCTTTAATCCATGCCTGCGCTGCGGCATCTGCATCGGAGGGCTCTGAGGCCCATCCAAAACTCACCCGAAGCGCAGACCGCGCAATATTCTCTTCTACCTGCATAGACGTCAGAACGCCCGAGGTTTTCACCTTACCGCTCGAGCACGCCGAGCCTGCTGATACCGCAACGCCGCCAAGGTCCATAGCCATGACTTGCGTCTCACTGGCGAAGCCTTCAAGGGCAAAACAGGACGTACCCGGCAAACGGTCGCAGGTGTCGCCAATGAACACGACCGGCGCTGCCGCCGAAACGAGTGCCTCAAACTTATCGCGAATGTCGCTTACACGTTTCGCGGCTGCCGCTTGAGACGCTTCAATAGCGGCTCCAAATCCTGCAATTCCTGCGACATTTTCAGTGCCCGAGCGAATAGACCGTTCCTGACCGCCACCTATTAGCTGCGGCTTTAGCGGCGCGCCAACTCGAAACCAGAGCGCACCCACACCTTGAGGACCGCCAAGTTTATGGGAAGAGAACGCAGCGTAGTCGACGCCCAAAAGGCCGACATTCAGCGGAATTTTCCCGAGCGCCTGCACTGCATCGCAATGGGTGTAACCGCCCTTCTCGCGAACCATCTGTGCCGCTGCCTGAACCGGCTGGATAACACCCGTCTCATTGTTTGCAAGCATCAGACAGAGGAAAGGAACTTCTCCATCCTCCAGCGCGCCTAGCTGTGCCTTAAGGTCATCAAGATCAATTTCACCCGTGAGCCTCAACGCCACCTTACGAGCATCTTCCGGCATCTGAGCAGACACCGCCGGATGCTCGAGACCGGACACAAATACAACAGGCTTTTCGATAAGCGCCAAAGCGCCCCTGATGGCGAGCGCGTTCGCTTCCGTGCCGCCACTTGTAAACACAATGTCCTCGGATCGCCCGCCAATAGCGGTCGCCAGCGATTGCCTGGCTTTTTCTACAATACCACGCGCTTTCCGCCCGGCAGAATGCACAGACGAAGGGTTTGCACCCACATCAAGCGCAAAGCCTAAAGCTTCCCTCGCTTCTGGACGAAGAGGGGCCGTCGCATTGTAGTCGCAATAAATCATAGTGCCTTTCAGGCAGCCTGACTTCCATCAAGACGACGTGTCTGGACGATCTGACCGGCGCGGCCATTGACCACATCATCTAACGTCACCTGAGCAAGGAAGCCCAAAATGTGCTGGCGAAGTGAATCCCACAGTTCGTGCGTTGCGCACTGCTCGCCGTCAGGACCACAACCGCGTCCGGAGTCCGGCGCACAACGTGTCGTCTTGATCGGTTCGTCAACGGCAAGGATGATGTCGCTCAGACGGGTCTTGGATGCGTCTTTAGCAAGCACGTACCCACCACCCGGACCACGCACACTTTTCACGACGCCGCGGCGGCGCATCTTGGCAAACAACTGCTCAAGGTAAGAAAGCGAGATAGACTGGCTGGCAGCAATCTCTGCGAGCGTCTTCGGTTGATCCCGCGGAGAATCGGCCAGATCGACCAGTGCCATAACCGCGTAGCGGCCCTTCGTTCCAAGTTTCATCTTTCAACTCCAGCTAAGTGGGAGATAGATACCCATTGAGAAAGGTCAACTATTTTTCTTCCGAAATTCTTGATTTTTAGTCAATTGAAGGTTTACACCCAGCCTTCAGCAAATTGTCGCACGCTGCACTAAGGAGCACTACATGGCAGAGATTATCATTCCCGGCCCGGCTGGTCGTATCGAAGCCCGCTATACGGAAGGCCCGGAAGAATCCTCTCCAATCGCTCTCATCCTTCACCCTCACCCGCGCGCTGGCGGCACGATGCAGGATCCAGTGACGATTTCCCTTTATAACCTGTTCGAGTCACGTGGCTTTTCCGTGATGCGCTTCAATTTCCGGGGCGTCGGTCGTAGCCAGGGCCAGTTCGAATCAGGATCAGGCGAATTGTCAGACGCTGCTTACGTTCTTGATTATATGGAATCCCTGACCGAAACGCCGCGTTACTGCTGGGTTGCAGGTTACTCATTCGGCGCGTGGATCTGCCTACAGCTTCTGATGCGTCGTCCGGAAATTGATGGCTTCCTCGCTATCTCTCCGCCGGCAAACCACTACGACCTGAGCTTCCTGGCTCCATGCCCGGCTTCTGGCCTGATCCTGTCAGGCGATCAGGACAAAGTCGCACCACCAGCCGACATTGAGCGTTCGCTTACCAAGGTGCGCGTCCAGAAAGGCGAAGTGATCACGCGTGATTCAATCCCGGGTGCGAACCACTTCTATCAAGGCAAGCTGGACGAGATGACGGAACGTTGCGCCCAGTATCTTGATGAGAGCCTTCAGAAAGCCGAACGCGAGCGCCTCGGCGACATCTGATCACTCGATCAGTTTTCCACCTGTTAGCGGGTGCGGCACTCCAGTCGTACCCGGAAAGCTGAGCGGCAGGCCACGCTTGCTGCGCACAGCCAGAAGCGCAAACGCCTCAGCTTCAATTGAATCGCCACGCCAGCCTTCATCCTCTGCCGTAACAACCGGCACAGGACAACGCTGATTCAGCTCGTCCATCAGAAACGGGTTTAGACGCCCCCCACCGCAAACGACGACTTTCGTCACCGGCTCGGGAAATAGGCTAAGCCCTGAAGCGACCCCGGCCGCACTAAACGCCGTGAGCGTTGCGCATCCATCATTGAATGAAAGTCCATCCGCGAGATCAGCGTTGAAGTCATATCGGTCTAGCGATTTCGGATATGATCGTTTGAAGTACGGATGGCTCATCCAGTCTGCGAGACGTTCTGCGTGCACCTCGCCCTGTCGTGCAGCATGGCCATCTGCGTCGTACGTGCCCTGATGATGCTTCATGACCCACTCATCGACAGGACCATTGGCGGGACCACAATCGAACCCGAAAATATTATCGCCGTTGATGTAAGTCAGATTTGCGACACCACCGAGGTTCAATACCGCGACGGGCTGCTCAAGATCAGCGCTCAGTGCGAGGTGATAGACCGGAGCGAGCGGTGCGCCTTCACCGCCAGCGTCAACATCATCCGTTCGGAAATCGAAAGCCAATGGAACCCCAAACATCTGCTTCAATGACGGCGCATCCAATATCTGAAGGGTCCGTCCTTTGCTGCCGTTTAGAGGTGCCTTATGCAGAACAGTCTGACCATGCACTCCCGCGAGTACCGGTTTCATGTCTGGAGCACATTGAGCCACAGCGTCATCAAAGGCGTCTTTGTGAGCGCGATTCAGTACACTCATAGCTGCATCGAAGGTATTCTGAGGTGGCGTCCCCTCCCACTTCCAGGTGCGTGCAGCATCGACAGCAGCGCTGATTACAGCGCGTTCGTCCGGCGTAAATTTACGCTCTGAAACGGGCCCGAACTCATACACCTTTTCACCATCGGTACGGATGATTGCAGCATCGACCGCATCAATCGAAGTGCCGCTCATGAACCCGATTGTCCAAATTGGCGAAAAATCGCCCGTATCAGTGTTCAAACCTTCTATCCTTCGTGCTAGATCGCCGCGTCTAATGGAGACCGATATGAGTGAATTCAAATCCGATTTTCTGCGCACTCTGCAGACCCGCGGCTACATCAAGCAGACCACTCACGAAGCCGAGCTGGATGATTATTGTTCCGAAGGTGTGCCGATGGCTTATATCGGATTCGATGCCACGGCTGAAAGCCTGCATGTCGGCTCACTCCTTCAGATCATGTTGCTACGCCGCCTTCAACAGGCTGGCGGCAAACCGGTTGTCCTTATGGGTGGCGGCACAACTAAAATCGGCGACCCGACGGACAAAGAGAAGTCCCGCCCGATCCTGACGGAAGACGCCATCGCGAAGAATATTGAAGGCATCAAGAAAGCCTTTTCACCGTTCCTGACATTTGGCGAGGGTCCAACAGATGCCATCATGGTCAATAACGCGGACTGGCTGGATAAACTCGGCTATATCGAGTTTCTGCGCGACATCGGCAAGTTGTTCACCGTCAATACGATGGTGAAACAGGACACTGTTGCACGTCGTCTCAAAAACGAGCAGCCATACACCTTCCTTGAGTTTAACTATACGCTTCTCCAGGCATATGACTTCCTTGAGCTATCACGCCGCCACAACTGTATGATCCAGCTGGGCGGCTCTGACCAATGGGGCAATATCGTCGCTGGGACGGACCTCATCCACAAAGCGGACGGACGTCAGGGCTTTGGCATCACATCACCCCTCATCACGACAGCTTCCGGCGGCAAAATGGGCAAAACTGCAGACGGCGCAGTATGGCTGAACTCCGAACTGCGGACGCCATACGAATACTGGCAGTTCTGGCGCAATACGGAAGACGCTGACGTCGGCCGTTTCCTTCGCCTGTTTACGGACATCCCGCTGAATGAAATCGAACGACTGGAAACACTCGAAGGTGCCGAGATAAACGATGCAAAGATCGCGCTCGCCGATGCAACCACAACAATGCTGCATGGCGAACAGGCCGCAAAAGACGCAAAAGAGTCCGCTGCAAAAGTGTTCCAGCAAGGCTCAAGCGGGGACGCGTTGCCAACCTATGATGTTTCCAAAGATGAAGTAGAAGCAGGCATGCTGGTCGCAGCCGGTTTCACGGCCGCGGCTCTGACAAAATCCAATGGGGAAGCGCGCCGGAGCATCAAGCAGAATGCAGCCAAACTCAACGGTGAAAGCGTCAGCGACGAGAACGCGACACTCAGCCTTTCAGATTTTGATGCAGATGGCCTAGCGACATTGTCCATCGGCAAAAAGCGCCACGCCCGCCTTCAGCTCCGCTAGGGCGCAGGCTCCAATTCTTCTGGTTCCGTGACCTCTTCTGGCTGCGGGACCGGAGCTTCCGGGTTTTCGAAAACGCGGCGCAATACGCCTGGAACAATACCTGAAAGCGGGTTTACGGAAACACGGGCTTCTTCCAAAGATCCCCGCACATCATAAGTGATCGCGAAAACGCCCTCACCTTCACGCGAGACAAACAAATCCCCGATGATCGGTATTCCGCCCAACGCCGAGTTCACACCGAATGAGGGCACGAGAACGCCGCTGATTTGCAAGTCTTCACCATCATCGAGCATATGGCCATTGGCCGTTAAGCCGAGCGCCGGCCCAGATGCCTTGCCACCGCGAATGTAGAAACCCTCAGGCGTGAGTGTCAGCGGAAGCTCGACACTCGAAAACAAAACGCCTTCACCCGACATCACGTCTGACAGCCCCCGAAGTGACGCAAGAGACAGAATCTGCGTCAGCAAAGGCGCGTTTGCCATGCGTGCATTTCTAAGCGTGATATTCAGATCGGACGGTTGCTGATCTGCTCGCATAATGCCGCTCATGCTGAGCTCGCCACCCGTCACAAAGTCTTGCCCAAGCACCGCAGAGATCAATCCTCCAGCATTGCTTGCCTGTGCCGTGAGCTGATTATTGCCGTCATCCAGGCCCTGTATGGAGAGCGCGAACGGATTATCCAGCTCTAACAAACCGGCGAGCTCAAAACTGTTCAGGCGCGGGCCAGAGAAATCCACACGCATCGTCGCATCCTGTGCCTGCAGGTCGTTTCTGAGCTGAAGGCGATCAATATTTGCGTCCAGCGTGACCTCTCCAAAGATCGGAAGCGCACCGCTGCCACCGGCGCCGCCTGCATTTAGAACACCCTCCAGAAGCGGAGCCGCGTTCAGATACGGACCGGTTAGCTCCAGTTCCAGCGTGAGCGGATCGGGACGCCGAAGTTCACCGCGCAGGTCAAGCTCGTCTTCGATGTAAATGCGGTCAACTGAGAGGTCTTCCAACCGTCCGTCAGCGCCCAGAGAAACATCACCCTGAAAGTCGACGCCCTCGGCGATGAAGGCAATTTCAGTCGTCTGTTCCTCTTCCTCGGTAATTACCCGAACAACTGCATTGGCTGGCTCACCTATTGGCTTAAACCAGGAAAACTCCTCTACATCGAGGCGAGACTCTTCAAAGTCGAGCGCGATATTGATCAGGTTCCAGTTCTCAGCTGACGTTCCAAACGCATCAAGCTCCGCGTACGCCGATCCGGTCATGTAGGTTCGAATTGCAACGCCGAACCGGTTAATGAAATCAGGACTCACATAGCCGGACGCCCGTAGTGTGGAGCGGTCTTCAGCGCCTTCTTCACGAAACCGGTCGCTCCAGGTAAATTCCATCGGCGCGTCACCGAACTGACCATAACCGGAGATACGCAGGAGCTCATTGGACACGTGGATATCCGCCTGACTGCCAGTCAAGGACATCTCGTTGAACAGCTCCCTAAAGCCGCCATCGGTAATTTCGCCTTCGACAGTGAAACGGGTATCCTCGTAGGACACTTCGGACAACGCAGGACGGATCAGTGAAAAGTGCGCCTGTCCGGACCCCGTAATATCTTGAATGTTCAGTCCATACTGCGCTTCGAGCTGCAGCCGGGAATCAGAGAGCGTCTGGAGAATATCCTGCACATCACCAAAGCCTTCGGCGTCGATATAAAAGTTCTCACCTTTTGGCTTAAACTGGGGAATCGAGACCTTCCCTGAAGTTAGCGTCCAATTGCTGAATTCACCGCTCTCAAGATCAAGCGAGAAGGAGTTTCCGTTCAGGCGGGCTGAACCGCGCCCTCTGTTCACCGAAGGCAAATCCTCCAGGAATGACGTGACAGCATTCTCAAACACGAAATCCAGCTGGAGATCTTCATCGTCCAGTCGATCATCCCGCAATTCATCCGGCGCTAAGTCCATCCGAAATTGAGCTTCGGAGAAGTCGCCTTCGCGAACGTTTTCCTCAACCCACAGACGCGCATCAGCGCCGAGCGTTACAGGCCAGAATTTAAGTACGGTTTCGGGCGTGAATGCACCATCCACTGTGGCTGTCATGGAGATGCCAAAAGGAAGGTCATCTGGTAACGCATTTTCATCAGGCAAATACATTAGCCCTTGCGCGTAGGCTTGTGCGCCATCGACAAACGCAGTCATGTCCAGCACATCCATCTGGCGCCTGCGTAAATCCACCAACGCTTCCGCACGCACATTCTGAACCTGCCAGATGTCAGAAAAATAGGGCGTAAAATCGAGCTGGAGCGCTTCGGCGTCCAGACTGATGGCATGTGGTTCAGCTAAAGGGTCTTCCAGCAGGTTCGTAACCTGATCGAGCTGAAGCTGAAGACTACCCAGAGCGAACTCGGTATCGATTTCACGCGCATCTACAAACAGTACGTCGCGTTCTATATTATATTCGACAAGCAGACTATTCGCGCCAATCTCGATCAGATCTTCACCCATAAGCAATTCGCCAGGCTGAGAGCTTACGTCCACAGAGACAATATCAATGCCCGACTGACGTACCTCAAATGCAAAAGACAAATCAGCCATCAGAGTGCCTGAGAGGTCCGGCAAAATCGCTACGAGTACAGGAAATTCAGGAATATTCGTATCCTGAAGTGACAAAACGGTTCGGAATTCGCGAAGCCGCGGAATAAACTCCAGATCAAACTCCAGGCTCTGAGGCGCACCATCGCCTATCGCTTCGCCGGACCCCGAAATGCCGATCGTGTCGTCATCCTGAACGAGCGAAAGGTTCGCATTTTCCAACACCCATTCCACATCACTTCCCTCGTCTATAAGACGAACACGAAAGCCCGAGAGGGTGATTTCATCTACATTGGCGACGGCGGCAGAATTTGCGAGATTCTCGACAACATTCAGAATGGCTTGTTCTGCATACTGAAATGGCGACGTGGCTTCATGGAATTGAACCGGATAAACCGGAGGGATGGCCTGTCCTGCGAATTTAAGCCCTCCGCCTTCCGGACGCCGAACCTCAAACTCACCGTCGCGAATATGCAGCTCCTGAAGCTCCACTTGCCCTACGAGCAGGCTGAACGCATCGAACTCGATTGTCGCACCATCTGCGCGGGCGACAACTTCTTCGGTGTCATTATAGAAAACCAGTTCATCTGCCAGAATCTGGAATTCGTTCTGATCGTGCTGCCAACGCAAGGAGAGCGCACCGACGGAAACGGGCTGGCCGCCCCGGGCGCGCGAGATTTCGGCTTCCACATTACCGCGGACGAACTCGAGGTCTGTCGGCCCTGAAACGAGGCGCCATGCGATCAAACCAAGTCCGAGGCCAATTAGAAGCACAAGCCCCGTCAGACCTTCCAGAATGATTATGCCTGTGGTTTGACGCACTCAGAAAACTCACAATATTGATCAGAGTCAGAATCTGATCCTTTAAACTCATATATTTCATCAACCAGAAAGAAGGTCGACATGCAGATCGGAGATAAAATCCCATCATTTACACTGCCAACACCCGACGGCGGAACAGTATCTAGTGACGACCTGAAAGGCGGTTGGACCGTTATCTATTTTTATCCGAAGGACAACACCCCGGGCTGCACAACAGAGGCGAAAGACTTCAGCGCAGAAATCGAAGCATTTCAGGCACTTGGTGCTCGCGTTATCGGCATCTCGGCCGACAGCCCCAAGAAACACGCAAATTTTATCGCAAAACAGGAACTCAAAGTCGAACTCCTGTCCGATGAAGATACCTCCGTATGCGAAGCGTTTGGCGTCTGGGTTGAAAAGAAGATGTATGGAAAAACCTATATGGGTATCCTCAGATCAACATTTATCGTTGCCCCGGACCTTAAGGTCGCTCACGAGTGGAAAAAAGTTAAAGTAAAAGAACATGCTTCTGATGTTCTAAGCACTCTAAAAGAAGCAATTAGCCGACATAATTGATTTCTTAATGAGCAATTTACCGGTTCGATCGAGATTAACTAAAAAAAATGCGTAGGGTGGTCTTCGCGTCGTAATTTTTTTCGTCTAGGGTCGATCAAAATCCGGTGAGGGCGATCTGGGGCGCTTTAAATCGGCACGAGTATCGGGCGGCGTAAAATATGAAAGAAATGCACGGAAAAGCTAAATCCTGGCTCGAGAGGACATTTCCTGAGCGCCAGATTTATCACCGTAGCGGCGGTTCAGTACGTTATATCAACATTACTCAACGCCAACAGGTGCTCGCTGCGGCAGGTGCTGCGCTCGCGATTGGCTGGTGCGTGTTCGCAACGTTCAGCGTCATTAGCCAGGGCCCACGCCTCTCTGCCCACAATGATGCACTCGACCGCAACGATGCACGATGGCAGAGATGGGTGAATGAAACAAACGCCCGCGCCGCAACTGCCCAGTCTCTTCTGGAAGAACGAACGGAAGCCTTCCAGCGCGCCACTATCGAGTTCGAGCAACGTCACGATACGCTCAAAATGCTTCTCGAGGCCGTCCAATCGCCAGAATCAATTGAAGAGAATGTGCTCCGCGGCAACGGAGCAAACTTTCTGATTGAAGCAGGGATTGAAGAAGGCGCACCACGTCAATCACGCCCTACCCCAGTCCAGACTGCCTCACTTGAAGTTGCCGGCTTTCGCGAAAATATCGATCAGCTTCGCCAAGAGCAAAACGCCTTCCTTGATGGTGTTGAACAGGTCGCTGTTGAACGTTCCGAACAGGCGCGCGGTGTACTTCAGCTGACTGGCGTCGGTATTGGCCGTTTCGAAGAACAGCGTGAAATGGGCGGCCCACTGGTAGAACTCAGCTCAATGAGCACACAATACGGGCTGAGTGATTCTGATCCTCAATTCTCAGAACGCGCCGTTCAGGTCGCTGCACGCCTGCAAGAAGCGAACTATTACCAAAGCCTGGTCGAGCTGCTACCGCTTGGTGAGCCGATCAGCGTTCCTTTCCGTGAAACTTCCGGTTATGGTCTTCGTACAGACCCGTTTAACCGGCGCCCTGCATTCCACGCTGGAATGGACATGGGCGCGTACCACCGGGCTCCAATTGTCGCCGCCGGTCCTGGCGTTGTTACCTATGCCGGATCACGGTCTGGTTACGGACGTCTTGTCGAAATCGATCATGGTTACGGTTTTAGGACACGATATGGTCACCTTAATAGTGTAGAGGTTGAGGTAGGCGACGAGATCCAGATGGGCGATCTGGTCGGGCGAATGGGCACAACTGGCCGAAGCACTGGTCCTCACCTGCACTATGAGGTCTGGTTCCGAGGCAAAACATATAACCCCGTAAATTTTTTGAGGGCAGGTCAACATGTTCACCAACAAGGGTAAACCAGAAGGTTCTTCTCCTTCAACGACACCATCGCAGGGAGAGCCGATGCGTCAGGCAGCTACACGTCCTGCAGCACGTTCTGCTCCGTCACTCTTCAGCAACGACATGAAGCTGAAAGGCTCTATTGTTTCCGAGGGTGAAATTCAGATCGACGGCAAAATTGAAGGTGACGTTAAAGCAGCGGCGCTGACAATCGGCGACACAGGCGAAATCCTCGGTGAAGTTGTTGCAGAAACCATCGTCGTTCGCGGCAAGGTCAAAGGCCACATTCGCGCACGCAAAGTTCAGCTGGCTTCATCTGCTAAAGTCGAAGGCGACATCACGCACTCTTCTCTGTCTATTGAGGCAAATGCGGTGTTCGAAGGACAGGTCAAACATTCTTCAGACCCTCTGAAGACTGGTTCTGCGCCTGCAAGCCCTGCTCCGTCTACGCCGACGCCAACCGCTGGCTAATCGACGCCTAAAATTTCAGAAAAAAGCCGCCCGTTTCGGGCGGCTTTTTTTTGTTTGAAAAGAACCGAGCTAAGCTCCGCTGTCATCCGTATCAGATGCTGACGTCAGGCTATGTGACAGAGACGCCGCCAGGAACTGATCAAGATCACCGTCCAGAACACCTTGCGTGTCCGACGTTTCAACGTTTGTCCGTAAGTCTTTGACCATCTGATATGGCTGAAGAACATACGAACGGATCTGATGGCCCCAGCCGATCTCCGACTTGGTGCTCTCCAGCGCTTCGGTTGCTTCACGCTTCTTCTGTAGCTCAAGCTCGTAAAGTCGCGCGCGCAGCATCTCCCACGCGGTTGCACGGTTCTGGTGCTGAGAGCGACCATTCTGACATGCAACGACAATACCCGTAGGTTCGTGGGTCAGTCGAACGGCAGAATCCGTTTTATTGACGTGCTGACCACCCGCACCGCTCGCACGATAGGTATCAGTCCGCACATCCTTGTCTTCGATCTCGATTTCAATGGACTCATCGATAACGGGATAGACCCAGACGCTGGCAAAGCTCGTGTGACGACGAGCATTCGAATCGAACGGAGAAATGCGTACGAGGCGGTGAACACCGGACTCACTTTTCAGCCAGCCATAAGCATTTTCACCTTTAATCTGCAAAGTCGCCGACTTGATACCGGCTTCTTCAGCGACATGCTCTTCGACTTCGTCCAGCTTCATGTCATGCGCATTGGCCCAGCGAACATACATTCTGCGGAGCATGCCTGCCCAATCCTGGCTTTCTGTTCCGCCCGCGCCAGCATGAATTTCGACATAGCAGTCATTTCCATCCGCTTCGCCGGATAGCAGCGCCTCAAGCTCGGCTTTTTCACCGCGTGCTTTAGCATTTTTCAGAAGATCGAGAATTTCCTCAAGGGCGTCTTTGTCACCCTCTTCCTGAGCCATTTCATAGAGTTCGCGCGCATCAGACAAATCACTCTCAAGCGACTGGATAGCTTCCATTTGATCATTGAGCTTAGTGCGCTCGCGCATCAGCTTTTGCGCCGCCTGCGCATCGTCCCAGAAATCGGGACGTTCTGACATTGCCGTTAATTCGTCGAATCTTTTGTGGGAACGATCCCAGTCAAAGACGCCTCCTCAGCAGTTCCACTGACTGCTCGATTTGGCCTGCCAAAGACATCATTTCAGGTGTCATGCACCTACTCTCCTGAATTCGTAAATTCCGATTGGACCGTGGGTTCTAGACAGTTCGCACCGTCTAGTAAACTTCCCCGTCAAAATCTTCCGGACCGGTTTGAGGTGGTGGTGTAATCTGCCCCGGTTGCACAGGATCGTCACCATTGCCGTCAAATATATCGCCAACGCCGGTAGAGACTTCGCCTGAATTTCCATTGCCGAAAATACTATCAAGATCGCTACCAAAACTGTCTTCAAAACCCGGCTCTGAGCCCCGGCGGAACGCCTCGCGAATGACCTGGCTGTTAGATCCAGGTAGCGTGCCGGTGCGGGCGTCAATATTCATAAAACGCACACCGCTTGGCGCACGGAATGGAAGTGGATCGTAATCGACCAGAGCCTCATTCATGAATGAACCGAAGATCGGTGCCGCAACACTGCCGCCAGCTTCGCCATTGCCCATAGAGCGCGGTTCGTCGAAGCCGACATAAATCCCTACGACAAGATCCGGAGAGAAGCCCATGAACCAGGCATCCATATAATCGTTTGTCGTACCGGTTTTACCACCCAGCGTGTGTTCACAGAGTGTAGGAATATCACCAACGCCGAGCGCCGCTTCAGGACCGCCACGTGGACACTGACGACGAATGCCCGCCGCTGTGCCGCGTTCAACAACGCCCTGCAGCATGTATGTGATCTGGAAAGCTGTGATCGGATCAATTACCTGCTCACGCGTATCCGCGAGAATAGGCGGCGCCTGCCCGGTATACTCTTCATTGCACCCCGGACATTCGCGCGTATCCATTTGATAGATTGTTGCACCCTCACGGTCCTGAACCCTGTCGAACAGGCGCGGCGTGACCTGACGGCCGCCATTCACAAAGGCAGCATAAGACGCAGCCATGTTCCATACAGTAACCTCGCCGGCGCCGAGCGACATGGAGAGATAAGGATCCAAACGATCGTATACGCCAACACGTTCGGCAAACCGGGAGACCTGCTCCATACCGATGTCCTGGGCGAGACGCACTGTCATAGCGTTACGGGACATTTCAAGGCCGAGACGCATCGTGCTCATGCCATAAAAACGACCGGACGTGTAGTTTGTCGGAGCGTAACACTGGTCTTCTTCGCGCGTGTAGTCGCACTGAACAAAAGGTGCATCGAGAATTTGAGTTGCCGGCGTGAAAACAGCCTGCCCTGTGCGAGGATCGCCAAGCTCCAGCGCGGACGCATAGACAAACGGCTTGAACGAAGACCCGGGCTGACGCTGGGCTTGCACAGTCCGGTTGAACTGCGATCTCCAGAACGAGTAACCACCTGCCATCGCAAGGACGCGCCCCGTATGAGGGTCCAAAGCGAGGAGTGCGCCTTCTACCTCCGGAATTTGACCAAGGCGGGCATCTCCGACTGGAACAAAGGCAGGCTCGACTTCCTCAGCGTCGGTTTCAGCCTCAGCTTCCGAGTTTGCAGCCTCCGTTAGAGTCTCTTCGGAAATAACTTCATCGCCAGCGGGATTGGAGCTGTCTGATCCTTCAGGTACGACCTCTTCACGCTCTACGCCGACGAGGATCACATCGCCTGACTGAAGTCCGCGACCGCCGCCTTCACGGCGATAGGTGCGGGAGAACTCAATATCATCTTCAGCAAGATCAATCTCGGCACCATCGGTCAGCAGCAAGCGAACCGCGCTTGAAGATGCGGAAAGTACCAGCCCTGCCTCGCGGGTGCCATAACCACCCGGAAGCTCTACCGCGTTCAGCGCATCGAGCTGGCCATCGCCAAGTTCGATCATCGCAAGTGGGCCGCGATACCCGTGACGACGGTCATAGGTTTCAAGGCCCTCGCGGAGCGCAGACTGCGCAGCAAGCTGAAGCCGCGTATCCAATGTGGATCGAATAGAAAGGCCATTTTCGCGAAGCTCGTCCTCACCAATCTCTTCTGACAGGGACCGACGCAGCTCCTCAACAAAGTAGGTCGCCGCCGCGTATTCTTCGCCGCGCAGACGTTCCTGCGTCACAAGCGGTTCTGAGATTGCAGCTTCAGCCTCATCTCGAGAAATGTAACCGTTCGCCTGCATGCGACCGATAACCCAGTCGCGGCGCGCACGCGCACGATCCGGGTTTCGGAACGGATTCACATCGCCAGGACGCTGAGGCATCGCAGCCAGAAGTGCCGCTTCAGCCAGAGAGAGTTCTGTAAGAGGTTTGTTGAAATAATTAAGCGCTGCCGATGCAACACCGTAAGAGCTGCCGCCGAGATAAATCTCGTTCATGTACAGCTCAATGATTTCTTCCTTTGTGAATGCTTCTTCCATGCGACGAGACAGAATCGCCTCACGGATTTTTCGGTCCAGCCTCTGCGAACTGTCATTCAGCAGCATGTTCTTGGCGACCTGTTGAGTAATGGTGGAACCGCCCTGCAGATTACCACCCGCGCCAGAGATCATGTCGCGCGCATTGCGAAGCATCGCTCGCACCATACCGAAATAGTCGATCCCGCCGTGAGAGAAGAAGTTCTTATCCTCCGCGGACACGAAAGCTTCAATCAAATGCTCAGGCATCGCTTCATATGGAACGAACAGGCGATGCTCGCTCGCGAACTCAGCAATCAAGCGACCATCACCCGCATGCACACGGGTCGTAACTTCAGGCTGGTATTCTGCAAGGACATTCACGGACTGCAGATCACGTGAGAGCGCATTTACGTAAGCAGCTACCGCGAACGTGCCAATCAGGCCGAAAACGGCGACGACAATCATCAGGACCCGGAAAATCGGATGCATAAGAAAACGCGCAATAGCGCCAAAGAAACTTCTCAGGCCTTGCAGAACTGAATTCATAAAGACTCGCTCGCGATTTTACTGACAGTCAGGGTGATCCCGGAATCACCTTTAATTCCGGCTATACTATGGCGTGAGCATGCCCACGACTAGGCTTTCTATCGAGATATATGCGGGCGAAACAGCCCCATAATCAGCCGCCGTTAGAGTAATACCGAGCGAGCGCCTGCTCTTCTCTGTCGAAATAAGTGTCAATCGCGCGACCAACAGCCTGCATGGCTCGTGTCAGCCCCTGCCCTGATGACAGTCGGCGCTCGTCGTTTGAGTTCGTCAGGAAGCCTACTTCCAGAAGGACCGCAGGAACATCCGGTGCAAGCAAAACGTAGAAATTCGCCTGGCGGTGCGTGTTGCGTAGGATTGGCCCAACCGCTTCAAGCTCTGGAATGAGGATATCGGCAAACGCAGCGGAACGGGTTAGCGTTTCGCGCTCGACGAGGTTCTCAAGGATGTCCTGAGTTGCTGGGTCGACCGGATCGATTTCCATCGGAATGTTCCAGCCCATGCGTTCACGCATTTGCTCCATGCGCGCATCCCCAGCCGTAGAGAGCGTGTAGACGGAAGCACCCGCGACTGACCGACTTCCCGCAGCATCCGCGTGCAGAGAAATAAAGATGTCAGCTTCGGCGGCGCGCGCGATTTCAATACGCCGGTCGTGATCGATATAATCGTCACCATCGCGCGTCAGAACAACGTCGTAACGCCCTGTCTGTTCGAGGATATCGCGAAGGAGTAGCGCACCTCGCAGAACAACAGATTTCTCGATAGTGCCTGCTCCGCCTTGTGTCCCAGGATCGCGACCACCATGCCCGGGATCGATCACCACGACATGGCGTTCCGGAACAGGCGCTATATCGCCGCGACCACCGCGCAGGTCAGGAACACGCATTGCGGTATCGACTTCTACATCAGCGACATCAGTCTCGCCTGACCACGGGCCGGACGGACGGACACTTCGGAACGTGTCCAGATCGACCGGACGAAAATCCAATACAATCCGGTAAACACCATTCTGCCGCGTCGGCTCCATCGTGTACGAACTTTCGAGCACGAGCGGCTGATCAAGGTCGAATACAAGGCGCGACGTTGTTTCAGAATTATGTGCATACCGGAAACGTTGAATTCCGCCGGCTCCGCGACCTTCGCCCTGATGCGCCGCATGATCGGGCATCGCCCAGACGAGGCGATCAAAGTCCAGCACATATCTCAGGCCACCGGTGCTGAGCGCAAATTGCGAGTAATCGAGATCAGCGGTCGCATCAATGACAACGCGAGTTCTGTCGCCGTCAAAGCCGACGCGAACGTCGCGGACTTCGGTACCAGACTGAGCTGTCGCTACGACGCCAAAAAAGACAACCGCAGTTAGAAGCGACGCTACCGCCATCAATATGCGCAGGTAAGGATTCATCCCACTTTCCACCGGTCAGATTAACGTTCGGGATCATAGCGTCGTTTTGGTAAACACTCCATTTACCTTAGTGAAGGAATTGCAGTGAATTCAAAATCGCTCTTTTCTCTTTATTTTTCTTTCCGAATTAGGCAGTGTATGAGAGTCGCCTCCCTGAGATGAGCGACCCAACGTGAACACACGGCGGAAGAGGTTGAACAAAATCCCCTCCGAACCGCCGCACTAGAATTGTTTGGTACCGGAAGTCGAAACTGATGACATCGCATTCTCAAATCAGCATGTCGCTTCGTTTCGACCGCCAGACACCTCCTAACATATATCAACACGGCCGACGTCGCAGTGCATTCAGGTACGACGCGCGAACTGTCAGGACGTGCAGCAGGAACACCTTTAATGACAAAAATGATGTTGATCGACGCGGTCCACCCGGAGGAAGTCCGGGTCGCCGTGGTCAACAAAGGTCAAGTCGAAGACTTTGATTTTGAAAGCGCCAAGAAACGACAACTAAGAGGAAATATCTATCTCGCAAAAATCACACGCGTCGAACCGTCTCTTCAGGCGGCCTTCGTTGATTTTGGCGGGAATCGTCACGGCTTCCTCGCATTCAGCGAGATTCACCCGGATTATTATCAATTGCCACAGGCAGACCGCGAGGCTCTGATCGCAGAGACTGCGTCCGCAGTACAGGCTGATGGTGATGACGCTGACGATATTGATGAGGACGACGATGAGCGTCCTTCCTCCAAGGCACTGCTCTCCAAGAATTACAAAATTCAGGAAGTTATCCGTCGTCGCCAGATCATGCTGGTTCAGGCGGTTAAAGAAGAGCGCGGCAATAAGGGCGCCGCTCTGACAACATATCTGTCGCTGGCAGGTCGTTATTGCGTACTCATGCCAAACACGCCTCGCGGCGGTGGTATCTCACGCAAGATCACAAACAGCACAGACCGTAAGCGTCTGAAAGAGATTGTCCGCGATCTGAACGTTCCAGAAGGCATGGGCCTAATTGTCCGTACGGCTGGCGCGAAACGTACAAAGACCGAAATCAAGCGTGACTTCGAATACCTGATTAAACTCTGGTCGAAGATTCGCGAACTGACACTCAGCTCTGTTGCTCCTTGCCTGATCAACGAAGAAGCAGGCCTTGTCCATCGGGCACTGCGCGACATGTATGACAAAGACATTGATCAGGTTCTGGTCGATGGTGAAGTCGCTTATCGCGAGGCCAAAGACCTTTCCAAAATGCTCATGCCGAGCCATGCGAAGAAGGTTCAGCAGCACAAGTCCGGTCTGCCAGTATTCTCTGAATACGGTGTTGAGCCCCAGCTCGATAATATTTTCAGCCCGACCGTTCAGCTGAAGTCCGGCGGATATTTGGTTATCCACCAGACAGAGGCTCTGGTCGCGATTGACGTGAACTCCGGTAAATCCACACGCGAACGCAATATCGAACAGACCGCGCTTCGGACCAACCTCGAAGCAGCCGAAGAAGCGTGTCGCCAGATGCGCCTTCGCGACCTTGCCGGTCTGGTCGTGATCGACTTCATCGACATGGAAGAAGCGAAGAACAACCGCGCTGTCGAACGCAGGATGAAAGATTGCCTGAAATACGACCGTGCGCGCGTTCAGAACAACAAGATCTCCATGTTCGGCCTTATGGAAATCTCTCGTCAGCGTCGTCGTGCGGGCGTGCTCGACACCAGCTCTGATCCATGCACAGCGTGTAGCGGCACAGGCCATGTTCGTTCTATCGAATCGTCTGCACTCCAGCTGCTCCGCGCCATCGAAAGCCGCAGCGCAGGTGTCGCGGGTGGCCAGATTGAAGTAAGCGCCCCTACGGACGTCGTTCTTTTCCTTCTGAACGAGAAACGTCAGGCAATCAGCGATCTAGAGATACGTCAGAAGCTGACCGTACAGGTTAAAGCGCAATCTGACCTGCTATTCGGCGAATTCGAAATCCGCGTCACAAACGCGGAGGGTGATAATGTCGAGCCGCCTAAGCCGAAACCGATTGAGCGCGTGCCGATCACAGACGTCGATGACCTTGAAGATATTGAGGACGACGACGAAGAAGAAGATGAAGAGATCGCTGAAGAGAAGCCAACGGGTCGCAAGCGCCGCCGTCGCGGACGCCGCAAAGATCAGGACCGCTCATCTGCTGATAATCTGAAGGTTGTCGACGCAGACGCCGATGATGAAGGCGACAACTCAGACGGCCCATCTGATTTCGGCTCTAGTGACGATGATGACGGCGCGGATGGTAATTCCCGCAAACGTCGCCGTCGCGGTCGTCGTGGTGGACGTCGTCGTCGCGGAAGAGATGGCGCACCGGAGGCAGTCGAACTCAATGATGAGAACACGACTGAAGATGGTGGCGCGGTTCTCGACGAAGCGGCTTCCAACGTCGTTGCTCTCGTCGGCGAAGGTGTAGAAATCAAAGCGACACCTGAAGCTAAACCTGAGCCGGAAGCGACTGCAGATGACGTTGCCGAAACTTCTGAAGCAGCCTCTGTTTCCGAAGAAGCCGAAGCAGCTACTCCTGTAGAAACATCGGAACCGGAGACAGCGCCGGATCAAGAGTCCCAGGCGCCTGAAGCCGTCTCGGAAGCACCGGCGGGAATTGCAGAAGAACCTACAACAGAAGAGACACCTTCTGCAGAGGTAGCCGAGGAAGCAGTTTCTGCTGAACCGGCAGCCCCTGTTGTAGAAGCTGAAGCTGAGGCTGAAGAGCCAAAGGAACTTCCGGAAACCGAAAAGCCTAAAAAGATCCGTCGTGGCTGGTGGCAACGCCGGAGCGCCGGCTAGACCGCTAAACTATCTAAGATTTAATTCGCTAAGGGGGGATGCACTGCATCCCCCCTCTCGCATCCGGCCTTCAAGTGTGATTAGATTACGCAGCGGGCGGGCGAAATGGAGAGATTTGTGAAGATTAAAAGCTTCGCCAGACACGTTGTCTCTGCGATTACGGTGTTCTGCACTGTATCATTTTCTGCCCAGGCCCAGAGCTTCATCCGCGATGCGGAGATTGAAGCTATTCTGCGAGATTTCACCAATCCGGTTCTGGAAGCAGCCAATCTGCGCCCGGATGATGTGAACATCTTCATCATCAACGATCCGACCCTCAACGCGTTTGTTGCGCGCGGCCAGAATATCCACCTCCATACCGGCTTGATTATGGCGTCAGAAACGCCAGGCCAGTTGATTGGCGTTATTGCGCATGAGACAGGTCATATCGAAGGCGGACACAATATTCGTCGTCAGCGTGATCTGGAAATCGCATCACGCCCCGCATTTGTGTCTATCGGTCTAGGCCTGCTCGCCATTGCCGCTGGAGCGCCCGACGCCGGTGCGGCGCTGATCGCGAGTTCGCAGCAATTCGGATATCTGAATTTCGCGTCCCATACGCGCCCTCAAGAGGCTTCCGCGGACCAGGCTGCCCTGCGCTACATGCAAGCAACCGGTCGCTCTCCGCGCGGTCTTCTGGAGTTCTTCGAGAACTTCCGCGATATCCAATTCTCCAACAATGCTGAGCGCTATCGCTATTTCTACACCCACCCGCTCGCATCAGATCGTATTGAATCGCTTCGTCAGGGTGCAGAACGTTCCGGTCTGATGGACCTCGAAGACGATCCGGAAGAAGTCTACCAGCTCGAGATGATGAAAGCGAAGCTGTTCGGCTTCATCATGGCGCCAGTCTATGTGCAGCGGGAATATCCGCCATTAGACACATCAGTCCCGGCCCGGTATGCACGCGCGATTTCGGCTTTTCAAAGCCATAGCCTCGCAACGGCCCTAAGTCTCACTGATGAGCTGATCGAAGAATTCCCGGAGAACCCTTATTTCTACGAGCTGAAGGGCCAGATTCTCTTCGAGAACGGTCGGTTCGAGGAATCAGTCGAACCAAACCGTCGTTCTTTGGAGCTGGCAGGCCGCGTCCCTCTTCTCATGGTGAACCTTGCAAGGTCACTTAGCGCCATGCAAACCGAAGAGAACCTCGCAGAAGCTGAAGAGCTTCTTTCGCTCGCGACTGCGCTGGAAGCCGGAAACGCCTTTGCCTGGCATGAACTCGCGATTGTTCTCGAACGTCAGGGCCGCCGCCCTGAAGCAAACCTAGCAACGGCCGAACAAGCGTTCCACTATGGCGACTGCGACCGTGCACGGAGTTTTGCTGCGAGAGCGTCAGAAGATCTTGAGCCGAACACGCCAACAGGCATTCGCGCCAGTGACATCACCAGAATTTGTACGATTACAGCGCAGAGCCGCTCTAGAAGATAAGAGCCTGCGCGTGCTAGTCAGATTCTGATCTATCTAGGGAAACAGTCTATGCTTGCTAAAACGCTCTCCGTTACAACGGCGCTTACCGTCCTCGTGGGCCTTGGCGCTTGCAACATGTCCGCTCAAAGCAACTCTGTGCCTGAAACGGCTCAAAGCCGAGAGGACGTCGAAGCCATCGTTCGTGCTTACCTTCTGGAAAATCCGGAAATCATCATGGAAGCGATGCTCGTTCTGGAAGAACGTGAAAATGCGCGCCTCGGCGACCAGCTCGCATCAAACGATTCGGACTTCTCCGTCGGTCCGGCCGATGCTGAAGTTACGATCGTAGAATATTTTGACTATCATTGCGGATATTGCCGCCGGTCACTCGACTGGGTGATGGATCAGGTCGAAAACGGTGACGGTCGCGTTCGCGTTGTATTTAAAGAACTCCCAATCCTGTCGGAACAGTCTGTACGCGCGGCTCGCGCTGCAATCGCTTCCCAGAACCAGGGCGAGTATCTTGAGTTCCACCAGGCGATGATGCGCCACTCCGGACAGCTGTCAGACGATGACATTTTCGAAATCGCGCGTGATGTTGGCATGAACGCCACGCGTCTGGAACGCGATATGGAAAGCGCAGAAGTCGACGCTCATCTCGCACGCGTGCTCGGTGAAGCGCGCGAACATGGCGTAACCGGCACACCGGCCTTCTTTATCAATGGTGAGCTGTACTCAGGCTTTGCGCAACGCGAACTCGAGCAGCGCATCGAGTCGCTTCTGGAAGGCTGATCAGCCCTCTCGTCTGAACACGACGAAAAAATTATTGGCCGGCATGGCTCTGACCGTTTCCAGAGCCAGCCGGTTTTTTATTGCGCGCGGAACCACGTCGTTATCCAGATCACGCACGCCCCATGACGGATCTCGCATTTTGAGGTTCTGATCAAAAGCGGCGTTGCTATCAGCTGTGTGCTCGCCCTTCCGACTGAATGGACCATAGAAAACCATTCTGCCCCGAGGCTTCAGTTCACGCCCTGCCGTTTGTAAAATGCCTGCCAGCACAGTGATGGGAGAAATATGGATGACGTTAGAGCTATAAACCACGTCAAACGGTCCCAACTCCGAATAATCTGGTGGATGAGACGCATCTACTGTTTCGGCGATCAGCCTGTCGGAAATTGATAAATGGGTCGCCCAATCATTGCAGCTATCGACAGACGAAGGATCAAGGTCAGTTGCAAACCAGCTTACCCCTGCATTCGCTTCCACAAGGTGAGCTGCATGCTCACCGGTGCCGCATCCGATCTCCAGAACCTTGCCTTCAGTCAGGCCAAGCGACTGAAACGCTTCCATAATATGGGGAAGATTGCGTGCTGCCGATGGTGACATAAGGCGCTTTCCTTCGGTCGCACGCTCTTCCAACGCGATGGGCTTTTTCTGGTCACTCATACTTCGCCCTCCGGACGCAGGCAGACAAATCTGCCACCTTGTTCACATATAGACATGGCACGTCGCATCCAGACATCGAATGACTTCACTCGCATGTAAAAGGCCCGATCAAACGGTGGGCACGCGTCCAAGGTTACGGATGACAGAACACCAACGACCTGAGGGCCATTTGACGTCGGCACGTAGAGCGGGCCGCCACTATCGCCGACACATGGCGCAAAACGTCCGCCATTATCGACCATGATAAACGTCTCACCGACATTTCGAACGACAAGCGGGCCACCTTGCAGAAAACGGTTCTGACCGTTCTTGCCCCAGCCTGCAAAATAGGCTGTTTCGCCAGCGCCAATAGGAAGCGGCATATCGCCGAGATCGGTTCGGGCGATTTCCACCTCAGACAGCGGCTCTGTATCTTCCACATATACGAGCGCGATATCATCGTCGAATTTTCCGGTATCGGAATACCAGGCCGAATGACAGACCGCGCCTTCAATCGGGACGATAACTGTCTCAGGCTGCATCACATCATGCGCCGGCGCGATAAGGATCATATCGATGACTTGCGAGGTTGGCCCACGCATACGAACGCAGTGATTAGCCGTCAGGAACCAGTTTTCAGCGATCCGTGTTGCTGCGCAGTGATGACGCTGCGTGCCACCTTCCGAGAGCACCTGCTCTATTTTCACCAGTCCGGGAAACGCCTCTAGATCGGGAAACGGCCGTTCAGCTGACCGCTCGCTGGCAGCCGTATTCAATGCAGGACGCTGCATCCAGGCTGGCGGCTCGTCCGCATGAGAAGGATCGCGAAAGAAGCATGGTTCAAGCGAAAAGTCCGCAAGTGCTGCGGCGTCCACGCCGCCTGTTTCCATGTCGACATCCGCTGGTGAAGGTAAGAATCGGTCAAAAACGCGATCAATTTGCCAGTGAATATCGGGCTGACGGTCGGCATATAATGCGCCACCGGCTCCCACGATCAGGCTTGCCAGAATAATCAGCAGCGTTCGCAAATCAGCCCCTCACCTATTTGAGAAAACTCGCTCATTGAGAGAATATCAGCCGATAGCCAGAACCGCCAGAAGAAGGCGTTCACGAAACGGTCAGAACGCATTAGCGCCTATTCGTCGGGCGGACTGCCGAGCGATGTTGGGACATCGCAAAAATATTCCAGTGAAACATGCGTGAAAGCCCGCTGAGGGTCACCGAACGTTTGTTCGATCTCAACGCTTTGCGCTCGCGCCTGAATGTGAACGCCTCACGCCAGCCATCTTTCGTGCCTTTCCAGACATATCCCGAATAAGGTGTCCCGATGTATCGGATGAGCAGATACGCCGTGAGCGCCAGATGCCCCGGAAGTGTCAGCCACAACAAAACGGCGGGCATGTTTCCTATATAGGTCCACACCCTGTTTCTCGCGCCATGATAGACAGAAAATTCACTGGCCTCGCCAGACAGGCCTCCGCCCTTATGTTGAACAATCGCGTCAGGCTGGAGCAGGCAGTATTCCCCGGCGAGGCGCATGCGGAAACCGAGATCCACATCTTCCATGAAGCAGAAATAGCGTTCCTCGAACCCGCCATAGGTGAGAAACGTTTCGCGATGATAGACAGCACTCGCGCCACAAGGCGCGAAGG
This sequence comes from Ponticaulis sp., assembly GCF_029210165.1. Taxonomy (NCBI): domain Bacteria; kingdom Pseudomonadati; phylum Pseudomonadota; class Alphaproteobacteria; order Hyphomonadales; family Hyphomonadaceae; genus Ponticaulis; species Ponticaulis sp. The sequence continues at coordinate 382,694 of NZ_JARGNT010000002.1, forward strand.
TCTCCCCCGCCTCTGGTATCTCCCGCGCTGGGCGATGATACCCGCCGCGCCACGCAAAGCCCCAGATCGTGTAGCCGTCACCAATGCCATCAAGGATATCGTTGTCATCCATGCTGAGTTGTGTGGACGCAAACATGCGGCAATCCGGATGAGCCGCTATCGAGTTTGCCAGTGTCGCCAGCCAGTCAGTTGCCGCTTCCGCATCCGCATTAAGCAGCGCAAGCCATTCGCCGCGCGCCTTCTTCGCCGCGATATTATTTCCTTCTGCAAAGCCGCTATTGCGACCGAGTAGATCAATATCGCAATGGGGTAGTGCCGATACATCCAGCCCGTTCATCGAACCGTCGGTCGAATCATTATCGATGATGATGGTCTCAAAGTTCTGGAAGGTCTGCGCCGCGAGTGAGTTGATCGCCTTCTGGAGATAGGTTCCACCATTGTAATTGATGATCAGAACCGAAAAGAAGGGCGTGTCGGACACAATAAGCTACCTGTCACTCGAAAGTTCGATCCCATTCGCCATGATTTACCCTGTGATGACAAGTCGTATGCTAGAGAAGTCCATAGGCAGCGTGGGATAAGACGGTATGAGCGACCTTGAAACGATCAGACAGGAAGTTGTCGAAGTTATCAGACGGGTCGGCCCCACCCTCGGTAAGGAGCTTGCCGAACATCTTCCTGAACGGAATTATCTGGAACTCTGGCAGGCCTGTTTTACCAGCCCCGACATCCTGATTTCGCATTTCTCCCGCTATTATCTGCGCTATGACATCACACGTGAGGATTTCATCCGCCTGAGCCCGTCTATCCTTCGGGACTTTCTCTCATTCACGCTGTTCTCGACCAATGACCAGCGGGAACAGGTGATCGACCGGCAAGTCACATTGTCTAATCTTCACCGACAGGTCAGCATGCAGAAAATGCGTCTGGCGCGATCAATTCTGCGCCAGATTATGCGCAAAATTCCAAAAGAGCTGCACCATGAAATGTGCGCCTTTATTGCGGGCGATATCGCCTACTTCCTCGCCCACCGCGAACCGCGCGAAGTCTCCGCTATCGGCGAAATGGTGAATGGATCAGACATTGATATCATCATCGTCCATGACGGACTTCCGGATGACATTCTGGAGCTGATCGACCGTGAGATGATGTCGTTCAAGCTCTATTATCTGCGGCACCCGGAATACCGCGAAGAAGTTGATTATATCTGCAAGCATAAGCTCACCATGTTCGGTCAGCTTGCCTATCAGACCATCGACCACAAGATCGCGTCCAAGATCGCCTATGAGGCTATCTTCCTCGCAGGCTCCGTTGAGATTTTCGCAGAAATCAAAAATCAAGTCGAAGCATCAGGGACCCAGGACTTAATCGAGCGTGACTTCCTGCAGGGGCTGGAAGAGCGCAAGGTCGCAATGCGCACACTGCTGTCAGTGGACGCCAGCAAACTCGATAAGAATACCGAGTCGCTGTTCTTCTTCTCGCAGGAGCGCGTTGAGTTTCAGTAGGGGCCTAGGAGAGGCCAGCCTTCAACAGCATATGCATGTGGATGAGGCCGGTCGGCTCGCCGGCTTCATTGCATACAAAAACCTGCGTCAGCTTGCGTTCCCCCGCTGTCAGCGTGCGCAGGACATCCGCCGCGAGAGACGTTTCTTTCACCGTAATCGGACCGCGGCTCATAATCTCATCAACCTTGCGGGTTGGCAGGTCTACAGCGAGGTTCCTACGCAGATCACCGTCTGTGATGATTCCCGCAAGCGTTCCGTCAGACGATTTCACGCCAACACAGCCAAAGCCCTTGGCGCTCATTTCCGCGACCGCCGCTTCCATGCTCGTACCTTCAGCGACAAGCGGGATTTTCTCAGCAGACGCCATGAGGTCAGCTGCACTCGTCAACGCAGCGCCAAGCGCGCCGCCCGGGTGGTAACGTTTAAAGTCCATCGCCGTGAAGCCACGACGTTCAATCAGGGCAACAGCCAGCGCATCGCCATAAGCCATCATCAGTGTCGTAGACGTTGTCGGAGCACGCGTCTCGCCGCAGGCTTCAGCAGCATTCGGGACCAGAAGCAGATGATCAGAATTCTTGGCCAGCGTAGACGTCGCATCTGTCGTCATGCCGATCAGTGGTACGGAGAAACGGCGGCAATAAGCGATAATGTCGCTCAGTTCTTTGGTTTCACCGGATTTTGAAAGTGCCAGAACCGCATCCTGTTGCGAGATCATGCCGAGGTCGCCATGGCTCGCTTCTGCCGGATGGACAAAATAGGCTGGTGTACCCGTCGACGCGAGCGTCGCTGCAATCTTGCGCGCAACATGGCCTGATTTGCCGACACCAACGCAGGCCAGACGCCCTTCGACAGAGCCAATCAGGTCCACAACATCAACAGCAGCCTGATCGAGTGCGTTCTCGAGCTGAAGCATGCCCTCGCGCTCGGTCTCGATCGTCCGCTTCAGCGCGCTAAGTGTCTTTGCAGCAGTGTCAGGCATTTTATTCTTTCAAATCCGGTTCGGGCTTCAAATATCGTCTGGCTTCATATTCCAGAAGCGGGGCAAATAGCTACCCTTCACATAATCCGCGCAACAGATATGTCCTGTTTTTACTTTGGCAGAAGGTGCATCGCCTTGCCCGATGTAAATCGCTTCGTGGAAATACCGCAGCGTACCATTCGACGTGATTAGCAGTACGGTCTCTGCCGGCACCTCGGTGATTTCCTGCATAACGGAGACAGCGTTTTGCCTGAGCGTTGCGAGGTCCGGTGACCAGTCTGCTCCATCAGGAATGATCGTACGTTCGCGCCAGTCATCGATGACATCCGCGCCGTATTGCGCCTCAATCTCTGCGTCGCTTTTTCCGCCCCAGCTTCCATAGTCGATTTCCTTAAGGCGCTCATCGATCTCGATCACGCCAGAAAACCCGATTTCCGCAGCGATCAGATCAGCGCCCTCTCGCGTACGCACCAGCGGGCCCGAGATAATACGATCAGGCATGACAGACTGGCGGTTGAGATATGCCCCGATAGCCGTTGACTGCTCTCGTCCTTTTTCAACGAGCGGATAATCCTCTCGTGCACCGACCCAAACAGGCGTTTCGCCGGGACCGAATGTATTCCCATGACGTGCCAGAATAACTTTCACGCTCAAGCTCCTGTATCACCGAGATTTTCAAGAACACGCTGAAACATGTCGCGACGACCGACATCGACCCACCGATCAGAAATCGGCATTGATCGGACCGTTCTGCCCGCTTCAATCGCGCGCTGGATAAGATCCGGCATATCAATCCGCTCGCCCTTATCAATCAGATCGATCAGCTCCGGCGAAACTGCATACATGCCAGCACTAATGCTCACAGATTGGGTCGGCTTTTCCGTCACGCTCAGCACACGGTCCGACATAGTTTCGACGACGCCATATGGCACCTGAAACTCGGCCTGCCGGGTACACATTGTTACGGCTGAAGACGCATCATGGAAGGCCAGCACTTTCCGGTAATCCAGATCGGTCAGAAGGTCGGCGTTTGCGACGATGAATGGCATGTCCGGGCGTTCATCGAGATACGCAAGACTTCCCCCCGTGCCGAGCCGGTGAGGCTCCTCAATATAGGATATGTCTACGCCCCAGCGCTCGCCATTACCGAAGTGATCGACAATCTGGTCCGAGAAGTGACGAATCGAGAATACGAATCGGCAGAAACCCTGCGCGATCATCTGCGCGATGATGTGCTCGAGCATTGGCGCGCCGACGATTGGGAGCATCGGTTTCGGGATTTCTTTTGTCAGCGGCATCATGCGTTGACCGAGGCCGCCAGCCATAATCATAACCAGCTCGGGTCTGCGCACCTCTGGCAGCGTGACCGTGCGCGTTTGCGCGATCAGGTCGGAGATATCAATATCCTCACCGGGGATATGGTAGGACATTGTCTCGGCGCCGTCTGACATTCTGGTTCTCTACGCTACTCTGAAAGTCAGTTCCGCTTCTGACGCCTGCACAAGTCAATTGCAAGCTTATGGCGGGTGACTTTTTCAATCCTGATTTAAAATATATGCCATAAGAGCCCTGACACTGTTTATGGAAGGCTGTGATTTGCTGAAGCGTCCCACAGAAATGCTCACTCGCCGGTCAGAATCGCTTTTAGCGAAGGACATGGCAGCTAACGCCAACCGTTTGACGCAGACTTTAGCGGGTAAATCCTGTCTGGTGGTTGGCGGCGCTGGCTCAATCGGCAGCGAAACCACTCTTCTACTTGCGCGATTCCCGCTCTCGCGCCTGACGATTATTGATCAGGATGAAAACGGGTTAGCACGATTGGTGAGACGTCTTCGCGGCAATGCATTGGCTCCCGCTGCAACGCAAATCGACTCGCTGCCCATGGATTATGGCTCGACTGCGTTTTTCGCGATGCTGCGCGCATCAGAGCCGTACGATTATGTGCTGAACTTCGCCGCGCTGAAGCATGTGCGCTCGGAAAAACAACCCTGGTCTATCTTCGCCATGATGGACACCAACATTCTGAAACAATCAGACCTGCTGTCAGAACTTTCCGAGGCGGGCCAACCGTTTCGTTATTTCAGCGTCTCGACGGACAAAGCGGCTAATCCTGTATCCTTCATGGGCGCTACTAAACGGCTCATGGAACATGTGATGTTCACCGAGACGGCTAATGTGAGCTCAGCCCGTTTTGCCAATGTCGCTTACTCCCAAGGATCGCTCCTTGAAAGCTTTTGCTACCGGCTGGACAGCGATACCCCTCTCGCAGCCCCGCTTGGCATTGAGCGATTCTTCTTCACACTCGAAGAGGCTGGCCAAATGTGCCTGCTGACCGGGATTCTTGGTGAGAACGGAAAAATCTACATTCCCGACCTCTCGCCAGAAGAACACCTGGTGAGCATGGAAACGGCCGCGATCAGCTTTCTTAAGGCCAACGGATACGAAGCAATTGCCTACCCTCTGGAAAAGCAGGCCGAAGCATTTTCAGATTTCGCGGAGCTTAAAGCTGCAGCAAAGTGGCCGCTCATCCTCACCCCGTCTGACACAGCGGGTGAGAAGCCGTATGAAGAGTTTGCTGGCGAGAAGGAAACCGTTTCGGATAGCACTTTTGCAGCATTGAAGGCCGTAAACTACGCACCTTTTAACTTTGCGAGCGGCGTTAGCGCGCTGTCAGCGAAATTGCGAGCGCTGAAACTCGACACGATCGCGCTTTCAAAACTTTCAACGGATGACATGAAAGCATGGGTGTCCGAAATCGAGCCTGATTTCGAACACCGCCATATTGGTTCAGAGAAAACGCTGGACGACCGGATTTAGCCGTTAAATGAGCGGATCGCTTCGATCACTTTGTCCTGATCGTTTTCGCTGAGATATGGGTGCATTGGCAGAGCAAGAACCGTGTCACGGATCGTATCGGTAACTGTCAGATTGCCCGCTCCCGCCTTATATTTCTCATAAGCGCCGTTTACGTGCATCGGAACCGGATAATAAACGGCAGTTGGGACATCGTTTGCACGAAGATGCGCCTGCAGTCCGTCGCGGTTCTCGTGTTCGATCACATATTGCGCCCATGTGGAGACAACGCCGTCCATCACTTGCGGCACGGCCAGCACATGACCTTTCAGGCCTTCGGCATATCGATCAGCGACCTTGTTCCGCAGTTCGATTTCGTCAGCGAAAATATTCAGTTTCTCGATCAGGATTGCCGCCTGAATGGTATCCAGTCGTGAATTCATGCCGATCCGCATATTGAAGTATTTAGGATCGTGTTCGAACTCGACGCCTTTAAGATCGCTCGCAGTCACCTTGCCGTGGACACGCACGCTGTCCATTAGCTCTGCAAGCTGTTCATCATTCGTGAGAACCGCGCCGCCGTCGCCATAGCAGCCAAGCGGCTTTGCCGGGAAAAAGCTCGTCGTCACAACATCTGCCCATTCGCCCGGATGTTTGCCGTTGAGCGTTGTGCCGTATCCCTGCGCGCTATCGGCTATCAGTTTCATGCCATACTTGTCAGCGATCGCACGCATTTTCGGATAGTCAGCAGACTGACCGAACAGGTCGACCGCAATAATGACTTTCGGCGTCAGACGCCCTTCAGCGATCACGGCCTCAATACAGGCAACGAGGTGATCGGCGTCCATATTGTACGTTTCACGCTTCACATCGACGAAAACTGGTTCCGCACCGAGCCATGGCACAATTTCAGCCGTCGCACAGAATGTGAAGGACGGGCAGAACACAGCGTCACCCGGCTTCAGCCCCCAGGCCATTAAAGGCAGAGCAAGAGCTTCGGTGCCGTTTGCGCAGCCCAGAGCAATCTTCGTGTTGGAGAATTCAGCCAATTGCGCTTCGAATGCGCGGACTTCCGGCCCCATGACGAACATGCCGTGCTGCAGCACTTTCTGAATCGCGGTGTCGACTTCTGATTCGATACGCGCGCGCTGAGCATGAAGGTCAATGAAATGCATGAGAATTACTCCGGAACAGAATGCTGAACTGCCCTCTAGCGGGGATTCACGGAGACTTCCAAACACAAAGCATTCGCGAATGTTTCAAATCGCGACCGGACACACCAGTTTCAATGCATCATTCAGATATCAGATTGTTTGGAAACTGGCAGGGGCAGAAGGACTCGAACCCTCGACCCTCGGTTTTGGAGACCGATGCTCTACCAACTGAGCTATACCCCTAAGGCCAGAGCGCGTTGCTATAATGACTTCCGAGAAATTGCAAGTGACCGATTGAACGAGAATTATAAAAACTGCTCTCCATACGTTCAAATGGACTGTCTGTCGCTTGCACCGACCGATGACTGGGAAATGAACCAGACGTTCAGTCATGGCTCAAAGCCGGTCTGGCAGGTTGGACTCATGATGAAGCCTATCATGAAAACCGGAGTGGTTTCTGTTGCGTTGGCTGCGGCAACCCTCCTCATCCCTGCGGCTCATGCGCAAGAGCGCGGTGAGCGAAATAGAGACAGGTTTGAACCACGTCACGAACAAACGCATCGTGGCTATGAGTCGAACCATCGCGATAACCGTGACTGGCGACGCGGACATGGCGACCGCTTTGAACTGACACGCCGCGAACGCCGCCAGGTGATCAATCAGTGCGAGCGCGCTGCCGATGATCGCGCTGACTGGTCTACACGCCGCGGTCGCGCTCATACCGAGTTTGTTGGTCGACCTTATGTCCGCCAATTCGGCCCCGCAGGTTATGAAGTTGAAGGCGCAGTTCGCGTTTCTACGCGTCGCGGCTCTAACATTGTGCCTGTTGAATGCACCATCCGTCGCGGCCGTGTCGTCGATCTCGATATGAACCCGCGCCGTGGTCGTGGGCACCATAACGATAATGGTCGTCGCTATACATCCCGCTACTAATCAGCGCTTTTCAACGTATTGGCAGGGCCTGAACACTTCCCGACCGGCAGTGTTCAGGTCGCTGCCATTTAGTCACAAGAGTATATCTAAAGGTCGCAGTATTCACGATACATCCTTGCCATTCATGGCGAGGTATATATCAAAGCCTGAAAATAAATGTTCAGGGGCTCGATATGAAAGATATCCTCGAAGCGTTAGAAGCGAAGAGAGAACAGGCACGACTTGGCGGCGGTCAGAAGCGAATTGATCGTCAGCACGAGAAAGGCAAGCTGACTGCACGTGAGCGCATCGAGCTCCTTCTCGACGAAGGCTCATTCGAAGAATGGGACATGTTTGTCGAGCATACCTGCAATGATTTCGGCATGTCTGATCTGAAAACTCCGGGTGATGGTGTTGTCACCGGCTGGGGCACGATCAACGGCCGCATGGTCTACGTCTTCTCTAAAGACTTCACCGTATTCGGCGGCTCTCTCTCCAAGGCTCATGCCTCCAAGATTGTAAAAGTCCAGAAAGCGGCCATGAAAAATGGCGCGCCGGTCATTGGTCTGTTTGATGCAGGTGGTGCGCGTATTCAGGAAGGCGTTGATTCGCTGGCCGGTTATGCTGACATCTTCATGGAAAACGTTCTGGCCTCAGGCGTCATTCCACAAATTTCCGTCATTATGGGTCCTTGCGCGGGTGGCGACGTTTACTCTCCAGCCATGACCGACTTCATCTTCATGGTGAAGGACACGTCCTACATGTACGTGACCGGCCCTGACGTTGTTAAAACCGTTACGAATGAAACTGTTTCGCATGAAGACCTCGGCGGCGCACGTGTCCACGCGGGCAAGTCCGGCGTAGTAGACGGCGCTTTCGATAACGACATTGAAGCGTTGACGCAGATCCGTCGTCTTGTGGATTTCCTCCCGCTCTCCAACCGTGAGAAAGCGCCGGCCCGCCCAAGCTTCGACAATATTGATCGCCTCGAAGACTCGCTCGACACGCTGGTTCCGGACAACCCGAACAAGCCGTATGACATGCGCGAGCTTATCGAGAAGACAGCTGACGAAGGCGACTTCTTCGAAATCGGCAAAGACTTCGGCACGAACATTCTGACCGGTTTTGGTCGCATTGAGGGCCAGACCGTTGGCTTTGTCGCAAACCAGCCACTCAGCCTCGCTGGCGTACTCGACATTGATGCATCCCGTAAGGCTGCGCGTTTTGTTCGTTTCTGCGACTGCTTCAATATTCCGATCGTCACTTATGTCGACGTTCCCGGCTTCATGCCGGGTACAAAGCAGGAATATGGCGGCCTGATTAAGCACGGCGCGAAACTTCTGTTCGCCTATGCGGAAGCGACTGTTCCGAAAGTTACGGTCATCACGCGTAAAGCGTATGGCGGCGCTTATGACGTTATGAGCTCCAAGCACCTTCGCGGTGACGTGAACTATGCATGGCCAAAAGCCGAAATCGCCGTGATGGGTGCCAAAGGTGCCGTTGAGATTATCTTCCGCGCCGATATCGGCAATGATGAGAAAATCGCTCAGAAAACGAAAGAATACGAAGACAACTTCGCAAATCCGTTCGTTGCCGCGCGTAAGGGTTATATTGATGACATCATCATGCCGCACTCGACACGTCGCCGTGTGGCTAAAGCACTCCGCCAGCTGAAGACGAAAAACGTCACGAACCCGGCGAAGAAGCACGACAACATCCCGCTCTAGGCGGCTTTTCAATATCGCAGCTGTCAGACATGGCAGCTGCGTTGCGACGCACCTGAAATCCGTCAGCGTCGAACTATATGCAATCTCACTGTGACAATTCCGGAGGATGACATGCGATTATTTCTGACGACGACGGCACTGGCGCTCACACTCGCCGCATGCGGTGGTGGTTCAGAGGAACCAGCAGCCCCAGCTGAAACGACGACGCCAGCAGCAACAGAATCAGCAGCGCCGGCACCTGCCCCGGAAGCCGAAGCTCCAGCGGTCGAAATCCCGACGGCGGAAGAGGCTGAAGCTACCGTCGAAGACATGGTTGAAGATCTGGAAATCGTTGAGGCGGATTACTCAGAAGCCGTCGCGGCGCTACCTGAGCCGTATAACACGGGCGACTATGAGCGCGGCGAAAGCCTGTTCCGCCAGTGCGCGACATGTCACCTGCTCGATCCGGAAGCTGGCAACCGGGTTGGTCCGAATCTCCACGGCGTTTTCCAACGTGGTGTCGGTGAGCTCGAAGGCTTCAATTATTCGGACGCCGTTCTGGAAGCAGACTTCCAGTGGACACCGGAACAACTCGATCACTGGCTGGAAAACCCGCGCGCATTCTTACCAGGAAACCGCATGTCCTATGCAGGCATGCGTCGTCCGAACGACCGTACGGACCTGATCACGTTCCTTCTGATTAAAACGGAAGAATAGTTCAGGCACCAGCCGACTGAATTCATAAAAAAATAAAGCCCCGTGCAAAGCGCGGGGCTTTTTTCTTACCTATGAAGTATGGCGATTTAAGCCACTTTCGCGAACCTGCGCCAGTACGACATGAAGTGCTCAGCATCCCTGCGTCGCTGGAAAATAACCGACTTTTTGAAGCCTTCCCCGTAGGAAGTTGTTTTAACCATGATCACTGGTGCGTCATCCGTCCCCGATGCGCACGTGCCCATGCATTCACGTTCTGCGGCAAACTGATTCACTGCCTGAAAAAGCTTCGTCTCAGTAGCTGCGTCCTTCAGATCAAACTTAACAACAACGTCTGTCATGATCACCACCCATTCATGCCTTCATTTAGTCATATTCAGGGCGACGCCGCAGTGCAGCAAGGTTTTGAGCTGTTTCAGGTCGCGTTGAGCACAGATATGCACGCTAACATGGTAAATTCGGTCAGTTGCTGTTCAAAAGTTAATCAAAGCCAACAATTTTCTCCACAGAAAAAGGGTGCCTGCTCTCACAGACACCCTCAGGATTCGATAAAATTTTGAAAGACAGCGCTTGTCGGCTGAGAAACGCGCGGCGAACCGTCACAGCAAAAGCCCCGATAAGTCCTGCAGCTGCGACATAGCAGCCCGCGCAATGGCCTGTAGATGCGGCGTTCAGAGCTAGCTCACCGCCACCCGACGTGCACATCGGAAGCACAAAGCCAGCGCCTACATCGTGGCAGGACCGCAGTAAAAGACCCGAAATAGCGGTCGTAACGCTCATTCCGAGAAGCATTTTGTCATTTGTGACGAGACTGCTGATTTCAGTCATCGGCGACTCCTTATAGTTTCCGAAAGCCTGAATAGCATAATTTCCGCACGAAGAGTGGGGCCAAATAGTCGCATTTTCTTTGAGAGAAAAGCGTGACAATCCCAGACTCAAACTCGGGTTATTCTCAGAGGGCAAAATGGCAACAACAACCATGCAGAAAAACGGGATCGACTTCAGCGTGCTGACAGTCGGTCTCTTCGTGGGGGTTTTCACACTCCTTGCATTAATGGTCGCGGCTTGGTCGCCGGACCCACTATTCAACATTCATGGCTGGCTCAGCCTCGGCATGAGTCTGGTCGCAATCCTCGCGATCTGCTTCTGGGCAGCGAACCGCAAAGACGGCAAGCTGTTCGACGAAACGCAGTATGAAGACACACTGATCAAATGGGGCGTTGGTGTCTCAATGTTCTGGGGTGTTGTCGGCATTCTCGTTGGCTTCGTCATCGCGATGCAGCTCACCTTCCCTAGCCTTCTCTATTTTGAAGAGTTTGGCTTCCTAAACTTTGGTCGCCTGCGCCCACTGCATACATCTGCAGTGATCTTTGCGTTTGGTGGTAACGTGCTTCTGGCAACGTCTTTCCACGTTGTTCAGCGCACCTGCCGGACGCGTATTGCGGGCGGTATGTGGCCGTGGTTCGTTTTCTGGGGCTATCAGGCGTTCATCGTTCTTGCTGCTACTGGTTACGTCATGGGCGTCACTGCAGGCCGCGAGTACGCAGAACCTGAATGGTATGTCGACCTCTGGCTGACTATTGTATGGGTTGCCTATCTGCTCGTATTCCTCGGTACGATCTGGAAGCGTAAAGAGCCGCACATCTACGTTGCGAACTGGTTCTACCTCGCATTCATCGTAACGATTGCGATGCTTCACATCGTGAACAACCTCGCGGTTCCAATCAGCCCGCTCTCTTCCCAGTCAGTGTCTCTGATGGCTGGTGTTCAGGACGCGCTGACACAGTGGTGGTATGGTCACAACGCGGTTGGCTTCTTCCTGACGGCTGGCTTCCTGGCGATCATGTACTACTACATCCCGAAGCGTGCTGAGCGTCCGGTATTCTCTTACCGCCTCTCAATCGTTCACTTCTGGGCACTGATCTTCATCTACATCTGGGCTGGTCCACACCACCTGCACTATACGGCTTTGCCACAATGGGCGCAGACACTGGGTATGACCTTCTCCATCATGCTGTGGATGCCAAGCTGGGGTGGTATGATCAACGGTCTGATGACGCTGTCTGGCGCATGGGACAAACTCCGCACAGACCCTGTCATCCGTATGATGGTCGTCTCTCTGGCATTCTACGGCATGTCCACGTTTGAAGGCCCGCTTATGTCAGTTCGTGCGGTGAACTCTCTGTCTCACTACACCGACTGGACAATCGGCCACGTACACTCTGGTGCACTCGGCTGGGTTGGCTTCATCTCCTTCGGTGCTCTCTACTGTCTCGCACAGTGGATGTGGAAACGTGACCGCCTCTATTCCGCAAACATGGTGGAATGGCACTTCTGGACCGCGACCATCGGTATCGTTCTGTATATCTGCTCCATGTGGGTATCCGGTATCATGGAAGGCCTGATGTGGCGTGCGTACAACGAATTCGGCTTCCTCGAATACACATTCGTCGAGACCGTAGAAGCTAAGCACATCTCCTACATCATCCGTTCGCTTGGTGGCCTCCTTTACCTCGTCGGCGCTCTGATCATGTCGTTCAACATCTACATGACCGCTAAGGGCAAAACCCGCAAAGGTGAGGAAGATCACGTTCACGCTCCAACCAATGATGGCATTCCGGCTCGCGCCGAAGCCGTGCCAGCTGAATAAGGAGACAGACTAATGGCATTGTTTGATAAACACGCCCTGCTCGAGAAGCACTCTATGCTCCTCACAGTCGGCATCCTCGTTGTCGTCGCCATTGGCGGTATCATCGAGATCGCTCCGCTCTTCTATCTGAGCAACACGATTGAGCGCGTGAACGGTATGCGTCCATACACGCCACTCGAACTCGCAGGGCGCGAAATCTATGTGCGTGAAGGCTGCTATGTCTGTCACTCCCAGATGGTTCGCCCGCTGCGTGACGAAGTGGAACGCTATGGTCACTATTCTCTCGCTGCAGAGAGCATGTACGACCACCCGTTCCAGTGGGGCTCCAAGCGTACAGGTCCTGACCTTGCACGTGTTGGCGGCAAATACTCTGATGAATGGCACATGGACCACATGCGTAACCCACGCTCTGTCGTTCCGGAATCCATCATGCCGCCATACACGTTCATGGTAGATCGCCCACTCGACTTCAGCCAGGTACAGCAAACCATGCAGGCAATGCGCCTTGTAGGTGTGCCTTACACCGACGCTATGATCGAGAACGCAGAGTACGACCTTCTCGCTCAGGCCAATCCGGACTTCTATCCGAATTCCGGCGACTATGACGGCGCTCTGGTGGATCGTTACACCGAAGCATCAGGTCGGGAAGGTACGGTCACTGTACGTGCATTTGACGGCGACGCCGAAAACATCACCGAGATGGACGCTATGATCGCCTATCTCCAGATGCTCGGCACACTGGTCGACTTCGAAACTTACGAAGCCGACAGCCTGCAGAACCGGAGATAGCATCATGAACTATGAAACGCTTTCCAGTTTCGCACAGACCTGGGGACTGCTCTACTTCGTAGTGCTGTTCCTCGGGGCCTGCACCTACGCACTGTGGCCGTCCAAGAAGTCCGAATTCGAACGGGCAGCCAACCTCCCTCTGATCGACGAGGAGCCTATCAATGAGTGAACATGATAAAGACATTGATGCTGCAACCGGTGTTGAAACCACCGGTCACGAATGGGATGGCATCAAAGAGCTCAACAACCCGCTTCCACGTTGGTGGCTATACATCTTCTACATTTGTATCGCCTGGGCTGTTGTGTACTGGATCTTCATGCCGGCATGGCCTGCACTGCCTGGAATGGGCACGAACACTCCGGGTATTCGTAACCACTCTGACCGTGCTCTTGTCGCTGAAAGCATTGACGCACTGCGTTCTGCGCGCGCTGAAAACGGAGCGGCTCTGATCGAAGCGTCTGTTGAGGACATTCTTGCTGATCAGGACCTTCGTCAGTTTGCTATGGCTGCTGGTGAAAGTGCCTTTGGTGACAACTGCGCGACCTGCCATGGTGCAGGCGCCCGCGGTGCACCGGGTTACCCGACCCTCGCAGACGATGTGTGGCTCTGGGGTGGTGGTCTGGACGAAATCCAGCACACGATCACTTATGGCGTCCGTCAGGAAAATATGGAGAGCCGCTTCTCCATGATGCCTGCCTTTGGTCGCGATCAGGTCCTGAGCGCTGAAGAGATCACGAACGTTGCGCACTATGTTCGCACGCTCTCCGGTCTCGAGGAGGCATCCGATGCGTCTATTGCGGGTCAGGAAGTGTTCGAGTGGAACTGTGTCGCATGTCACGGTGAAGCCGGTACTGGCGATCAATTCCAGGGCGCACCAAACCTCACAGACCGCGACTGGCTCTATGGCAGTGACATGGCTACTGTTCAGGCGACCATCTACAATCCACGCAACAGCGCAATGCCTGCGTGGGGTGAACGTCTCGACGAAACAACCGTCAAAGCCCTTGCAGTATATGTCTATGCATTAAGCGGCAGCGAAGGCTGATTTGATCAGAAAAGGCCCGGTTCGCCGGGCCTTTTTTTGTGAGGGTGTGACAAGATACCATCACGTATTTCTAACTTTCTTGTTTTAGAAAGTTCTAAAATACAAACTGGGAAGTCGAGTACAATGACAGCTCTCAAACCTACCCCGCCATCCGATGCGCAACCGATGTATAAGAAGCGCGAGCCGGTTCACCCGAAGCTCGTCAGCGGTAAGTTTCGCTCCTTCAAATTCGCGTTTATGGCGCTCGCGCTGGCGGTCTATTACGGCTTGCCCTGGATACGCTGGGATCGCGGGCCTGAAGCGCCGGATCAGGCAATCCTCTTCTTTGCTGATGGTAAGTTCTATTTCGGCCCGATCGAGATCTGGCCGCAAGAAGTTTACTACATCACCGGCATTCTCATTCTGTCGTCTCTCGGCCTGTTTCTGGTGACCTCTCTGTTCGGACGCGTCTGGTGTGGCTATGCCTGTCCGCAGACGGTCTGGACCGATCTCTATATCGCCGTTGAGCGCTTCTTCGAGGGCGACCGTAACAAACGCATTAAGCTTGATCGCGCGCCTTGGACCTTCAACAAGATCTGGCGCAAAGCAGCCAAACACGCTGTCTGGCTGCTGATTGCTGCGGCAACCGGCGGTGCGCTCGTCTTCTATTTCCACGATGCGCCTTCACTCGCCTATAACTTCTTCACAGGTCACGCGCCAACGACAGCTTACGTCTTCGTCGGCATCCTGACCTTCACGACCTATTCGCTTGCAGGCACAATGCGTGAGCAGGTCTGTACCTATCTTTGCCCATGGCCGCGTATTCAGGCGGCGCTGACTGACGAAGACGCCCTCAACGTCACCTATCGTTGGGATCGCGGCGAACCTCGTGGTCCGCACAAAAAGTCTGAAACATGGGAAGGTCGCGGCGACTGCGTTGACTGTAATGCCTGCGTCACCGCCTGCCCTATGGGTATTGATATCCGCAACGGCGCCCAGCTTGAATGTATTCACTGTGCGCTCTGTATCGACGCCTGTGACGACATCATGAAAAAGGTTGGTCGCCCGACCGGCCTCATCGCATACGATACAGATAAAAATGTGGAACTGCGTGCAGCTGGAAAACCGGCCCAGAAGTTCCGCCTGTTCCGTCCGCGAGTTATCATTTATGCGGTATTGATCAGCGCCATCACGGCACTCATGGCGTACGGCCTGTTCACACGCTCCACCTTCGAGCTGAACGTCCTCAAAGACCGCTCACCATCCTTCGTGCAGCTGTCTGACGGTCGCATTCAGAACGGCTACGCAATCAAGCTGGTCAACAAGCGGATCGATCCGAAAAACATCCGCCTGGAAGTGACCGGAATTGAAGGCGCAGACGTCTCGCTTGTGGGCGAAGAGCACGGCGATCTCGACGTCGAAATTCCTGGTGAGGGTGTGACACGTTTCCGCATGATCATCAAAATCCCTGAAGATGCGGTGGATGGAAATGACCGGCTTCGCATTGTCGCAATTGACACAGAGACCGGAGAGCAGGACGCTAATTTCATTCCATTCTCCAGCCCACGAAGGAACTGACCTCAATGAAGATCGGTCGTCTCAACGGATATCACGTACTGTTCATGCTGCTCGGCTTTTTCGGTGTCATGATTATCGTGAACGTCATCTTCACCGTGTATGCGGTGCGATCATTTCCGGGCGAACAGGTTGAGCAATCCTACATTCAGGGCCTGAACTATAATCAGGCCCTCGAAGACCGCGCCCGCCAGGAAGAGCTGGGCTGGTCAACCGAAGTTGGTCTTGAAGCAACAGACAGTGGCAGCCCAATGCTGGTCACTTACTGGCTGGACGAATTCGAGAACGGCATCACTCAGCTTGAGGTGTCGGCCACACTCACCCGTCCTGCGACCCGGGAAGGTCAACGTATTGTCGACCTCAGCGCAAATGGTCCGGGCCGTTACGAGATCATACTGACGGACCTCGAAACTGGCGACTGGAACGCCGAAATAACCGCACAGTCACCCGACGGTGATACCGTCACAGCTCATAAGTCACTCACATGGACACGCTGACCTCTGCTGATCTGCCCCTCGGGGAAACCGTACCACCTCAAACGAGCGCACGTCCCTTTGTTCGCGAAAAGAACGGGCGTAGCGAGCTGATACTGGCAGTTTCCGGCGCGAAATGCGGCGGATGCCTGGCAAAGATCGAAAAGAATGTCAGCGCGCTCGAAGGTATCGACCACGTCCGTATGAACCTCTCTACCGGTCGCCTCGTGGCAGACTGGACGAGCGACGCGTTTAATCCCGACAGGATTATCGAAACGCTCAACGGTCTTGGATATCCGTCCAAACCGTTTGATCCAGATCTTGTCGACGCAAGTCGTCAGAAACGTGAGCGCGGCCTCCTTCTGGCCATGGCTGTCGCAGGGTTTGCTGCCGCCAATATCATGCTTTTGTCTGTGTCCGTCTGGGCTGGCAAAGGTGAGATGTCAGATGCGACACGCACCCTGCTCCACTGGGTTTCTGCCGCGATTGCCATTCCAACGGTCGCATTCTCGGGCCGTCCATTCTTCTCGTCCGCGCTCGGCGCTCTGCGTGGCGGACACGTCAATATGGACGTTCCAATCTCGCTGGCTGTCCTGCTGGCGACGGGCCTGAGCATTTACGAGACAATCCATCACGGTGAGCATTCCTACTTCGATGCGGCAGTGATGTTGCTCTTCTTCCTGTTGATTGGACGCTTCCTTGAAGCCCGCCTTCAGCGACAAGCCTATAAAGCGGCCGACGATCTGGCCGCTATGCAAGCGGTTACCGTCTCACGCCGGCTTGCGGACGGCTCTATTGAGACGGTCGCATCAGGCTCGCTCGACGTTGGAGACACGCTTATCATCTCGACCGGTGAGCGCCTGCCGGTCGATGTTGACCTTGTGAGCGCAGAAGCATCGCTCAATACCAGCCTTGTCACTGGTGAAGTCATGCCCCAGCTGGAACCGCATGGCACACGCATTTACGCGGGCAGCGTCAATCTCGGCGCGCCTATCGAGGTCGCCGTCGCGACAACCACTGACGATTCCCTGATTGGCGAAATCAGTCGTCTTCTGGATGTAGGCGAGCAAAAGCGTTCAAAGTATCGCCAGATCGCGGATAAAGCCGCCGAACTCTATGTCCCGATCGTACATACGTTGGCGGCAGTCGCATTCATCGGCTGGTTCATCATCAGTGGCGACGTTAGAACTGCGCTCTTCACTGCGATCTCCGTTCTGGTGATTACCTGCCCTTGCGCACTGGCGCTGGCCGCGCCTGTCGTTCAAATCGTCGCTGCGGGACGTCTCTTCCGCGCAAACGCCTTTCTGAAATCCGGTGATGCGCTGGAACGTATTGCTGCATGCGATCACATCATTTTCGATAAGACAGGCACACTCACAGAACTAACACCTCATTTCGATGATACAGAAGAGTCACGCGAAAACCTGAACCTTGCGGCGCACCTCGCCCGTGCCAGTCGGCACCCGCTTTCCCGCGCTGTCGTACAGGCAGCCTGCCCCGGCCCCGTCGCAGAGAATGTCGAGGAGCATAAAGGCCTCGGCCTGTCGGGTCTCATTGATGGGAAGGAAGCACGCCTCGGCTCCTGGGAATGGGTCAGCGCTGAAAACGGCGCAGCGCCGGAAGACAATGTCAGCCTCTGGTTCTGGATTGAAGGTAGCGCCCCAGCGCCGCTCCATCTGACCGAAGACATCAAGAAAGGCGCAAAAGAACTTCTGCAATCACTTGATGAGTTGGGCGTAACTTATGAGATCTGCTCAGGTGACCATCCGGCTCGCGTCGAAGAGGTTGCAGCTCGTCTCGGCGTTCAGAACTATACAGGCGGCATCAAACCTGTCGGCAAGGCAGAGCGCGTCGATACGCTGAGTGCTGAAGGCCATAAGGTTCTTATGATTGGCGATGGTCTGAACGATGCCGGCGCACTTGCATCATCTCACGCAGCTCTCGCCCCGGGCGGCGCACTGGACGCAGCACGTACAGCGAGCGATGCAGTTTATTCCGGTGAGTCGCTGGAAAACATTGCGACCGTGATCCGTGTCGCCCGTTCAGCGCAGGGACGAATCAAAGAGAATTTCGGTCTGGCTGTGATCTACAATCTTATCGCGGTTCCAATTGCGCTCTTGGGATTTGTCACACCGCTCATCGCTGCGATTGCCATGTCAGGCTCCTCCATCGTCGTGACGCTGAATGCGCTGCGCGTAGCTTCAGGAAAAACAAAATGACCGCGCTTCTATTTTTGATTCCCGTCGCGCTGGGAATGGGCCTGATCGGTCTTGCGGCATTCTTCTGGTCAATGAAGACAGGCCAGTTCGATGACCCGCAAGGCTCGGCTGAACGCATTCTTCATGACGAAGATCGTCCGCTCTGAGGCGAAACACTCTATAGCAATTCCCCGTATGCGCGAGATCGTCATTAAACTTTCGGCTATCTTGCTTATTCCCGATTGACATAACACTTCTGCCACGGCAGGTATTCAACAGTTGTTGAATTCCCAGCATAAATAGCTGGGCATCATGGGGAGAGAAAGATGATCCGCACTCGCCTTGCGCTCTTAGCGCTTGCCACTACCGCATTTTCACCTATCGCCGCCTTCGCTCAGGAAGCTGAAACCGAAACCGCTCAGGAAGCGCGCTTCGGCACGATTCAGGTTACCGCACAGCGTCGTGAAGAAAGCCAGCTGGACGTTCCACTGTCCGTATCTGCTTTCGATGGCGGTCTGCTCGCTGACCTCGGCGTCACCGACCTGACAGAAGTCGCGAAAATCACACCAAACGTCACGCTGGAAGTGTCCCGCGGCACGAATACAACCCTGTCCGCATTCATTCGTGGTGTTGGCCAGCAGGACCCGGTTGCAGGCTTTGAAGCCGGCGTCGGCATCTACATTGATGACGTCTACCTGAACCGTCCACAGGGCGCAGTTCTCGACGTATTCGACGTTGACCGCATCGAGGTTCTTCGTGGCCCTCAAGGTACACTGTACGGCCGCAACACAATCGGTGGCGCAGTTAAGTACGTTACGAGCGGCCTTTCCGACACACCTACGCTCAACGGTCGTTTCGCAGTTGGTTCATACCAGCAGCACGACGCTGTTCTTTCGGGCAGCATGCCACTTTCAGACACGTTCCGTGTTGGCGGTGCTATTGCCTCTCTGAACCGTGATGGTTTCGGTGAGAACCTCACCACAGGCGAGCAAAACTACGACAAAGAAGTTCTGTCTGCGCGTGTATCGGCAGAGTGGGACGTCACAGAAGACTTCCAGCTCCGTTTCTCTGCTGACCGTACAGAAGATGATTCTGCACCACGTCAGGGTCACCGCCTCACACCAGGTCTTCTGACAGGCGCACCTGTTCTCGGAAACGTTTATGACACACGTGCTGGCCTGAATGTCGTATCTCAGGATGTTGAAGCTATGGGTGCGTCCCTGACGGCTGAATTCCGCCTGAACGACAACATCACGCTTCGCAACATCCTCGCTTACCGCGAAGATGAGAGCATCACACCAATCGACTTCGACAGCCTTCCGGCTGGCGACCTCGACGTGCCTGCGATCTATGCGAACGACCAGTTCTCTGAAGAATTCCAGGTTCTCTATGAAGGCGACCGTCTCAACGGTCTCGTCGGCGTCTACTATCTCGATGCAAATGCTTCGACTGTGTTCGACGTACTGCTCGACACAACAGGTCAGCTTCTTGGCCTGCCAGGTCTGAACGCTCAGACATTCGGTGACGTAAACACTGAAACATGGTCTGTCTTCGGTGACTTCACATACGACGTAACCGACCGTTTCGCAGTTACACTCGGCGCGCGTTACACGGAAGACAAGCGTACGTCTCAGGTTCTGCGTCGTACCTTTATCGGCGGTTTCTCTGAATTCTTCGGCGGCAGCCCGATCCTGATTGCGACAACGTCAGACTTTGATGGGTCTGCGGACTTCTCTGACTTCAGCCCGCGTCTTTCCCTCGCTTATGATCTGACAGACGACAGCAATGTCTACTTCACATATGCACAGGGCTTCAAAGGCGGCGGTTTCGACCCGCGTGGCCAGACAAGCGCTGCACCTGACCTCGATCAGGACGGTATCGTGTCGCCTCAGGAGCAGTTCGAATTCATGCAATTCGATCCAGAAGAAGTCGACAGCTTTGAAGTCGGTTACAAAGCGAGCCAGTTCGGCGGCCTGCTGAACTACTCTGTCGCAGCCTTCACATCTGACTATTCAGACGTACAGATCCCGGGCTCTATTGGCGTTGATACGGACAATGACGGCGTCAATGACACCTTCACGGGCGTCACAACAAACGCTGGTGCGGCAACTATCTGGGGTATCGAGTTTGAGGGTAATGCTACATTCGCTCAGGACGTGATCAATGACGGCGACCTGTTCAATGCAAGCTGGTCTCTCGGTTATCTCGATGCGTCTTACGACGAATACATCGACGCATTTGGCAACGACGTAGCTGACCAGCGTGTTGTCCAGAATACACCAGACTGGACTGCAAGCCTGCGTCTTGCTTACGACACGCCGTTCAACCTCGGCATGAATGAAGGCAACCTGCTCGCTAACGTCATGGCGTCTTACCGCGGCGACTCCAGCCAGTTTGAGACACCAAGCGCCTACCTCGATCAGGAAGCTTACACTCTGCTCGACGCGTCTATCCGCTGGGAAACAGCCGACGGCCGCTATGGTCTGACACTGTCCGGCAAAAACCTCACAGACGAGCGTTACATCGTTGCTGGCTACAACTTCACAAACGAAGCGACTAACCCGCCAACACCAACACTCGGCCTCGAAGGCACACTGACAGGCTTCTACGGTGACCCGCGCACTGTCACTCTCGGCTTCGACTTCTCGTTCTAATCGGGAAGCACGGCTAAAACGAAGAACGGCGACGCTTAAAGCGTCGCCGTTTCTTTTTGACTTGCTGCAATCATATCCGAGAAACCTGCAGCCACAAAGTCGACTATGTAATCGCACGCATCGGGCAGATCATCAGACTTGCAGAGATCGTCAGACAGATGGTCGATACGTCCAGTCTGCGCAAAGGCCAGCGTCAACGCACCGGAGAGGCAGTGATAGCCCCAATATACGCTTTTATCGGGAACACCGGGAAGCGCAGTTTTCAGAACGGCGAGAAACCGGTGGATCATCGGATCGAAGAACTGGGTCATCAGCGTACCGCCCCATTCCGGCGAGCTGTTCACATACGCGATCAATGCGTAATAGCTTTTCCAGCCAGGCTCCTGAACCTGCGATCGCTTTAATAGCGGCTCGAAATAAGCGCGAATAATGTCTTTGACTTGCGGCGGGTTCGGTGCCGCGTTCTGAACGGTCGTTTCCAGCGCTTCAAGACGCCAGCTGTTCAGTATCTGCGCACGACGAAGTAGCACCGCATCGAACAAATCCCGCTTCGGGCCGAAGTGGTAATTTGCCAACGCCACATCCACACCAGCCTCTTTGGCAATGGCACGCAGCGTCACACCGTCATAGCCATGCTTGGCGAAGAGGCTCTCCGCTGCGTTCAGAATAGCTTCGCGCTTATCCTGCTTTTTGTTTTCTACCGCCATGTCCCAACGTTAGCTCCCCTATTATTTTTATTCAGTTAGCGGACAACACCTGCAAAGGCAAAACTCTGCCTGAAAAAGCTTGCGCTCCCGCATTCAGAGTCTAGAATTTCAACAATTGTTGAAGACGTAAAGAGGGCAATGCCTGATAGGTCTTCTGGGAGGCAAAAAATTGGATATCTACTATCGCTCGGGCGATGGTCTGAAGCTGTACGCGAAAAGTTACGGCCCGGACGACGCCCCTGTGACGGCGTTGTGCATGCACGGGCTCACGCGCAATCACAAAGATTTCGAACCTATGATAAACGCGTTGCTCGAAAGCGGCACGAATGTTCGTTTCATAGCAGTCGATGTGCGCGGACGCGGGCTTTCCGAACGCGATACAAATCCGGTGAACTATTCCCCTGCGATTTATGCGCAGGACATGATTGCCCTGCTCGATCATCTCGAAATTGAGACCGTAAAACTCGTCGGCACAAGCATGGGCGGCCTCATGTCCATGGTGCTCATGACCATGATCCCCCACCGAATTGAAGGTGTCGTCCTGAACGATATCGGGCCTGTCCTCCAGAAAGAAGGCCTTGATCGCATCCAGAATTATGTCGGCGGCACGTTGCAAAAAGATAACTGGGAAGCTGCGGCAAAAGCCGTCGAGGATGTGCAGCGTTCTGCATTTCCTGACTACACGCATGAAGACTGGATGGCGTTTGCCCGTCGCACTTATCGAGAGCTGGACGATGGACGTGTCGAACTCGACTATGATCCTGAAATCTCGCGCACTGTGAAAGAAGTGCGTCCGAACATTTTCACCAATATGGCGATGTGGAAGCTCTTCAAAGTGATGAAACCTGTCCCGCTGCTTCTGGTGCGCGGCGAAATCTCTGACCTCCTGTCAGACAAGAATGCCAGAAAAATGGTCCGCAAGCACGGCTATGCGGAACTCGTTACCGTGCCGCGCGTCGGCCACACCCCTCTACTGGACGAACCTGTTGTGCAGGGTGCGCTCCGTCCATTTCTCGAACAGGGAGCCAGCTAATGTCTGACATCCAAACAACAGCAGAACCGGTCACCAACAAGGTAAAGGGCCGCGCCTGGGTTCTGGCCGTCCTGACGATGGTCTACACCTTCAACCACCTCGACCGTCAGGTCATCATCACGGTGCTCGAGCCGATCAAAGCGGCGATGCAGTTATCCGACCAACAGCTCGGCCTCCTAACGGGCCTGAGCTTTGCTCTGGTCTACGCTACGCTCGGCATTCCGGTTGCCTATCTGGCTGACCGGTCCAACCGCCGGAATATTATCGCCCTCGCCCTGCTCGTCTGGTCCGGTGCGACCGCGGTCTGCGGCGTCACGCAAAACTTCTGGCAACTCTTCCTGGCCCGTATGGGCGTAGGCATCGGCGAAGCCGGCGGCACACCTCCCGCGACATCTATGATCTCAGACCTGTACGCACCGCGCGAGCGAGCAATGGCGCTTGGCATTTACACGACCGGTATCGGCTTCGGCATTATGCTTGGCTATATCGTCGGTGCTCTGGTCTATGCCAACTTTGGCTGGCGCGCCGCATTCTTCGCGGCCGGTGTACCTGGCATTCTCCTCGCCATCATCTTGCGCTTTACAGTCAAAGAACCTCAACGCGGCATTTCCGAAAATCGCCACACAGATACCAGCGAGCCTGCGCCAAGCATGATGGAGACGTTCCGCTTCATGATGAGCCAGTCTTCCTACATGTTCCTGCTGCTCGGCTGCCTGCTCATCTGCGTCTCTGCGAACGCTTATGTCGCGTTCACATCAAGCCATTTGCAGCGCACCTATGATCTTCAGCCTCAGGATGTTGCGATCCCTCTCGGGCTTCTGATCGGTGGCGTCGGTTCTGTCGGTGCCATTGTGATTGGGTTCATCTGTGACAAGCTCTCAGCCAAAGACCTTCGCTGGCGTCCATGGATCATCGCCGTCACATCAGCAATCGCTCTGCCGTTTGCATTCATGTTCCTGCAGGCAACAACGCCAATGGAAGCCTATATCTGGAATGTGGTGCCAAACTTTGTGGGCCTGATCTATGCGAGCATTGCGTACACGGCTTCGCAGGAACTGGTGAAGCTGCGCATGCGCTCATTCTCATCCGCATTCACGCTGTTCTGCCTCACTTTGATTGGCATCAGCGGCGGCCCTTGGGTGACGGGCTTCCTCAGCGACATGTTCTCAGCTGGCGGTCACGAAGCACCTCTGAAGCACGCACTTGAGTGGGTGCTGCTATTTAATGGTGCGAGCGTCATCTGTTTGATTCTGGCGGGATTCAACTATCGGGCTGACGTAGCGAGAGCGCTCGAAGACTGAGCACAAAGTGAGATATTTTTGCCTTACACCGTATAAAAAGTGCTGAATATCACATCGCGATAGTAAGGATTTTGATAGACTGGACTATATTCTTCTAGGGAAAAACGGTATTAGCTCGCCCAAACAGTGTAGCAAAGTACTACAAAAACATGTCCTCGGGAGAACAACATGATCCGGTCTATCAGGTCCGCTGGCCTAACTAGTGTTGCAGCTATTGCGCTCTTTTCTGTAGCAAGCTGCGGTCAAAGCACGTCTACTTCTTCTGACGTTTCCGCTGAAAACTCCGTAGAATCAACAACTCCGGTTGTTCTCGCTGATTACGCCAGCAACTTTCGTCTGAATGATGAAACAGGCTATGCACACGAACTTTTCTACTATGCGGACGTACCGGCATCCGTCATCGTAACCCAGTGCAATGGTTGCGAAGCATCTGATGAGGTGATGACGGCAGTCTCCGAGCTCGCTGAACGCTACTCCGAGCACGACATTCCGTTCTACGCTCTGAACTCCACTATCGGCACGACGCGTGACGACATCGCTGCAGCCGTAGAAGAGAATGGCTGGACGATCCCGGTTCTGCTCGACCGCACCCAGCTTGTTGGTGAGCAAATCGGCGCAAGCCGCGCAGGCGAAGTGTTTATCTATTCTCCACTCGAAGGCTTCAAGCTCGTCTATCACGGTGATGTTGCTGACGATGCGAGCAACATCGCTGCCGTGCTGGATCAACTCATCGCGGACGAAGAGGTCACGGTTGCGTCGTCTCAGCCGGACGGTCAGCTCATCAGCTTCCCAGCGCGTAATGAGCCGCTTTCCGTATCTTACGCTAACGACGTCGCACCGGTTCTGATCGAAAACTGCGTCGAGTGCCACACGACTGGCGGCATCGCGCCATGGGCGATGACCGACTATGAAACTGTCGTCGGCTGGGCGCCAATGATGCGCGAAGTCATGATGACCAAGCGTATGCCCCCTTGGTCGTTTGACGAAACCATTCGCGAAGTCGAACACAGCCGCTCGCTCTCTACCGAAGAATACCAGACGGTCATCCGCTGGATTGAAGCAGGCACGCCACGTGGCGAAGGCGAAGACCCTCTGCCAAGCGTCGAATTCGAAGTACCTGAATGGCCGCTCGGTGAGCCAGATCTCGTTCTGGAGATCGATCCATTCGATATTCCTGCAACCGGCGTTGTCGACTACCAGTACCCGGTTGTTGCAAATCCACTGACGGAAGATCACTGGCTGCGCGCAACGACAATTCAGCCTGGAACACGGGATACAGTTCACCACGCTCTGACAGGATATATGTCCCAAATGCCGCCTCCGGGCGCGACGGATACGTTCGGTCAGTGGGAGTTCTCTACAGGCACATACGCGGTCGGCGAAGAATCCATGATCCACCCGGACAATTCCGGTGTCCCATTCCCTGCGGGCGGCGCGATCGGCTTCCAGATGCACTACACGCCGAACGGCCGTGAAGTGACAGACTACACACGTGTTGGCTTCTACTTCCATGACGAACAGCCAGAGCTTTACACACGCAGCTATGTGATCGTCGATCCGACCATCACAATTCCGCCGGGCGAGGAACGCCACGAGGAAGTTGCTTACGTTGAGTTCCCAGCGGACGCTGAACTTCTCGGCGTTTACCCGCACGCTCACTATCGTGCGCGCTCCATGTATATGGAACTGATCCGCACAACCGGCGAAACTGAAGTCGTGATCAACTCGCCGCGTTATGACTTCAACTGGCAGTTCGACTATCGTCTCTCTGAGCCGATCATGATCAACGCAGGTGACCGTCTGGTCGCTCACTATTTCTATGACAACTCAGAGCGTAACTTCGCGAACCCTGATCCGACCTCAACCATCACATGGGGCGACCAGTCATTCGAAGAAATGATGTACACCCGCCTCACATACCGTTGGGTTGGTGAAACGACAGCGGATCCGATGACGGAAACGCAGGAAGAGCTTGAAAGCGGCATGCTTTTCGGCGCGCTTGATGATGACTTTGATGGTCTGGTCGAGCCGGAAGAAATGAATCGCGGCATGTTCGGCATGATGGCAGCGCCAATGATTGGCCAGTTCGATGGTGACGGCGACGGTGCTCTGTCTCGTGAAGAAATGGGCGCGGCTATGGAAATGATGATGCGCATGCGCTCCAGTCAGGCGGGCGCAACGGGCGGCGACAACTAAGCCGCTTCCGCACATCTCAGACTAAAAAAAGGGGCGATGATCACACGATCATCGCCCTTTTAGTTACGGAGCCGTACCTTCTTTGCAGTTCGGGACGGCATCACGGGAGACTGTATCTGAACCTATCGGTTCATGCGGTTCTCAATGAGTTGAGGCACGACTTCAGGCTCTGCGAGTGTCGATGTATCACCCAGCGAGCCGTAATCATTCTCTGCAATCTTGCGCAGAATACGGCGCATAATCTTGCCGGATCGGGTTTTCGGAAGCCCCGGCGCAAACTGGATGAGGTCAGGGCTGGCAATCGGGCCAATCTCGGTACGGACCCATTTCACCAGATCCTTCCGGATTTCTTCCGTCGGTTCTACGCCAGCAATCAGCGTGACATAGGCGTAGATGCCCTGCCCTTTGATATCGTGCGGATAGCCAACCACGGCGGCCTCAGACACCATGTCGTGAGCCACAAGCGCGCTTTCCACTTCAGCAGTTCCCATGCGGTGACCTGAGACATTGATCACGTCGTCGACGCGGCCTGTGATCCAGAAATACCCGTCTTCATCGCGACGTGCGCCATCACCGGTGAAGTAGCGGCCCGGATAGGTTGAGAAATAGGTCTGGAAGAAACGTTCATGGTCCCCATAAACCGTGCGCATCTGGCCCGGCCATGAGTCCGTGATGCAGAGATTGCCATCGACAGCGCCTTCAAGCTCTTTGCCCTCAGAGTCCACAAGGATCGGCTTAATGCCAAAGAATGGGCGTGTCGCCGAACCCGGCTTCAGATCGGTCGCGCCCGGCAGCGGCGTGATCATGATGCCGCCGGTTTCCGTCTGCCACCATGTATCAACAATCGGGCAACGGCCTTCACCGACAACATTGTAGTACCAGAGCCAGGCCTCAGGGTTGATCGGCTCACCGACAGACCCAAGAATGCGGAGCGACTTACGGCTGGTCTTTTTGACGAAGTCTTCGCCTTCGCGCATGAGCGCGCGAATAGCCGTTGGCGCCGTGTAGAAGATGTTGACCTGGTGCTTGTCGACAACCTGCCAGAAGCGGGATGCATCCGGATAGCTCGGTACGCCTTCAAACATAAGCGTCTGAGCACCATTCGCGAGCGGACCATAAATGATATAGCTATGGCCTGTGACCCAGCCCACATCCGCCGTGCACCAATAGACGTCACCGTCTTTGTAGTCGAAGACGTATTCGTGCGTCATGCTCGCCCAGACAAGATAGCCGCCTGTGGTGTGCAGAACGCCTTTAGGCTTACCTGTTGAGCCAGACGTATACAGAATGAACAGCGGATCTTCTGCGTTCATCGGCTCAGGGTCGCAGAACTCGTCCACGCCAGCTGCCGCTTCGTGCCACCAGACATCGCGGCCACCTTTCATCGGGACCTGATTACCAGTGTGCTCGACAACAAGAACCTTCTCGACGCCAAGCGCGTGCTTGAGCGCGGCATCTACGTTCTTTTTAAGCGGGACGATTTTAGAACCGCGAAGCCCCTCATCAGCGGTAATAACGACTGTGGAATCACAGTCATTGATACGACCCGCAAGAGCTTCAGGTGAGAACCCGCCAAAGACGATCGAATGAACCGCACCGATACGCGCACATGCGAGCATCGCGTAGGCTGCCTCAAGGATCATAGGTAGGTAGATCGTGACGCGATCGCCCTTCTTCACACCCAGCTTTTTCAGCACATTGGCAAAGCGGCAAACATGCTCGTGAAGCTGGTGGTATGTGACGGTCTTAGCAACGCTCGGGTCATCGCCCTCCCAGATTATGGCTGGCTGATCGCCGCGCGTCTCCAGATGGCGGTCAATGCAGTTATAACTGACATTGAGTTCGCCATCCTCATACCAGCGGATATGCAGATCCGACTGGTCGTAAGAGACATCTTTCACCTTGGAGTAAGGCTTGCTCCAGTCCAGCCTTTTGCCCGCTTCACCCCAGAATGCGTCCGGATCGTCTACGCTCTTCTGGTACATTTCCAGATACTTTGCGGTATCGACCTTTGCCGCATCTGCGATCTCAGCAGGAACAGGAAATACCGCCTGTTCTGTATTGCTGTTACCGTCTGCCATGCCTCACTCCCGTATGTTTTAAGTTCTAGAATGCGTACTTCGTTGAGAAGGTGAACCGAGAAATATCGCCGGAGTTTCCAGCTTCGTCTTCACGCTGCCCAAAGAGTAGTTCCGTCCCCATTGTCACCCTTGGCGCAATGTCCCACAAGACCGCCCCGTAAACTGACTGGACAGACTGTGTCATAGATGAAGCAACATAGGACGGATTATCGATAAATAGTCCTGAATAACCAAGGTTCAGCCGGGCTGTTTCACCGAACGGGTGCCTCCAGGCAATGAGACCGCCATATGAAGGAATCACGTCCAGCTCACCCGTCATTGGATTAACTGCGGCACCGTTGGCCGCGTTGAGGCCGATATAGCGTCCGAGGCCTTCACCGCCCGTCAGAGAGAAGCGTACATCATCGCCGCCGCCAACATTCAGCTTACCCGCAACGCTGAGCGCATAGCCCATTGTTTGCTCTTCAATACCCGCAGCTTCGTAACGGAGCTGACGAGCAAGACCGGAGAATGACACATTGCCGAAGTCACCGGTGTGGTTATAGCGAACCACGGCATCCGGAAGCGTATTGGAGTCGGCCTCGATACGACCGCCGCCCACTGGAGAGACTGTTGTATCACCATTCTCCAGAGCAAACTGCCAGTTACCGTTCGTGTAGCGAATTTGCGCCTGACGCATGAACACCATGCCATCTGACAGCGTGAGGAAGCTAGCGCTTTCCGGAATAGCGGACGTGTTCTGGAAGGTGGACCATTCCTGACCGACGCGCAGGCCGTTCACGTCAATATACGCACGACGCAAACGCGGAGAAAATGAGCTGGAGACACGCTCATTGCCCTGAAGCGAGCCAAGGAAGTCCATCTCGAAATATCCGGAGACTTTGTTGCCATCGATATCGCGATCACCGGCGATAAAGATGCGAGATGCCTGAGCCGTCATATCAGTTGCGGTCGTACCGCTGCCGCCAATCGGCGTTGCGCCCGGAATGTGGAAGTCACGTGCAATGGAAGATGAGCCGATAGCACCATCGGACAGACTGGTGACATGCGCATCGAGGTCGATATAGCCGCCCACGCGAACATTCGTGTCACCCAGCATCATGCCATCTTGTTGCGCCGCTGGCGCTGCGGCTGGTGCTGAACTGGCCGCTGCTTCCAGACGGACAATATCCTGATCAGTTTGCGTCCGTTCTGCATCCACCTGCGCGCTCAGATTTTGCACCAGCGCTTCTAATGCGGCGATGCGTGCTTCCAGTTCGGCCTCGTCCGCCGTTGCTGAACCGGTCAGACCGAGCGCCACACCGGAAAGCATGAGTGCTTTAAGAGTCGTCTTCATTGTTTAACCTCCCCAGGGGTTGATTTTTATATCGTTATGGGAGGCAGTATCTGCTCAGTCTCTGATCCGCTCTATTAGCAATTGGTGCTAAGACTAAGGTCGAGGACGAGTCGACTTTCGTCGTGTTGTGGCTACAGACTGAAAGAAAACGCTCTGAAAAACGGGTGGGAGGATTGAGGACATGACACCGTCAAGACCAGCAGTGCTGATCGTGGACGATCATCCATTGTTTCGTGATGCGCTGAAGGCAGCGCTTCAAAAAGCATTTCCAGACGGCGCGGACACAGCAGAAGCTGCATCCATAACCGCGGCCATGAGCGCCGTCTCAGACACGCGCTATGACTTGCTGCTACTCGATCTGAACATTCCTGACGCCACCGGCTTTGATGGTCTCGTCAAGCTCAAAACAGCTGTTGGTGACGCGCCAGTCTATGTTGTTTCAGCGACCGAAGGCGGCGAAGCTTACGCCCGAGCCCAATCACTCGGCGCATCAGGTTATCTTCCTAAGAGCCTGTCTTCAGAGGATCTTTCCGCAGCCCTTGTTACCGCACTTGATGGCGGAACGTGGTTTCCTGTCTCCGAAGATGGCGGACTAGATGCGGAAAGCGAAGCCGTTGCCGCGCGCCTTGCCTCGTTGACGCCTGCACAGCGACGCGTGCTCAACGGTCTCTCAGACGGGCTTCTCAACAAGCAGATCGCTTATGAGATGGGAATTTCCGAGGCCACGGTGAAAGCTCATATGACAGCAATCTTTCGTAAGCTCGGCGCGAACAACCGCACTCAGGCCCTCCTCATCTTCAAAGAGGCAACGTCAGCCGACTAAGCCGGTAGACGTAAACGGCAAGCTTCCAGGAAGGCTCTGAGCTCTTCCGAATCGACGGGCTTGCGCAACAGGATGACGCCCTGCTCACTCGCCGCGGTTTCAATCTCCGCTCCGGTATTCGCTGTGATGATGGCGCTATTATCCGGTGTTGTCAGGCTTGAGCGCAGGGCCGTAATGACATCAACGCCCGTCTCACCGTTATTCAGTTCATAGTCGACGAGCAGAGCATCAAAGCCTCCGATCTCAGATGCACATGCCTGTGCTTCCTGTAGGCTTCCAGCGGTTTGTACCTCGCAGCCCCAGCGCATCAAAAGTGATGACATCGCATCCAGGATGGTACGTTCGTCATCCACGCAAAGAACGCGAACACCCTCGAGACTGGCGCTGCTAGTTTTCACCGGCGCTACGACACGGCTTCTGCGAGGCGCCATCCCCGCCATTGGAACAGTGACCGAAAACACGCTTCCCTTGCCTTCCCAAGAGGATAACCCGAGTTTTGCTCTCATAAGCCCGGCAAGCCGCCTTGCAACGGAAAGACCGAGCCCTGCCCCGCGAATGCCCAGATTGTCGACATCGTCCAGACGCTGGAATTCTTCGAAGAGAATATCCCGCTTGGCATCAGGAATGCCCGGGCCCGTATCCCAAACCTCGATACGCACCATGTCTCCGCGTCGGCGCGCGCCCACTAGCACACCGCCTTCTTTGGTGTATCGCCGGGCATTGGAGAGAAAGTTACGAATGACGCTTTGAAGAAAATCAGGGTCCGCTGAAACACTCAGCGAGGTCGGCACAATACGGATTTTCAGTCCTGCCTTCTCCGCCATTGGTGTGGCCTCATCGACCAGATCTTCGAGCAATGGACCGAGCATCAGTGTTGTGGACTGCGCTGCGATATTGCCGTGGTCGAGACGTGAAATATCGAGCAGCCCTTTCAGCAAATTGTCCGCTGACTGGATCGCTCGATCAGCCTTACTGATAAGACCCGATGTCTGGCTCTCCTGCTCGCAATCCACTGAAGCAAGGAACAGACGAGCCGCATTGAGAGGCTGCAACAGATCATGACTGGCCGCCGCGAGAAAACGGGTTTTCGAAGCATTCGCCCCTTCTGCATCCATGCGAGCCTGATCAAGATCACCGGCCATTTGCAGAAGTTCAGCCGTGCGCTCTTCTACGCGTGCCTCGAGCGATTCATTGGCCTCAAGCAAAGCCTGCTCGCGGAACTTGTCTTCGGTAATGTCATGGAAGATCGAGACATAACCGCCACCGGGCATGGGGCTGCCCGTGATCCGCAGCCACCGACCATCATGACTTTCACGTTCATAGCGATGCGATGTACCCGAGCGCATGTACTCGACGCGGCGCCGCGCCTGCTCGGCAGGGTCTCCTTCAATCCAGCCTGACTCAAGATTATGCCCAATCAGGCGTGAAATCGGCATGCCCACCTGAAGTAGCTCAGGCGGATAGTCGAACAACTCTACATAGGCCTGGTTCCATGCGACGAGCTTTTGTTCACTGTCCACAACGCTGATGCCGGAGGGAATGTTTTCCAGCATGGAATGGAGCATGCCTTTATCAAACCGCTCGGCCTGCGTGCGGTGGTCCAGAATGGACAGGAGATCGCCCAGCGCGACATCCATTCCGCCGACAGCAGACGACATAACAACACGCGCCGAGCCTGCACCCAGTGCGCTGGCGAGGAGCTTTTCTGTACGCTGCACTAGTCGCCAGTCTGCGGGATCATCGCCACTCGAGGTAACACCGGTTTCTTCCTCGAATTTTTCGAAGGCGTGCTCAACCGCTTCAGGAGAGAGAAAACGTGCCGCCAGCGCCTTTAGCCCGCTCGGCGTGGCGTCGGTAAACTGGCTCGTCGTCACGCTGGCGCTGACTGTGAGCGGGTCGATCTGCTGGTCTACAAACGCTGCAGCCTGAATGCGGTCCCGCAGGCGCTCCCCAGAACGCATGGAAACAATCACATAGGCGATGAGATTGCTGCCGATACTCCAGATTACGCCGTGGGTGATGGTGTCACCGAAAGACACTCCAAACAGCGCCTGAGGGTCGAATCCACCCGGCGTGAAGACCCGCATGGTCTCAATGCCGATCACCTCGGGCAGGAACAGAGTGAACAGCCAGAATGTCATTCCGACTGAGAGGCCCGCAATCGCGCCTGAGGACTTGCCTGACCGCCAGTAGAGCGCACCGATCAGAGCCGGTGCGAACTGGATTGCCGCTGCGAAGGATAGAAGACCAATCTGGGCCAACGCATCGGCGCTACCTGCCCCGCGATAATAGCCGTAAGCCAGCGCCAGAATGCAGAGCATAACGATACGCCGGATCGTAAGAAGGAGTTCGCCGCCGCGCGTCTCCAGTGCGCTCAATCGATTGAACCGCATAAGTGTCGGAACGATCAGATCGTTCGTCACCATGGTGGAGAGCGCAATTGTCGAGACGATGACCATGCCCGATGCGGCAGAAAAGCCGCCAAGAAACACCAGCAACGGCATGAAACCGTTTGCGTAGACCATCGGCAATTCCAGAACATAGAGGTCCGGCGACATTCCTGCCGGAAGGAAACTCATACCCGCCAGTGCGATTGGCACGACCATCAAACAGGTAATCGCCAGATAGCCGGGGAACATCCAGCGTGCACGCTTCAGGTCAGCATTACTCTGGCGCTCAATGAACTGAATATGGAACTGCCTCGGAAGACAGATGATAACACCGCCTGCCATCATGATGGTCGAGAAAAAGCGGACCCAGTTCATCTCCGCTGTGAACGGCGATGGTGCCTCCTGAACCGTCGGAACTTCATTGGTCGTCAGCAGGAACACAGCAAGAAAACAAACTGCCGCCAGAGCGCTAATCTTCACGATGGCTTCAAAGGCCAGCACCCTCATCAGGCCAACATTATGCTTGGTGGTATCCGCGTGACGCGCGCCAAAGAACACCGTGAATGCAGCAAGCGCGAGCGATGTGATGAGAACCGTTTCATCAGGAGGCGCGGCGTCCGGAAGCCTCTGCCCCGCCGACAAGGCCTGAAAGCTCCAGCCAACGGATTTCAGTTGGAGCGCGATATAAGGCACACTTCCGGCGACAGCAGCGCAAGTCGCAAACGCTGCCAGCACCCGTGACTTGCCATAGCGCGCAGCCAGAAAGTCAGAGAGAGATGTAATCGTTTCACGCGTACAGATATCAGCGATCCGGCGCAGCGTGTCCGGTAGAAAGAAGAAAACCAGAATTGGCCCGATATAAATCGGCAGGAACTGCCATCCGGCCTCCACCGCGGTGCCCACCGCCCCGAAATAAGTCCAGGATGTGCAATATACGGCAATCGCGAGCGCATAGCGCGTTGGGCTGTAAGCGAATGCTTTATCGTCAGCGCGTTTATCCCCCTGCCAGGCCAATACGAACAGGCCGCTCATATAAATCGCGCTGGTAATCAGAATGAGCCAGATTGGCATGGGCAAATACTCCTGCCCTGAGGATGTGACAGCGCGTGCGGCGACGCAACTCCTCCTCTGGTCGTATACGAAAAAGGGGCGACCAAAGCCGCCCCTTCCAATTCCATATCCGTTGCAAAATTACTCCGCCGGAGTTGGCGTATGATCGTCCATAGGCCCCATATCTTCATCCACTGAACCATGGCGCGTACGCGTACCCGGGACACGGATATCTTCAACGAGGTCCTGAATTTCCTGCGGCGGCGGCGCTGTGAGGAGAGACACAACAATACCGATGATCGCAGAGAAGAACATGAAG
This sequence comes from Ponticaulis sp., assembly GCF_029210165.1. NCBI lineage: Bacteria > Pseudomonadati > Pseudomonadota > Alphaproteobacteria > Hyphomonadales > Hyphomonadaceae > Ponticaulis > Ponticaulis sp. The sequence goes on from NZ_JARGNT010000002.1 coordinate 417,057, forward strand.
ACGAAGCCGATACCTTCAGGTGACACACCGAGGAACCAGTGTGACGGGTCCGTATCTACAAATTTGAAATAGTAGATGTAGGAGAAGGTTGAGATGAGGCCGAACGCCATGCTCGCAATTGCGCCTTCCTTGTTCATCCGCTTCCAGAAAATACCGAGGAAAATGATTGGGAAGAGCGACGCGGCGGCCAGACCGAAGGCGAACGCCACCACCTGCGCCACAAAGGCGAGTTTGGCCGTATTCATCCCCATCAGACCGGCTGCGGCTACAGCACCTGCTGCAGCAACACGTGCAATACGAAGCTCAGTCTTGTCACTCATTCCTTTGAACAGGGTTCTCCGGCAGAGGTCGTGACTGATCGCAGACGAAATCACCATGAGGAGACCAGCCGCTGTGGACAGCGCAGCCGCGAGACCACCTGCAACCATCAGGCCGATTACCCATTCAGGCAGCTGAGCAATTTCAGGGCTCGCCAGAACAGAGATGTCGTTATTGATCGTGACTTCGTTCGCCAGACCATCCGGAGCGTTCGGGCCACGGATCTGCATCAGGCCATCGCCATTCATATCTTCAAAGCCAACCAGACCTGTACGTTCCCAGTTCTTGAACCATTCAGGAACCGGTGTACCGCCATCGCTTGTGATGCCTTCGGCAGCTGCCGCGTAGTCATCCGTTTCGATGTAAGTCGTTTCATTGACGGTATCGATAATGTTGTAGCGAGCGAACGCGCCAACGGCCGGAGCAACTGTGTAAAGAAGCGCAATAAAGACGAGCGCCCAGCCCGCAGATACACGTGCAGCACTTGCGCTGCTAACCGTGAAGAAGCGGATGATCACGTGCGGAAGACCCGCTGTACCGAACATGAGAGCGCCGGTGATCGCGAAGACGTCGATCCATGACTTGTTCGTGCTCGTGTACTCGATGAAGCCGAGCTCTGTGACGACCTGGTTCAGGTTTTCCAGCATGGAAACATCTTCGCCGCGAACGTTGGAGATAAAGCCAAGCTGTGGAACCGGATTGCCGGTGATCATCATTGAGATGAAGATCGCAGGCACGGTGTATGCGAAAATCAGTACGCAATATTGAGCCACCTGCGTATAGGTCACGCCCTTCATGCCGCCCAGAACCGCGTAAACGAAGACGATGCCCATGCCGACAAGAATACCGGTGTTGAAGTCAACGCCAAGGAAGCGCGAGAATGCGATACCCACGCCTGACATCTGACCGGCAATGTAGGTGAAAGACACGAACAAAGCACAGATGACCGCAATCACGCGGGCAGCTGTCGAATAGTAGCGGTCGCCCACAAAGTCCGGAACGGTGAACTTGCCGAACTCACGAAGGAATGGCGCCAGCAACAGCGCGAGAAGCACGTAGCCCCCTGTCCAGCCCATCAAATAGACTGAGCCACCATAGCCAAGCGAAGCAATCAGGCCGGCCATAGATAAGAAGGACGCCGCAGACATCCAGTCAGCCGCCGTCGCCATGCCGTTAATCATCGGGTGCACATCGTGACCCGCAACATAGAAGTCGTTTGTTGACCCGGCACGCGCCCAGAGCGCAATACCGATATAGGTGCCGAAGCTCGCCACCACGAAGAAGATTGTCCAATCCATGATGCTAGCCCTTCACGCCGTATTTGCGTTCAATCTTGTTCATCGCGAAGCAGTAGTAAAAAATCAGCGCGACAAAGACGTAGATCGCGCCTTGTTGGGCAAACCAGAAGCCCAGCGGCGCACCGCCAATTGAAACGTTGTCGAGCACATCACGCAAAAGAACGCCGGCCCCATAAGACACGGCGAACCAGATTACGAGCAGCGATATCGTCAGCTTGACTGTCGCCGACCAATACCCTTTCGCATCCACTTTAGTTGGTTCGTTTGACAAGGTATGACCTCCCCAGTTTATTCACAGCGGTTTTTCCGCCTGTAATGAAGGATCAAATAAGTCAGTTATTTTGAGTAGAGGGACTTTGGTCGAACACTTCAGAGTAAAATAAAGTGTATTAAATACTTCTCGGCACAAACAAATGTGGCGTCTGCAGAGTGTTCTACAGACGCGAGTTAAAGTGAGAATTTCGAGTTTTCTCTACTGACTAATCTACCGAAGCGCGCGCTTCGCGCCGGCGCGCCAGAAGTTCGCTTGAACCGGAGAAACTAACCCAGCCACCTAAGATCAGGCCGCCCAGCACGTATAGCTCGGATACGCCAAAGCCCGGCGCCATAAGTGCATTCGCGCCGCGATAGGCAAAAATGGCTAGGATTAGCAGGCCAATAGCTGTGATGATGTGTGCTCGCATGCGAGCCCTCCCGTATTATCTTTGCGACAATACTGTCCGTGGAGCGCCGATCACGCCATTGGGCTTTGGTCTTAGGCGTTTTGTTCCGCACTCAAGCGTGAAAACACACCGTCGATGACCGAGCGAACAGTAAGTTCAAACATCGACTCCACATCCGGCTTTTGTTCGAAAACAGCCTGCACGTTACGGATACGCTCGAGCAATTCCGGCTTTGGCAGCGTCATATTGCGAATGTTCAGCTCTTCATTGATCAGGCCGTAAATGGCGAGGCCGCATGCACCAGCTGCCTTGATCGTGTTTTCTTCATTCAGCCCGCTCTGACGCCAGTATCCAAACCAGTCATTGGTGGTACTGAGCATAAGCGGCGTCCAGACACGGTGCGCTCTACGCAACTGACCAACAGAAGGATGCTTGAGTGTATATGCTCGCATCCAGCGCGACATGAGCCAGAGGTCTTCTTTCCAGTCGCCGCTGCCATCATCACGCGGAACAGATTTAACAACGGCATCAACGACAAGCGCAGCCAGTTCTTCTTTATCTGCGACGTGGTGATAGAGCGCCATAGGCGTGACATTGAGACGGCGGGCGACCCCGCGCAGGGTGAAAGCACTCACACCTTCTGAATCCACCAACTCCAGCGCGGCATTTGCAATACGTTCCGCACTCAGGTCGGCCATACTCTTCTTCTCCAGTCATTTTATCTGAGGCTGTTCTTAGTCGCTAACCTTCAGACAATTCAAGACGTTTACGCACACGAAGGCACCGCCGATCACGGAATGACCGGATGAGGGCAAGGTTTCCATTAGGAGGATGATGATACCGCCTCCCCAGCCTGGTCGCTATTTGCCAACGCACTCAAGAATGATTGCATAACGTTAGGAAGATTCAGGTCGCGCTGTTTCTTGCGCCTTCAACTCAGCCAAAGCCTGCAACATCGCAGACCGATCAACTGAATGGAATAACAGCCGGGCAACAACCTCAATATCTCTCCAACTTCTCAGCAAATAATGACGGGAAATCATGGCCTCATAACCGTCACCGCTGAGCCTCTGAATTTCCTGAACCTCTTTGCACAAATCGCGATAAAAAACTTGTGCCTCAAAATACACCACAGATAGGTTCAAAACCACTCTGTATGTGATCTCGCGAGAAAAAGCTTCCCTCCCTTCAGGGAAATCAAGTCTTGCTTTTAGCAGGTCATCCTTAACACCCGACACAGGCGGAAACCCGCTGTTGTAGTGAAACTTCTCAATTACAACGCCGTTTGGCAATGTTAACGGAAGGCATTTGGAGATCCTCTTCAACAACGCTTTGATCTTTGCTTCCGCAGCATCAATCCGAGATTTAGCCGAGGCCTCATCAGCGAGCCGGATCCGGAGCTCAAGTTCATCCTTGAGATATCCAGTCTGGTCGGTCATGGCATCCGCCTGACGCTGAATCTCTTTCCGTGTCTCCTGAAGCTCCTGACGCTGCAGCCAGTAGCCGACGATCAGCCAGTAAAATGCAAGCGGCGAAAACGCACCCGCAAGAAAATCACCCATCTCGTTCGGACGAAGTGGCGCCTCAAGATCAATGCCAATAAACCACCAGACGCCACCGCACACGCAAACAAGCCAGACCGCTGAAACAATCAGGTGAATGATGATCGAGCCGTTTGTTATCAAAGACCAGAAACCGCGCTTCTGCTTTTCTGCTGCAGACATTGAAAGCACCTCAGCTTGGAAGCGGATGATCACTGACGCTCACGCCGTGCATCGTCACCGGCGAAAGACACTTCCCCGCTCCATCTAGCACGCGAACGATTTCAGCATAAACATCATTCACCTTTATGAGGTTGTCAGGCGCGCCAGCCAGCGCGATCGCACTGAAACGGTCGCTTTGGGCATCAGGCTGAACAGATACTATCTGATCGATATGCACCAGAAGCGGGAGCCCGGTATCGAAGGCTGTAAACTCATAAAACATTCTGCTTCCTCTCTCTTAGAGCCTTAAGCAGAGTAATAGCTTCCTCATGCAACCGTAAATTAATTTATCGATCGCAATTCCAACAACGGAGTAGAAGACGTTCTCAAAGAAAGCCCATAGGAACTAAAAATGTTGAAGAAGATGGTACCGCCTCCCTGGTTCGAACAGGGGACCTCTAGATCCACAATCTAGCGCTCTAACCTACTGAGCTAAGGCGGCACATTTAAGAACGCGTCTTCTAAAGTTATGCGAACTCAAATGCAAGAGGGAGATTAAGCCTGAATCACCCTTTTCAGCCTTTATCCGCGTAAGGGTTTTTACCCTGGCGGACATAAAGCCTGATCGGCACGCCTTTCAGGTCAAATGCTTCACGCAGACCGTTCACCAGATAGCGCTTATAGGCTTCCGGCATGTTCTCGCCCCGATTCGCCATAAGCACGAATGTCGGCGGACGCGTTTTGATCTGGCTCATATATTTCGGTTTGATCGGCTTGCCGTGCACAGATGGTGGCGGGTGACGCTCGACCACATGGCGAAGCCAGTCATTGAGGTCTTTGGTTTTGACCCGCGCGTTCCAGTCATCAAATGTCTGCATAACAGCAGGCATCATCCGGTCGATACGCTTACCTGTAAGACCTGACAGGAACACAACCGGCGCACCTTTAGCGTTCGGCAGCAGTCGGTCAGCTTTTTCCCGCAAATGTTTCGCATACTGATCCGGGTTCTCGACGAGATCCCATTTGGAAATCACCATGACGAGGCCACGGCCTTCGCGAACGCAAAGGTCAGCAATCTGAAGATCCTGCTTTTCGAAGGCGTCGCGCGCATCCATCACCAGCGCAACGATATCCGCAAACCGGATAGATCGGATCGTGTCCGATGTGGACATTTTCTCAAGCGACTCATGCACTTTCGCGCGCTTACGCAGACCGGCCGTATCGACCAGCTTGATTGTACGGCCTTCATATTCCCACGCGACTTCAATCGAGTCGCGGGTGATGCCGGCCTCAGGCCCTGTCAGAAGACGGTCTGACTGAAGCAACTGATTGATCAGCGTTGATTTACCCGCATTCGGACGGCCGACTACAATGAGGCGGGCGATCTTTGGCGGCGGAGGCAATTCCTCAGCGTCTGGATCAAATGGCGCTTCACGCTCAATGATCTCTTCTTCCTGATCTTTGGCTTCAGGTACTTCACGCACGATAGCAGAGAACAGCTCAGCGAGGCCTTCGCCATGCTCGGCTGAAAGCGCAACCGGCTCACCAAAGCCCAAAGCAAACGCTTCCATCAGGCCTTCTTCAGCCTGTCTGCCTTCGCACTTGTTAGCGGCCAGAACCACCGGCTTGTCAGCCCGGCGCAATAGCTCCGCAAACCGCTCATCAAGCGGAGTTACGCCAGAACGGGCATCAACGATAAACAGAGAAACGTCGGCTTCCTTGATCGCCTGCTCGGTCTGCTGTCGCATACGAGCCTCAAGCGATGTGTCGTGAACGTCTTCAAATCCCGGGGTGTCGATCAACAAAAGCTTCATGCCGGCAAGTTCCGCCGGCGTTTCGCGTCGATCCCTTGTTACACCCGGCTGGTCATCAACAATCGCCAGGCGTTGTCCAGCCAGGCGATTGAAGAGCGTAGATTTCCCGACGTTCGGGCGGCCGACAATGGCCACTTTCAGGGGCATAGGGTTATATTACCTTATAGAGAACAGTGTTCCGTCATCTGCGAGAACAAGAATGCGGTCATTATACGCAATTGGCTCAAGGAAAAAGCCCGCATCTGCGCCAAATCGACCAACACGAATCAATTGTTGCTCTTCAATGAGTTCACCTGTCTGCGGAGAGTACGCTGAAATGCGTCCGTCAGACGATACAGTTACAAGACGATTAGATGCCAGAAGTGGTCCAGCATAGCTGATGCGGTCTTCACGGTCTTCCATGTCTTCAAAGTTTGGAAGCTGCTCTGTCCAGACCACACGGCCTGTAATCGCTTCAACGCAAATGAGCTGGCCATTCACGCCGACTGCGAAGAGGAATTCGCCTGAGATCACAGGTGCCTGCGTCGTACCGAATGGCAGTTCCCAGACGCGTGTTCCTGAACGGCCATCAATCGCGGCAAGCACGCCAGACTGGCTGCTCGCATAAACGAGGCCGGCATTCAGAACGGGACGTGATGCAATGTCGTTGATCGCAGAGATCGGCGTGAACCGGCCTGCACGCGTGAGAGAGTCTGTCCAGAGGCGGCGTCCGTTGGCAGGAAGATACGCGATGACTTCGCCAGAGGAATAAGGCGTCACAACAACATCATCGACGGCTGCGGGGCTCGGAGACGAAAGCACACGAGCTGTTTCCGCAATCGCCTGGTCGGTCCACTGAATTTCGCCAGTCTCAAGAGACATGGCAAAGAACTCGTTATTGTTGGAAACGATGAAAATACGCTCGCCAAGCACTGAAGGCGAACCCGTAATCGGTGCCTCGGTCGCACGATGCCAGATCTCTGAACCCGTCGCAGCATCAAGCGCAGCGACGAAACCGAAGCCAGATGAAACAATCAGCTTGTCACCGGCAACGGCAAGACCGCCACCAAATGCACGGCTGTCACGGCTATGGTCTGACTCAAGCTCAACGTCCCAAAGCGAACGACCGGTTTCTGCGTCGATTGCGTGAACCGTCTGATGTGAATCCAAAACGAAAATACGTCCGTTCGCTGCAACAGGTGGAACGGTAAGCGCGTGATTACGGTCAGCGCCTTCACCGCGCGTCCAGCGCCATTCGACTTCCAGTTCCGTACCGCCCGCGACGTGCCCCGTGACCTTTGATGGCACACGACCGGCCTGGCTCCATGAATCCACACGCAGAGCGTCCGGCAGAATAATCGCCGTCGCTACGAGCGCTGGATCAGGCTCAAGCTCGGTGACAGCTGAGACCATCGCGATACGACCCGCACGATCAACAGTGTCGACGTCATCATTGCCGCCGCCGCTGAACGGGTTGAAGTTATCAATGGTAGAACAGGATGCCAGAAGCAGCGCCGACAGTGTCAGGGCGCCAAGTTTAAATTGGGTCTTCATTGGGTCACCCCGTTTGTCTGATTAGTGCCGTCGAGCTGTGCGAGGGTATCGAGCGCAGCAAGTGCCTGTTGTGCACGTTGCTTAACGCCATCGGAGGCATCCAGTGAGAAAGAAATCATTTCAAAACGACGGCGCGCCTCTGCCAGATCATCCGTCTGATAAGCGCGAGACGCGATAAGTTCTTCTGCGAGGAAAACCAGCGTCATGCCATCTGAGTCCAGAATTGGCGCGAGCATTGTCTCAAGTTCTTCAACGGAGAGCGTGTTTGCCTGCAAATAGGCTGACTTCATCAGCGCAATATCTGCCATCGGCCCATCCTGACCGGCAGCTGAATCCAGCGCCTCGATCGCTGCGGCACGGTCCCCAAGTCCTGAAAGCTCAACCTGCGCCAGATAGTGGCCCGCGAGTGTCGCATATGCGCTGTCAGAGTTTGCAATTTCAGAGAAAAGGGCTTCAGCCGCGACATAGTCATTCGCTTCCAGCGCCGTCTGGGCAGCATAGAACGCCGTTGCCTCATTATTCTGAGACTGGTCGCCCTGCCACTTCATGAATTCCCATGCGCCGACACCGATAACGAGCACAGCAACACCGCCATACACAAACGGGCGCACAACACGCCAGATTTGAAGACTTTTGTCCTGGGCTAACGCCTCATCGACTTCTTCGAAAATATCACTCACACGGTTACCCCGGAAAATTCACATTGCGGCGAGACATTAGCGGGTGTCTGCCCACTCTTCAACGCGTCTTCACTTTAAAGATTTCTAAGATTTCAGCGAATAGGTTTCTGCCTCGCCCGGAAAGGCTCTGGAGCGCACTTCTTCGGCGTATTTTTCAACCGAAGAGGATATCTCACCCTTCACATTTCCATAGCGGCGTACAAACTTTGGCGTCCATTCGAACAGACCCAGCATATCCTCTGTTACGAGAATCTGGCCGTCGCATTTAGCGCTCGCACCAATCCCGATTGTCGGAATGCTAAGTTCCTGTGTCAGTTCCGCAGCCAGGTCTTCGGCCACGCCTTCCACAACCACAGCGAACGCACCTGCTTCTTCAGCGGCTCGCGCCTCGTTGATGACGCGCTCACGCTCTGTATCTGTCCGGCCTTTGGCTTTGAAGCCGCCATCCACGTTGATCGCCTGCGGACGCAAGCCGACATGCGCCATGACAGGAATGCCGCGCTCAACAAGGTAACGCACGGTCTCACCTGCATAGACGCCGCTCTCCAGCTTCACAGCCTGACAGCGTGTTTCCATCATAATGCGTGACGCGTTTTCAAACGCCTGAACTGGGCTCGCTTCATAAGAGCCGAACGGCATATCGACGACGACGAAAGCCTGCTTGGCGCCGCGCATTACGGCCTGCCCGTGCAGCACCATCATATCCATCGTCACGCCGACAGTAGAATCGAGCCCGTGAACGACCATGCCCACGCTGTCGCCAACGAGAATGACATCTACGTGCTCGTCGATCAGCGCTGCTCGCGGCGCATCATAGGCCGTCAGACATACGAGCGGGGTACCGCCCTTAGCCTTGGCGATATCACGGACGGTTTTGCGTCGAATCTGAGTTTGTGCCGACAAGTCGAACTCCTGCTCAATCTGTGAACAGGCTGCTTAAATCTTATTGTCGGTAAAAGAAACCTCAGTGTGCAGAATTCTGGCACACGTTACAGAGAAGATAAGTCCCCCTGCCGGCAATTATCCCGGCAGAGGGGAGGATGTCGTTTAATAGCTCTTCGGCAGGCCGAGCACGCGTTCGGAGATGTAGTTGAGGATCATCTCGCGGCTGACCGGTGCGATACGAGCCAGCATCGCTTCGCGCATATAGCGCTCAACGTGATACTCGCGCGCATAGCCCATCCCGCCATGAGACAGAACCGCCGTCTCACACGCTTTGAAGCCAGCCTCAGCGCCCAGATATTTCGCCGCATTCGCTTCCGCGCCGCAATCCAGCTTCTGGTCGAACTTGGAAGCAGCTTTGTAAGCCATCAGCTCAGCCGCTTCGAGTTCCGCCCAGGATTTAGCAAGTGGATGCGCAATGCCCTGATTCTGACCGATCGCCCGGCCGAACACGCGGCGCTCATTCGCGTACTGAGTTGCTTTTGCCAGCGCTGCCTGACCAAGGCCAATAGCTTCCACTGCAAACAGAACACGCTCCGGGTTCAGACCGTGAAGCAGGTATTTGAAGCCCTGCCCCTCTTCACCAATCAGGTCTTCTTTTGGAATCTCATAACCGTCGAAGAACAGCATGTTACACTCGACCGCCTTACGACCCATTTTCGGGATTGGCGTCGCGCCAGCCTTCACCTTATCAAAATCGGTGTAGAACAGGGACAGACCAAGATATGGCTTGGAGCACTGATCCTTTGGCGTTGTACGCGCGATGATCAGGATTTTGTCCGCGCGCTGTGCGCCCGTCGTCCAGATTTTACGGCCGTACAGCTTATAATCGCCGTTTGGCTGCTTCTCTGCTTTGGACTCAAGGTTTGACGTATCGAGGCCAGAGTTCGGCTCGGTTACAGCGAAACACATTTTCTGCTCACCAGAGATAATCTTCGGCAGGTGCACATTTCGCTGCTCGTCAGACCCGAAAATCTCAAGCGGCTTTGGACCGAAAATATTGAGGTGGATCGCAGATGCACCGGAAAAGCCTGCGCCGGATCTCGCGACTGTGTGCATCACAATAGATGCCTCAGTCAGGCCGAGACCAGCACCACCGACCTCTTCCGGCATAGCAACACCCAGCCAGCCGCCTTCGGCCATAGCCTTAGTGAAAGCCTCCGGCCAGTTGCCCGTTTCGTCTATTTCCCGCCAGTACTCATCGTCGAACTGAGAGCAAGTACGCTCCACGGCATCTTTAATCGCCAACTGGTCTTCGGTTGGTTCACCAATAAAGTTCATCATGCTCTCCCTGCAGACTGCGCTCTGTTCTTCTCGATGCGTGACTTGTGTCGGTCACGTCAATCTTCAAACAGCTTGCATCAAATTTTTGAGCAAAAGGGAAGCCTTTGAAGAGAGCAAACTATCACGAATAGCGAAAATACTTGCCGTCTCGACGCTTTTTCACGGGAACTAATTAGTTTGTGATCTTAGAACCTACATACGCGGTCGTCATGATCAGAAGCTCGAGTTCGGTCAGCGAAAGGCTTCCCTTCTCAACAACCGCAAACGCACCTTCCTGCACCGCGATAGAGCGCAGAGCCGGAGCAATAGAACCGGTATACATGATGATTCCCGTCTCGGGATATCGCGCTTTCACGTGACGGATACGTCCTTCTGTGAGCCCTACACGCTGGATAAAGCGATCCAGAACCAGAACGTCCGGACTATCACAATTCGACTCAAAGAAGGCTTCGAGGCTCGTAAAGTGAGTCACCTCGGGCGTCATAAATGACGCTCTTCTCAATTGCTCCTGAAAGAGCAAAGCATCGCGTGCGTCATCCTCAATCAAAACGATATTGAGTCTGACTTTTGGCTTCATAGCATCGAGCAGATCAGATGCGTCGAGCATGGTGCCTGTATTACGGGCAAATGATTGCACATCCGCCTCCCGAATCAGCAGAAACTAGAGCAATCATATCAGTAAAGATTGAAATATTTAAATCGTTCCGTCCGAAGCACTCCGGACGAGACCTTTAGTACAGCACTGTATACAAAGTGTAAGGCTTTACTGCCTGCGCCAGAAATTCAGAAATTCGCTTGCCGTTTCGCGGTCCTGAAACGTTATCGCCTTCCGGATACTCTGTCCGGAATGGATCGTTTTAACCATGATATCCGGCGCTTCATCGCTGTGAGTGTTCTTTACGCCGAAACGCTGGCGTGCGAACGCATCAATCGCTGCGAAGAATTTGCTTTCAGTCTGATTGTCACCAACTGATACATGGACAATCACATCCGACATATTGTGTCCCCCCTAGGTCTTCCGCCCAGCCTTTATGAAGCTTATTCATTCCTCTCATGAATTCCAGCAAAATCGACGCTGTTAACTGTAAACAGCTACGCAATTTAGCGTGCTTGCCCAAATTTCAGGTATAAAACTCCCCCAAGCGACCTGAAATATAGGTGAATTTACCTACGCGCTGCCGCGATGCGGGATCTTGCAACTTCGTCTGCAATTCTGTGTGTCGCGCGCCCTTCGGACCTAGATCGCTCGAACACATCACGCAATGTATCGATCAGAGACGACAGTTTGTTTTCCACCCAGGCTTCATCGTAGTTGCCGGAAATTTCTGCGGCGACATTGATGATACCACCGCCATTGATCACGTAATCAGGCGCATAAAGAATGCCGCGCGAAGCCAGTTCATCACCCATCTCGGGGGCGAAAAGCTGGTTATTCGCTGCACCGGCTACGATCTGACAATTAAGCTTGGCGATCGTGTCCGAGTTCAGAACGCCGCCGAGAGCGTTCGGCGACACCACATCAACTTCACGGAACAGGATTTCATCGACACCTACAGGAATTGCACCGGTTTCGTCGGCGAGGTCGGAGACTGCATCAGCAGCAATGTCTGCGATATAAACCGTAGCGCCTGCACGGCGAAGCTTGCGGACAATGTTCGCACCAACATGACCGACACCCTGAACTGCAACAGAGCGACCTTCCAGTTCGTCAGATCCGGTGTCTGCCAGCAGCGCCGCACGAATACCGCGATAAGCGCCCTCAGCCGTTACCGGAGACGGATCGCCACTCGCCGCAGCGCCAGACGTCAGGCCTGCCACATACCGCGTTTCTTCACGTGCATATTCCAGGTCCTGCGGCGTCAGTCCTACGTCTTCCGCGGTCCAGTAATTTCCTGAAAGCGACTCAACCGCGCGTCCGAATGCACGAAACAGGTCTGGAGATTTATCCGTCTTTGCGTTGCCCCAGATCACAGACTTACCGCCGCCCAGAGGCAGGTCAGCCATCGCGTTCTTATAAGACATACCCTGAGACAGCCGCAGCGCGTCGCGAACCATTGCCTGACTGTCCACATAGTCCCACATCCGGCATCCACCTGCCGCAGGCCCAAGAGCCGTTGAGTGAATTGCAATAACGGCACGAAGTCCGGTCTTGTCGTCGTGAAATACGTGGACGCCTTCATGCGCATCAAATGACGGCAGATCAAACATGGCTTACCTCAGCGATTGCGAGAACTATTATTGCGCTGTTACAGCTAAACAGGGATTAAACAACCCTAAAACTGCCAATACAGAAGGCTATTCAGCCGGGCGCCTGAATTTCCACATTTTCACCTGCAGCAATTCGCCAGCAAGAGCCCGCTGGCGCCACTTCCAGCTTTCAGCCTCCCAGCCCAGTTCCTGCATGTAGACGACTTTATTCACCTGCTCCAGCTTGCCTGCCAGACGCGCTGACAAGTCCTGCCCGAACCGGTCGAACGATTGCCGCGCCGCGTGCACGACATCGCCTGTCAGGTCATCTTCGTCGCTGACGAGTTCGAAACCAGCTCCTTCGCAGATTTCCGCAATCTCGTGGCTATCAACGAGCTGAGGCTCACTCCATGATGAGGCAAAGGCAGGTGCCAGACGCCCCGTCGACGTGCCGCGCAGCGTATCCAGAATAACCCACTGGCCACCCGGCTTCAGGCTCCGGAACACGCGTACAGCGAGACCGGACTTGTGATCTGCGTAAGCGAACGCATCCTGACTGAACATCAATTTAAGCGATTCAGCCTGGAATGGCGGGCGATCTAGATCGCCATTCATCATCTCAAAGTCAGGAAATTCTTCGCGGAAACGCCCTGCGCAAGGTACGCGCCACTCTGAGATGACCGGTGTTCCCCCAGTAACGCCCATTATATGGCGCACAGTTGCCGGGTCTGAATTGATGACGCCAAACTGATCTTCAGAGCCATTCTCCATCGCTCCGAGACTGTCGGTCAGACGCGCTTCGATTTCAGCGCTTCCGGGACCGAAACGGCCCTCCCCCCAGACAGTCTCAATCGCGGCTATGCGAGACGCTGCAGGAGACAACGCATCAGTGCTTTTCGGCTTTTTTTCGATTTCGGGAATTTCAGCTTCAACGGGCGCAGCTTCAGAGTCTTCGGACTCAGCATCGCCGGAAGGAACATACTCACGACCATCCCACCAGGCGGTAAACCGCCCTGCAAGATCATCGCCGGTTAATTTTTTCAGCGCAGCCACCATAAGTGCAGGCTCACCCGAATCTATCTGATCAACTTATTGGTTATGATACAATGGTTAACATCAGGCTTCTGCCAGGATCAGTTTTCGGCGATCCAGGGCAATGCAGACGCGCCCGATGGTAGCGATGATTCCGGATCAATCATAAAGGCCAGCTGATCCTGCCAGACCGTTTCTGCTTGCAGGTCCCGCATCAGCATATGATAGCCGTTTTCATAATAGGCCGTGCGGACATGTGACGGCAGCACCTGAGCCGTGCGTTCTACGCCAGACGGCGGGATCACATAATCTTTCGCACCGTACAGGAGCAAAGTCCTCTCGGGCAGGTTTTGAGCCCGCTGGTGTGCTGTCTCCATCAGTTGGGCAACGCCATAAACCTGATCGATCCGGTTCTCGCGCTGCATAAGCGGGTCCGACCATGTCCGCTCAAGCATTTCAACATTATCCGACGGCTCAATGCGAACGAACCGGCGCGGCGGCGTTACAACCCAGTTCGGACGGACACGCGTTGCCAGCTGCAGCGCAATTTTCTGATAAAATGGAATGGCGCCCATGCCGCGAAGTCCCGGTCCCGAAAGGATCAAGCGATCTATATCGGGTGCACCCTCAGCCCCGAAAACAGACATCGCAACTGCGCCGCCCATCGAGATACCAACAACGGTCAGCGTCGCCTCAGGATGCGCCTGACGCGCAGCGCGAACGATTGTGCGAAGGTCTTCGCGCATAGTGTCTTCATTCGGCCAGCGACCATGGTTGGGCGACCTGCCAAATCCACGCTGATCATAGGCGTAGGTCAGAACCCCACGCTCCGCCCACCATGGGCCCGCCATATGAAAAGCATTCGCGTAGTCATTCATGCCATGAATACCTACAACAACATGTTCCGGCTCAGATAAATGACCTCCCCAGACCGTGAGGCCCAGCTCAGCACCGTCGAATGAGACGAAACGCGACCGGTCCAGATCAAAATGCGGCATAGCGATACGTTCCTCAGGAAACTCAGGATAAAGATGGCTGACACAGCCGCTCAAAATCGAGGTAAGGATCAGAATAAGGGCAGCGTTCAGGCGAGCGCCGATTGCACCGCCCTTCTCAGCTCGGGAAGCAAATCTGTTTCGAACCATGAGTGTCTTTTCAGCCATGCATTGTTTCGCCATGAAGGATGCGGCAGAACGAAGTGACGCGGCGCATAAGCCCGCCAGTTCTCAACCGTATCCGTAACGCGTCCCTTAAATCCATCCTCTAAATGCCACTTCTGGGCATACCCACCAATCAGAAGCGTTGTTCTGATCTTCGGCAAGTATGTGAGCATTTGCTCACGCCATGTCAAGGCGCATTCTTTTCGCGGCGGTTTATCTGCGCCTTTAGGTGTGTAGCCCGGGAAACAGAAGCCCATCGGAACGATCGCGACACGCGAAGCATCGTAGAAAATGTCCGAGCTAATCCCCATCCAGTCACGCAGACGGTCACCGGACGGGTCGGTGAACGGGCGACCTGACAAATTGACCAGATTTCCAGGCGCCTGCCCCGCGATCAACAAACTCGCTTCGGGATGAATTTGCAAAACGGGCCTCGGTTCATGCGGCAGAGGATTCTTCGACTCCAGGCACACCCGACAACCGCGCACCTCTGCACAAAACGCATCAAACTCCGGTTTCGACCCTTGCTCCAATGACATTCTATTCCGACACACTATCTGACAAACCAACCATAATTCGCATCAGAGGCCATACAATGTCATCCATCAAGCTTGTCCTTAGCCCGAAAGAACATGACCTCGGCGCATTTTCCGTGCGACGCGCCATTCCGAGCGCTAAGCAGAAACTGGTCGGTCCGTTTATATTCTTCGATCATATTGGCCCTGCTGAATTTGCGTCAGGCAAAGGCATTGATGTCCGACCACACCCACACACCTGTCTGTCCACTGTCACCTACCTGTTTGAAGGCGGCATGCTCCACCGCGATACGCTGGACACAGAAATCGAAGTCCATCCGGGCGCAGTGAACCTGATGACCGCAGGCAAGGGCATCGCCCACTCCGAACGGACCCCCGTAGAACTGGAAAAGAATGGTCACCGCCTTCACGGCATCCAGACCTGGCTCGCTCTCCCAAAATCCCATGAAGAATGCGATCCGGCGTTCGATCACTATCCTGCAGCGGACATCCCCGAAGCAATGGTCGGCCCTGCCAAAGTGCGCGTCGTCATGGGGCAAGCCTATGAGCTGACATCGCCGGTCCGGTTCCCTCACGAAACACTATACGTTGTCGCAGAGACAGAAACCGCATGCAGCCTTCCACTGCCCGCTCAGACCGAAGAGCGAGCCGCTTATGTCGTCTCCGGAACGATGACATTCGAGGGGCACACCTTTTCCGAGGGACAAATGGTTGTGTTCGAAGCGGGAGACATCGGCTCCATCGAGCTGGCTGCAAATACACGGATCGCTATTATTGGCGGCGCACCGCATACCGAACGCCGCTACATTGAATGGAACTTCGTCGCGTCCACCAAAGAACGCATCGATCAGGCAAAGGAAGACTGGCGCGCATCCATCGCCGGAAACTGGCAAAACACGCCGTTCGGCATGCCGCCCAACGAGGATGAATTCATTCCGCTGCCGGAAGACAAATAATTCGCGAGCCCTGCTCACAACGCGTCTTGCCGCAAAAGGCGTGCACTCATAAAAAGTGACCATGACCAAGAACAGATTCGAAGACAAACACACTCCGTCCTACGGCTCATTCGTCGAAGGCGAGCTCATCGCGCACGAGACCTCCGAATGGCAGGACATCAAACTCGTCAGGACAGATGCCCATGGCGTCGTAATGCTGATTGATGATGTTCTCATGCTGTCTGAGGACACGCATTACGTTTATCACGAGCACATGGTGCACCTGACGCTTTCATGCATTGAGAACCCGAAATCGGTTCTGGTCATCGGCGGCGGCGATGGCGGCACGGTGACAGAGCTCGCTAAATATCCGGGGCTGGAGCGCATCGTACTCGCGGAGCTTGATCCGGTCGTTGTAGAAGTGTCCGAAAAATACCTGCCCGAGCTGACAGCTGGCCTCAAAGACCCACGCGTCGAAATCCGCATCGGAGATGGCGCTGCGTATCTCGCCGAGCAAGAGAACGCCTTCGACGCGATCATCATCGATTCAACAGATGTCTGTGAGGAAGCTCACGTTGGCGCACAGACGGCAAACCCGCTCGTGACTGACGAGTTCTACTCCCACATCAAGAAAGCCATCCGTCCAGGCGGCGTGACTTGCCAGATGCTCGGCAGCCCGACCTTCTATACCAACGGCATGTCGCTCATGTATCACCGGCTGGAAGACCTGTTCACACACTTCAAGCCATTCCTCATGCCTTGCCCGTTCTATATTTCTGGCGACTGGTGCGGCGGCCTGATCAGTGACAACAACCCGCTGGAACCGAAATACGACCATGTCGACGCGGACAAACTGGTTTACTTCAACATGGATATTGCCAAAGGCGCACTCGCGCTTCCGAACAATGTCCGGAAGATGATGAAATAGGCGCACAAACTTGCCGATCGGGGCACAGCGTGCCAAGTCTGATCAAAATTCTGAAAGAGGATGCCCTCTATGAAACGACTACTTGCATGTTCGGCCCTCGCGGCCATTCTGGCGGCGTGCTCGCCGTCATCAGAGACTGACGCCCCAGAAGCAGAGGCGCCAATCGTTGAAGATACAGCCGCAGTCGAAGCCGATGACGGGCTCCTCATGCCGCTGCCGACAACGTCTCCGGAAATCACAGAAGACGATCTGCGTGTACGGATTGCGACACTGGCGGATGACACATTCGAAGGTCGCGGCCCGGGCAGCGTCGCCGGTGAAGCGGCTGCCGACTGGATCGCTGCCGAGATGGAGCGCATCGGCCTCGTTCCGGCAAATGACGGCTCCTGGTACCAGACCGTTGAAATGGTCAACCAGACGGTCGATGAAGAGCAATCTTCCCTGACAATTTCCTCGTCTGCCGACGCTGCGCCATTCGAGATCGGCTCTGACGCTGTGATCTGGTCGAAGCGCCAGCGCGAAATGGACATTTCATTTGAAGATTCCGAAGTCGTTTTCGTCGGCTATGGCGCAGTCGCGCCAGAATATGGCTGGAACGATTATGAAGGTCTCGATGTTGAAGGTAAAACCGTCATCATCCTCGTGAATGATCCGGGCTTTGCCACTCAGGACCCTGACCTCTTTAACGGCAATGCCATGACATATTATGGCCGCTGGACTTACAAATTCGAAGAAGCGGCCCGTCAGGGCGCAACGGCTGCCATCATCGTTCACCAGCGAGAGCCCGCTGCCTACGGTTGGGACGTTGTCGCCAACTCATGGACAGGCGCGCAGGCAGACCTCGTCTATGCTGACGGGGGTGAAAGCCGCGCCATGATGGAAGGCTGGATTACCGAAGACGTCGCACGCGCCCTCTTCACTGAAGCAGGTCTCAGCTTTGATGATCTCTATGCTGCAGCTGCAGAGCCTGGTTTCTCTTACGTAGATATGGGCGACCTCACTGCATCTGGCCGCATCGTTCAGACGGTTGAGTACGCAGAATCACGCAACGTACTGGGCATGATTGAAGGCACAGAAGCGCCGGACGAATTCGTTCTGTTCACAGCGCACTGGGATCACCTCGGCAATGCAGCTGACCCGAACGACCCGAACTTTAGCTTCGCTTCCGAAGACACTATTTACAATGGCGCGGTAGACAACGCGACCGGGTCTGCTGGCCTGCTCGATATCGCCGAAGCGATGGTCGCTGAAGCACCACGCCGCTCTGTTCTATTTGCCGCGGTTACGCTTGAAGAGTCCGGCCTGCTCGGCTCTGCCTACATGGCTGAAAACGAAGTCATTGATAGCCATCAGATTGTTGCCGGCATCAATATGGACGGCATGCTTCCAACCGGCCCGACACATGACATGGTCGTTGTCGGTTATGGCGCGTCAGAGCTGGAAGACATTCTGACAGACGTGCTCGAAGCGGACGGCCGTGTTGTGCGCCCGGACCCGCTTCCACAGAACGGATATTTCTACCGCTCAGACCATGTAAGCTACGCAAAAATCGGCATCCCAATGCTCTATGCTGATGGCGGTGACGACATGGTTGAAGGCGGACGACCTGCAGGCACAGCAGCCGCAGCCGAATACACGGCGCTTCGCTATCACAAGCCACAGGACGAATATAATCCGAACTGGGACCTCTCTGGCATGCAGCAGAACATCTCTGCGCTCTACGAAGTCGGCCGCCGCATCGCGCAATCAGATGAGTGGCCAACCTGGTATGCAGGCAATGAGTTCGAGGCAATCCGTCAGGAAGACCTCGCAGCAAACGCGCAATAGAACCCAGGGCCAGGACCTGTTAATTTTGCCGCGAAGGGCGGCGGAATTTTGTCTGGAGATCAGGAGCAGAGGTGCAGGACATGCAGGCATGTTCAAACCGCTGCGACGCAATCTCCGGGCAAAATAACCCGTCATTACGCGGAACCCTGTTGGCCTCACGAAGCTGACTTCGACTTGTTTTGTCAAGTCGCTTGACCGGGGCACACCCCGCTCTGCGCAACTTTCCTTACAACTCCTCGTCATCTTCATGCCTTCATCATCAAAATCAATAGGTCCTGACCCTAAAGCCATTTCCATGTTAAAGGGCCTGCCATCACCGGCGGGCCCTTCTTATTTTTCAAAAGGCAGACGAACACCATGCTGAGCTATCAACACGTATATCACGCCGGAAACCGCGCTGACGTTCTCAAGCATGCCATTTTGAGTGCCGTGCTGGCCGATCTAGCCAAACAGAAAAAGCCAGTCTTCTATGTCGAGACGCACGCCGCACGCGGCATGTATGATCTGAACTCGAAAGAAGCCCAGAAAGGCGCCGAGTTTCCGGAGGGCATCGGCCAGCTGATCGACGTAAAGAATCTGCCTGCCTCCATGCGCCCCTATCTCGACGAAGTGAAGCGCCTGAACCCTGAAGGTGGCCTGAAGAACTATCCGGGCTCTCCCGCTCTTGCCTCGCACTTCCTGCGCAAGGATGATCGCATGGCCTTCTTCGAACTCCACCCGACAGAATACGCTGCACTGACGAAAAACATCGGCAATGATCCACGTGCGCAGATTCGCAAAGCGGACGGCTATCGCGGCGCGCTCTCTCTCGCCCCGCGCTCAAAAGAGCAAATGGTTGTTCTGATCGACCCGAGCTATGAAACACTGGGCGACCTCGAAGCCCTGATCGAGTGGACGCCTAAAGCTCTGCGCCGCTGGCCGAATGCCATCATCATCATCTGGCTCCCACTCTTCAAAGACGGGCGCGAGGATGAATTCGGCGCTTATCTGGCAGAACTGGAAGAAGGCGGCATTGCGGGTGCGCGCTGGCCGGACGATCCGGATTCCAATTCCGCGCTCGCTGGCACCGCGATGATCTCCTATCGCATTCCTCAGAACCTGATCGAAACGTCTGCTGAAATAGCGGCGGTCTGCGAGACTTTGTGGGCGCAGGAATAGAGAGAAACCGCCTGCAAAACATACGCTTTCCTGCGCGACCAAAAAAAATGTCAAATTCAACGCAGAAGGTGATGGACAGCACGCCAACAGCCAATTATACAGCCCTCTCGCTTTACTAGCGTACCCCAGATGCCCGGGTAGCTCAGGGGTAGAGCAGCGGATTGAAAATCCGCGTGTCGGTGGTTCAAATCCGCCCCCGGGCACCATTCATTCCAATTTTGCTACGCAAAAACATTCGCGCCAGTGGCGCGAATTTAGGAATGGATTGTGTTTGATCCCCGCTCCGCTGTTGCTTCGCGATGGATCGCGCTCAAGGCTGCGATCCGAGCGTGGGAAAATTAAAATCGTGTTTGATACGCCTCACGCCGCGCAGCGGCTCAGGCAGGCGGGCAAAGCCCGACGGCAGGTCTGCCGCTTTATGGATTCGGGCGCATTAAAATCATGTCTCAACACGCACCGGACGTTGTAAAAAATCGGCGCACCGCGCTGCCGATTGCTCGCTTTTGTTCTCATCTAAGCTTGGATACCCGCCTTCGCGGGCATCTGCGGTGTGCTGAAGTCTGCGCTCACTCTTACGAAAACGAGGCGACACAGCCGAATAGCAAGCACCCCCTGTTCCGCCATTAAACGCAGCGAATGCACCAGAAAAATGACACCGGACGATGCATGCAAGTTGTTGAAGGACGCTTCAGATTTTTGAATGGGTCATTCTCGAGCATCCGGGCATCGCCCTTGATGCGCTCTACTCGCTTAGGGAGATAATCCGTTGCGCGAAATAAGACACAACTCCGTTTGAGCTGTGACACTGAACTCGATCCCGAAATCATCCAAACTCATATTTGTATTGAGCGCCACCTGATCGGATGAAATGATCAAAATTCCACCAACGATCTCTTTGGTTTCAAAATCGACGTACACGCTCCCATAACCTGAAAATGGTTGACCATAACGGCAGTAGAAATATCTGTCGGCCCGGACAGGAGTAGCGGAAACTGATCGGTTGCCAATTATAAAACCGACATATCGCGCCGAAATCGACTGAAAGGGACCGTGCCTCGGAGCAACCAAATTTGCTGAAGCTCTATCCCACAAATTCAAGAGGGACAGCGTCGAAAGCAACGCCTCCTGATCATCTGTCAGCACATATTCGTCTCCCACCTGAGCATAGGTCACCACAGTAACCCGATTATCTGAAAAGTAAGAATCCAGTGGTGATGCACAGGATTGGGAAGACATGGTGACGCCCAAAAACATCCAGAGCGCTAAAATCGCTATAAGTTTCGCTGAAAGTTTCATCGCTATCCTTCGCGATCCCTCACAGGCCCGACCATCGCCGACGAGAGACAGAACGTAATTCTACTTTGTATTACATACCACTCCCAATTTTACACCATACGAAACTGACTTCCAAAAAATCACACCTCGACGCACTCACCAATTGCGCAGGTCACGATACTCCCCTACACATAAGTCTAAACGCATTCAGAAGTTCGGGAGGTAACAATGAAGCCATTTAATCCGGGCCGCCGCTTCTTCATGGCAGGCACAGCAGCCGTCACCGGCTTGCTCACTCTGCCGGGCCGCGGCTTTGCAGACAGCGCGCTTTTCCCTGTTGTTGAAACCGCTCAAGGTCGCCTGCGCGGCGCGCACGCAGCGGGGATTACCAGCTTCAAAGGCATTCGCTATGGCGCGCCAACATCTGGCACAAACCGCTTCATGCCGCCTCAGCCGGTGGAGCCTTGGGCGGGCGTAAAAGATGCGCTTTATTTCAGCCATGCCGCCCCGCAAATGCCGAACGGCCGCGCCTTTGCCTATGGCGATCTGATCGTCTTCGACCGTCATCCATCTGGCCTCGGAGAGGATTGCCTTGCGGTAAACCTCTGGACACCAACCCTCGATGCGAATGCGAAAAAGCCGGTGATCTTCGTCATCCATGGCGGCGGGTATTATGGCGGATCGGGCAATTCGTTCGGCATGGATGGCGAAGAAATGGCCCGCTATGCCGATAGCGTCGTGATTGCCGTGAACCACCGTCTCGGCGCGTTCGGCTTTGCGCATCTGGCCGAGTTTGACGACCGGTTCGCACGCTCTGGCGCCGTCGGCATGATGGACATTGTCGCGGCGCTTGCCTGGGTGAAAGAAAACGTCGCCCAGTTTGGCGGCGATCCGGACTGCGTTCTGGTTTATGGCCAATCCGGCGGCGGCGCGAAGACAAGCACGCTTCTGGCCATGCCGGGCGCGGAGGGCCTCATCCATCGCGCTGGTGTGATGTCCGGCTCATCTCTGCGCTCTCGCACCGCAGATGACGGCACAGCCGCAGCAGAGCGCCTGCTACGCGAGCTGGAAATCCCTACGAATGAGCTTCATCGCCTGCAGGAGCTACCGTTCACGCGCATTCTGGAGGCACAAGCACAGCTGGAAGCCGCAGACCGCGCACTTGGCGAAGCGCCTACCTCCTTCGCGCCAGTCATTGATGGTGAAGCGATTGTCCGCCACCCGTTTGATCCGGACGCCCCTGCTGTCTCTCACAATGTACCGATGGTGATTTCGACGGCGCTGGACGAGCGCACCTACCGGATGCCGAACTTCGATCTGAGCGATGAAGGCCTTATGGCCTATGCCCGCCGCCGCGCAGGCGATCACGCAGAAGATGCCGTCGCCATGTATCGTGCGGAAGATCCGGATGCTTCGCCGCATCTGATTCAGGCACGCATCGACACTGATCTGTCTTTCCGCCGGTCTGCTTTCCGTCAGGCCGAACTGAAAGCTTCAGCGGGCGGCGCGCCTGTCTGGACCTATCTATGGAAATGGCCTGCACCGGCCTTTGAGGGGCGGTATGGCGCGGTTCACGGCATTGATGTCGGCCTCAGCCTGCACTCAGTGCGTGGCGGCCTGACGGGTGCGAGCGCGGAAAGCCTGATGATGGCGGACCGTATTTCGTCCAGCTGGGCAGCGTTTGCTGCGACCGGCAACCCGAACAATGATGAAGTGCCGGACTGGCCGGAATATACTTCACCGGAGCGGGCAACCATGATCTTTGATACGCAGATGAGCGTGGAATATGACCCGCGCGCCGAGATCAGAGACTTCTGGCAGGGCATTGAAAGCTGAAAATGGGAAAGGCGGTCCGATGGGCCGCCTCTTTCTAATTGCTCTCGTGAACCGCAGGTTCACATAGAGCGCGCTCAGGGCTGCTTATCTTTGTTCTCGTTGTTTAATTATGCCTCACGACGCGTAGCGTCTCCGGCAGGGCGGGCTATCGCCCGAACCGCAGTCGCGGTCTGAACCGCTGACAGCAAAGCGACGGCTTGTGGCGCTGAGCCTTCCAAGCATCAGCACCGAGCAAAAAATCATGTCGTCGCGAAATGATGGCGAATGAGCCAGATCACGCTCCAGACGAGCGCTGAATACAACACAAACAAGAGCGCGAAACGGGCGGCAAAGCGCATCACAAGCGGCTTCACGTCGTCCCAGCTGGAGGTCGACGCAATATCGGCGACAGCGCGGGCAACCTTCTCAACCACTTCATCGCGTTTGCGACCCGCAAGCAGCATGAGCACGCTTTCCGTGCTGTCGACAGGCTGGTCTGTGGCGCGTTCAAGGACTTTCTCGAACACCTGCGCAGACACCGTCTCTGATAGAATAAGCTTGGGCCGCCAGCCGAATTTCTTGAACTCGCGTCGCAGGAATTTCAGCGTTGGAAACGACCGAACGGTGTCGAAGGTGAAAAAGCTGACAAAGAGCAAAGCCAGTACAACCGCGGACCATTTTGACGGCAAAAGTCCCGACAGGAAGAGCACGGCTACAATCAGCACAAGCAATGCTTTCGCGCCTGTCGTGATCAGGAACTGGCGGAACCCGTCAGAGAAGAAGGTATGTGCCTGAATGCGCAGTTCTTCACGCGCCTCTTCCACGGCGCGGGCGATCATCTTGTCTGTGCGTTTATCAACTTCTTTGCCGAGCGCATTACGCACAGCCACGGCAGACGCAGAGACGCCGGCCGCAAGAGACAGGATATTTCGCAGGTTCAGGATCGCCATGTGCTTTATGTCGGCCAGAGACGTGTCGAAAACAAGGCTTAAAACACAACAAAGCCCGCAACTCCTGTGAGTGCGGGCCTTTCAAGATGTGCTTTGCGCTGGGCTTAGCCTGCGATGTCAGCCAGTGAGAAGAACTGAGCGATTTCGATCGCAGCGTTCTCAGCGCTGTCAGAACCGTGGACAGAGTTCTCGCCGATGGATTTAGCAACTTCCTTACGGATTGTGCCTTCAGCAGCTTCTGCAGGGTTCGTTGCGCCCATAACTTCGCGGTAAGCTGCAACAGCGTTCTCGCCTTCGAGAACCTGAACAACAACCGGGCCAGATGTCATGAATTCAACGAGTTCGCCATAGAATGGGCGCTCAGCGTGGACTTCGTAAAAACGCTTAGCTTGCTCTTCAGTCATCTGAATACGACGCTGGCCGATGATGCGCAGGCCAGCAGCCTCGATCATAGAGTTTACTTTACCAGTGAGGTTACGCTCAGTTGCGTCTGGCTTGATGATAGAAAAAGTACGTTCGAGAGCCATCGGAAAAATCCTTGTTATCCACCGCGTTGATCGCGGTCTTGATATTCTGGCGCCGCTATAGCTGCGTAAATGCGCACTGCCAACAGTTTGTGTGTAACTTTTCGATGACGACGGTTTTTATCGGGTCTTGTCGATCCAGCTGCCGCTTTCGGAGAGCTGGTAGTATTTGACGTTCAGCCCCGCATTACGCGCGGCTTTGAACTGTCCGCGTGCGGTCTGAAGTGCATGCTGGTCGTCGCTCTGAAAGACAACCATGATCCGCTGATACGGTTGATCAGGCGTTTCCACATCCTGACCGTTCATCAGAACCAGGATTTTGGCGTCGTTCGCATTTTCAAGCGATGCAGAGAGCAGAACCGGCTGACGGCTAGAATGCTCACCCTCCGGCCCATGCGGCAGGAAGCTGTCATCCTTCCAGCGCCAGAGATCTTTATCGAGCTGAGAAAGAGCAGAAACATCCGGAGACGAGACCAGCACACGCCAGTCCCGTTCCAGACACTTCTCGAGAAGGGGCGCGAGCGCCCCGGCAAGCGGTGGCCGCTCGAGATGATAAAACCACCACTCGCACGCCATCAGATTAAGCGTTCTCGTAATTGTCTTTGATCAGACGGTCGAGGAGACGCGGGCCGAAGCCGCTCGCCCAGGACGGGTCTGTCGGTGCTTTGTCGACGCTCTTCCAGGCGACGCCTGCAATGTCGATGTGTGCCCAAGGCGTGTCATTCTGAATGAAGCGCTTCAGGAACTGCGCCGCAGTGATCGAACCGGCAGCCGGACCGCCAATATTCTTCATGTCAGCGAACTGAGATTTGAGAAGCTTGTCGTAAGACGAGCCCATTGGCAGACGCCATACGGTTTCGTTCTCTGCCAGACCCGCAGCGGTCAGCTGGGACGACAGATCGTCATTGTTCGAGAACAGGCCAGCATTGTCGTGACCGAGCGATACGATGATCGCACCTGTCAGCGTAGCCAGATCGATGATTGCGCGTGGCTTATAGTTCTCTTGCGCGTACCAGAGCACGTCACACAGAACGAGACGGCCTTCAGCGTCTGTATTCTGGTTTTCAATCGTCTGGCCGGACATAGATGTCACGATGTCGCCCGGACGGCTCGCATTGCCGTCTGGCATGTTCTCAACGAGACCGACAAGACCAACAACGTTTGCTTTTGCCTTACGAAGTGCGATGGTTTTCATGGCGCCGACAACCGCCGCTGAGCCGCCCATATCGCCCTTCATGTCCTGCATGTTCGGGCCCGGCTTCAGTGAGATACCGCCCGTGTCGAAGCAGACGCCTTTGCCAACGAGTGCCAGAGGAGCTTCGTCGCCGCCGCCTTTCCACTCCATGATCGCCATTTTCGATTCGCGGACAGAACCCTGACCAACACCGAGAAGCGCGTTCATGCCGAGTTTGGTCATCTCTTCTTCGCCGAGAACCGTCACCTTGATGCCGAGCTCTTCCATTTCGCGGATACGATCAGCATAGCTCTCCGGGTGAAGAACATTCGGTGGCTCGTTCATCAGGTCGCGCGCCATTTCGGTGCCAGCGACAGCTGCTGCGAGACCAACCCACTCAGCTTCGGCAGCCGATACGTTGTCTGTTACCAGTGTGATGGTTTCCAGAGACGGCTTCTGGTCGTCCGTGAGCTTCGTCATGTATTTGTCGAAGC
Organism: Ponticaulis sp.; assembly: GCF_029210165.1. Lineage (NCBI taxonomy): Bacteria > Pseudomonadati > Pseudomonadota > Alphaproteobacteria > Hyphomonadales > Hyphomonadaceae > Ponticaulis > Ponticaulis sp. The sequence goes on from NZ_JARGNT010000002.1 coordinate 443,286, forward strand.
GGTAAGCGGCCAGACGTGCACCTGCGAGTGCACGTGCGCTCGGCGCCTTGATATCTGCTGATTTATAGCCGGAATTCAGAACGGCTTTGGCTGCATGGCCGCCAAATGTTTCAAGTTCCGCGTCGGTAAGTTCAGCCGTTTTACCTGCACCTACCAGAATAACTTTCTTCGGACCCGAGTCCGAAGAGAGAAAATATTCGAATGACTGGCCAGCTTTACCGCGAAAACGACCCGCTTCGACTGCAGCCTTCACCTTACCGGCAAGGCCTGCTTCGAGGGCATCGAGTTCAGCAGGGACATAATCTGCTTCATGAGTAAGCAGAATTGCGACGTCGCCACTATAAGTGTCTTTGATTTCAAACTTCATACTTTTGCTCCAATTGAATCCGAAGTAAGCCCTCTGGAGTGTTCCGGCAACCGCCCTTACCGTGAAACGGCATCGACCGCTGAAAAGAGACAAACGTTAGTAGGATTATGAACCGAATTCAGAAGTATATCTTTTTCAGCGTTCTTAAAGCCGTCATTACGATTGTTGGTGGTCTCGCGCTGCTGGCATTGCTGGCGCAAGGCCTGTCGCAGACTGATCTTATTGTGGATAATCGTCAGTCCGCCCTCACCTATCTGCGCGTCGTCGCGCTGGGTGCGCCTCAGATCATCGCGGTTCTTGGCCCAATCGCCCTGTTTGCGGCGGCGTTGAACGCCCTCAACCGCATTCACCGCGACAATGAAATCGTCGTTTCGCAGGCTGCAGGCATGACACGCTGGCAAATTCTGTCTCCTGTCATGCGTCTCGCCGTGATGGTGACCGTTGCGCATTTGTGCGTGAATCTCTTCGTCCAGCCTATGGCGCAGCGTGAGCTTCGTCAGACGATTTCCGACGCCCGCGCTGACCTCGCCTCGTCTCTCATCCGTCCGGGCGCCTTTACCTATCCGGTCGACGGGCTGACCATTTATGTACGCGAATCATCGGGCGGCGTTTTCCGCGGCATGATGATCGCCGACACGCGCGACCCGACGAATGAGACCATTTATATCGCGCAGACCGGCAACTTCATCGAAATCGAGAATCAGCCAGCCATTCGTATGACGAGCGGCCAGATTCAGCAGGTTGATGAACTCGACCAGCTCTCGGTTCTGGTTTTCGATGACTACGTATTCGAACTCACCGACTTCATGGCAGAAGATTCGGACCTCGTTCTGAAACCGTCAGACAGATTCCTGCACGAGCTGTTCTTCCCCGATCTTGGCGACTTCTATCAAAACCGCGATCAGGACAATTATCTTGCTGAAGCACATTTGCGCATTGCTTCGCCGCTCCTGAACCTCGCCATGGCGATGATCGCTGTGCTGGCCGTAACCGGCGGTAATTTCAGCCGGCGTGGCTATCAGAAGCGCATCACCATCTCAGTCGCTGGCGCACTGCTGCTGGTCATTCTGTCTCTGTCTGTCCCACCGAGCGCAGCGAGTGATCCGGCCTTGAACATCGTCCAGTATCTGCTTCCGCTTGGAACGACGGGCGTGCTCGCCTTTGTGTATCTGATCGGCGGAATACCCGCGCTGACCCGAAAGTTCAAAAAATCCGATGACACCCAGAATGCGGAGGCTGCGTAACCATGTTGTTTAATCGCCTCCAGTTTTACGTTTTCCGCCAGTGTGTGGCTGCTGTCCTCATGACACTGGGCGTCATTCTCGCCGCCATTCTTCTGGTCGACGTTGTGGAGCAACTTCGTACCGTAGGCGGGGATGCAGACATTTCTGTCCTTACCGCGATCTCGCTGTCTTTGATGAAGCTGCCAATGCTCACCGAGCACACCATGCCTTTCATCATTCTGGTAGGTGCCATCATCGCGTATTCCCGCCTTTCTCGCCTGACCGAGCTTCCAGCCATGCGCGCCGCTGGCCTGTCAGCCTGGCGCTTCCTGACGCCAATGGCGGTTCTGGCGCTTCTACTTGGTCTATTCGCGGTCTTCGTTCTGAACCCTGTCGGCGCGCATCTGAACGAGCGCTTCGAGACAACACGTGCGAGCCTGACCGGCGCACCGGTTGAAGGCATTGCCGCAGAGCGCAATGGCGTCTGGCTGCGTCAGGGTAGCGAAACCGATCAGATCGTTATCCATGCCGACACCACAGGCACAGAAGGCATTGTTCTGAATTCTGTCGACCTGTTCGAGTTCGAGCGTATTTATACGCGCGAACAAGGCACGAATGACTTCACCTTCCGTCGCCGCATTTCAGCTGACACAGCGACGCTGAAAGACGGGTTCTGGGAGCTCATCAATGTGGTCGAGCAAGTGCCGGATCAAGCACCTGTGCACCGCGATGCGCTGTCTATCCCGACGGATCTGGACCCTGCAAAACTTCTCGACCGGTTTGCCGCACCGTCGACTGTCGGCTTCTGGCGACTGCCGGGCTTCATCGCTCAGACAGAGCGCGCGGGTCTTGATGCATCCCGCTACCGTATGCACTTCCAGTCGCTTCTGGCTTCACCCATTCTCTATGTGGCAATGGCCTTGATTGGCGCTCTGGTCTGCCTGCGTCTTGCACGTCTGGGCGGCACCGGCCAGCTCATCGCCTGGGGCGCTCTGGCGGCCATCATTCTGTACTTCGTCACAGAGATTACAAGCAGTCTCGGGGCGGCGGGCGCGACCTCCATGCCGATTGCTGCTTTCACCCCTCCACTCTTCGCTTTGTTCGCAGCGCTTACTGCAATCGCCTATATGGAAGATGGTTAGTGCCTGTTGACTTCCGCCGCGCACACTTACAACTTCCGTCGCGACGGGGTATTTGGATTACATAAATGAAAGTCGTTGTCGTTGAATCGCCTGCAAAGGCGAAAACCATCAACAAGTATCTGGGAAAAGACTTCAAGGTTCTGGCCAGCTATGGCCACATCCGCGATCTCCCATCCAAGGACGGATCCGTTCGTCCGGATGAGGACTTTGCGATGAGCTGGGAAGCTGATGCGAAGTCTACCAAGCGTATTCGTGAAATCGCTGACGCCGTAAAAGGCTCAGAGCAACTCATTCTCGCGACCGACCCCGATCGTGAAGGCGAAGCCATTTCCTGGCACTTGCTCGAAGCGCTTAAGAACCGCCGCGTCCTGAAAGATGTCGGCATCAGCCGCGTTGTGTTCAACGCGATCACCAAATCTGCCGTAACCGAGGCGATGAAAAACCCGCGCGATATCGATCAGGAACTGGTCGATGCCTATCTGGCACGTCGCGCGCTCGATTATCTCGTAGGCTTCTCTCTGTCGCCGGTCCTGTGGCGAAAGCTTCCGGGCTCACGATCCGCTGGCCGCGTGCAATCCGTTGCTCTGCGCCTGATCTGCGAGCGTGAACGCGAAATCGAAATGTTCAAGCCGGAGGAATACTGGCAGGTCATGGCTGACCTGAAAGCCTCTGACGGATCTTCTTTCGAGGCGCGTCTCGTTGAACTGAATGGCGAGAAGCTTAAAAAATTCAGCCTCGCGAACAAAGCGGATGCTGACGCTGCGCTCGAAGCTGTACGCCGCAACGGCTTCACCGTTGATGCGGTCGAAGCCAAGCCGGTCAAACGTAATCCGCCACCACCATTCATCACCTCAACGCTTCAGCAGGATGCATCGCGTCGCCTCGGCTTCTCCGCCAAGCGCACCATGCAAGCCGCCCAGAAGCTCTACGAGGACGGCAAGATCACTTATATGCGTACCGATGGTGTGCAGATGGCCGAAGAAGCCTATCAGGGCTCCCGTGAAGTCATCCGCTCCACCTATGGCGGCAAGTATCTGCCTGAGAAAGCACGTCGTTATTCTTCCAAAGCCAAAAATGCTCAGGAAGCGCACGAAGCGATCCGTCCGACTGACTTCCGCCTGCACCCGGACGAGTTCCGCGGCGATGCCGATCTTGGCAAGCTGTATGGCCTGATCTGGCGCCGCGCTGTTGCCTCCCAGATGGAAGCAGCACGCTTTGAGCGTACGACTGTAGACATCACATCAGCCGACAAAAACGCAGGTCTTCGCGCGACAGGCTCCGTCCTCATGTTCGACGGCTTTCTGACGCTGTATCAGGAAGGCCGCGACGAACCGGGCGATGATGAAGACAATAGCCGCCTGCCAAAGCTCACTCAGGGCGACACGCCTGAATTGCTTGAAGCCAAATCTTCACAGCACTTCACCGAGCCTCCACCGCGCTTCTCTGAAGCGTCTCTGGTCAAGCGTCTGGAAGAGCTGAGCATTGGTCGCCCGTCGACCTACGCGTCTATTCTCTCCGTTCTTCAGGAACGAGAGTATGTCCGCCTCGACAAGAAACGCTTCATTCCAGAAGACAAAGGTCGCCTCGTAACAGGCTTCCTCGAAAGCTTCTTCCACCGATATGTCGAATATGACTTCACGGCGGATCTGGAAGAAAAACTCGACCTCGTCTCTGACGGTCAGCTCAAATGGAAAGATTTCCTCCAGAACTTCTGGAAGGACTTCCAGGCTGCGATTGGCTCAATCTCCGATCTGCGCGTCAGTGAAGTGCTCGATGCGCTGAATGAAGTGCTCGGCCCTTACGTCTTCCGTCCTGCAGAGGGCGCAGAAGAAGGCGCGAACCCGCGTTCTTGCCCGAATTGCGGCGACGGTCTTCTGTCACTGAAGCTCGGTCGTCACGGCGCGTTTGTCGGTTGCTCCAACTATCCGGAATGTAAGTTCACACGCGCCTTCTCGGTTGATGCTGAAGAATCCCAGAACCCGATCAATCCGGACGGCAATGTGCTCGGTCAGGACCCTGAAACAGGCCGCGACGTCAGCCTGAAGTCAGGTCGTTTTGGCCCGTATGTAGAGCTTGAGCCGGAGGAAGGCGAAAAGCCTAAGCGCGGCAGTATTCCAAAAGGCTGGAACGCTGAAGAGCTGAACCTGGAAAAAGCGCTGATGCTTCTGTCTCTGCCCCGGGAAGTCGGCAAGCACCCGGAAGACGGCGAACCGATCCTTGCGAATATCGGCCGTTACGGTCCGTATGTGCAGCACCTCAAAACCTATGCGAACCTGCCTAGCGTTGATGAAGTGTTCGAAATCGGCCTCAACCGCGCGGTCTCTGTGATTGCCGACAAACTTGCCAATCCGGGACGTCGTGGCAACGCGCCAAAGATTCTGAAAGATCTCGGCGCCCACCCGACGGATGGCGACCCGATTCAGGTTCTCGAAGGCCGCTATGGTCCTTATGTGAAGCATGGTAAGACCAATGCGACGCTGCCTAAGGATTCCAAGCCTGAAGAGGTGACACTGGAACAGGCGGTTGAACTTATCGCCGCGAAGGCCAAATCACCTCCTAAGAAGAAAAAGGCCCCGGCGAAGAAGAAAGCCCCGGCCAAGAAAACGACAAAAGCCAAATCTGAATGACCGAAATTACACGACAGACCGTACTCGACTATCTTGCCGCCAATCCGGGCGAAACCAACAAACGAGATATTGCGAGGGGTCTGCGTGTCAACGGAGAGGCACGGCGCGAGCTCCGGAAGATTCTTCAGGAGCTTGAGGCCGAGGGCGTAATCTCACGCGTCGGCCGTCGCGCATTCGCGCGCTCGGATGTGCCGCCTCCGACAGGCATTGTCGAATTCCTTCGCATTGACGAACATGGCGACCTGATCGGCAAGGCTGTCGGTCAGGATGGCCTATTCGGTCCTGAAATCATCTATGCAGGCCATCGTGGCAAACGCCGTGATCCGGACCCGGGCATGCGAGATCGCGCGCTTTGCGACATTGAAGAAGGCCGCGACGGGCTCTGGCGTGCGCGCATGATCAAAAAGATCGAAACGCGATCTGACACCATGATTGGCGTCTTCGAGCAGATGGCGCATGGCGGCGGTCAGGTCGAAAGCACATCTCGCAAGGATAAACGCTCTTTCCTCGTCTTTCCGGGCGACCAGATGGACGCGCGCCATGGCGACCTTGTGCGCGTGGAGCCTAAACCGTCCCGAAATCATGGCCACGGCCCGAAGCGCGGCAAGATCGTCGAAATCCTTGGCAATGCAGACAATCCGAAGGCGGCCAGCCTGATCGCTATGGCGTCCTACGACATCCCGGACATTTTTATGCCCGATGTCATAGCCGCCGCTGAGGCCGCCCAACCGGTGGAGTGTCCGCGCGAAGACCTGACGCAAATCCCTCTCATCACCATCGACCCTGCGGATGCGCGTGACCATGACGATGCAGTCTTTGCGCAAGCTGATGACGACCCGAAGAATAAGGGCGGCTGGAAGATTATCGTCGCGATTGCCGACGTCTCTGCCTTCGTGCCTTTCAACGGCATTCTGGACAAAGAAGCCTATCGGCGTGCCAACTCAACCTACTTTCCCGACCGCGTTGCGAGCATGCTCCCGAAAGCGCTGTCGGCCGGCGAATGCTCGCTGAAAGAAGGCGAGCTGCGCTGCTGTCTTGCCTTCGAGATGGTGTTTTCTGCCGAAGGCACCAAGCTCCGCCACCGCCTGATCCGCGGCATGATGCGTTCAGCGGCAGGCCTGTCTTATGAAGAAGCGCAGGCGGCGATTGATGGTGAGCCATCAGACCGCGCCGCGCCGCTTCTTGAGACGGTGTTGAAGCCACTCTGGGCTGCCTATGCCGCGCTGAAGAACAAACGCTCAGAACGCTCTCCGCTCGATCTCGATATTCCGGAACGCAAGATCGAACTGTCACCAGACGGCGAAGTTCTCGGCGTGCGGGTGAGAGATCGCTTTGATGCGCACATGCTCATTGAAGAGATGATGATTCAGGCAAATGTCTGCGCGGCAGAAGCTCTGGAAACCAAGCGTCACGAACTCATCTATCGCGTTCACGAAGAGCCATCTGACGAGAAAATTCACGGTCTTTCGACCTTCCTCGAAACCCTCGATCTCAGCTGGTCTATGGGCGAGAAGGTCAGCCCTGCCCGTTTCAACCGCCTTCTGGCAATCGCGCGTGAGACCGACCGCCATCACGAGATTTCCGAAATCGTTCTGCGCAGCCAGAGCCAGGCGGTCTATTCACCGGATAACCTCGGACACTTCGGGCTGAACCTGACGAAGTATGCACATTTCACATCGCCGATCCGTCGCTATTCAGACCTGATTGTACACCGCGCTCTCATCCGCGCCTATGGTCTTGGGCCTGACGGCCTCGATGACCAGCAGCGTGTGCGACTGGAAGAGATAGCAGGCCATCTGGTTGACCGCGAACGCGCAAGCATGGCCGCAGAACGTGACGCGTCAGACCGCTATCTGACAGCCTTCCTGCAGGACCGCGTCGGCGCGGAGTTCGAAGGCCGCATCACCGGTGTGGCGAAGTTCGGTCTGTTCGTTCGCCTTGATGAAACTGCGGCTGACGGGTTTGTGCCTGCGGCCTCTCTGGGCGATGAGTACTGGTTCTTTGATGATGGCGCCTCAGCGCTCGTCGCAGAGCATTCGGCTCGTCGCTACGAGCTTGGCCAGCCGGTACGCGTGAAGCTGAAAGAAGCAAACTCTGTCGCTGCCAGCCTCGTACTGGAAATGCTGTCGGAGCCTCGTCCGAAGCGCAAAGGTGAAAAACCACCTTCCCAACATCGCCACAAACGTGTGCTACAACATAAACGACCCGGGAAAGGCGGCCCCCGCAAAGGAGGCTTCAAAGGCAAACGTAGAAGATGACCACACAAGAAAAAGAATACGGAACCGGCGTCTTTGATAAAATGGAGGATGGAGACGTTGTAGATCGCTCGCAGCCATCTGCACGCCCCAAAGACGCAGCAACTCTCATACTAATCCGCCGCGATGGCCCTAAGCCCCGCGTTCTGGTTGGCAAGCGTTCGAACAAACATGCCTTCATGCCGGACAAATTTGTTTTTCCCGGCGGACGGGTTGACCCGGAAGACAGCCGCGCGCCCGCTATTTCCGAATTGTTGTCACCCGTTGAAGCCAAGCTTCAGTTCAAAGCGCGCCGTAAGCCGCGCGCATTCGGCCTGACGGCGATTCGCGAGACCTTCGAAGAGACCGGCCTCATCATCGGCAAGTCTCTTAATGATGAAGCGCGCGCCCCCAAAAACTGGCGTCCATTCCTCGCTGAAGGTGCGCTACCCTGCATGACGAATCTCGAATTTGTCGGACGCGCGATTACTCCGCCTTACCGGCCACGCCGATTCGATGCGCGATTCTTTATGGCAGACGCTGAAACAGCTCTGATTGACGAGCGTCCGGCTGCATCGGGCGCTGAATTGGTAGATGTGCGCTGGATCGATCTGGAAGATACAGGCGATATCGACCTTCCCTCCGTCACCCAGATGATGATAGACGAAGTCAAAGCCCGTTTAGAGGCTCCGAAGACGCTGCATGACCCACTCTTTTTGCGGTATTCTGCAAAAGGTCACATTGTTGAGCGTATATAGGAAAAACCCCTCTTGACTTACCGGGGCAACACGGTGTTTATGCGCCCTTCGAATTCTAACTGAGGTCTGCTCTCATGGCGAAGCCAGCTACAATCAAGATCCGCCTGAACTCTACTGCAGGCACGGGTTTCTTCTATGTCACAAAGAAAAACCCTCGCAACATCACTGAAAAAATGGTGATGCGTAAGTATGATCCCGTCGTACGTAAGCACGTCGAGTTCAAAGAAGGTAAGATCAAGTAAGATCTGTCTTCACGGACAAAACAAAAGCCGGTCGCTTTGTGCGCCGGCTTTTTTTGTGCCTGATTTTTGAGAAATACAAAATTTAAGCCGCGCGGCTTTTCACCTGATTCCGGCCGGACTGCTTCGCTTCATAAAGCGCTTCATCCGCGCGCTTCAGCAGATCGTCAATCGTGCATTCGCTGCCATAGGATGTTGAGACCCCGAGGCTGACCGTTACATCTAGTTGGTTGCGGCCACGTTCGACAGCAAAGGTCTGTGACGCCACATGACGGCGCAGGCGCTCGGCAACAACGCTCGCCATATCACCTGTTGTATCCGGCATGATGACAACGAACTCTTCCCCGCCCTGGCGGCAGGGAATGTCAGCGGGACGCACATTCTCACGCATACGTTCGGCAAACTCGCGAAGCACCTCATCGCCAACGTCGTGACCATAAGTGTCATTGACGCTCTTGAAGTGATCAATGTCCGCAATGAAGACTGACACCGGCTCGCCGCCTGAATTTGCCCGCTGAAGAAACTGGTTCAGCTGCTTGTTCATATGACGACGGTTATAAAGGCCGGTCAGCTGGTCTGTGATGGCGAGCTCCATGCTCTCATCGAGGCGACGGCGTACCGTGTCGAGATACCGCTTCTTGCGAACCTGCGTCCGCACACGTGCAGACAGCTCTTCGGTATCAATCGGGCGCATGATGATATCACTTGCGCCAAGGTCCAGCGCCCGCAGCGCTTTGGCCTCTTCTTCGAAGTCGGCCACAATCAGAACCGGCAAGTCACGCGTCGCAGGCTGAGATTTGAAGTGCGCACACAGACGAAGCGGGTCAAAAGAATCAGATGCCAGCGACAGAACGATCAGATCGATACCTGCTTTTTCCTTGGCCGCGAGGTTGCGCGCCTCGGACCACAGAATCGGGCGGTGTTCCTGCTTGAGGGACATAGCGATACGGCGTGCCTGACGTTCATTATCGTCGATGATCAGAACCCGTGCAGGTTCGATAGGACCGCCAGGCTCGTCGCCCTCGATCACTCCGATGCGTCGACCATTGGCTTCGCGTGAGCGAAGCTCGTCCATCACAAGTTTGAATTTTGTCAGCGCGCGAATGCGAGACATCAGCGCGAAGTCGTCTACAGGCTTGGTCAGAAAGTCGTCAGCGCCAGCCAGAAGGCCTTTCAGGCGGTGGTCGCGGTCACCCAACGCAGTAACCATAACCACCGGAATATGCTGGGTGTCCTGATCCGTTTTCAGGATCTGGCAGGCCTCAAAACCATCCATAACGGGCATCATCACGTCGAGCAGAATGATGTCAGGGCGCTGTTCGCGTGCCATATCAATGGCTTCCTGACCATTCGAAGCGGTGATCACCTCGAAGTATTCATGGCTCAATTTAGCCTGAAGCAGTTTTCTGTTCGCAGAGATATCGTCGACGACGAGGACCCGAGCGCTCACTGAACGGGCTCTCTTTCGGTCAGTTTCTGAACCTGATTGAGAAATGGCATCATCTGGATCGGCTTGGACATGTAAGCCTCGCAGCCAGCTTCACGCACGCGCTCTTCGTCAGATCGCATGGCAAACGCCGTAACCGCCATGACCGGAATATCTGCCAGATCGTCATCATCCTTAATCCAACGTGTCAGATCGAGGCCGGACACTTCCGGAAGATTGATGTCCATAATGATGAGAGCGGGCTTGTGTTCACGTGCAATTTCAAGGGTTTTCAGGCCATCACGGCTCTGAACAGCCTCATAGCCGAACGCACCAAGCAGGTCGCAGAACAATTTCATGTTCAGCTCATTGTCCTCAACGACAAGAACTTTTTTGCGTTCAGTGACCGACATTAGCCCAGCATCTTCCTTGAGAATCGTCCCGATGAACTTTCAGGGGGACATTTAACCCGGATAGTCTTAATCCTTGTTTACAACACTTGCTGAAAGCTCGCACCGTTCTGTTAATATGCTGACAATGGATCGTCATCATACGCCGTCCCAAGCCCCCAGATTGTGCCGGAATTGCTCACAAATCCGGCCTTCGGGCTCTGTGTGCCCGCACTGCAGTTCAGACCACTACATTGCGCATAAAGAGATAAAAGAACTCTCAATTGCACACATAGATTGTGATGCATTTTTCGCCTCAATCGAGAAACGCGACAATCCCGATCTGCAAGGAAAACCGGTTATTGTGGGCGGTGGCAAGCGAGGTGTGGTTGCAACCTGCTGCTATATGGCCCGCCTGTTTGGTGTGCGCTCTGCCATGCCCATGTTCAAGGCGCTGAAGCTCTGCCCGAATGCCGTGGTGGTGCGCCCGGATTTCGACAAATACAAAACCGCGTCCAGAGCGATACGGTCCGCTATGGATGCGCTGACGCCGCTGGTGCAGCAAGTCTCGATTGATGAGGCCTATCTGGACCTGTCCGGCACAGAGAAGCTCCACGGCAAAGCGCCAGCCGAACTGCTGGGTGAACTTCAGAACAACATTCAGCGGGATGTCGGCATCACCGTTTCCGTCGGCCTGTCTTACAATAAGTTTCTGGCTAAATCGGCGTCCGATCTCGATAAGCCGAACGGGTTTGCCATGATTGGTAAGGCCGAAGCACGTGAGTTTCTGGCCCCCCGCCCCGTCGACTTCGTTCATGGTGTCGGACCTGCTCTCGCAAGACAGGTCAGCCAGAAAGGTTATGAGACGCTGGGCGGCCTGCAAATGGCCGAACTGAAACAGCTGATCGGCCTGTTCGGAGAAACCGGTCTCTGGCTGCACGAACGCGCCAACGGCATTGATAAACGCCCTGTAGACCCGCGCTCGGAACGCAAATCTGTGTCTGCTGAAACAACCTTCTTTGAAGACTGCTCTGACAAAGAGCTGCTGATCGACCATCTCTGGTGGTTGTGCGAGAAAGTTGCACTACGTTCAAAGGAAATCGGGGTTGCAGGCAATGTGCTGACGCTGAAGCTGAAGACGAGTGATTTCAAAACGCGCACACGGCGCATGACGCTCACACGGCCGACCCAGCTTGCGCAGGTCATGTTCCGTCAGGGCCAGACACTTCTGGGCAAGGAGGTTGATGGCGCCCGGTTCCGGCTTATCGGAATTGGCATTTCCGATCTGGAGCCGGCCGGCGCAGATATGGCTGACCTGATTGACCCCGGCGCATTGAAGCGCGCGCGTGCAGAACGGGCAGCCGACATCGCTAAGACAAAATTCGGCTCAAACGCCATTTCCACTGGACGCGGCATTCGTGTACAGGCGGACAGGCAAAGCCGGAAACAATCTGATACACCGAAGACCTCGGACCAGACATCCAGACAGAAGGACACCTGACATGACCCCTGAAGAAAAACTCGTAGAGCTTGGTATTCAGCTGCCGACACCTGCTGCGCCAGTGGCGAACTATGTTCCGTTCGTCATCACAGGCAAAACGCTTTTCGTGTCCGGTCAGGTCAGCATGGGCGTCAACGGCCTCGTCACGGGCCGTCTGGGTGAAGGCATGGACACAGCGGCGGGCCAGTATGCTGCGCGCCTGTGCGGTATCAACCTGCTGGCACAGTGTAAAGCTGCAGTCGGTGAGCTCTCCAACATCAAGCGCGTTGTGAAGCTTGGTGGTTTTGTAAACGCTGCACCTTCATTCGTGGAAATTCCGCAGGTCATCAATGGCTGCTCAGACCTGATGGTCGATGTGCTCGGCGATGCTGGCCGTCACGCACGCTCTGCGGTCGCCTGCCCGACTCTGCCGCTCGGCTGCGCTGTTGAAGTCGACGGCATTTTCGAAATCGCATAATGCCACTTACGTTCGATCTGCCAGCCTTTGCCTACGCCCATCGTGGGTTCTGGTCGACTGATCTGCCTGAAAACTCTCTGGAGGCTTTCAAACAGGCGTCAGAGCATGGGTTCGGCGCCGAATGTGACGTTCATCTGTCGGGTGATGGCGTGCCGATGGTCTTTCATGACTTCACGCTGGAGCGGATGACCGGCACACAAGGCAAAATCGGTGACGCCAGCGCAGACGAGCTTCAGACGCTGCATCTGGCAGGCACTGGCCACACAATTCCGACTTTATCGGACGTGCTTTCTGCCATGGGCGATCAGCCTTTGCTGGTTGAGCTGAAAGCAGACGAGACGACTGATTTGCCAGCCCTCGCCGCCGCAACCCTGATGTGCGTGGCAGAAGCGCGGGGACCTGTGGCAATCATGAGCTTCAGCCCGTCGCTGATCAGTATCTGCAAACAGATCACGTCACACGTAATGCTCGGCCTTCTGGCTGATCCCCGGCGCATTGAAACGCCTGAAGGACGCGTGAGCTTTTTCGAGATCGTGAAAGATATCCAGCCGGATTTTCTCGGCCCCAACGTCTCCCAACTCACTCATTTCAAGGACAGTAATCTGCCACTCGCAAGCTGGACCGTTCGCGAAGAAGCCGGCCTTGAAAACTGCCGGTCACTTAATGCGGCACCGATCTTTGAAAATCTTCCGACAGACCTCGTCAGAGCGCATATCACTTCCTAGATTAGGTGCATGTCCGAGTTGCAGCTGAAAACCGTTTCCTCCCTGTCAGCTGTCGATCCGGCGGCATGGAATGCTGTCGCCAATCCAGCAGGCGAACCCTTCGATCCGTTTCTCAGCTGGGAATTCCTCGAAGCGCTGGAAAGCTCCGGCGCTGCCACGCGCGAGACAGGCTGGTCACCGCTTCATCTCATCATCGAGAATGAGGACGGCGAGCTGACGGCGGCGATGCCGCTTTATGCCAAAGCGCATTCTCAGGGCGAGTATATTTTCGATTATGCCTGGGCAGACGCCTATGAACGTGCGGGCGGTGAATATTATCCCAAACTTTTAAGCGCCGTCCCATTCACGCCAGTTACGGGACGCCGGCTGCTCGTGCGCGATGGAGAGATCGATAAGCGCGGTCTTCAACACGCGCTTCTGTCGGGTGCTATCCAGCTCGCGCAGAATAACGACCTCTCTTCGCTGCACATCAATTTCGTCGAGCAGGATTTATACGACGATCTTGGAGAGCTCGGCCTGCTGCAGCGCACGGACAAGCAATTCCACTTTGAAAACCGCGACTATGCGGACTTTGACGCTTTTCTGGCAGAACTCTCCTCCGCCAAGCGCAAAAACCTTCGCAAGGAGCGCAAAAAGGCTCAGGAAGGGCTGACATTCGAATGGCTGACCGGTGACGAGATCCAGCCTCACCATTGGGATGCATTCTTCGAATTCTACATGGATACCGGTAGCCGCAAATGGGGCTTCCCATACCTCAACCGGGCGACATTCGAGCTCATCCATGACCGACTCCGCGAACATGCGCTTCTGATCTTCGCCTGCGAGGATGGAAAGCCGATCGCGGGCGCGCTGAACTTCATCGGCTCCGAAACGCTGTACGGTCGCTATTGGGGCCGTCTGGAAGAGCGCCCATTCCTGCATTTCGAGGTCTGCTATTATCAGGCCATCGATTTTGCCATTGAACGCGGCCTGAAACGCGTAGAAGCTGGCGCACAGGGCGGACACAAACTCGCACGCGGCTATGGCCCCGTGACGACGCACTCTGTCCACTGGATTGGACATGAAGGATTACGTCGCGCAGTCGATCAATATCTGGAACAGGAACGCTATGCCGTCGCTGACGAAAATGACTACCTTCTCGCGCGGCAGCCGTTCAGAAATAAAGGGGAAGAGACACAATGAGCCTTCACGGTGAATACGACACAGACAACATCTTCGCGAAAATGCTGCGGGGTGAAATCCCGTGCGTCAAAGTTTTCGAAGACGACACCGCCCTCGCCTTTATGGATATCTTCCCACAGTCCAAGGGCCATACGCTGGTCATTCCCAAGCGCGCCGAAGCCCGCAATCTCATTGAGATGCCAGGCGATCTGCTGGGCTCTTACATGCAGCGCGTTCAAAAGGTGGCCAAAGCTGTTTCAAAAGCGCTTGAGCCGGACGGCATGGTCGTCACCCAGTTCAATGGCGCCCCAGCCGGTCAGACGGTCTTCCATCTGCACTTCCACATCATCCCGCGCTATGACGGTGACAGCCTCAAAGGACACAGCCACGGACAGCAGGCAGACATGTCCGAACTCAACGCGCTTGCCGAAAAAATCAGCAGCTGCATCGAATAAGCATTTTTCTGCATTTGGATTTTGCTTTTCTCGCAAATCATCCTACCTTCAAATCTGGTTTTAACAGCAGAAAGGAGGTGATCCGATGTCTAGTGAGGTCCTGCAGGTGGTGAAAATGCTTGAGTGTGAGATCAACGTATCGGAGCAGCCTCTGGTACGTGGATAAACACCGCGTCTTCTGACAAGTATTTGAGGCACCTAGTCTCACGAAGGCCACGCTCTGCGTGGCCTTTTTGATTCTGGCAAATCTTAGTGCTGGCTCAGATAATCGAGCGCAGCATCCAGCGGGCCGTCGCGGCCGAAATCATCAAGCGCATCAGCGAAATTGAAATAACTACGCGGGCGGAAAAATTCACGCGGCGTGCCGTCCACATGGAAAAGTTTTTCGGTCGTCAGCTTCACCTTAACACCGGTTTCTTTCAGGGTGTGATCGGTGATGCCGCCCAGAAGGCGCGCCATATCCGTGCCGAATGTCGCTGCGCCAATAGCGTCAAAGCCAACGGTCAGTCCTTCGCCCATGCTTGCCGTCCAGCGACCGGACAGCACCGCCACAGGCGCGTTGAACAGCCAGCCACGTGGCTCGACTTCCTCAGACCAGCAACGTCTCACGCCGAAGTCTCGCTGATCGCTCGGCAGTTCATGGCGCTGATACATGGTCTGAGCCGAGATAAAGCGGGACAGGATGCCACGCGCAACAAGCGCCGTACCGCCGCTCGCCGTATCGCGCAGGTCGAGCACAAGCCCGTTCACATTCGGCAGCGTGTTCAGCGCATAGTCAAAGGCCTGCACGGTTTCGTTATAGCCAAGACTGTCATTGAAACGGATGACGCCGTAACGGCGACCGAGATGCGATACGCTACTCACGCTGAGAAGGTTCGTGTCCCGGCGAAGTCGTGCGTGATAAAGTGTTGGCAGCTCTACCGTCCACTCAAGACCGTCATGATAAAGGCCAATCCGGCGCAGCCACCCTTTGCGGCCTGCGGCCATGACCCGCGCAGCATAGCTGCGACGCTCATCGTTCAGCGCGTACGGATAAAGCCCGATGAAATCAGCGACTGCCTGATCTATCGGCTTCCCCTCAAGTGAGGTGATGATCGCGCCTGGACGGATGCCAACCTGCATAGCGGGCGACCCACGGCGAACATCCATAATTTGATAGCCATTGACCGTTTTCTCGACCCAGAGATCGGCAAAGCTTGGCACCAGCGCATAATCGTCGAGCAGGCCAGTCGAGGTAATGGAATGGTGGTCGTAGAGCGCATGAAAGGCGCTCTGGCTGAACGCAATCAGATCATTTCGCCCCTGAAGAGACGGGATCAGATGCTGTAACTCGGCGCGTACCGGCGTCAGCCCGCTCGGGAAACGCTCCGCATAAGCAAACCGGTTTTCGATGAGGTCGAGCAGCTCATAAGCGTCTGTCTGAACGGCATGACGATACTGGTAGTCAGCCTGAGACTGCCCCCACCCCGTCATATTGTTCGAAGACACTAATGTCAGGCCACTCACCGCATTTTCCCTTACATGCCCTGATTATGATTCAGGGGCTGCTCACCGGTGGAAATTGGCGATTCAAGATTAACATATCGCTAACCATTAATTAACGCCGCGCCAGATGCAGAAAACCCGGCGATCTCTCGCCGGGTTTTAAAAGATTTTCGTTTAGGCGCGGCTAGTTCACAGGGGCCTTTTCATCGGAATCCGGCGCATCGCCATCATCCTCTGACTGGCTCACTTCTTCCTGTGGCTCTGGTTTCGGAGCCGGGAAGAATTCAAAGGTCAGTTCACCTTTGCCATCATCGCCATCCTTATCCAGATCGACTTTCACAGCGCCGCCATATTTGAGGTCACCGAACAGCAGCTCCTCGGCCATAGGCTTTTTGAGGTGCTCCTGAATGACACGCGACAGAGGACGCGCACCGTAATCGGCGTCAAAGCCTTTATTGCCGAGCCATGACTTCGCAGCATCTGTCATTTCGATCGTCACGTTGCGATCAGACAGCTGAGCTTCAAGCTGAAGAACGAACTTCTCGACAACACGCTCGATGATAGGCTGGGACAGACCGGCGAACGGAATATTCGCGTCCAGACGGTTGCGGAATTCCGGCGTGAAGAGCTTTTTGATTGCTTCTTCGTCTTCGCCTTCTTTCTTGCCACGACCAAAGCCGATGGAGTTCTTGGCGGCCTCAGATGCGCCCGCGTTTGTTGTCATGATCAGAATGACATTGCGGAAATCGATCTTCTTACCGTTAGAGTCGGTCAGCGTACCGTTATCCATCACCTGCAGCAGGATGTTGAATAGCTCGGGGTGCGCTTTCTCGATCTCGTCGAGCAGCAGCACGCAATGTGGATGCTGATCAACGCCATCTGTCAGAAGGCCGCCCTGATCATAGCCGACATAGCCTGGAGGCGCGCCGATGAGACGGGACACCGTATGGCGCTCCATATACTCCGACATGTCGAAGCGGAGCAGCTCTACGCCCATGAGGGACGCCAGCTGTTTGGCAACTTCTGTCTTACCAACACCTGTAGGGCCGGAGAAGAGGTAACAACCAATCGGCTTGTTCGGCTCACGAAGACCCGCACGCGACAGTTTGATCGCAGATGAGAGCGCGGTGATCGCAGTTTCCTGACCGAAGACAACACGCTTTAGATCATTCTCAAGACCTTTAAGCGCTTCAGCATCAGACTTGGTAACCTGCTTGGACGGAATACGCGCCATTTTCGCAACAACGGCTTCGATGGTTTCAACATCGATGACTTTCTTGCGCTCGTCTTCCGGCAGCAGCCACTGGCTTGCACCGGCCTCGTCGATCACGTCGATCGCTTTGTCCGGGAGTTTACGATCTGTGATATAGCGCGCAGCCAGCTCGACAGCTGTCTTGATCGCATCATCTGAATATTTCAGGCCGTGGAACTCTTCAAAGTGCGGGCGCAGACCTTTGAGAATTTTGATCGCATCAGGAACCGTAGGCTCCACAACGTCAATTTTCTGGAACCGGCGAGCAAGCGCGCGGTCTTTTTCAAAGTGCTGACGATACTCTTTGAATGTGGTTGAGCCCATGCAACGCAGGCCACCGGACTGAAGCGCAGGCTTCAGAAGGTTGGACGCGTCCATAGCGCCGCCGGATGTTGCACCAGCGCCGATCACAGTGTGAATCTCGTCAATAAAGAGCACAGCCTTTTCAAGGCCCTCAAGCTCTTTCATCACAGCCTTGAGGCGTTCCTCAAAGTCACCACGGTAACGCGTACCTGCGAGCAGTGCACCCATATCGAGTGAGTAGATGACAGACTCTTTGAGGATTTCCGGCGCCTCACCGTCGACGATGCGTTTCGCAAGGCCTTCGGCAATCGCTGTTTTACCAACGCCCGGATCACCCACCAGAAGCGGATTATTCTTACGGCGGCGGCAAAGCACCTGAATAGAGCGTTCCACTTCGAGCTGGCGGCCGATCAGCGGATCGATCTTACCTTCGCGAGCCTTCTCATTGAGGTTCACGCAGTAAGCATCGAGCGCTTCGTTCGCCGGCTTTTGCGGTTCTTCCTCGCGCTCACCCGCCGGCTTGGACGGACGTGGCTTGGACATGCCAGGCTTTTTCGCAACGCCGTGAGAGATGAAGTTCACCGCATCATAGCGCGTCATGTCCTGCTCTTGCAGGAAGTAAGCGGCATGGCTCTCACGTTCGGAGAAGATAGAGACGAGCACGTTTGCGCCTGTCACTTCATCGCGGCCAGAGCTTTCAACATGCAGGATCGCGCGCTGAACAACACGCTGGAATGCGGCTGTCGGGCGGACCTGATCATCAAGCTCGTCCACTGAGAGGTTAGACAGCTCGTCATCAATATAATCGGAGAGATCGTCCTGAAGCTTTTCGAGATCGACTTTGCAGGCCGACATTACTTCAACGGCGTCCTCATCGTCTGTGAGTGCCAGAAGCAAATGCTCAAGCGTCGCGTATTCGTGGCGCCGTTCGGCAGCCAGCGCGAGGGCTTTTTCAAGAGCGTGTTCGAGGCTTGGGGTCAGTGATGGCATAATGGGCCTCTAGTCTTCCTTTTCCATTGTACACTGCAGCGGGTGTTCATTCCGCCGCGCGAGATCTAGCACTTGTGCGACTTTCGTTTCTGCGACTTCGTATGTGAAGACGCCGCACACCCCGACCCCGTGATTATGAACATGGAGCATAACCTGTGTCGCCTGTTCTCGCGACTTATTGAAATAGCGCTCCAATACGTAGACGACAAACTCCATCGGCGTGTAGTCATCGTTCAACAGTAAAACACGATACATAGAAGGCCGTTTCGTCTTTGCCTTTGTACGTGTCGCAATCCCTGTGTTGGGATCATCACCGTTTGACTTGTCGCCCTCACCTTCACTCATCCGGATGGTCATGTCTGAGAGAAGGCGC
Organism: Ponticaulis sp.; assembly: GCF_029210165.1. Taxonomy (NCBI): domain Bacteria; kingdom Pseudomonadati; phylum Pseudomonadota; class Alphaproteobacteria; order Hyphomonadales; family Hyphomonadaceae; genus Ponticaulis; species Ponticaulis sp. Next base: position 462,393 of record NZ_JARGNT010000002.1, read on the forward strand.
GAATGTCTGAAATTCGTGTCGGTCATACTTATAAGATAATATCTGTTTTCTGTATCGAAAGCCTGAAGGCAATTTAATTGCGGTTCAAGCCTTTTTGACATTGTGATTGAGTTGTTCGACCCAGTGCGCAAGTCTCTTGCGATTCGTGCCGAGATCGGAATAGCCCACGCGCGAACGTGAAAAAAGAATGATGCCAGCACGGCCTTCTCCCGTAGAGACGACCTCCAGATCCACGTCATCTTTGAAACGCAGCAATGGTGTGGTGCAGACGAAACTTGCCCGCTTCACGCTCTCATCACGATTTGTCGTTTGCGTGTTCTTTTGCGCTCCGAAGACCTCAACAGCTCGGCTGAACAGTTCTTCGGCTGACAAATCGAAATGCGGCAGATGCTCATCCACTTCGGCCTCGGTTTCTACGCCGTCAGTGGCGAAAAACGCCGAATTCGGCTTTGGCGATCGCTGAATGGTTTTGAGAGATTCTGTGCCTGACATTCTGAGAAGATAGTCAAAGTCGGCGCAGAAACAATTTCCAAAATGAAAAAGGCTGGCACATGGCCAGCCTTTTAAGCGTTTTAGAACTGCTATTTTTCGAAAATCGAAACTTACGCAGACTTCTGCATTATGGAGACGAACTCGCCAGCTTGCGTGTTCAGCGGAGCAGATGCTTCGCGAACGAGTGACGCAAACATGCCGGTCATCGCATTCATTTCTTCAAGGTAAGCTTCGAAAGCAGATTTCGTGAACGTCGCCTGCATTTCCATTGCTTCCTGAACGGATTGAGCACCGCCCATTGAACGAGCCGCTTCAACACCCTTCTCGAACGCGTCGCGTGAGTAAGATGCTGCGCGTGTGCCCAGCTCTTCGAGGCCTTTGGTTGTGATGCGGGAAGATTCGGCAAACGCTTCCATGTTCTTTTTCTGGAGCTCGCCAACTTCGCCCATCATTTCCATTGAGCGCTCATATGACTTTTTCATTGTCTCATTTGCAGTCGTTGAGAACGTTTCAAATGCAGTTTCGACAGTTTTTGCAGCAGATTTAGCCATCAGTATTGTCCTTCGCCTCTGGGGGTGTTCACTATATAGCTCACCTTGTGAGCAATTGCAACATTTTTTGTGCGCTGCACAATTAATGGCTAAGTATGGTTAATGTTCCACAATGGAAATCTGTGAATTTCCCAACGAAAGTGGACACGGCATTAACGAATAAGAAAGTCACCTAACGCACACTCCAGCTGTCTTAGAAGGAGCTAGCTTGACCATGGCCCCAACACTTCCGAGCGTATTTTACCGGAGTTTTGCAGCATTTATCGCATTGATCGCAGCCGTCTGCGTGATGTCTCTGCAGTCTCATGCTGATGACCGCTATGCCAGTATCGTGATCGATATGGGCTCAGGACAGGTATTGCATGACCGTTTCGCTGACTCTCCGCGTTACCCTGCCTCGCTGACGAAAGTCATGACGCTCTATATGGTGTTCAATGCGCTCGATAATGGCGAACTGACACTGGATGAGCAGCTTCCGGTCTCACGACGCGCATCACAGGCGCCGCCATCCCGTCTTGGCCTCGCACCTGGGGATACAATCTCTGTGCAGGACGCAATTCTCGCGCTGGTCACCAAGTCTGCAAATGATGTTGCTGTCGTGGTCGCAGAACGTCTGGGTGGATCTGAATCGCGCTTTGCTGCACTGATGACAGTTCAGGCGCGCGCTCTGGGCATGCAGAACACACGCTTCTACAACGCACACGGCCTTCCTGATACGCGCCAGATCTCTACGGCCCGCGATCTTGCCATTCTCGCGCAGAGCATGATGGAAGATCACCCAAACCATTACGCGTATTTCGCGACACAGGAATTCCGCTACCGTTCGACAACTTATCGCAATCACAACCGCCTGCTTGGCGTTGTGCCGGGCGTTGACGGCATTAAAACCGGCTATACGCGCGCATCTGGCTATAACCTTATGGCTACAGCGCAACGTGACGGAAATCGCGTCATTGCGGTGATGCTGGGGGGCGCGACATCCCGCGCGCGCAATACCCACGTCACCGAACTGCTAGAAGCGGCGTTCACGGCCATTGATATGACTGGACCTGCAGAGCCAGACCTGCGTACGCGCATTGCGTTTCAGGCGATCCAGTTCCCTGACAGCGAAAACACAGTGACAGCGCTCGCTAACACGCTCCAGCTTGAACAAGGTTCGGCAGGCGGCGAATAACGACCCTCACAATCGGTCACACAGAAAAAGCCGGGCTCAGCTCCGGCTTTTTTCATATCCGCATAAATTCCGGTGGAAGAGCTTTCCCTCAGACTCGCAAATCCCCGGTGAACGCGTCATGATTTCGCCAACAGGCGGAGTGATTCGATGCCAGAACTGACAAATAACGAAACAACCGGCGCAGACTGGGCAACTGAAAGCCTGTCCAGCGGGGCAGTGCTTCTCGCGCGCGATCCAGAGTTTGATGCAAACTGCATCACGGAATCTCCGGAATGGGCGGACTATATTCTGACGCTTTCCGGTGCGCCGATCTCTGAGGATGAGCGCGCGCAATATCTCTCAGCCATTCAAAACCGTCTCATCTCTCCACTTGCGCCCTTTTTTGCCGTCCGCCTGCGCTCTGATGCGCCAGCAATGCCGCTGACAAACGACGCGCTAGAGCATCTGGTGTCAGAACGTCTGGCGAATGCGTTGAAGGCAGACCTTCTGCGGACAGCCGCCTACGAACTTGAAGAGCTTGGTCCGGCTCCGCGTGACCCTGAAATCGCTGAGGCGCTTCAGCAGGGCCTAAGCATTGATCTTCTTGAACGCGCACTCGCCCATCCTGAAGGTATTCGCGGCGCGGTGGCGGCGCTGCATGAGACGATTTCCGAGGAATCCCTCATGGAAACGCCGGTATTTGCTGTCTCAGAGGCAGGCCCGGACGTGCTTCCGGAACTGTCCCGTTACTTCCGCGCGGGCAATGATATCATTCTGAAACGCGATCTGTCTTCGGAAACGGACGCTATGTGCGCGCTGGCGCTGAACCTTTCCTCGTGCATTTTCGACGGCCAGCTCGATACAGGCCTGATCGAGGGTGCCCTTGCTGTCCCTGCCCGTCTGGCCGCTGAAATCGGCACAGGGGAGCTGCCGCTTCTGGTTTGCGGCCTTGGCGATGCGCTGATCAAACTCGGAAAAGGCGGATCAACCGAAACACGCATCGAGGCAAGCGTATCGCTTCTCGAACAGATCAAAGCTGTCTGTGCAAATATGAGCGACATAGACATCAATCTGAGCTTCGAACTGGTGACACCTGAAGTGCTCCAGCACTTTGAATGCCTCTGCAATGGCATCAACCTGTTCCACCTGAACACAGAAGCGCCAATTCTGAATGACGCTCAGGTCAATGTATTGCGCGACGGCGTTGCTGCGGCGAGCCCTCAGCTCCTGCCTGCTTTTGAGCGAACCCTCGCTAATCTGTATTCTCTGGAAAAAGCGCCAGGCGTGGACCGTGAGCGCCTGATGGCACGCGGCCTGTCAGGCGAAACAATCGACACGATCGAGACTCACCTGTCAGAAGGTTTGACACTTCGTCAGGCGACATCTCGCTGGGTGCTTGGCGATGAGGTCATTTTAAAAGAATTGAAGCTACCCGCGGACCTGCTCGACGAAGAAGATCCTTCAATTCTGAAGAATATGGGCTTCTCCCGAAAAGATATTGATGCAGCGGATAAGCACCTTGCCTCCGCAATAACGCGCACATTCATTCCGCTTCTGCAACAATCAGGTATCGATCTGGTTGAGAGCTCTGAAGACGAGCTGGCCTGGGCCTATGCAGTGAGCAAGGAATTTGGCGACATATCAACAGGCTTCGCCATTGATTTCGATTCCGAAACGATCTCAACGACTGTGCCGGACGCACTGTCTGCAATTGAAGGCTCTTCGCTCGTTTTGTCTGCGAGCAGCGCGGATTTGAAGCGCCGGGAAGACGCTGCGCGTCGCATCAACAGCATTCTCGATATGATCGAGGACAGCCGCGAAGCTGAGGAAAACTACCGTCCGGAAGCCGAACCTGCGCCAGAACCATACTTTGCGCAGGGCGAGGCCGGACGTGCGCGCCGCTTACGCCTGCCTGACCGCCGCAAAGGCTATATTCAGAAGTCTACAGTCGGCGGCCATAAGGTCTATCTGCACACGGGCGAGTTCGAAAATGGCGAGCTGGGCGAGATCTTCATTGATATGCACAAGGAAGGCGCCGCTTTCCGCTCTCTGATGAACAATTTCGCCATCGCGATCTCTATCGGCCTGCAATATGGCGTCCCGCTTGAAGAGTTTGTGGAGGCCTTCGTCTATACGCGCTTCGACCCGGCTGGCGAGGTCACCGGCAACGACTCAATCAAGCGCGCCACATCCATTCTGGACTATATCTTCCGCGAACTTGCTGTCTCATATCTCGGACGGGAAGATTTGGCAGAGCTCTCTGAAGGCCAGTCACATGACGGCCTCGGACGCGGCCTGAAAGACGATGTATTCACCTTCCCTGCAGAAGCGGCACAGATCGTCTCCAAAGGCTTCAGCCGTGGCCAGCTGCCGGACAATATCGTCATTCTGGATAAGCGCCGTAATCGCGACGAAGACGGTGAAGACGAAGAAGCTTATCTGGGTGAACCTTGCCCGTCCTGTGGTCATTTTACCCTGACGGCTGAAGGTGATGAAATCGTCTGCGGAGCATGCGGCCTCAAGGGAGAAGATAACCGGACCAGCTGATCCGGTTATCTCTCGAGATCTAGCCTACAGCCGGGCTACCCGGCAGGTCCATGGATTGGATGATGTCGCCGACGCTGGAATGCAGCGCATCGTAATAATGCAGTTCAGGCGCCAGGAAGACGACCAGATGCAGCTGATCTCCTACTGGAATAGCCGCAGCGTCACCCTTGATATTCAACCCATTTTCCCATTTTCCGGACAGGGCGAACTCAATGCCGGAATGCCCGTCGATTGTCGTCGGACGGATACTGTCAGCTTCCATTGTGGTGTAGCCAATAGACGTCAGGCTGTTGGTCACCAGTTCGACAATTTCCAGCTCACTAGAGCCCGTTGAATAGAACGGACGCTCCACGCCGCGCGCAGCACGAATAAGGCTGTCACCATCATCAAGCGTGACGAAGTGAACGCGGTTCAGGAAGAACCCGTCCTGCGTCACATATCCGCCTTCCATCGCGGGATTGTGCGCAGGTGGCCAATAAGACCAGTCCTCACTCAGATTGACCGTAAACTCTGCGTCAGGCGCAAATTGCCCGGCTGGCGCCACAGAAGGCATAGCAACACATGCAGAAAGCGCGGCGGCTGCGCCAATCACCAGTAATTTTTTCATGTCCTTACCCCCTTAGATCTTCAATCAGTCTTTCAACCAGCGCAGCGTCTGCTGCATCCGGCGCGCGTGAAAGATACGCCTCATAAGCATCTGCCGCGCTTTGGTTCTGGCCGTTGGCCCGTTCAATTTCTGCTAGTCCACGCCAGGACAGAGCCGGCGCATCACCATGTTCGATAGATGTCAGGAATGCCTCTCTTGCGAGCCCCTGATCGCCTTCCTCGTCGCGAAGGGCCAGAATCCGCCCTCTGGCGTATTCCAGAACGCCCATATCCGTCTCAAGCGCACTCAGGCGCTCAATGAGGTGAAGCGTCCGCTCTGGGTCACGACGCACAATCTCATCGTCCAGCCAGTCCTGCAGGAAGGGCCGGATCATCGCACGATACGCGACGGGGTCAGTGTCCACCGGCACAAACTCGGCTGCACGCATATTCAACTCACCGATGCGATCTTCCACGCCCGGGTGGGTATCGAAGAAGCCCGTATTTCCGGCCGAGCGGCGACGTCTGTCAAAACCACTCGCCTCCAGCTCATCTTGCAGGTTCTGCCAGATCAGGCTTGCTGACCCGGCATTGTAACCGGCCCCAGCCATGTAACGCATGCCTTTGATATCGGCTTCAGTCTCTTTTTCACGAGAGAATGACAGGAAACCGCCTGCCGCCGCGAGGTCGCCGAGCGCCATCGGCCCGCCAACCGCGCCGACCGCAACACCCAGCACCATGCCAGTCACGCGCGCATTGCGTGCCGCACCCAGCATTTCGAGCGTGTGGTTTTCTTCAAAGTGCACGAACTCGTGTGCCAGTACCGCCGCCAGCTGGGATTCATCCTCCGCACGAAGCAGGAGGCCGGTATAAACCGCTGACATGCCATTCGGCGCCATGAAGGCGTTGAACTCGGCATTGCGTACAACATAAACGTTCAGGTCATCACAGTGATCACCGGAAACGTTGCATAAGACGCCGGAAACGAAGCCTGCCAGCTCAGGATCGTCCACGACTGATCCTGAGCGGCGCAAATCTGCTTCTGCATTGTCCATCTGATACCAGAGGCTCGCCTCGGTGGATGTCAGATCACTTGGACGGTCACCCGCCGCACGCGTACCATAATCAGTGGACGCACACGCCGATAGAAGAGCAGCAGAAGCAAGAAGCCAGCGCCTGTGACGCCAGATCTTACTGTCCAGCAAGGCTCATTCCCCGCATCAGATTTGAAACGATGTTCTGGGACTCACCGACATCGCGCGGGTCGCCAAACATATGGATTGCTGTGTTCGTCAGATCACCGGTTTCCATGTCGAATGTAGAAAAGCGGCTGAAGCGCACATTGTTGGACGGCGGCACATAGCCTGTCACCGTGCCCACAGCGACAGCCATGAGGAAGACGCCGCTGCTCTCAATCTGTGAGTAATGATCGACGAACAGAACTTCATCAATATCGCTCTCGCCGCGAAGCAGTGAAACGCTATCGCCCAGAGACAAATCTGTATTGTTGAAGCCGTTACCCTCTTTATGCGGGATATGCATGCTGAGAGAGGCCGTGACCAGCTCCTGCAGCAGCATAAGCTGTTCGATGTCTTCAGACGCATCCTCTGACGTCTCGTAAGACATGAATGAGTGGCCGTTTGCCGTGAGTTGGTCGCTCACGTGCGACTCAAAGTTCAGACGCGCAGCGTCAGACCAGTCCGCACGAGGCTCTGCCCCGCCGGTGGTGATAAATACAACTTCAGCGTTTGGCGGCATCACCAGATAGTCAGCAGCCTCGGCAGCGTCCTGCGCGTAAGCAAGCGGTGAAAGTGCCAGCATGCCACCGAAAACCATGCCGGAAATAATAGAAACTTTGCCCATAAGTTTCCCCCTTAGATTGTTTCAGAAGGAAATTAGGGCTCAGAATATGAACATGGTCAAGAACAAATTTACTGTCTTTACTGGGCAAAGGTCTCTACCTGCTAATCATAGCAAAAAAGCCGCTCCGGAATTTCCGGAACGGCTTTTTGAAACCTGAAAAGGTCTGGTCATCGATTAAAGGCGATAACGAATTTGATCTGACCAGAAACGCTCAAGACGGGTCGCTGTGCGGTTGAACGCATCCAGATCGTCCGGACGGACGCTAGCTGTTGGTTCCAGCGCGTGAGCCTGACGTTCAAACAGAGAAGCAACCTGCTTGCGAACTTCCTGGCCAGCGGCCGTGAGCTTCAGGCGGACCGTGCGACGGTCGTCGGAGCTGCGTGTCTGAACCAGATAGCCGCCTTCCTGAAGTTTCTTGACGTTGTAAGACATGGATGTGCCTGCGAAAGCGCCACGAGCGCGCAGAGCTGATGCCGGGGTTTCGCCATCACCAATTTCATAAAGCAGAAGCGCCTGAACGCCTGTCAGCGAACGCTCACCTGAACGTTCCAGATCGTCTTTAACGACGTCATGCAGACGACGGTGAACCTGCTCCAGAAGGGAAAGGCTTTTGAGGAAGGTTTCTCCAACGCTCGCACCTTCATAATCAGTATGGCTTTTTGCCTCGATCATCATGTTATCACCCATGTAATTTTGTTTGGTTTTGATGGGTTTTACATGAGCTATGCTAAGAAATCGCTAATCACGAATCTGGTCTATAGTTAACATACACCTAACAGGGGCGGCAATTTTTACCCTATACTAGGACTTTTGTTCCATAACGGAACACTTCTTGCCTATACTCCATCTGTTCTGGCTGGTGACGAAAAAATTTCCAAAATTTTTGTCTGATATTTCCAAAATTATTCCGACAAAAGTTTCTAAGTTTCTGCGTGCAAGCGTCAGGAATTCACCTGAACCCGGGCGCATTGATAATTGTCACACGCGCCGGATCACTTCATGTTGTCACCGCTGAACGAATTCGGGAGGGGATCGCTTGCAATTATTCGGCGACGATATTTGCCTGCGCGCTGCCAGGCACGAGGACATTGACGCTATACAAGCAGTCGATCTGGACGCATCCCGGTTATTCGAACCAACAGGCCTGATTCAGGAGGGGCCAGACGGTCCGCAGCCGGTTCCTACGAAATTTCTGGAAGACGGCATAAAGTCCGATCTGGCCACCGTTGCTGTCTTCAAACCGGAAGACCGGATTGTCGGCTTCACACTGGCGCGGCGCGTGTCGCCTGATCTGTATCTTGACCAGATATCTGTCTCGCCCGCCTTTGGTCGACGCGGCATTGGCGCTGGATTGCTTCAACATGTCATCGACAATGCCGACAGCCTGAGGCTTCGCGGCACCGTCTTGTCTACATTTCGCGATCTCTCCTGGAATGGTCCGTTTTACAGACAATACGGCTTCACAGAAATTCCGCGCGATCAGATGAAACAGTGGATGCTGCAATTAGAAGCCATCCAATCATATACAATGGATGTAAGCCTGCGTTGCTTTATGCGCCGTCCCGGCAAATGGGACCAGCACTGGTTTCGCGTGCCCGGTTTTGAAGGTAAGCGCGACGAAAAGCGTGTTGCAGCCAACCCTGATTCATGAAAACTGCAGGCATGACTCAGATTGTGCCTTCTAAATACCCGCTCACCCGCATGCGTCGTAACCGTCAGGCTGACTGGAGCCGACGCCTCACCCGCGAGACATATCTGACAAAGGATGATCTCGTCTGGGCGTTGATCGTGCATGACGGTGAAGAGCCACGTATTCCTGTCACAGCTATGCCGGGCGTCGACCGGCTCAATCTGGATGAAGCGGTTAAAGCTGCGAAACGCGCACGAGACCTCGGCATCCCTGCCCTCGCTCTGTTTCCGCATATTGATCCGTCCCGCAAGGATGACACTGGCAGTGAAGCGCTCAATGCGAACGGCTTCGTACCGAATGTCATTCGCGCCATTAAAGAAGCCGTTCCCGAAATCGGTGTGATGTGTGACGTCGCGCTCGATCCGTTCACGACGCACGGCCATGACGGCGTTATGAACGAGAAGAACCAGATCGATAATGATGCGACGCTCAGTATGCTGGTCCAGCAGAGCCTCGTTCAGGCTGCTGCGGGCGTAGATGTTATTGCACCGTCGGACATGATGGATGGCCGTATCGGCGCGATCCGCGAGGCGCTCGAAGCCCATGGTTATAAGGACACGATGATCATGTCTTATTCCGCCAAGTATGCGAGCTGCTTCTATGGTCCATATCGTGAGGCCGTCGGATCAGGTGCAGTTCTGACGGGCGACAAGAAGACCTATCAGATGGACTATGGCAATACGGACGAAGCGATCCGTGAGACAGCGCTGGATCTTCAGGAAGGCGCGGACATCGTGATGGTGAAGCCCGGCCTGCCGTATCTTGATATCGTCTATCGCGTGTCATCGACCTTCAACGTTCCGACGATCGTGTTCCAGATTTCCGGCGAGTATGGCCAGATCATGCTGGCGTCCGAAGCTGGATGGCTGGACCGCGACAAAGCCATTCTGGAAACGCTGTCCAGCTTCAAGCGCGCGGGCGCAGACGGTATTGTCACGTATTTCGCCGAACGCGCGGCAGAGCTGCTGAGCTAGATCATGGCAGACCTGTCAAACTACACGCCGCGGCCCCTGCCCGGAACCAAAGTGCTGCGCGGCCGTCTGGTCGTCCTTGAGCCTGTGGACGCTGAAAAGCATGGCGCAGGGCTTGGCAACGCTGTCGCCGGGCCCGGCAATGACGATATCTGGACCTATATGCCATTTGATCCGGTTGAGAATGCGGCTGACTTCATCAACGTCTTCACAGCACTCGCCACGAAGAATGACTGGATAGCCTACATCATTACCGACGCCGAGACAGGCGAAGTTCTGGGCACGGCCAGCTATATGCGCCAGCGCCCGGAACATGGCAGTATTGAAGTCGGCTGCGTAGCTTACTCAAAGAAGCTTCAGCGTAGCGCCCATGCGAGCGAAGCCATCTATCTGATGGGCTGCCACATCTTTGATGACCTCGATTACCGCCGCTTTGAATGGAAATGCCATAACGAGAATGAGAAGTCGCGAAACGCGGCTGCCCGCTATGGCTTCAAATTCGAAGGTGTGTTCCGCAATGACATGGTTATGAAGGGCAAGAACCGCGATACGGCATGGTTCGCCATGACGGATGATGACTGGCCGAACATAAAGCAGGCTTTTGAACGCTGGCTTTCACCTGACAATTTCGATGAGAACGGCCATCAAAAGCGCAGGCTAGTAGAGTTCCGCGCTTAAGCCCGAACCGTGCCGAATAGCGCCATGCGTTCCCATTTGCGGAGCGCTTTTGCCGGCAGGCTCAAAAGCTTACCACGGCCATCAAGTTTATAGCTCAACTCACCGACTGCGCCGAGGATACGGTTCGGCACACTCACCTCGACCATTCCATGACGCATTGGCGCGATGAAGCTGGCCATGAGGCGCTTATACTGCACATCGCCCTGCCCGAGATGGAATTCATTCATGCCTTCCTGCGTCGCCCATTCAGCGAGACTGAATAACATCGCCATGCCTGGCTGCTGTTTCTGGAAGCGTGGCTCATATGATGGGAACCAATAATGCAGGACGTGGTCAGAGCGCATGCAATAACAGACCGCCGCGACCTCACCATCGATCTGAAGCGTTGAAAGCACACCGCGCGCACCATTCAGATTTCGATGGTGCAGCTCTTTCAGAAGCTCTTTCGGCCATTCAATCGAGAACAGATCAAAATGACCGGCTTCGGCCAGCGCATCGCGCTTTAACTCGATCATGCGTTCGAAGACGGCTTCATCCCAGATATCGTGCTGAACTGTGACGCCGTCAGTCTTGAGAAGCTTCTCCGCCTTGCGCCATGCGCGGCGAAAATTGCTGCTCGCTTCAGACCGGTTCTCTATATACGCGTCAAAACCGTTTGAGAGGTCGAGCACATAATTGCCATCTCCAGCAAAGCCTTTCAGGCCGAACTGGAACTGCTGCGCTGGTACAGCGGAAAACGAATATCCACCGATCAGTTTGCTAACCGCGTCCGCATCGAAAGAGACGTCTGCGTCAGCTGCGCTGATCACGCCGTGAAGGTCATCCATCGGCCCCGCAGTCGGGCGCGCCATGCGCATGAAATTTCGGCGGAACGGCAGGAAGCCGATAGCTTTGCCATTGGCATCAGCGAAGCGCAAAACTTCAACATCGCCGCGTACTGCATTCACAACGTTCTGAAAATCATAAGAGAAGTAAGGGCTGTGCAGGTTCGGGTTCCCACGCTGTAACGTGTCCCATGCCTGCCGGTCAGATACGGACAGATTGCTGAACTTGTTTAAAGAAATTTTTGCAACCAAAGCCTATCGTCCCCTCTAACTTATGGGGGAAATCATGCCAGCCTTGTCTTACCTTTCTCAAAACGCGAACGAGAAACTTCAAGCAAAGCTCGTAAAATATCTGAACCGGCACACGATTTCCATTCCGGAAGGACCTGTTGTCAGCTTCTGCTTTGATGACTTCCCTCAATCCGCATTCGATAACGCCCTTCCAATTCTGGAAGCGAATGACTGGATCGCGACCTGGTATATTTGCGGCCGCTATATGGACACGGTGCATCCGAATTACGGGCCGATGTTCACGCAGGACGCACTCAACGCCCTGCGCGAGAAGGGACAGGATATCGGGTGTCACACATTCGATCACTCTCACTTCCCGGAACAACCCGCCGAAGTTTCGATTTCGGACTGCGTCGCCAACCGTAAATTCTTCATCGATCAGGGGCTGCCTGAAGCGCGCAGCTTTGCTTATCCGCGTGGGTCCAGCACTCTTTTCACAAAGCGCGCTCTGCTGCCCCACTTTTCAGGGCTGCGCGGCGTAGCGGGCGGTATCAATCAGGGTGAAACAGACATTTCGCTTCTGAAAGCCAATGGCATTCAGTCTGATCGCGGCGGTATCGCTGAATGCCTTGGCTATCTGAAAGAACTGGGAAGCACGGGCGGCTGGATGATCATCTTCACCCATGATGTGCAGGATGAACCAACCGAATGGGGCTGCTCTACGAGTGACTTCCAGACGCTTGTCGATGCGGTTCATGCCACTGGATTTGATGTGCAATCCGTTGGCGATGTGCTTGAAAACATCGGCGCACATGAAGTGTTTGACGGGATGCGCGTCGCCGTCGAGTAAACAGACGACGCGCTTTCAGTGATCAGCTTTGAACATTGACCACGGTACGACCGCGCACCTTACCAGCCAGAATAGCATTCGCGACGCCGGGAACCTCTTCCAGTTTCACTTCGCTGATCGTGCTTTCCAGCTTGGCCGGATCAAGGTCTTTCGCGAGCCTCTCCCACGCCTCAATACGCTTTGACCGGCCCGCATTCACTGAATCGATGCCCGCGAGGGTCACATTGCGCAGAATGAATGGCGCAACACTCGCCGGAAGGTCCAGACCTTGCGCCAGACCACATGCCGCCACAACGCCCTCATACTTTGTCTGAGCCAGCACATTGGCCAGCGTGTGGCTGCCAACAGAATCGACTGCACCAGCCCATTTCTCAGAACCAATCGGACGACCCGGTTCTGAAAGCGAATTGCGATCAACAATGTCCGCTGCGCCAAGTGATTTCAGATATTCTGCCTCGGACGGACGCCCCGTAGATGCCAGAACATTATAGCCAAGGCCGGACAGGATAGAGATTGCGATAGAGCCCACACCGCCATTCGCGCCGGTTACCAGAACGTCGCCGCTCGCAGGCGTCAGGCCGCCATGCTCCAGCGCCAGAATGCATAGCATGGCCGTATAGCCTGCTGTACCGATCGCCATAGCGTCACGCGTGGAGAATTTTTCTGGAAGCGGGATCACCCACTCTGCGGGCACACGCGCCTTTTCAGAATAGCCGCCATTATGCGTCTGGCTGAGGCCATAGCCATTCACCAGCACTTTATCACCCGGCTGGAAGTTGATGCTGTCAGATGCCTCAACGGTACCTGCCAGATCAATGCCGCCAATCATCGGATAGCTCGCCATGATGCGCTTACCGTTCAGCGCGAGCCCGTCTTTATAATTGACCGTCGAATACTCGACAGAGATGGTCACATCGCCCTCACCCAGATCAGCCTTATCGATGTTGGTGAGTTTTGTTGCGTAGCCTTCGCCGTCTTTGTCCGTAATGAGTGCGCGGATCGTCATCTGGTATCCTCCCAAAGTGTCTCACCAGAAACTGGCAGAGCGAATGGAAGGATGAAAGCCCTAAATCAAAGGAAACTTACCGCATTCGGCGGTCAGTTACTCAGACATTCGTCGTGCAGTATCGACATACCAGTCCAGAACATGCGGGTTCGCCATGGCATCCCGTGTCAGCACTTTAGATGCGTCCTGACCGAGAAAAATCTTCTTCAGCGGCACTTCCTGTTTCTTGCCAGAGAGCGTGCGCGGAACTTCAGGTGCCACGATAATCTCATCCGGCACGAAACGTGGAGAGAGATTGGACCGGATATTGGCGTTGATCGCGGATTTCAGGTCGTCACCGAGATCTGAGCCATCCCGCAGGACGACGAACAGGAGCAAACGGCTTTCCTGCCCCAGATACTCCAGATCGAGCACCAGTGAATCCACCACGTCAGGCAGCGCTTCCACGGCTGAGTAGATTTCGCTCGTGCCCATGCGCACGCCATGACGGTTGATGGTCGAGTCCGAGCGGCCATAAATGATACAGCTGCCATCAGGCTGGATTTTCAGCCAGTCGCCATGACACCAGATGCCCGGATACTTCTCGAAATAGCTCGCGCGATAGCGTTCACCGTCATCATCGCCCCAAAACCTCAGCGGCATGCCCGGCGACGGACGCACACAGACAAGTTCACCAACCTGATCACTTACTGGCTGACCATCATCATTCCACGCTTCGACAGCCATACCGAGCTGGCGACATTGCATCTGCCCCGGCACGAGAGGCAGTTCGCGATTGCCAGTACAGAAGCATCCGCCAAGATCGGTGCCGCCGGAAATATTGCACCACCAGATGTCCGGCGTTCCAATCGCCGCGAATTGGTCTGTACCCCAAATCTGCGTGGACTCCGGCAGCGGCGACCCGGTACTGCCGAGCGCGCGGACTGACGAAAGGTCACCGCAGGTCGACAGATCGATCCCGTCTTTCTCGCAGCTGACATAGAATGCCGCGCCAGACCCGAAGAATGTCACTTTATGGCGGGCAGCGAAGCGCCAGAGTGTTGTCCAGTCCGTTGCGCCTTTCGGGCCGCTCGGTGCGCCATTGAACAGGCAGATTGTCGAACCCGCGATAAGGCCTGAGAACTGCACATTCCACATCACCCAGCCAGTCGATGTGAACCAATGGAAACGCTCATTCAGGCTGTTTTCGGCATAGCTCGGGCCGAGATCCATATGCATGAGATTGACGAATGAGGTGATCAGCGTACCGCCCAGACCCTGCACAATTGGCTTCGGCTTTCCAGTGGTGCCGCTGGAATACAAAATCCAGATCGGATGGTCGAATGGCAGCTTCACTGGCTCGAAACCGGCAACGCCGTCGTCATCCCGCGCAACAGCGTCTTCAAAACTCTCACAGCTCGGCACTGATACCGTCGCATAAGGCGTCTGAACCAGCAGCGTCGCCTGAACGCTTGGCAGCTCGGCCAAGAGATCGATGACGGTCTGCCCCCGATCCATCGCTTTGCCCGCATAATGGACACCATCGGCCGCGATCAGCACTTTCGGCTCAATCTGGGCGAACCGGTCTATGACCGCGCGAACGCCCATATCCGGCGCACACAGGCTCCAGACGGCCCCAACACTCGCACACGCCAGAAAGGCGATCATGGTTTCCGGTCCATTCGGAAGATAGGCCGCAACACGGTCACCCGGCTCTACCCCAAGGTCTTTGAGTTTGAGCGCGAGCGATACCGCCTTCCGTCGCAGCTCCGGCCAGCTGACTTCGGTCACTTCGCCCAATTCATTCTCGCAGATGATAGCAGGCTGACCTGCAGCATGCGCTGCATCGACATGTTTGAAGACGTGATCGGTGAGATTTACGTGCGCGCCTTTGAACCACTCGCCGCCGGGCATCTTGTCGGTGCACAACACGCCCTCATATAACGTCGGCGACTGCATGCCGCTGTAGTCCCAGATGCTCTGCCAGAACCCATCAACGTCCGTGACCGACCAGCTACGAAGCGCCTCATAGTCAGCGAATTCCAATCCGCGCTCTGATTTTAGCCAGTCGCGATAGAGCGCGATTTGCGGTCGAAACGGTGCTTTGCTCACGAGTAGTCCTATTCAGGTTTCCAGTCAGGATATCTGGACTTCATGTCCTCAAAACCTGCGCTTATCAGCTCTCTCAACACATCGAGATCGATATCAGCGAGCTTGTTGATGTAGAGACACGACTTGCCAATTTTATACTTCCCGATGCGGTCAAGAATGGCAGAGTGGTCGGTATATCCCGGCATGATGTAGATGACCTGGTTCGCCTTGCGCGGACTGAACCCGGTCATCATGAACTCGCCTTCTCGGCCACTCTCATATTTGTAGTGATATCTGCCATAGCCGATAATGCTCGGTCCCCACATACGCGGCACAAGCTGTGTCACGTCCGCAAAGATATCGAGTAGCACCTTGGCATCCGCGCGACGCACATCGTGTTCGACAGTTTGAATGAAGCTTTCCGGCGAAACGCTGGTGGCTTTGGTTTTATTTTCCGCTTTCGCCATGTTTTACGTCCTGTCCAAGGCGCGTGATCAGGCTGGACGTATCCCAGCGATTGCCACCCATATCCTGAACGTCAGCGTAGAACTGGTCGACGAGCGCAGCAACAGGAAGCTTTGACCCATTCGCACGGGCTTCTTCCAGAGCGATGCGCAGATCCTTGCGCATCCAGTCTATCGCAAAGCCATAGTCGAACTTGCCGTTGACCATGGTTTCCCAGCGGTTTTCCATTTGCCAGCTTTGCGCTGCGCCCTTGGAAATCGCCTCAATGACCTTAGCCGGATCAAGACCGGCATTCTGTGCAAAAGCGAGCCCTTCTGAGAGGCCCTGCACAATGCCCGCGATACAAATCTGGTTCACCATTTTGGCCTGCTGGCCAGCTCCCGGCCCACCAATATGCGTCATCTGCTTGGCGTAAGCGTCCATGATTGGCGCGGCTGCGGCGAAGGCTTCATCCGCGCCGCCACACATAATCGTCAGCTGACCGCTTTCTGCACCGGCCTGCCCGCCGGACACAGGCGCATCAACGAACATAGCACCCTCACCGAGCGCGCGATCATAAAGAGACCGCGCCAGATGTGCGCTTGCAGTCGTGTGATCGACCAGAACCATGCCTTCGCGCGCGGCAGGAATGACTTCCTCATAGACGACCATCACATCCGGATCATCGCCAAGACAGCTAAATACAAAGTCAGACACGGCAACGGCCTCCGCCGGAGTGCTGACCTTCGCGCCGCCATAGGTCTCAACCCAGGCATCAGATTTTGCTTCCGTCCGGTTCCAGACGATGACCTCATGGCCAGCTTTCAGAAGGTGCCCTGCCATCGGCGCACCCATGACACCAAGACCAAGAAAACTGCATTTCGCCATGAGACCGGCCTCCTATTTCAGGTCGGGAGTTGAGTGAGACGTGTAATTGCCACGAAAGAATCCGAGCGCGTCGCCATCGCGAGAGTTGAAGCCGATAACGTCGCCGAAGATAACAACGTGGTCGCCGGCTTTTTGTCGCCAGCTCGTCCGGCACACAAACTGGGCCAGCGCGCCTGTATAAACCGGCACACCGTTGGAATCGCGCGCAAGCTGGTCGCCTTTAAGTTCGGCTTCAACATAGCGCGCAAAATGAGTGGAGACCTCTGCATCGCTCGCTGGCAGCACGTTTACCGAGAACAATTCTGACTCAGTAAACAGGTTGTAGCGATCAGACTGGCTATCGATAGACCAGAGGATAATGGGCGGGTGCAGCGAGACACTTGAGAAGCTGTTCACGGTAATTGCGCGCGGTTTGCCTTCTTTGTCGTCAGCGGCGACCAGACAAACTCCCGTTCCAAAACAACCCAGTGCGTCACGATAAGCACGCGAATCGAAACCGGATTGGTTGGATTTTTCAATGTTCATGCACTCGGCCTTAACTATGCGGTGTTACGGGTATACCCAAAGAAGAGAGACATGACACACCATGGCCGGCAATCAACCGATCGTCATTAAAAAGGTCAAAAAGGTTTCAGGCGGCGGCCATCATGGCGGTGCCTGGAAAGTGGCTTATGCTGACTTCGTGACGGCTATGATGGCCTTCTTCCTTCTCATGTGGCTCATCAACACGACCAGTCCAGAGCAGAAACGCGGTATCGCGGATTATTTTGCGCCTGCAGCGGTTTCGTCCTCGACTTCAGGCACAGGTGGTGTCCTCGGTGGCACCGCGATTTCGACGGAGGGCTCACGCTCTCAGGGCTCTCGGTCTATCATCGAGCAGCTCTCTCCTGAAACGCCGCGAACTGTTTCCCGGGAAGTTCAGCAGATTCGCGACCCGAGCCAGGCGATCAACCGCATCAACATGGATGTCTCCGAATCAGCGATCAACGCTGCAATGGCGATCCGTGAGCGCGCCGAGTTTGACCGCGCAGAGCAATCTCTGCGTCAGGCTATCGAGAATCTTCCGGAACTGGCCGAACTTTCGCGCCATCTGATTGTCGATCAGACACCTGAAGGCATGCGTATCCAGCTTGTCGATCAGGAAGGTCGTTCCATGTTCGATCCTGGCTCTTCGGAACCGAACGCCCGTGCCCGCCGCCTTCTGGAGGCTGTTGGCAGCATCGTCGAACGCCTTCCAAACCGGATTTCCATCTCCGGGCACACCGATAGCCGTGCAAGCGACAATCAGGAATACTCAAACTGGGAACTCTCATCTGATCGCGCCAATGCGGCCCGCCGCATTCTCGCTCAGAACGGCGTTGTGCCTGATCGAATTGCACGCGTTAGCGGTCGCGCAGGCTCAGAACCACTTTATCCGGACGATCCTGACTTGCCAGGAAACCGCAGGATAAGCATAGTCCTGCTTCGGGAAGCACCTGTACTTCCGCCAGATCATGGTCTCTGATCCTCAGAGGCCATTTTCGTCTGGGCCCTGTTGATGTGGAGTGAATATGATCGCGGACCTCTCAGCCAATTGGCCGATGTATGTCAGCGTAATCATCGTGGTGCTGGCGATCGTGTTTTACATGCGCGACAGCATGCCGATGGAGCTCATTTCCGTCGGAATTATCGCTGCGCTTCTTCTGCTCTTTTATGTTGTCGACCGCACGACACCAGGTTCTGAATCAGTATCGAGAGAAGCGCTGCTTGCGGGGTTCGGTAATCCCGCACTCATAACCATCATGGCCTTGCTGGTCGTCGGTCAGGGCTTGTTCCAGACCGGCGCGCTGGATGGCCCGTCCCGCCTGATGATGTCATCTTACTCGGCGCGACCGATGATCACGCTGGTAGGCGCGTTTGCAGCCGTGTTTGCGACATCTGCTTTCATCAACAACACGCCGGTCGTCGTGATGTTTCTGCCGATCATGGCGGCCTTCGCCGAGAAGATGAAAATCTCTCCGTCCAAGCTGATGCAGCCTCTCAGCTTCGCGTCCGTTTTCGCGGGCATGACAACACTCATTGGTACATCTACCAACCTTCTGGCAGCTGACCTTTACGAAGAAAAAGCAGGTGTCACGCTCGGCTTCTTTGAACTTGCCCCAATAGGTCTGATTCTGGCAGGCGCGGGCTTTGTCTATATGATCGTGGCCTCGCGTTTCCTCCTGCCGAGTCGTGAGGGCATGGAAGCTAATCTGGTCAACCGCTCTGGCCGCCAGTTCATCGCACAGATTGCAATTTCGGACGGCAATCCCCTCGTCGGCCAAAAAGCTGTCGCGGGCATGTTCCCCGACCTTGAGGGCATGACGGTCCGCATGATCCAACGCGGCGAAGGCTCTTTCCTGCCACCATTCGAAGACGTGTCGCTCCAGTCTGGCGATCTCATCATCGTTGCTGCGACCCGCAAGACGCTGACAGACACCCTCTCTTCACAGCCGGAATTGCTGCGCCAGATGTGGCAGTCACGCGAAGGCGCAGACAGCGACGGCATGGACGAAGATGGCGGCACGCCGCGCCTGATGCTTGTTGAGGCTGTTGTAGCACCGGGCTCGCGCATGATTGGCCGGGCAATCGAGCAACTGGGTTTCCGCCGCCTCACAAATACGCTGGTTCTGGGTGTTCAACGACGGTCGCGCATGATGCGGGCACGCTTGGGTGAGATCCGCCTTGAAGCCGGTGACACACTGCTGCTTTGTGGCTCATCCTCATCTTTCAGAGAGCTGCGCGCCAGCCGCGACCTTCTGCTTCTGGAATGGTCTCAGGTCGAACTGCCTGCGACTGAGAAAAGCCATTATGCGCGCTGGATTACACTTGGCGTTGTTGTGCTCGCAGCTTCCGGTCTATTGGAGATTCTACACGCGTCCGTCATTGGTGCTGTTGCGATGATCCTGACGGGCTGCCTTAACATTCGTCAGGCGACCCGCTCTCTTGATTTGCGGATTTTCACGCTCATTGCGGCCGCCATCGCCATGGGTACAGCGCTTGAAAATACCGGTGCGGCGCTGGCGCTCGCACAGGGCGTGGTAAACTTTGTAGAGCCGTTCGGTACGGTGGCCGTACTTTCTGTACTCTTCCTCGTCGTCGCCATTCTGACGAACGTTTTGAGTAACTCTGCTACCGCCGTTCTGTTCACACCAATCGCAATTCAGGCCGCCAATCTGCTCGGCGTTGACCCGAAACCCTTCGTGCTCGCGGTCATCTATGCGGCCAATTGCTGTTTTGCGACACCGATTGCCTATCAGACGAACCTTCTGGTCATGGGTCCGGGCCACTACAAGTTCCTCGACTATCTGCGCTTTGGCGGGCCGCTCGTTATCGTGCTCTGGCTGGTATTTACGTTCGTAGCACCTTTGCGCTTTGACCTATGAATGTCATAGTGATCGCCTATGAAGATAAGTGAATCACCTGCACTGAAAGGCCTCGGTCAGAGACGCGTCCGGTTCTACATCACGAACCCGGCCCCCTGCCCCTATCTGGACGGCCAGACCGAGCGGAAGGTTTTTACCAATCTGGCCGTAGAAGATGCGCAATCACTGCATGATGCGCTGTCGCATGGTGGCTTCCGTCGCTCACAGTCGATTGCCTATCGTCCGGCCTGCGCAAGCTGCAAAGCCTGTATGGCGGCGCGCGTGCCTGTCAGCGAGTTCAAATTCACAAAACGCTGGCGCCGCGTGCTCAACAAGAACAAAGAGCTGGTGCGTACGGCAGTTCGTCCATCGGCAACGCGCGAGCAGTATCGCCTGCTAAAAACCTATCTGGACAGCCGCCACGCAGAGGGCGGTATGGCGGGTATGGAGCTTCGCGACTTTGTGTCGATGGTTGAAGGTTCGCCCGTTCCCACTGTAATTTTCGAATACCGCGCCGGCGACGCCGATGATGCGCCGCTTATGGCCGCTGCACTCGTAGACGTGCTGAAGGATGGCCTTTCAATGGTCTATTCCTTCTTCGACCCGTCGCTCGCTGATCGCGGAATGGGCAATTTCATGATCCTCGACCAGATCCGCTATGCGCAGGAGCTCGGGCTGGATTATGTGTATCTCGGCTATTGGGTCGAGGGCAGCCCGAAAATGGACTACAAAGCCGCCTTCCGGCCGATTGAGGTGCTGGACGCTGAAGAATGGCGTAGACTAGAAGACGAGTAAGCGTCTCACGGGCATGAGATGGGATAAGGCCGCCAGATCGGCCGGGGAGGAAATATGATCAACCGACGCAATCTGATCGGTGCTGGCCTTCTTGGCGCAGGCGGCGCAGCTGCGGCTTTCGCCAACCCTGAAACGGCGGCAAACCTCGCTGCTCCGGCGATTTCACGTAACCGCCGTCGCCTCAACATGGTGACAACCTGGCCGAAGGGTCTGCCGGGCTTGGGCGAAGCGGCTGAGCGTGTTGCCTCCCGCATTCAGGAAGTCTCTGAAGGCCTGATCGAGGTCAACGTCTATGCTGCGGGCGAATTCGTGCCTGCGTTTGAGGCTTTCGACGCGGTCGCGAACGGCTCTGCCGACATGTATCACGGCGCCGAATATTACTGGACGTCCAAATCCACCGCCTTCCCGTTCTTCACTACAGTTCCATTCGGCATGACCGCACAGGAACTTATGGGCTGGATTGATTTTGGTGGCGGTCAGGAACTCTGGGACGAGCTCTCCGGCCAGTTCGGCATTAAGTGCATTCAGGCAACCAATACCGGTCACCAGATGGGCGGCTGGTTCCGCCGCGAGATCAACAGTCTCGATGATCTGGTCGGCCTGAAAATGCGCATTCCGGGACAAGGCGGCGACGTACTTCGCGCCCTTGGCGGCTCTGCGATCGCGCTGCCGGGCGGGGAAATTTATCAAGCGCTGCAGACGGGCAATATCGACGCGACCGAGTGGGTGGGCCCATGGAACGACTACTCCCTCGGTTTCTATCGTGAAGCGCCATACTATTACGGACCGGGCTTCCATGAGCCGGGTGCATCGCTCGCCGTTGGCATCAACCGGAACGTCTGGGACAGCTTCACAGAGGGCGAACAACGCCTCATCCAGTCTGTCTGCGAGAGCGTGAACCATACTTCGCTTGGTGAATTCACCTTCCAGAACTCCGTCTATCTGGATGTGCTGCGAAACGAGCATAACGTGCAGCTGCGTTCTTTCCCTGATGATGTCGTTGCCAACATGTGGGAAGCCGCAGCCG
Organism: Ponticaulis sp.; assembly: GCF_029210165.1. Taxonomy (NCBI): domain Bacteria; kingdom Pseudomonadati; phylum Pseudomonadota; class Alphaproteobacteria; order Hyphomonadales; family Hyphomonadaceae; genus Ponticaulis; species Ponticaulis sp. The sequence continues at coordinate 484,441 of NZ_JARGNT010000002.1, forward strand.
ATGTCCGCGCTGCCTCAGGTCGCGATGGCGTTGAAAAGCGCATCTATGAGAGTTTTGAAGAGAACCTGCGCCGTATGCGCAATTGGGCGAACATTTCTGATGGACCATACTACCGCGCCCGTGAACTCGGCGCGCAGGCCGCTCGCGGATAGCGGGGACTTCACTGATGGACCCGCAACTCTTCCTCACACTTGGTGGATGGCTGAAATGGGCCGGCTTCATATGCCTGCCGCTTTTCATCATCCCGTTGATCACGCTCATTCTGCCCGACCTGACCGAAGGCCTCTCCAAAGGCCTTGTCAGCATCATTGAAAAGATCACAGACGTCGCGCTGGTGATCTCGATTGCCGCCAGCATTCTGCTTCTCTTCTTCCAGCTGACATCGGTTATCGCCGCCTATGCGTTTGGCTTGTCATGGACCTGGCTGACCGAACTCGTCATCTACGCATTCGGCACCATGTTCATGGTCGGCGCGGCTGTTGCCCTTCGCGACAACGCCCATGTCCGCGTCGATATTCTACGCCCGAAATTCGGCTCCAAAGGCATGGACTGGATCGAGCTTGCAGGGCTTTACCTGCTGCTCTTCCCGATCTGTATCCGTATTCTGGAGACGGGCGAGCAAGGGCTCACGCGCACCTGGGCAATCTTTGAAGGCTCACGCGAAAGCGACGGCCTGCCGATCATGTTTGTCTTCAAAACGCTTGTGCCGCTTTTCGCCGTGCTGATGCTGTCTCAAGGCTTGGCAGAAGCTTTGAAAGCCTCACTGCGCCTGACCGGTAAATTAGAAGATATCGACCACACCCAATCTGGTGGAGGCGAATATGGAGCTTGAGATCATTCTCGCTGTCGGCATGTTTCTCGCTGCCATTGGCGCGCTTCTGCTCGGCTATCCGGTTGCGCTGACACTCGGTGGAATTGCTCTGATTTTCGCCCTCGTCGGCATTGGCCTTGGCGTCTTTCCAGAGCCTCACCTCCTCGCTTTGCCGAGTCGTATTATGGGCGGCTCAATCATGCAGAACGAGACGCTGGTCGCCGTGCCGCTCTTCATTCTGATGGGCGTTATTCTGGAACGATCCAAAGTCGCTGAAGACCTGCTGCACATCGCCTCCCGCCTGCTCGGAAAGGTCCGCGGCGGCCTCGGCTATGCGGTTATTCTGGTCGGCGCGCTTCTGGCGGCCTCTACGGGCATTGTAGGCGCGACCGTGATCACCATGACACTGATCGCCCTGCCGACCATGCTCCGCCAGAACTATGATCCACGCCTCGCGACCGGCACGATTGCTGCCTCGGGAACGCTCGGCCAGATCATCCCGCCCTCTATCGTTCTGATCCTGCTTGCGGACGCTGTATCAAATTCGGCCTCGCAAGCGGCAAGCCAGATGGGCACTGGCACGGCGTTCGTTGTCTCCGTGGGCGACCTCTTCGCTGGCGCTCTGCTTCCGGGTTTCCTGCTCGTCGGCCTCTATCTGCTCTATGTCTTCCTGACATCAATCTTCCGTCCGAACGCGTGTCCGCCTATCGAACAGGATGACAGCCCGCCGCTGACGGCAAAAGAAATCATCTTCGGTCTGGGCGCGCCGCTGTTTCTGATTATCGCCGTTCTCGGCGCGATCCTCGCAGGCATTGCGCCACCAACTCAGGCGGCAAGCATTGGCGCTGCAGGCGCAATCATGCTCGCCGGGCTTCGCCTCTCCGACAATAAGGATGCAGGCCTGCCGCGTGTCATCATCGCGGCCTTTATCTCCATCGTAGTGATCATCGTCCTGAAAAACGCGCTCGATCTGCGCATGGGTGTTGAGCATATCAGTGCGATCAACATGGCCGGCATGATCATCACTTTCCTGGCGGCGCTCGTCTTCGTTGCCGGCGTGTTTGCAGGCGGCCTTGTGCTGCACCATCACAACCAGCTTCTGCCAGCGCTGAAAAGTGCGGTTGAGATAACCTCAATGGTGTTCCTCATCCTGATCGGCGCGAGCCTGTTCAGCCTCGTCTTCCGCGGTTTTGGCGGCGACGAGCTGGTGCATGAGCTTCTCAGCGCGGTTCCGGGCGGCAAATGGGGCGCGCTGATCATCGCCATGCTAGTGATGTTCATACTGGGCTTCTTCCTCGACTTTATCGAGATCGTTTTTGTGGTCGTGCCTTTGGTGACGCCTTCGCTGATTATCGCCGGTTTCGACCCTGTCTGGCTTGCCATCATCATGGCGCTGAACCTGCAGACGAGCTTCCTCACGCCGCCATTCGGCTTTGCCCTCTTCTATCTGCGCGGGGCCGCCCCGGACCGCGTGAAGACGATGGAAATCTGGCGCGGCGCGCTGCCATTTATCGGCTTACAGCTTCTCATGATCATCGCCGTGATCGCTATTCCGGCGCTCGCGACATGGCTTCCGAGCCTCACCCAGTAGGAGGCCATCATGGCGGGATTTGATAGAGACCAATTCGTCAGTGACTGCGTCAAAGCCCGTTCCAACAATGACTCCATGGGCGCAGTCCGCGAGGTGCTGACACGTGCCATCTCCGATCCGAGCGACGTTCTGCGTGGCATTGGCGGGCCAACAGAGGCGGGCATGGATATCCTACATCACTCGCCCACGCTCACCATTTTCGCGGCGACCTGGACACCGCGCATGAACCTCTTACCGCATGACCATGACATGTGGGCGCTGATCGGCATCTATACCGGCCGCGAAGACAATATCTTCTGGAAAGAAACCGAAAACGGCCTTCAAGCCCGCGGCGCCAACTGCCTGTTTGAAGGCGATGTCGCAACGCTCGGGCGGGATGCGATCCATTCGGTAACGAACCCGCTCCTGCGCTTTACCGGCGGCATTCACATCTATGGCGGCGACTATTTTGATGCCCACCGCCATCAATGGGACCCGGAAACTCTGGAGAAAGAGCCAACCAATGGCGACCGTGTCCGCGCCATGTTCGCTGCGGAGAATGAGCGGCTAAAGGCTCAGTAAAGTCCAACTAGTCCTGCGACTGCAATCGTCCAGGCATCGGCCCATCACACTTTTCGTGACCGGCTAGCTCGTTAAAAACTCGGAACTTCCCAACCTGCCCATGTGTTTGAAAGGCATACCCCAAACACAGACAGGACAATTATGACCGAACTGAAAACCGTAAACCCCGCAACTGGCGAAACACTCAACACCTACCCGCTGATGAGCGATGCAGAGGTCGCTGAAGCGGTAAAGCAGTGTCACGAAGCCTATCTGGCCTGGCGCCTCACCTCGCATGAAGAGCGCGCGACAATCATCAACAAAGTCGCTGAAGTTCTGCGCGACCGCAAAGACGAGTTCGCAGAGCTGATGACCAAGGAAACCGGCAAACTGCTGTCTGGCAGTAAGCAGGAAATCGATCTGTGCGCTGGCATTTGTGAATACACCGCGAAGAACGGCCCGTCAGAGCTGGCGGACGAGACACGTGACCACCCGAATGGTGAGCGCGCAACCGTCACTTACTCCCCGATTGGTGTAGTCTATGGCATCCAGCCATGGAACTTCCCATGCTATCAGGCCATCCGCTATTCCATCGCCAATCTCATGGCAGGCAATGGCGTCATCCTGAAGCACGCTGAAGCCTGCACGGGCAGCGGCCTGATGCTGCGCGATGTGTTCGAAGCGGCAGGCCTGCCGAAACACCTCTTCACTGTGCTGCTGATCGACCATGGCCAGTCTGACGATGTGATCGAGAATGATCTGGTGCGCGGCGTTACCCTCACCGGCTCGGATAAAGCCGGTAAAATCGTCGCTAAAAAAGCTGGCGAGATGCTGAAGAAAACCGTTCTGGAGCTGGGCTCTAACGATGCCTTCCTCGTACTCGACGACGCAGACCTCGACCTTGCCGTCAAAACATCCGTCACGGCCCGCATCTTTAATAACGGCCAGACCTGTGTGAACGGCAAACGCTTCATCGTGACTGAGAAGAACTATGATGCCTTCGTGGAGAAATACACCGAAGCGATGAAAGGCATTCACCTTGGTGACCCGATGGTGAAGGACACGCAGCTTGGCCCCATGTCACGCTCAGAGCTCCGTGATGACCTGCACGAGCAAGTGAAGGAGAGTGTCGAGAAAGGCGCGAAAATCCTATGCGGCGGTGAAATCCCAGACATGCAGGGCGCTTGGTATCCCGCAACCGTTCTGGTGGACGTAGAGCCCGGCCAGCCTGCCTATGATGACGAGCTGTTCGGCCCGGTCGCGTCCGTCATCAAAGCGAAGGATGATGAAGACGCGATGCGCATTGCCAATGACAGCCGTTACGGCCTTGGCGGCGGTATCTTCTCCACCAATGTGGAGCGTGCCGAGAAGCTTGCGAAGACCTATTTCGACACCGGCATGGTGGTCATCAACGGCTATGATATTGCCGCGCCGAACCTGCCATTTGGCGGCGTGAAGAATTCAGGCTTTGGCCGCGAACATGGCGGCTTCGGCATGAAGGAATTCGTCAACGCGAAAGCCGTGTCTGTGCTCGCTGCATAGGCCGGCGCCACTCCCCAAAAAAAAAGCCCGCCATCCCGGCGGGCTTTTCTTTATCTATTCAGCCTTGAGCGCGTTCTAAGTGAAACTTCGTTTCACGAGAACAATCTAAAAAGACAGCCTTGAGCGCGACCCATCGCGAACGTGGCGCAAGCCACGAAGCGGGTGGTCAACTCAAAATACGCTAGAACTTCACGTCCGGCACTACAGAGAGCTGTTCGCGGACTTCGTCGCCAAGGTCGTAGAACTCTTCCGGCTCGAAACCGAACATGCTCGCAAACACAGCCGCAGGGAATGTCTCGCGCGCTGTGTTGTACTGCTGAACAGCAGAGTTGTAGAAGCGGCGCGCCGCGGCAAGCTTGTCTTCGATGGTGGAGAGCTCTTTCTGGAGTTCCAGGAAGTTCGTGTTCGCTTTGAGGTCCGGATAGGCCTCAGCGAGTGCAAACATCTTACCCAGCGCCGCAGAGAGCATGCCCTCAGCCGCAGCCGATTCAGCCGGCGAGCCTGCCGCAATCGCAGAGTTACGCGCAGAAATCACCGCATCCAGTGTCTCACGCTCATGGCTGGCATAGCCCTTCACCGTCTCAACGAGGTTCGGGATAAGGTTGCGACGTTGCTTCAGCTGAACGTCTACATCGGCAAAGGCCTGACGGCATTGCTGGCGCTTGGCCACAAGGCCGTTATAGATGCCGATCACAATGACGGCGAGAAGGGCAATAATGCCCAGAATTACGTATAAACCAGTCATGAAAACTGACTCCCCACTTAGTAGAGCGAAAGATTACTGAGAACCGCGGGAAGCGGCAAGCATCCAGCTCATTTCTCTGACGATTTACAAAGGCCCGCTACCCCCGATTTGGGGGATTTCAGGCGATACTCTGCTTCCCGCGAAGCTTGACCGTGCGAACACGAAATATTGCGTATACCCAGCTGAGCAGAGTGGACGCCACAAACGATGGCACCATAAGCCACGCAAAATGGCCCCACATTTCTGGAGCGAAGAGAAAAGGAAAGCCGATAGCGTTTGGTATTGGAAACACCATGAACATCGATGGCAACGGCATCGGAGTAGCAAGTAAGACACCCGCCAGCCAGACTCCGAAACGGTGACCTTTCAATGTCTTGAACTTACGTCGGCCTATGAACAGGCCGAGTTCACCAAAAAGAAGCATAAACACGGACCACGCCACCAGCCACCAGAACGAAATCGTGCCCGCTATCATCGAATTGACGCGCCAGTATTCGGCATTGTCTGTAGGTGGCGGCTCGTCTTGCTTGACAATGCGATATCCGGCGCCCTCGATACTGTTGATCAGATTGGCATAGAAAGAGTGGCCCGCCGGAGAAAAGCCGCCTGGGCGGCTCTCAGATACCCTGACGTTCACTGTGCAACAGATCGCAAAGGATTTAAAATCCTGATCGCCCGGCAGTTCGACCGAAATCGAATAATTGTCCCGATTTGAGGTCGTTTCGCCTGCATAGTAGAAGTGCTTTCTCAGTAAAAACCACTGCGGCATTGGGCCGAGAGGTGGCTCAGCCTCCTCCCATGTTCGGTCCTGCACATAGCCCAATCGTCCAAGTTCTTCGGTCAGGAATTCGAAAGTGAGTTCCGTAGCTTCGCTGGTCTCAACCTCGATGTCGAAACTCGCTTGGGGGGAAGAATAGCCAATGACGCATCCGCTTAGGAGTGTGGTCATAAGGATGATCAGAAAACTACGCATGAGACGCTCACTTTCAGATCGAAACCCTACCTTAAAGCGAGTCCAACTCAACGAGACGTTTAAGCCCACACTTATTTCAGGGCTTATGAACTAGCTAATACTCAGCGTTTCACTCAGCCAGTCGCGGTACTCACTAAGGGCCGTTTCATCGCGTCGGCAATAAGACCATTTCTGGTGTCGCTGCACAGTGATGAAGCCCGCCCGTTTCAGAATATCGATATGACGGCTGACAGTTGGCTGCGCGAGCTGCAGCTTTTCAACGATCAGATTGATGCAGACGCCAAAGGCTTCGGGATCAGCCGTTTCCTGATGGGAGAAATGCTGTTTCGCATCGCGCAGCAGGCGCAGGATTTCCATCCGCACCTCGCTGCTCATCGCCTTGATCTGATCTTCACGCCTTGACATATCCATATTCATATAGAATTTTTGCTATATGTCAATTTATGAGGATGACCATGCTTTCACTGGATCAGTGCTACCCGTTTCGCGGACACGAAATCGCATGGGGATCGCTCGGCAGCGGCCCACCTCTTGTGCTGGTGCACGGCTTTCCATGGTCGTCCCAGTGCTGGCGGAAACTGGCGCCATGGCTCGCGAAAACGCATCAGGTGTTCGTATTCGATATGCTGGGCACGGGGCAGTCAGATAAGCCCGACGATGTGCGCCTTGATGAGTCCATACAGTCGGATTTGCTAGTGGAACTGCTCGCTCACTGGCAGATTGATCGCCCCCGCGTGATCGCACACGACTTTGGCGGGCTGGCCGCCCTTCGCGGGCATTTCATCCACGGTCTGGAATACCGTTCACTTCACCTGATTGATGCTGTCGCGCTGCTACCGTCCGGTTCACCGTTTTACCGGCACGTCGCCGCGCATGAAGAGGCCTTTGCAGGCCTGCCAGACTACGCACATGAGGCGCTCTTCCGAGCCTATATCCAGAACGCCGCCCATTTGCCGCTGAGCGAGGAGGTTTCTGATATTTATCTTCGCTCCTATTCCGGCGAGGCAGGCCGACCCGCCTTTTATCGCCAGATCGCCCACGCCTCGAATGACAATATTGCAGCTCTGGAAAGCCTCTATGCAAAGCCCGGTTTTCCGGTGCACATCATCTGGGGCGAGGAAGACAGCTTTATCCCGATCGAGCGCGGCAGGCGGCTGGCCGATCTGCTTAAGGCCGACAGTTTCTCGCCGGTATCCGGCGCAGCCCATCTGATACAGGAAGACGCGCCAGAGGCTCTCCTCGGCGCGATCCTGACATCGCTTTGATGCCGCCTGGAACCTAGCCGTCGAACTTGCCACTGCGCGGGAAGCCACGCATCACCATGCGCCCTGCCCCTGCCCGTCGGCCGTTCCATTCCTGCCAGTCCGGGAAGGTCCGTTGACGACCGGAGGCTTCAGTCACGACAAAGCCATCAGCTTCGCTGAACACCATCGCGTCGAGCAGGCCGCCATCCTTATAGGATTGCAGCTTCACGCCCTTACCGCGCGGCATTTCCGGCAGGTCTGCCAGATCGAAGATCAAAAGCTTACGGTTATCGCCAATCACGGCGACCTTATCGCCCACAGCCACCTTGGAGATGAAGAGCGGGCTGTCTGACGACGTGGTCACGACCTGCTTGCCAGCCTTACGCGCGGAGACCAGATCAGCCTCCTGACAGATAAAGCCATAGCCGGCCTTGGACGCCATGAAGCGCTTACCTTCAGGGTTCAGGCGGAACATATCCGTGATGGAGTGTTCGTCCTCCAGATCAATCTGGAAGCGGATCGGCTCGCCCGCGCCGCGCCCGCCCGGCAGTTTATCGCCGCCCAGCGTAAAGGCCCGCCCGTCTGACGACATGAGGATCAGCTTATCGGTGGTTTCCATCTGACAACTGAGCGCCAGCCCGTCGCCATCTTTGAACTTCACCTTCTCAAGATCATTATTGTGCCCCTTCAGCGCGCGGATCCAGCCCTGCTCTGAGAGAACAACTGTAATCGGCTCACGCACGATCAGCGCTTCAGCGATCATATCGCCTACGTCAGCGGCTGGCGCTTCACCGAAGATGGAGCGGCGACGGCCAAGCTCTGTTTCCGGATCGAACACTTTGCGCGCTTCGTTCAGACCTTTCGCGACCTCTTTCCACTGCTTAGCAGGGCTTTTGATCAGGGCTTCCAGCTTGTCGCGCTTTTTCTCAAGCTCTGCATGCTCGCCGCGAATTTCCATCTCTTCCAGCTTACGAAGAGAGCGCAGACGCATGTTGAGGATAGCCTCGGCCTGATTTTCCGTCAGGTTGAAGGCCTTCATCAGCTCGGATTTCGGATGGTCTTCCTCGCGGATAATGCGGATCACCTCATCAAGGTTCAGGAAGGCAACCAGATACCCTTCCAGCACCTCAAGACGGGCCAGCGTTTTGTCCAGCTGGTGCTGGGCAATGCGCACAACCACTTCCTGACGGTGGGAGAGATACGCCATCAGAACCTCTTTCAGGTTCATCACTTTCGGCGCGCCTTTATCCAGCACGTTCAGGTTCATGGAGAAGCGGCTTTCCAGATCGGAGAGCTTATAGAGGCTCTCCATCAGCATGTCCGGATCAACCGTCTTGGATTTCGGCTCCAGAACGAGGCGGATGTCCTCGGCGCTCTCATCGCGCACATCGCCAAGCAGAGGCACTTTCTTCGCATCGATCAGCTCAGCCAGGCGCTCGATCAGCTTACCTTTCTGAACCTGAAACGGAATTTCAGTGACGACGATCTGCCAGGTGCCACGGCCAAGGTCTTCCTTTTCCCATTTCGCACGAATGCGGAAGCCGCCACGGCCTGTCGCATAGGCCTCGCGAATGGTCTCCTTGCTCTCGACCAGCGTGCCGCCTGTCGGGAAGTCCGGGCCCGGCATGACTTCCAGAAGCTCGTCCAGCTCGGCGTTTTTATTGTCGACAAGGATCAGGCAGGCATCGATCAGCTCGGCAGCGTTATGCGGCGGAATACTGGTCGCCATACCCACGGCAATACCCGTCGCGCCGTTCGCCAGCAGGTTCGGATAGGCCGCCGGCAGAACGACTGGCTCGGAGTCTTGCTCATCATAAGTGTCGCGGAAGTCGACGGCGTTCTCGTCCAGCCCGTCCAGCAACAGCTTGGCCGCTGCCGTCATCCGACTTTCAGTGTAACGCATGGCCGCTGCGCTATCGCCGTCAATATTGCCGAAATTGCCCTGACCGTCGACCAGCGGATAGCGAACCGAGAAGCTTTGCGCCAGACGCACCAGCGTGTCGTAAATCGCGCTATCACCGTGCGGGTGATAGTTACCCATCACCTCACCGACGATTTTCGCACACTTACGATAGCTGGCGTCCGGGTTCAGCTTCAGCTCGCGCATCGCATACAGAATGCGTCGCTGAACGGGTTTCAGACCGTCGCGCACATCCGGCAGCGCCCGGCTGGTAATGGTGGACAGAGCATAAGCCAGATAGCGCCGCGACAGCGCTTCGTTCATGCTCTCATCGATGATGTTCTCTTCGCCAGAATCCATCAGGTCAGACATGGGTATTCTCCTAACCTCTCAATTTAGCTGAGTCGGAGCCCTTGTCGTGTGGATATGTCAGGAATTATGGGGATATCGGTTTGCGAAATAAGCACATAGAGAACATTGCACAACTCCACCGAAGCTTGCTGAGGCAACAATTCCTTCTATAAGTAACGTTCAAATTAGTGGGGATAAACGTTGGCTACTTGGATAGAAGAATTTCACGGAGCAACCCCCGGTACGTCGAAGAGTCGTAAAAACGCAGATTCGCGGTGGTGTCCTTTCGTCGATACTAAATGCAAGAAAACCCGTTCAGGCGGCGCATGTGCGCTTAAGTCCGCGACCGAAGAGCCCGTTATTATCTGTCCCAACAGGCTCTACGGTGACAGGTTCAAGGTTATCGCAGAAGTCGCGCAAGAATGCTTCGGCGCGGCGTCTGAGACTGTATCGCCCGATGAAATGGCTAGCCGTTTCGCCGCTGGAACTATGACCGGAAACGAAATCATGGTCTACGGGCAAGGTTTCGCGGAGGAGATCAGCATTGCGTCGCCGTCGCCGGAAGGGCGTCGCGGGTCCTTTAAAGTCGATTATATCCTAGCAAAACCATCGTCCGAAGACCTTAGCCCGGTCGCTATCGTTGCTATCGAGGTCCAGAGTATCGACACAACGAACAGCTATAAAGACACGTCGAACACCTTCTACGCCACGCCGCCCGAAGTGCCGATAGCCCCTTCCGCACATCCGACGACAGCGGGCTTCAATTGGGAAAACGTCAACAAGCGTATTCTTCCGCAGGTGATCTATAAGGGCCATGCCCTACGCCGCGAACGCTTGGCGACACACGGATTGTTTTTCATCCTACCAGACGCCGTATTTCAACGCATTCTTACACGCCTAGGCGGGAAGCTCTCAGCATATCCGCAGGGGTTAGGTACCGTGACGTTCAAGACCTATAAGCTTGGCGACGAAGATGCAGAGGGGACACGCCCGCTAGAGTTCGTGCAGCGCTTTACGACGACCGTAGACCAGCTAGCCTATGCGTTCGTGTCGCCGCAAAACCTACCGCCGGAAGGCGCCTATGAAAACCTGCTGATTCATAAGGCGGCTAAGCTAACTAAGCGCTAAGGGAAATAGGTTCGCTAGGAATCTCTTCGCCCGATTCAATCGCTAGAATCGTTTCGGCAATTTTCCGGCCTAACAGAGGCGGTACAGCGTTACCGACTTGCACGTACTGTTCAGTCCTAGATCCTGAGAACTCGAACCAGTCAGGGAATGATTGGAAGCGCGCGGCTTCGCGAACGCTAATAGAGCGGTCTTGCTCCGGGTGGATATAAGCGCCCCAATGGATATCGCATTTTGTGAGGATGGTCGAAGACAGCCCTTCCCAACGAAGACGCCCGTAGCGCTTTGTATGGTCTGAACGCTTGGCCCGTTTCATACCTTTCGGAAGAAGGTCGAACGGGATATCGCGCCACGAACCGCCTTGTGGAATATGCTCTAAGCGCTGCATGTTGATTTCGCCTAGGCGTGGCGCGCCGTGGTTCGTGACGCCCTTAGAGCCTTCTCGTACATATTTCTGGAAGTCGCCCTTAGCACGGCTTCCATACTTGCCGCCTTCGTATGTACCGCCGTTCTCAAGCTCTGGAAGGTCACCGATAGCGTCTCTGACAGTGACGAAGGGTAACAGGCCGGGACCATGCGTAGGCGTAGGCCAATGAACAGGAAGACCTAGGCGATTACCCACAAAGAGAATGCGGCGGCGTTCCTGTGGGATACCGTATTCTTCTGCTTTCAGGGTTTTAGCTTCGACACGATAACCTAGGTCCTCGAGCCCTTTTATAATCGCTTGTATAGCCGCCCCGTTCCCGGCTGATTGCATGCCGGTTACGTTCTCAAGGACTACCCATTTCGGGTTTAACCCTTCCACTATCCGTAGGTATTCAAGGTACAACGAAGAACGTTCGTCGTGTAAGCCGCGTTGGTGGTTATAGACTGAAAAGCCTTGGCATGGTGGCCCGCCGATAAGAACGTCTAATTCGCTCTTCTTCAGACCCGCAGCCGATAGGAATTGTTTCGCTGACAGGTTCTCGATAGGACCGCTCAAGAAGCGCGCTTCCGGATGCATCCGGTCAAAGGTTTTACCCGCCGCTTCGTCAATGTCGTTCCCTGCTAAGACCGAGTAGCCAACTTGGCGGAATCCTTCCGAAAGTCCGCCCGCACCGCAAAACAAATCGATAACAGATTTAGACATGAGCCGCATCCCAAATGATCACTATTTGTTCTCATTGCACAAACTAAATCACAAATCAACATCCACCTAGAGTAGAAATTTATTGCAACTCGATCCCCAGAAGAGGTATTGCTCACGCTATCCGATTCCTATCCCTAAAAAACCTCTATCGTAGATTTTGTCGTCGTGATGTTAATTGGAAAACAGCACGACGAACCTGTTCATGGTGTATCACAAACTTATCCCACCTCCCTGATCCCACCTCCATACTTCCGGCATGCAAACCTCACCGGAGACAGAGACGAACCGTTTCACGCCGCTTGCGATAGCGCGGCGGCTGGCGGGCTATATTGCCCGTCTCTCCGGCTTTGTTGAGGATTACCGCGAAACACCGACCGAGGCTGTCTCGACGTCTGTCATCCCGGATGCTGTGCAGCAGGACAATGATGCACTGCTGATCCGGGACCTGAAGCAGGCACCGTCCACAGATCAGGTCCCGTGTCTGCAAAGCATCGCTTCGCGCTGCAATGCACACGGGATGACAACAACTGTGCATATGCAGCTGCGCTATAAACAGCGCTTTCTCACCCATATCCGCCGGGTGGAATACACGCTGCGCTGTTACATTTTGTGGCTCGCCGCACAGCTGATCGAGCGCGGCTTCGTGCCATCTGCTCCGCCAGAGCGGAAATCTCACCCCGTGCCAGAACAAGAGCTGACGGGCCTCATCCGCCAGCAGGAATTGGAGCTGAGACGGCTGACCAGCGAGACACCGCGTATTGGCGGTTTCAGCGTCACCACGCCTGACTTTTCCCATAGCGGTAAAGGGTCAGAGAGACGCGGGCTGAGCTTTACGCCGGACCCGTTGAGCGTGGTGCCGATTGCCGATCTCATGGCGCGAATGGCGCGCCTGCCGCGCGCTCTCAAACGTGCAGACCTGATGGCCGAACGTCTGGTGTGGAGGGCGCTCAACTGTCATCCCGAAGCGCCCCGCACCATCACAAGCGACCGCGCAGGCGCAGCCAGCCCGATCCAAAGGATTAGATTAGCTGGCGCGCAGAAAAGCAAAAGACAGCCACTCTTCTACAAGCCGTTTGAAAATTGGCTGCCGCCCGAAGACTTATGGGCTTCCAGCGAGGATGAGGAGGAACGGGGCGACCTCAACTATCTTCATCACCTTGCCCGCGAAGGGCTGAACGCAACCGGCTATGGCATACCGCCACCCGGCGCAGATGATACCCTCCCCAAGCTCACATACTTCCAACCACCCGCTATTCGCCCGCTGTGATCCCACATGCGGGCCGATGGTGCTTGTTTAAGACTCACTCTGGCGAGACACCGTCAGATATCCGCGGATAAGAAGTACCAGCTCGTTTTCGAATTCGCGGCTTTTAAGCATGTCAGGGTCATCCATCATAGCGGACCGCACAACATTCAAAATTGACCGGGTCAGAATATAAGACTTCACGCGAGACAAACTGCCCAGACCGCCCATGCTCCTGTTCAGAAGGGTTTCGATTTCAGCGGAGACGATATCCATCATATCGTCGCGCTCGCCTTCTCGCAAACCGGCGAGGTATCGAAGCATGGCCACCCGGCCGATGACATCCGTGTCCGAGAAATACGCGATCAGAAGCCGGACAATATTGCGCGCCCTCTCGCCGCGGACTTCAGTCTGCGGCACGTGCAGACACTCAATGACCTGATGCGCAATCCGCTCGCCCTCGCGTCGCGCCAGAGCATAGTAAGCTGCATCGCGCCCGTCGAAATACTGGTACAACGTACCGATGGACACGCCCGCCCTTTCGGCAATGCGGTTGGTCGTAACCTCTGCCTCTTTGCGCGCTGCCAAAAGCTGAGCCGTCGCATCCAGAATGGCCGTTACTGTGGCTCTCGCCCGTGCCTGATTTGGCTTTTTTCTCATATTTAACAGCCCTTTGAAAAAACTGAGGCGACAGTTTTTCAGCCCTTCTGAATGCGAGTTTCAAAACTGAGGATTACTCATATTATTCCAGAACAGGCAGAGTTCAAACCAGCGACACGCCATCTGAGGGAGACGACTTATGAGCATCTATTCCTACCTAATTTATTTCGGCCCGGTCTTTCTTCTCATGATCGCAGCCGAGTATTTTATCGGACGTGCACGCGGTCAGTCGCTCTACACAAAGGGTGACACGCTGGCCTCGATTTCCATTGCGGTCGTGCAGCGCGTCATCTCCATGTTGCCGCTGTCAATTGTGCCGCTCGCGACGCTTTATGCATTTGAGAACTATCGTCTCTTCGAGCTTGAGGTGACCGATTGGTGGTATTGGCCGGCTCTGTTTCTGGCCTTCGAGTTTGCGTATTACTGGTATCATCGACTGAGCCATGAAGTCCGCTGGCTGTGGGCGACGCACAGCGTGCACCACTCCATTGAGGAGATGAATATTCTCGCTGCGTACCGGTTCGGCTGGACGGGTTGGCTTTCCATGGGCAGCCTGATTTTCCTGCCGCTGAGCCTGCTCGGGTTTGCACCGGTTTACGTCGCGCTGATGTTTGCGCTGAACCTGATGTATCAATCGTGGCTGCACACAAATCTTATTCCCAAGCTTGGATGGGTTGAGGGTATTCTGAACACACCATCCGCACACCGTGTGCACCATGCCGTAAACCCGAAATATCTCGATCGAAATCATGGCGGTGTTCTGATGATCTACGACCGCCTGTTCGGCACCTACCAGCCTGAAGACGTAGATGAACCGTGCAAATATGGGCTGGTCAAACCCGTTGGCAGCTTCAATCCGATCCGCATCGCGCTGCATGAATGGATCAATATTCTCCGCGATCTTCGGGCAAACCCAGTCCGTCACTGGCCAGGATTTCTGTTCGGACCACCCGGCTGGCAACCAGATGGAACAGGCGAGACAGCGAAGGTTTTGCGCGCTAGAGCTGAGAGTAAATCAACGTCCTCAACCAACACGCCAATTAACGCCAAAAGCTTCGAAGCGCGACAGGCCTGACGGAACTTCCAGTCCTGCTCGCTCGTTGATTTGACAGAAAGGAGGTAACAGAGATGAAAACCAATACCTTATTGTCGATAGTGCTCTTCGGCCTCTTTAACGCCGTGATTTTCGGCGCTGGCCTTATTCTGGCACTCGGCATCTCGCAATCTGCGACCGGTACAGCGATTGGTATCGCGATTTCGGCGCTCTTCAGTATCGTGGTGAGTGCGTATCTCGCCCTGCACTACGCACCGCGCTTACGTGCGCAATACTGGCGCCGCGAAGGTGAAACGCCCAAAGCAATCTGGTCATAAGCGCGTTCTGTAACTTCACGAGCGAAGCGAAGGCGCAGACAGCCCGAGCCGAAGGTGAGGAAACGCTGTCGAGCAGACAAACAACACACCTAAAAAACAACAATTTCCATATCTGACAGTCGCCGGAGCATGAGTTCTCTCGATCCCGGCGGCGGTTTATGGGCTTCAGCATAGAGACGGTTTGTAATAAAATGGCCGGTCAGCCTGAAGCCTTTTCCTATGTCTTCTGGGCTGGCGTCGGCCTCCGAGTTCACCAGAAATTCCGGCAGTGCCAGAAGCTTGTCGACATATTCGGGCACTTCCTCACCGCAGGCGGCGCGGCCCGTTCGTGGGCTGACATGGGTGAGCTTGTCTTTCCGGCCTGAGACAGCGCATTTGGAAAAATCGAGGCCATAGCCAACGGTGCGAAGGAAACCGACTTCCCAGCTCACCATAAGTGCTGGCCAGAGTTCTTTATCGCCCAGCTGATCGAGCACGAACTCGGTCGCGTCATACAGCAGAGGATAGGCCTGCCCGTCCGGCAGAGAAGTATTCAAAAGCGAGGTGACAGAATTGAGCGCCGTAAGTGAGAGCCGCGAGGACATGAACATTGCTGCGCGGTTCGCCGTCGCTTCGGAGAGATTGAAATTGCCGAGCTGGTTTTCATTCCGCGCACGCCATTCAAGTTCCAGCGTGGTGCCGACTTCAAAGCTCGCGCGTTTTTTTGAGGAATTGCCGCCATGGATAAATCCGGACTGGCGGCCATGTTCACGCGTGAAGGCATCAAGGATCAGGCCGGTTTCACCAAACCGGCGACTGCCCAGAACAATGCCCGCATCACGCCATTCCATTATTGGTTTTGCTCGGCTTTGTTCCTCGCATTCGCTCGGTCAGCCTGCGCCAGCCCGGTTGGGCTGTGGGGCGCGACATCACAAGCAACGCGAAGGCGCAGAATGCCCGAACACCGTGAGGACACGCATTCGAGCATACCCAAAAACCTACACATCAAAATCCAGTCCCAGAGGGGTGTAGAAATCGCGTTTTTCCATCCAGCGCTCATCCACCTTCACGAAGAGGAAGAGGTGCACTTTCCGGTCCAGCATGCCTTCAAGTTCTTCACGGGCGCGCTTGCCGATCTCTTTAATCGTCTGGCCGCCTTTACCCAGAACCATGCTCTTATGGTTTTCACGACCAATAATGATCGCTTGCTGAATGCGAACAGACCCGTCTTTGCGCTCTTCCCACGTCTCGGTGTCGACCATTAGCTGGTATGGCAGTTCCTGGTGGAGACGCAGCATGAGCTTCTCACGCGTCACCTCAGACGCCAGAAGACGCATAGGCAGGTCCGCCGTTTGCTCCGGATCATAGAGATATGGGCTTTCCGGCACGAGACCCGCCAGATGATCGAGGAGCGTAGCCGTTCCGTCGCCATTGGCAGCGGAGATCGGGTAGATTTCGGAATATATGCCTTCTTCATTCAGCTTCTGAATGACAGGCAGAATTTCGAGGTGGTCGAACTCGTCAATCTTGTTGAGCGCCAGAATGCCCTTACGGCCCAGCGTTTTGAGATCCTGCATAACGCGGCGGTCGTCTTCCATCGACTTCTTCTGCGCACCGGTGAGCGGGCGTTTCAGAATTTCAGCAACCCAGCCGGTCGCGTCGATCACGTGAAGAATGACGTCAGCATCTTCCGCGCCAGCCAGCGCAGCTTTCACCATGGCACGGTCGAGGCGGCGCTTGGTTTTGAAAATACCCGGCGTGTCGAGCAGAACAATCTGCGCGTCATTGTGCATGGCGATGCCACGAACCGGGAAACGCGTCGTCTGAACCTTCTGGGTCACAATGGCGACCTTCTGTCCAACGAGGCGGTTTACGAGGGTAGACTTACCCGCATTTGGCGCACCAATAACGGCTACAAAGCCGGCGCGTGTCTGATCAGTTTCAGGCGTCATCCGCCGCAAATCCTTCTACTGCCCGTTCGACCAGCATCGCACGAGCGGCGGCGCGTTGGGCTTCTTGTTTTGAATGGCCACGGCCCTCAACCGGCGAGTATTCACCGACGAGCACACGGGCTGCAAATTCGGGCGCATGGTCTGGTCCGACCTGCCCGACAATTTCATAAGTTGGCGTGGCAAAGCCTTCGCCCTGCGCCCATTCCTGAAGCGCAGATTTAGGGTCTTTCGGCCGCTTTCCAACCGATTTGATGAGCGGCGCCCAATAGCGCTCGATCATCGCCGTGGCGGGTTTCATACCGCCATCAAGATAAACCGCGCCAAGAACGGCTTCGCAGATATCCGAGAGGATAGAATTTTTCTCACGTCCACCCGCACGCTCTTCGGCAGCATCCAGAATGAGACAGTCCTGAAGCTCCAGCTTGCGGGCAACCTCGGCGCAGGCATCTCGATTGACCAGCGCATTGAGGCGTGGCGCAAGGCCGCCTTCCGGCTCGCCCTCGAACTTCTGGAAAAGAAGCTCTGCGATGACCAGTCCGAGTACACGGTCGCCAAGGAACTCGAGCCGCTCATAAGAGAAACGAGCCGAAAATTCCTGCACAGCGCTCGCATGCGTCATAGCCCGATCGAGAAGCGACTTATCCTTGAAGGTGTAACCGATACGCTCTTCAAGCGCCGCGCACGCCTCTTCGGAAAGAAACGGCAGACGGGCAGCCTGTTTGACCTTCGCGCGAAGGCGAGTGCGTTTCGGACGGATTGGCTTCACGGATACATGCCCTTCGGAAAGGCCTCAATAATGACCATTGCCAGTGCATACGGGTCATCATCGGTAATGGAAAGGTGGATGTGGGCATCCCAGCCCTCAGGGGTCATCTGTTTCAGGCGCTCTGCGGCGCCGCCGGTCAACTCCAGTGTCGGCTTGCCGGTGGGCAGATTCACAACGCCCATATGCTTCCAGTGAACGCCGCGTCGCGGAACGCCCGTCCCTAGGGCCTTAGCGCAGGCTTCTTTCGCTGCGAAGCGTTTTGCATAGGTCTCGGCGGACAGTTTACGGCGCTCGGCCAGCGCAATCTCGGTCGCGGTGTAGACACGGTTTTTGAAACGCTCACCAAAGCGCTCAAGCGTGTTACGGATACGGCGGATATCCGCCATGTCCTGCCCCATCCCGATAATCATGTACGCGCCTCGTCCATAAGGCGGCGCATTTCGCGGATCGCAGCTTCGAGCCCGACGAACACGGCTTCGCCAATAATGAAGTGGCCGATATTCAGCTCGGTCAGTTCCGGAATTTCCGCGATTGGCGTCACCGTGTCGTATGTCAGACCGTGACCGGCTTGTGGCTCGATACCCAGTTCAACAGCCCGTTCGGCGCATGCCCGGATGCGTTCCAGTTCTTCCCCGGCCAGCGCGCCCTCGCCCGCCTGGCAAAGTTCAACGAAGCGTCCGGTGTGAAATTCAGTAATGCTCGCGCCAAGTTGGTGGGCCGCTGCAAGCTGAACCATATCCGGCTCAATGAAGAGAGACACTTTGGAGCCATTGTCTTTCAGCTGACGAATGAACGGCGCCAGATGGTTATGCTGTCGCGCGGCGTCCAGACCGCCTTCCGTGGTTCGCTCTTCGCGTTTCTCCGGTACGAACATCGCCGTTTCCGGTTTGAAACGCAGAGCGATATCCAGCATTTCCGGCGTTGCTGCCATCTCCAGATTGATCGGCAGATCGGATGCATCACGCACACGCTGGAGGTCCTCATCACGGATGTGACGACGGTCTTCACGCAAATGGATGGTCAGACCGTCACCACCTGCGCCGCTGACGATCTCCGCCGCGCGGAAGGGATCCGGATGCAAACCACCGCGCGCGTTCCGAATGGTCGCGACGTGATCAATGTTTACGCCAAGCCGGATGCGGTCGCTCATCAGAACTTTCTCCGGCTTCCCGGCTTCACAGGCTCAAGAGCGGCAAGTTCTGGCGGCAGATCATTCGGGTCGTAGTCAGGGAATTCAATAGACGCGAGCGACAGAAGCGTCGTGCCGACATCAGCCTTACCACCTGAACGGTCGATAATGCAGCCACCGCCAACCAGCGTGCCCGGATATTCTTCGAGCGCTGCAACCGTCTCACGGAAGGACTTACCTGTCGTGACAATGTCTTCCATCAACAGGATGCGATCATCCTCGTTGAATTCAAAGCCGCGCTTATAGACGAGCACATCATCTTCATTGCGTTCGGCGAACATCGCACGCGCGCCAAGCTGACGTGCCATCTCATAGCCCGGGATAATCCCACCCACAGCCGGCCCAGTCACAACGGAGACTTCGCCATATTCGGCCCGCACACGCTCAGCCAGAGCCGCACAAAGCATTTCGGAGACTTTCGGCTGGGAAAATACCAAAGCTTTCTGCAGGAAAACCGGGCTACGGCGGCCAGAAGACAGGATGAAGTGACCTTCCAGCAGAGCGTCAGCGTCACGGAAAGCCTGAAGCACATCGTCTGGTGTCATAGATTAGTTCCTTATGCGTTCGGCCCGATCCACTGCCGTCAGCGACCTGAGCGAGGCAAGAATCAGGGAGAGGTGTTTGAGATCTGCAACCTCGATATCAAACAGAAGGTCCATGAAATCAATGGAGCGCTCACCTGAATTGACGCCCATAATGTTGCTGCCGCTCTTCGCGATGACATCACAAAGCTCGGCCAACACGCCTGGACGGTTGTGTGCAGTCACCTTGATGCGCCCTAGCGCCATGATCCCGCCCGGCGGCTGCCCGGACCAGGATAGGTCAAACCAGCGCGCTTCGGCTGCGTCATCATCGGCAAGGCGGTTACAGTCGATGACGTGCACGGTGAGCGGTTCGCCCATCTTCTGCATGCCGACAATCCGGTCTCCCAGAACTGGCGAACAGTCATGGCAGAGATGCAGCGCGCCGCTGGAAGGCAGGTCGCGGATATCAATCAGCCGATTGGCCGTCGCCTCGCTGAGACGCATGGCTTCAAACGAGCGAAGGATATCGTGTGCGCGGGCTGGGAAAGCCTCGGCAAGCACTTTGCTGACATCGATTGTCTGGCGCCCGATCGCATCAAGCAGCTGATCGCCGCTCTTCAGCTCCATCCGCTTGGCGACCTCATCAAGGTCCACCTGATTGGTTGTAAGATCGAGCGCTTCGAGCGCAGAAGACAGCGCTTTCTGGCCGAGCGCGTGGAAACTTTCCTGCTCGCGGTTACGAACCAGTCGACGGATTGCAGACCGTGCGCGCCCTGTTTGTGTCAGCGCCTCCCAGCCCTGCACCACGGCTTTCTCGTCACCGCGAATAATGTCGACGACGTCGCCATTGCGAAGCTCGGTCCGCAGCGGACGGGTTTCGCCATTAATACGGCAGCCCTTACAGCTATCGCCGACATTCGTGTGCACGGCATAGGCAAAGTCGAGCGGCATGGCGCCTTTAGGCAAAACGATCAGACGACCTTTTGGCGTGAAGGCGAAGACGTGATCGAGATACATTTCGAGCTTGGCGTGCTCGTAAAATTCCTGCGCATCCGCGCCATCACCGACCATTTCGGCGAAGGCAGTCAGGCTGGCCGTCGGGTTCAGACCAACTTGTGCGGCACCTTCCGCGTCAAAACCGTATTTTGAGTTCTTGTAGGACCAGTGAGCTGCAATACCGGTCTCAGCCGTACGGTTCATGTCCTCGGTACGGATTTGAAGCTCGATCCGGCGGTTGCCAGCTGCCCGCACAGTCGTGTGGATAGAGCGATAACCGTTCGGCTTCGGCATCGAAATGTAATCGCGGAAACGGTCCTGAAGGCAGGACCATTTCTGATGCACTTCGCCGAGCATTTGATAGCACTCGTCCGGCTCCTGAACGATCATGCGGAAGGCGAAAATGTCAGCGACATCGCGGAAGGAAATATCCTTACGCTTCAGCTTGCGCCAGATGGAGTATGGCTGCTTCTGACGACCAAAAACGCGCCCTTTCACGCCCGCACTCTCAAGAATTCCGCGAAGATCGCGACCTACGCGCTCGATATCGTCTGCGCTCCGGGCATTCAACTCTTTCAGGCGATGCGTGATCGCGGCATAGGCTTCCGGATTGAGCTGACGGAAGGACAAGTCTTCCAGCTCGGCCGCAAACTTATAAATACCGACACGGCGGGCGAGCGGCGCATAAATTTCGAGAGTCTCACGCGCAATCCGCTTCCGCTTGTCTTCTTTCGGTACGAAGTGGATTGTACGCATATTGTGAAGCCGGTCAGCCAGCTTCACCAGAAGAACGCGAAGGTCCTGAACAGATGCCAGAATGAATTTCTGGAAGTTTTCAGCCTGCTTGGACTGCTCGGATCGATACTCAAGCTCGGTCAGCTTGGTCACGCCCGCGACAAGTTCAGCCACCTCGGTTCCGAAGAGACTATCAATCTCTTCATAGGTCGCGTCGGTGTCTTCGATGGTATCGTGGAGAAGCCCCGCAACAATGCTGGCTTCATCCAACTGGATTTCAGTCAGAATACCGGCAACAGCGACGGGGTGGGAATAATACGGGTCGCCGGACGCGCGCTTTTGCGTGCCATGCTTCATCATGGCGTACACATAGGCTGCGTTCAGCTGGTCTTCCGCAGCTTGAGGCGCATAGGCCTGTACGCGATCCACGAGTTCATACTGACGAATAATCTTCGTCGGCCCGCCACTGACTGGCGGGCTAAATACAGGTTCAGAATTATCCTGAACAGCAGGTGCGTTTCCATCCGGGGCCATAAAGACAAGCTTACCCTACACGCCCGAATTAGAGAACAGCTTAGTAGCGGTCTTCGCGAGCCGACTCGATTTCCTGCTGGTACGCTTTCATCACGTCTTCTTCAGACTGTGTCGGCGCAGCTTCAAGAGCACGCTGGTCTTCTTCGCGTTCAGTCTCTTCAGATGGACGAACTGTCTGAAGGTTAGCGATCAGTGCTTCTTTGACGTTGTTCAGATCGACAGCGTCCTCTGCGATTTCGCGCAGCGCAACAACAGGGTCTTTATCATTGTCGCGGTCCAGACCGAGCGGAGATCCTTCACGGATCATGCGTGCGCGGTGTCCAGCGAGAAGAACGAGTTGAAAGCGGTTGTCGACCTTATCGAGGCAATCCTCAACAGTTACGCGAGCCATTAGACCATCCAGTATCTGGGAAACAATTCTTCTCCCTATACGGGATCGGGAAGTTTTTCAAGGCATAGGTCGCAGCGTTTCGTGCCCAATCTGAAGTCACCTGCGACACGTGCGACCACCTATGCGCAAAACCGTTGATCGAATCCGATCTGTGGATAATGTTGCCCCCTGTAATCATTGGATTTTGCGAGGTAAAGTGGCATTTTATCAAAATGAACGTGTAGCGTTATTTATAGATGGTGCGAACCTCTATTCTGCTGCGAAAACCGTGGGGGTGGAAATTGATTACCGCAAACTATTGGAGGAGTTCCGCAAGCGCGGAAGGCTCATCCGTGCGTACTATTACACCGCTTTAGTAGAAAACGATGACTACTCCCCGATCCGCCCTCTGGTGGACTGGCTGCAGTATAATGGCTTCAACGTCATCACTAAGTCTGCCCGAGAATTCACGGACCGCGACGGACGCCGCCGCGTGAAAGGTGATATGGATGTCGAAATCACCGTCGACATGATGAATCTCGCCAATCATCTGGATCACATTGTTTTGTTCTCCGGCGATGGCGATCTGACACGTGTTGTTCAGGCTGTGAAAAACAAAGGTGTCCGCGTGAGCGTTGTATCCACTGTCAAAACACAACCGGCAATGATCTCTGACGATCTTCGCCGTGCGGCCGATACTTTTATTGACCTGACCGATCTGGCCAAGCTTATTGGACGTCCTCCACGCGACGATGAGCAGAGTTCAGATTATGGCGACGAAGAAGACGACGACTAAGAACGCACCGGCAGAGCCCCCCCTCAAATGCCCCCTCTGCCCGCGTCTTGTCGCCTATCGCGAAAAAAACGCTGCCGAAGAGCCTGACTGGTTTAACGCCCCGGTTCCGAGCTTCGGTGGCAGCGATGCACGGCTTCTCGTTATTGGTCTTGCTCCAGGCCGCACGGGAGCGAACCGGACGGGCCGCCCCTTCACCGGCGACTGGGCTGGCGATCTTCTCTACCCGACACTCGACAAATTCGGCTTCAGCTCCGGCTCTTATGATGCGCGCCCCGATGATGGGCTGACGCTTAACAGAGCGATGATCACCAATGCTGTGCGCTGCGTCCCGCCTGAAAACAAACCGGTCGGTGCGGAAATCAACGCCTGCAGACCATTTCTCGAATCTCGTATCGCCGAGCTTCCTGACCTGAAAGTCATGGTGACGCTCGGGAAGATCTCACACGATTCAACGCTTCGGGCGCTCGGCCTGAAAGTATCAGCTCATCCGTTCGGGCATGGCGCTCATTTTACCGTCACAACACCGTGGCACGAACGCGAGCTTCATATCGTGTCGAGCTATCACTGTTCCCGATACAATACGAATACCGGACGCCTCACAGAAGAGATGTTCCACGATGTGTTTGAGAAAGCAAAAGAGCTGGCGGGTTAGCCGCGCTCTTTCATCAGGCGCTGCTTGTCGCGATTCCAGTCACGCTCTTTAACGGCGTGGCGTTTATCGACCGTCTTGCGACCCTTAGCGATACCGATTTCAAGCTTCGCGATACCCCGATCATTGAAATACAGCTTCAGTGGAATGGCCGTGCGCCCCTGACGCTCAATCGCCTGCGCAATGCGTGCAATCTCTCGCCCGTGCACGAGCAGCTTACGCTTGCGCTTCGGCTCGTGGTTGAACCGATTGGCTGCCGTGTAGATCGGGATGTCCGCGTTGATCAGATAGAAACCGCCATCTTCGATACTCGCGTAAGACTCAGCGATATTGGCCTTACCGTTTCTGAGGCTCTTCACCTCAGACCCGACGAGCACAATGCCTGCCTCAAGTGTATCTTCGATTTCATAGTCGCGACGCGCTCGGCGATTTTCCGCGATCAGATTTTTTGCGGCCATATTAATCCAGCAATCCGGCGACTTTCAGCGCCGCATCAATTTCCTTCTTCACGTCATCATTCGGAGGAAGAAGAGGTAAGCGGATTTCCGGCTCACACAAGCCCAGGCGTGAAAGAGCATATTTTGTCGGTCCCGGGCTAGGAGACAGGAAGAGCGCGCGGTGCAGGCGGTAAGCCTTCGCTTCGAATTCACGTGCAGCTGCGAAATCGCCGCGCAGACACGCCGCATGGAGATCCGCCATAAGCTTCGGCGCTACGTTTGCCGAAACAGAGATACAGCCCTGCCCGCCCATTGCGTAAAAACCGAGTGCTGTAGGATCATCGCCTGACAGGAGCACGAAGCCATCTTCGCAGGTATCAGCGTGCTTTGTGACGCGCGCGAGGTCGCCTGTCGCGTCTTTAATGCCTACAATGTTCGGGTTGGATGAGAGCGCCGCAACCGTTTCTGGCTGAATGTCGCTGATGGTTCGGCCCGGCACGTTGTAGAGGACGAGCGGCATCTGAACGGCATCGGCGATTGCAGAGAAATGCGCAGCGAGACCGCGCTGGTCCGGCTTATTGTAATATGGGCAAACAGTCAGAGCGGCATCAGCGCCGACTTTCTTGGCGTGCTGAACCAGACCAATCGCTTCAGCTGTTGAGTTGGACCCACAGCCTGCAATGACGGGAACACGACCATTCACAATCTCGACGCAACGCTCGACAACCTTCCGGTGCTCTTCATGGGAGAGTGTCGCTGATTCGCCTGTCGTACCGCATGGTACAACGGCGCCAGAGCCCGCCTCTATCTGACGCTCCACCAGTTTCTCGAACGCATCGAAGTCGACGGCATTGTTACGAAACGGCGTTATGAGGGCAGGAATAGATCCTTGAAACATGAAAACTCACTCTCACAGTTTTTGAGGCGTTGCGGGAACCCGGAGATATACATACGATATATGTAGATTACCACTCAATTACAGAGCCCCATTTTCATGAAGCGACTCTCCCTGCTGACCCTTAGCTTGATTTCGGTTTTCACTATTCAGTCAGCCTCTGCAATCGAGCCGCCTTCACGGAAGCCCAACCCTCCGTACATCTCAAGCGTTCTGTCGCGCACGGATACGGAGCGACTGCGGCTCGGACTGGATGCGGCAAGCGATGGCGATTGGAGCCGCGCCGACGCATACAGAGACTCCATCAATGATGCGACAGCACGGCGCCTGTTGTTGTGGAGATCAGCTGCTTCGAGCCTGAGCGGCGCAGATTTCGCCGAACTCGACCGCGCACTTGAAGAACTCAACGGCTGGCCGGGCATGAACTCGATTCGTGTCCGTGCCGAAGAAGCCATTGCCGATTCCGATCTGTCACCGGGCGAACGTATTGCCTGGTTGCGTGCCTCCGGCCCGATTAGCGGTGAAGGCAAGATCGCCCTCGCCGAGGCTTATATCTCTATCGGGCAGCGCGAAGAAGCCGAGCTTCTGATCAAGGACGCATGGCACAACCATACTTTCCTTGTGAGCCGCCAGCGTGAAATCGCAAACCAGTACGCTGAAATTCTCGATGTTGAGGATCACATTTATCGCGCAGATCACCTGCTCTGGCGCTCCCAGCGTAGCGCTGCGAGCGATATGCGCCGGTATCTGCCGTCCGGCTGGGATGCCCTCATTGATGCGCGTATCGCGCTTGCGACCGGGGCGGCTGGCGTGGATCGTCTGATAAATAACGTTCCCAACAGCTTGCAGCTGAACCCGGGCCTTCTCTATGAGCGCTCGAAATGGCGGCGTCGCCGCGGTCGTTGGGAAGATGCCCGCCCGCTTCTTCTCGACATCGATCCATCCAATCTGCCTGAAGCTGCTCTGGAGCGCATCTGGGAAGAGAAGAACCTGCACCTGCGCCGGACCATTCGCGATGACGAATGGACTGTCGGCTATCAGCTTGCCTCTACGCACGGCCTCACCTCCGGTGCAGACTTTGCCGAAGGTGAATTCTATGCAGGCTGGATTGCGCTTCGCTATCTGAACCAGCCCGATGTCGCTGCAGAACACTTTGCTACGCTCGAAGCTGGCGTATCGACTCCGATCAGCCTCTCCCGTGGCCATTACTGGCTGGGTGAAGCCTATTCCGCCATGAACCGTACAGAAGACGCACGCGCCGCCTATGCGCGCGGCGCACAGCATCTGACGACCTTTTACGGTCAGCGGTCTGCTGAACGTCTTGGCGACACGACGATGCAGCTACCGGATATCGTGACACCGACGGAAGCGGAACGCGAAGAATTTGAAAACATGGATCTGGTGCGCGCGCTGCGCATGCTGGCCGAAGCAGGCGAAAACTATCAGTTCCGACGCATTTCATTCCATCTCGACAACCAGCTGAGCAGCGCTGCCCAGTATGAAATGCTGTTTGATCTCGCAGACGGCTATCACATCACTATGGCCGGTGTTCGCGGGGCAAAAGCGGGTCTGTCTCAGGATATCGTCGCAACCCGCGCAGCCTATCCTCTGTTCGACTTCCCGATGCCAAGCCCGGACTCCAGCGCAGAGCAGGCCCTGACCATTGCTCTCTCGCGTCAGGAAAGCGAGCTCAACACACGCGCGATCTCCAGCGCCCGTGCTTACGGCCTGATGCAGATGCTGCACTCTACGGCGCGTAGTCAGGCCCGCCGTGAAGGCGAGCCTTACCGTCGCTCATGGCTGCTTGATGATCCTATCTACAACGTCACGCTTGGCCGAGCGCATCTGGGCGATCTGATCGACCAGTTTGACGGCTCCTACATCATGGCAATTGCAGCCTACAATGCGGGCGCATCCCGCCCGACGCGCTGGATGCGTGAATATGGTGACCCGCGTGCCGGAGAGATCGACCCGATCGACTTTATCGAGTCCATTCCATTCTCTGAGACGCGAAACTATGTGCAGCGCGTGCTGGAGAATACTCAGGTCTACCGTTTCCGTCTGGCAGGTCAGCCGACCGAGATCACCCTCACACGTGATCTGTCACGCTGAGGCCAGTATCTCTGACATCTGGGCGGGATCGATATTCCCGCCTGTGATGATCACGATGACGGGCTGATCTGACGTGATCTGAACCTTGCCAGCCAGCAGCGCAGCCAGCGCTGCGGCTCCACCCGGCTCCGCAACCACTTTCAAATGCCTGAACGCGAACCGCACCGCTTCTCGCGCCTCTTCGTCAGAAATCAGCGCGACATCGGATAGGTGTCCTTTGTTGATGGCGAAGGTCAGTTCACCCGGGCTGGGCGAAAGAAGCGCATCACAGATAGAACGCGCATCAGGATCGACCTGCTCCCGATTGCCGGACTTCAGCGAACGGGCATGGTCATCAAAGTCTTCAGGTTCTGCGCCGATCACACGAAGGTCTGGCCATTGATTGTGAACCGCCAGAGACACGCCTGCTATGAGACCGCCGCCACCCACGCAACAAACCAGTGCTTGCGGCGCAGTGTCATCGCTGTACTGGCGCGTGATCTCCACACCGCAGCTGCCCTGCCCCGCAATGATATGCGGATCATCATAGGACGGCACGACAACCAGATTTTTCTCAGCTGAAATCTTCGCCGCTATCTCTTCGCGGTCTTCGGTGAAGCGGTCATAGAAGACGATTTCCGCGCCGTCGCGCAGCACGCCTTCAACCTTCACCTTCGGTGCATCAGACGGCATGACGATAGTCGCGGGAACGCCGAGCAATTTTGCCGCTCTGGCCACACCCTGCGCATGGTTTCCGGATGAAAACGCCACGACACCGCGCGAGCGTTCATCATCAGTCAGGCGCGACAAGCGATTATAGGCACCGCGAAGTTTGAAACTGCCTGTATGTTGAAGCGGTTCGCATTTCACATAGACCGGCACGCCAATGCGCGCGTCCAGTTCATCATTGCGCAGAAGCGGCGTTTCGCGAACGACGCCATGCACCTGCTTTGCGGCATCGAGAACATTTTGAACCGTCGGGACTATTGCTCCGGCTGACATGCTGTGACCCCCGCGACAGGAACCATTGTGCGCCAGCCTTCGGCGTCGATCACGGTCAGGCTTGCCTCGGGGACGCGTTGCCCGCCAACCAGTTGCTCTCCCGGCTCCATACGAAGCTCGACCATGCGTCCGTCACCGAAGGCAAAGTCTTGTTCCGTCAGTTGCTGGCCAAAGATATCACCGCCGAGTGCAACACGGTTCAGATCCGCAACCGTACCATCAACCCAAAGCAATGCGTCATCGGAACCTGCTTTGGAGAAGAAGATAAATTCGGGCTGCTCGCGCCGCGTCCAGAGGAACAGTCCGCACTCGCCAACATTCAGCGTTTGCGCCGGAAGGCCGCGCTGCGGCGTCTCGACCTGTGCCAGCGGGCTTGGCGGCGCTGCCTGCCCAGCCTGATTGTTCGCTGAGGTTGACGTTGCACAACTCGCGAGAACCGCCAGCGCGCCAGCTACGAGTGAAATCCGGAATGAATTCATGACAAGTCTCATTCAATAGAGTGTCGATAGGTGTAACGGTCCTGGCCCTCGGAGACAAAGCCCAGAAGCGACAATGCATTTGCCGTATCAGAGTTCTGCGTGAAGACTTCAGCGAAGAAGCTGCCGCGTGCATCAAGACCAACTTCAAGGCTCGCGTTCACGCGTTCGCCCGCCGGCGTCGTGCCCGAAAGCGCCACAAGCAAATCACCATCCGCGCAGCTAACCGGCCCCGAAAGCTCCGGTCCAACCCAGTTCCAACGCGCTTCGGTCCGCGTCAGAATATCAGTCCAGACGGTCCCCTCGGCTGTTTCACAAAGCTGGTCATCGATCACGAGTTCGGAGAGGTTGAGTCGGAACTGCCCGTTCAGATCGCGCACTTCCTGCTGCAGGTTCAACAGATCACGCGTTCCGCCCATGGCGCGGATATCAGCAAGACGCGTGCGACCACCAAGGCCAGAGGACACTTTCCCCTCGCCGGTAATGCTTCCGCCTGACAGCGAGAACTCTCCGGAAATGGTTCCCGTTAGCAGAGCCATAGGGCTTGTCCTGAACGCCACATCGCCAACGGGCTGGATGCCATACAAAACATTCTCGACACGGCCATCCCAGACGGTACCCGAGGCAACCGCATACCGCACAGACGGGTCACGGCTGGTAACCTGATCCATGACGAAGCGCGCAGGCGTCATCGCGACAGCAATGATGGCCCCGAGGACAACAACAAGACCGGCAGACAAAAACCACTTCATCACACGCCCTCGCGTTGCAAGAGAACACTTCCGCGAAGCGTATTGTTTTCAGGCCGCTTTCTAAGCTCCGCGCGCTGCACCGACAGGCCATACCTGCCCTCAAGTTCGATCAGCCAAAGCATGAGTGCCTGCGAATTCACCGTATCAAACCATACCGTAGTCTGGTTTGAGCCAGAGGGTTGCAGGCGAACAATCTGAAGGCCTGCCGCTGTAGCCGTACGGCTCAATAGAAGTTCGAGACTTTCATTTGTCGTCTCGACACCGGACGGAACCGCTGCGACCTGGCTCTCCAACTGGGCTATGCCCTGAAACATCTGCTGCGCTTCAAGAGACATGCGGCGATACTCGCGCTCTGCACCGTCATGCGCATTACGCAGAGGAACGAACATAAGAAAATACACCGCAAGAATGGCCGTAAGACCACCCGCAATCAGGATCATCATGCGTTCGCGGCCTGTCAGGCCCTGCCACCACTCTCTCATGGCCGACCTCCAAAGCTCGCTTCACCGACGATGACTCCGCCCTCCTGACGCGCGCCACCAAGCTCAAGGCTGAGACCCCTGCGCTCAAAACTATCTCTCAGCCGGTCACGGCTCTCATAACCCGCAAACTGTAGAGATGCCGTGATCTGGCCCGACGTCCGGTCAAAGGTCAGACCTTGCAGAGAGACACCCTCGACCTCTTCCAGACCGGCATACAACGCCGCAGAAAGTTCGATGAAGGACGCTCCGCTGCCGCCCGGTGCGTTACGCATTTTCAGCGCGACTTCGCGTGATGGGTCAACCACACGCCCTTCTTCAGGAAAGGCGCGGGAATACGCGGTGACCATGGAGTTATAGAGATCATCGCTTGCTTGGTTCAGACCGAACACGCTGACACCAAGTGAGGCAATCCAGATCAGTAGCGCTGCCGCAGCGAGGCCCAGGGTGGCTGACCAGCCACTCAGCCTGAACTGTCCCTTTGAGCGGCGCGCATACGCGCCCTGTCGTAAATCAATGCCCGCACCAGCCAGCAGGTTAGGCGCGATAAAGGCGACGAAACTGTCCACGCGAGACGTTTCACCCGGCACATCAGTCAGCTGGCTGTCGTCGCTGACAATGTGCTGAACCGATTGAAGATCAGCCTGCTGTAAGATTGCCGGAACAAGATCAGCCGCGAGATGCGGATCGCATCCATGGAACCGCTCGCCGTTATAAATAATGACGCGGCCATCGCCGTCGAAAACGAAGGGCTCTCCTTCAGTGAAGAGCGACGTTTCGGGAATAAGCTCAGCACGCGCCAGCAGCTCTGCAGGAAGGTCTTCGCAGGCACTTAGCCAATCACACATGGCGTCATCAGAGACGACAGCGACTGTACGCGTATTCGGGTTTTCCGGTGCGCGTGGTCCGACCGCGATATGCAGCTCACTGACAGGCTGGCTGAGGTCATCTTCGAGCTGGAAAAGAGCTGCTGTGCGCAAATCCGCCATAGATCGCGTCGCCGCGGTGACCGTCGACATGAACACGTCCGGCCCCGGCAGAAGCAAGACAACGCGGTCCGCAACGACGTCTGACAACGCCTCGCGCGAAACGGGTTCTACCTCATTTTCAGAGCGCGCAATGAACCAGTCATCCCCTATCGGGGTGCCAGGCAGGCGCGCAAACAGAACACTCATTCGTCAACTCCGATCCGCCGCCTGACCAGCTGGACACTGTTATCCGATCCGAGACGGAACACCGCCTCATAGCTCGTCATGGCTTCGGCATAAACCACTTCACCGGAAAGTCTGAAAAATTTCGACGTTGTACCGAGTAGCGTCTCATGACGCAGTTCAGGCGCAACCGCCGCGAGCGTCGACTCGGTCAGAAATGTTTCGACATCCGGAAATTCCAGATCGCCCTGCGCTTCCATGATTGCGCGCATGCTTTCACGGCCAACCTGACCGGAAAAGACAGCGCTCATAATGGGCGCGTGGCGTTCATCCATCGTATTGATATTGAACACGCCAATGGCTTCATCAGGACGAGCGCAAACGTAAGGCGCGATCATCCGGTAAAGCTCAGGCGTATAGCCGCGCATATCCAGCAACTCAGCTGGCGTCACGATTGGCCCATTAGCAGCTGAGCGCGGCTGTGAGAGGCTTGCGTAAAAGCCGTTCTCGGCACCGAACGCCTGCTGCACCGAGTCGGCATCAATCCAGTCTTTCGCCACCTGCATCAACTGCTGTGCATCACTCTGTGGCAGATCGAGCGCTTTAAGGAGCTCGACATAGAACGCGCCCGCATCAATCGCTGCCGTCGTCTCGGACTCTTCAGCTTCATGGCCCAGACTATTCAGATTGAAGCAGTTCGTCGCATCATCCACGCGCGCCATCAACCGCCCGCCCTCAATGGGAAAAGCAATGGTCTGACCAAGTCCCGGAGAGAAGCGCGTAATGCTGCCTTGCGTCAGCTCGCTGAGCTGCGCAATTTTCTGCGCAGCGAGTGTTTCCGCGCCGCTGACATACCATCCGATCTGGTTTCTGGCGCCCGTCATGGACGCAACCTGAACCGAACGGGTCACGGTTTGCAGGATGCCAACGCTGACGACCGATAGCGTCGCGACAAGCAACAGCACAACGAGCAGAGCGGCGCCCGTGTCATTGCGCGTCATATTCTGTTTCCCGGAGGTCATCAGATCGCCCCCCCTGCTGGCAGAAGGAACATCCAGACCATTTCAGGCTTGTCAGATGGACGAACAACCAGACGTACGGCAGGCGGCGCAGTAATTGGTGTTTCCGGCGTTGCCCGCCATTCCCGCGTCCAGAGCTGCCCCTGATTGAACTCGGCATAGACGTCGTCCAGCCCGTCTAGAAGGACTTCATCGCGAAAATCGTCATTGAAAAGCGGGTCCGCAAACGGTCGCGTCCTACGGATGAGGCGGCCGTTCTCAAACACATAACGCACAGCAAAAAGCCCGCTCCTCTCCTCCGTCAGGCCCGGATTGGTCCAGCCGTCACGGACGAATGCAAACAAAAGCCCGGCTTCGCCGATGCCACCCCCCAGAAAGGATGCGGATGGGTCTAAAACCGGCCGGCTTTCACTCGCACGTGGCACCCATTGCAAAAGATCTTCACGCACACGCGTATGCGCCTGAGCATAAGCTTGCGTCTGCTCCGTGGATGCCGCCAGCGCATCACGGCTCTGGAAAGAGCTCAACAGCACTGTCGTGCCAGCAATGGAGATCGTCGAAATGATGAAGAGCGACACCAGCACTTCGATGAGGGAGAAACCGTGATCAGAACGCATGATCATTCTCTCCGGAAGCCATAGCGCAGAACAAGTGTTTGCTCGGAATCGCTGAGAGAAACACGGACCGTCACGCCCAGAAGCCCCGCCTCACCGGTATTCTGAATGTCGCGTCGCCATTGAAAATCATAGCCGCCCATAACGGTTTCACCCTGCGACCCACCAAGCGTGAGGCGATCATTCAGATAGGTTTCAACGAGCACATTCTCGGCAACAAACTCGGCATATGTGCGCGCTGCCATCTGTCCTGAAGAGCGAATATTCTGTGTGATGAGCGTCATGGTCGCGACTGCGACGGTTGCGAAAATTGCGAGCGCTACGAGGCTTTCGAACAGCGAAAAGCCTGCATCATTCTGGTTGGCGGTTCGTTTAGCGGGAAGCGTCATGGATCGTCACCTCCCCTGTCTGACTGATGTCGATCCCGACGCTCTGATTTCGCCAGCTAAGTTCCAGAGAAGCTTCAGTCGCAAAGCCTGACGGGTCGAACCATATATCTGGAATAACCGGCGCATCATCATCCTGCGTGGTGCGGAAGACCGGTTCGTCATCGCCCTCAAGTACGACTTCAGTATCCGGGTGGAGGGCAAATACCGCCGTATCTCTCAGGCCCGTCGGTGCGCGCCAGAGACCACGATCAAACACGAGAACGCGAACTTCGTTTTCTTCAAGCAGGAGACCACGAGGCGCACCGCCCAGTATCGCTTCAGTCCGTTGATTGTTGAGTAGGCGGTCCAGCGCTCCGCGCACTTCGATCAAGGGCGTCGGCGAACGCGGCAGCGACAAAACAACGAAGCTCGACGCCAGCCCGACAATGAACAGGGCGACCATGATCTCAATGAGGCTAAGCCCCGCATCAGATCTTAAATCGCCCGGCTTCACCTAGTTCTCTCCCCAGTTCCCGACATCGGCATTGAGGTCTTCACCGCCCGGACGGCCATCCGCGCCGAGTGAGAAAATGTCGATACGCCCGCGTTCACCCGGATTACGGTACTGATATGGATTGCCCCAAGGGTCAGCCGGAATTTCAGAACGCAGCAGATAGCCACCCTGGCGGTAGAGTTCCGCGCGGTTCAGCCCTGTCGGCGCATCAACAAGCGCTTCCAGTCCCTGCTCTGTAGTCGGGAATGTCAGCATGTCGGAATTGTACTCGTAGAGCGCCGTTTCGAGCGCCTGAATGTCGGTACGCGCCTTTTGCACCATAGCGCGGTCACGAGATGGCAATACGTTGATCATCACGACTGTTGCGAGCAGGCCCATGATGAATACGGCCACCATGATCTCTGTCAGGCTGAAGCCTTCCTCTCCGCGATTGCGGCGCTGCGATTTGCGAGCGAGCAGAGTTTTTAGCCAGGTCATCATTTTCTCCTGATCAACCGATAACGAATGAATTGAGCTGCAAAATTGGCAGCATGATAGATAGAACAACTAGGGCGACCATGCCGCCGAGCACGAGAATAATCAGAGGCTCAAGCAGGCCGAGCGCAACCTTGGTCGCCGCTTCGAATTCGTCTTCCAGATATTTCGCGCCGCGCAGCAACATGTCGGGCAGCTGACCGCTCGCCTCACCGCTGGAAGACAGCTGTGTGATCAGCGCAGGAAAGACGCCTGTCGATTTCATGGCGCGGCTAATGCCGGCGCCTTCGCGGACCTTCACGATGATGTCCGAAACCGCACTCTGAAACATCAGATTCCCGAGGCTGCTGCGCGCTGCGGTCAGGCTTTCCAGAACCGGCGCGCCATTGCCAAGCAGCGTGGAAAGAGTTCGCGCGAAACGGGCGGTATTCACCTGCGTAAGCATTGTGCCGATAACCGGCAATTTCAGCATCACGCCGTCAACCACGCGCTTCACCTTCGGCAGCGCGAAAAGCCGTGTCAGGCCAAAGATGGTAGCGACGATGACGGCCAGAATGATCAGCCCGTAATTTTGCAGAACATCACTAATACCGATGACGATACGCGTCAGCATTGGCAATTCCTGATTCATCGTCGTGAACTGCTCGACGAC
Source organism: Ponticaulis sp. (assembly GCF_029210165.1). Taxonomy (NCBI): domain Bacteria; kingdom Pseudomonadati; phylum Pseudomonadota; class Alphaproteobacteria; order Hyphomonadales; family Hyphomonadaceae; genus Ponticaulis; species Ponticaulis sp. The sequence goes on from NZ_JARGNT010000002.1 coordinate 519,080, forward strand.
GCGCGGCACAACAAAGGTCATCAGGCCAACCATGACGAGCAAGGCGGTGAAAGCTAGCACCATCGGGTAGATGAGCGCCGTCTGCACGGTCTGACGAACCTTACGCGAGCGTTCCAGATATTCTGCAAGACGCTCAAGTACCGCGCCCAGATCACCAGACGCTTCGCCAGCCGCTACGATAGACCGATAAAGCCCGTTAAAGACCTTCGGATGTTCGCCCAATGCTTCCGACAGGCGATAGCCCTCGGTCACGGAGTTCCGGATCGCGAGCAGCGTTTTACGCACACCCGGCTTCTCCGCCTGCGCAGCGGCGGCTGCAATGCTTTCCTCTACCGGTGTGCCGGAGCCAATCATAATCGCCCATTGGCGCGTAATCAGCAGCAAATCGGATTGCGAAACGGACGCAGCGCTAAGGCTGGACAGCGCTGACTTGGGCTTTTCTTTTGCCTCTTCCAGTTTGAGCGGTGTCATCTGGCGTACGCGAAGTTCGCGACGCGCAGCCCGCGCTGAATCGGCAGCGATTACGCCCTTTTCACGCTTTCCCTCCGGTGAGAGCGCGACATAATCAAATGTCGGCATTGCCCTCTCCTTCCGGGCGACAGACCCGAAGTACTTCTTCGGCTGTGGTGATCCCGTTCAGCACGTGTCTGATGCCATTCTGGAACAGGCTTTGCGCTTCGCGGAAGGCATAGCTCTCCATATTCTGTTCAGACGCCTCGTCATGGATCATGCGCTTGAGCGAGCTATCCACGCTGATCATCTCGAACACACCTGCACGGCCGGAATAGCCTGAATTGCTGCAAGAGAGGCAGCCTTTGGCGCGGTAGAAGACAAGATCAGGTGATGGCGTAAGGCCCAGAGCGCGAACTTCGAAGTCTTCCGGAGTGTATGCCTCACGACAAGACGGGCACAGTCGGCGGACAAGACGCTGAGCCAGAACACCGCGCAGCGTTGAGCTAAGCAGGAAGGGTTCAATACCCATATCGCGAAGACGCGTCACAGCTGCAATCGCAGAGTTGGTGTGAACTGTCGAGAGCACAACGTGACCTGTGAGCGAGGCCTGAACGGCAATCTCTGCGGTCTCAATGTCACGGATCTCGCCGACCATCACCACATCAGGGTCCTGACGAAGAATGGCGCGCAAACCGGCGGCAAATGTGAGGCCCACTTTGGTGTTCACCTGAGTCTGGCCAACACCGTCCAGACCATACTCGATCGGGTCTTCCACGGTGAGAATATTACGGGACTGATCGTTCAGAAGAGTGAGGCCGGAATAAAGCGTTGTTGTCTTACCAGAGCCGGTCGGACCGGTCACAAGGATAATCCCGTTCGGGCTTTTTAGCGCAGCTTTAAATGTGTCCAGCGTGGATTGATCCATTCCAAGATCGAGCAGATTCAGTCGCGCCTGTTCTTTATCCAGAAGGCGCAGAACCACGCGTTCGCCATAGCGTGATGGCAGCGTGGAGACACGCACATCGATGGAGCGACCACCGAGTGCCAGCGAGATACGGCCATCCTGCGGCATGCGTTTCTCTGCAATATCAAGCCGTGCCATAACCTTGATACGCGAAACGAGCAGCGGCGCCAGACGACGCGATGGCGAGAGCACATCCTGCAGAACACCATCAATCCGATAGCGGATGGAGAGCTTGTCTTCATACGGCTCGATGTGAATGTCAGACGCGCGGCGCTTGACCGCTTCGTAGATCAGACCATTGATCAGACGAATGATCGGCGCATCATCTTCAGCGTCCAGAAGGTCAGCCGTCTGCGGAATACCCTCCACGAGGGACGCCAGGTCTTCACGGTCTTCAAGGCCGCTTTCCTGATACTCGTCATCAATGCCTTTGGCGGCGTAGACCGTCGACAAAATCTGGTCGAACTCGGTGCGAGACAGCGATTTCAATTGAGCGACTGGACCGACAGCGCGTCGCGCCTCAAGAACAGACAGGACACGCGCACCTTCACGAACACCAAGGGTCAGCGCTTCGCCGCCTTCGGCTTCCGGTGGAAGCAGAAGTACGCCGTGATCCTTGGCGAAATTATACGAGATGGTTGCTGCCCGTTGGCTGGCCATAAGCTGTCTTCAGTTCGTTATCTTGGTTATTGCGCCGGCGGCACTGTGCCGAGCACGTCCTGCACAAAGCGATCAATGTCAGACGTCTCTGCGCCGGTGCTCATGAGTTCCTGAGCGCGGATATAGCGGTAACGCTGACTTGTCGTCATGCGCACATCTTCAGAATCGCGAACGACGGTCGGACGGATAAACACCATCAGATTGGTCCGGCTGTTTGTCACGCCTTCAGACTGGAAGAGACGCCCGACACCTGGAAGATCGCCGAGGAACGGCACCTGAGAGGCGCTCACCGCGCTTGTCTGTTCAATCAGACCACCCAGCACGATTATCTCGCCGTCATCAGCGATGACTGTCGTCTCGATGGAGCGCTTGTTCGTAATGAACTCGCCCGATGTGGATACCGCGTCAGCGATGTTGGACGCTTCCTGATAGATGGAGAGACGCACGGAATCGCCTTCACCGATCTGAGGCGTCACATCAAGCTGAACGCCCACATTCTGGCGCTCAATCGTGCGGAACGCATTTGAGTTGCTATCGCTGAGCACTTCGCCGGTCGTCACAGGAATTTCCTGACCGACAATGATGGACGAGGTTTCGTTATCGACAGCCATCAGCATTGGCGTGGAGAGAATGTTTGATTCAACATCGTTCTCAACAGCATTCAGAATGACACCAAACAGCGTCTCGCCGCTCATGCCGCCGCCACCGAGGGTCAGGCCTTCCAGACCGAGGAGCGACGAGATCGCTGCGCTCTGGAACGTATTGCTGCCAGAGCCGGTAAGACCACCATCTGAAACGAGCGCACCTGTGAGTGCGAGAATATTCGGCGCGGAACGCGAGAAGTTCGTGGAGGCAAACGGAATGTCATTGCCCGTGCCTGAAACAACAAATTGCAGGCCGAGTTCGTTGACCGCGTTGTCGGACATTTCAACAACCAGCGCCTCGACCATCACTTGCGGGCGGCGCACGTCGAGTTCCTGAACCACGCGCTCCAGCGCATTCAGCATTTCATACTCTGCGCTCAGCACGAGTGAGTTGGTCGCTTCGTGGAATGAAATTGTTGGCGCAACACCGCTTCCCTCGCCTGCACCATTCTGCTGGGCGATGGATGCACTGAGGCGCTCAAGCACAGGCACGATCTCTTCAGCCTTAGCGTTAGAGAGCGGAAGCACGCGAATATTGTCGCGCACGCGTTCGGCAGCATCAAGCTCCCGCGACACGGTCAGTGCGCGGGCTACAGCCTGTTCTTCACCGCGCACAATGATAGAATTGGTGGTATCTGACGCGACTGCAGTGAAGTTGAGTGCAAACTCGTCATGCAGCCCGTTGAGAACGGTCTCCATCTCCTGCGCCGGTACGTTCTGAAGCGCTATAGTTTCAATTGTCGTGCCGTCTTCATCCAGCTGACGCACGACTTCACGCAGGCGTGGCATGTTGGAGGCATAATCGACAATCACCAGCGTATTGCTGTTGCGGTTGGCAACGACCTGCCCTGACGGGTTGAGGATCGGGTTCAGCATCTGTGCCGCCTCGACAGCGCTGAAATAATTCAACTTTACGATCTGCGTGACAAAGCTGTCGCCGTTAGGACCACGACTTTGGATGCTCGCTGAGCTTGACGCCGTCGCTTCCGGTACGATCCGGTATGTGCGATCACCCGACGGGATGGCGACGAACTGATGAACACGAAGTGTCGCCAGGAACACGTCGAAGACCTCATCCGTTGTCAGCGCTGTCTGTGAGGTGACCGTAACGCGACCACGCACCTGCGGATGGACGATGAATGTATATCCGGTGACGATAGATACGTCTTCAATCAGGTCGGTGAGTTCGACATCATCAAGATTGATACGGTGGCGCTGCTGGGCCGGCGTGTCCATCTGCGCCATGGCAACCGGTGAGACGAGAATGCTGCCTGCTGCGAGCACCGCAAAAATGCCACCCGACACCACTGACGTTTTCAGAAAGTTCGCCATCTTAAATCCCATCACTCGCCGACATTTACACGTATCGGCACAATCTGCCCGTTCCGTTCGACTTCAAAGTCAAAACGGTTTGCTTCTCTGAACACGTCATAGAGGTCTGATAAAGACTCATCTGACATGTCGTATCCATTCACTGTGATCAACTTATCGTTCACGCGCAGTCCAACGCGCGCAAGACCTTCAGCATTCGACGTACCCTGAATTTGCAGCACGGTTGATCTGTCCGGCTGCACAACACGCCTGATGGTCACGTCCCGATAGAACGTTTCGAACGACCATTCATCTGCGCCGACGGTGTAATTGCCCGGACTTGCAGGTTGTGGCGCTGCTTCAGTTGGCGCAGCGCGCTCCGGATCGTTGCGGCTAATGGCATTGCGTTCATTGAGGTAAAGCGTTTCGCGCACGCCGTTACGCAGCAGGATCACGCGGTCACTTTGAATCTGTTCGAGGCTGACGCCAGATACAACGGTATCGCCTTCGTAATAGCGGCGCACTTCATTGTCCGGTGTATGGATGCGCACGAAGCTCTGTTCTGAATCGCCAAAAGCAAAAACAGAGCGGATCGACAGGTTCAGCGTCGTCTGAGGCGCCTCTTCCTCAACCGCCTCGACCTGCCCGTCCAGCGTGCGCGTAAACGGATTGAAGCTTCTGAAAATCGCAGGGCTCGCCGCGAAATCTGCAGACTGGCTGGCTGACGTACGCGCAGACGCATCTGCAACAGGCACATCTACGAAAGCGGCGGGCGTGAGCACAGACCAGAAAAGCCGCGCCAGGAGCCATGCACAGAGAATAACAAACGCGACGTCCAGAGCGATACCGACTCCGCGCCCTATCGCACCTTTGCGTGCCAGAATGTCGGCCAGTTTGCCAGTCAGTGCGGAGGACTCACCCAAATGTTTTCTCTGTCATTCTACTGTTCAAGCCGGGCGAGTGTCGTCGCCCGGCTCGGGTTTGTAAATTGTGCGAACACGATTGTGTACGAACAATAATCGAAAACTGATCAAAATTCGCGGCTGATACCGAAAGAAACCGCCGGACCGAGGCTGTAAGTGTCCACATCAACCGTGACACCACCGCCCTGCTGGTAGGCTTCAAAGTCATCGCCGAAAATGTTCGATGCATTGAAGGACAGCTCGTATTCTGCACCACCGAGGTCAACCGGACGGCTGTAGACAAAGTCCACAGTCATTGGCGGCTGCTCGATAATCGCAGGCAGACCATCCGCGATAGATTCGCCTGAACGGATACGCTCACTTGCATAGTTCAGAAGCACGTTCATTTCTGAACCGGTGTCATTGTTAGACAGGCCGAGTTGCAGGTTGAACAGATGCTCAGACTGGCCCTGCAGCTGGCGACCGTCTTCGATACGGCCCGCAGCAGACACCGTGGACAGAACCGGAGACGTTGGTGTGCCGCCATTGATCGCGATTGTGCCGTCAGCGCTGATCTCAGAGTCAGACCATGTGTAGTTGGTCTTCACAGTGAAATCGCGGTCACGGAAGAAGTCCCAGCTCGTCCAGTCGAACATTGGCAGGATCTGCTCATATTCGACTTCGAAGCCGTAAAGCTCTGCGCTTGGAACGTTGACGAAGCTTGTGTTTGTCACGTTACCAATGCTGACGAGAACTTCCTCAATCGGGCTTTCCATCTCTTTGTAGAACAGGCCAAATGTGAGGAACTGACCGCGGTCGAAATAGTACTCCGCGCGGATGTCATAGTTGCTGATGGAAGCGTTCTGAAGGAACGGGTTACCAACAAATGATACGTCGGTTTCAGTGTTCACGAACTGCGTCGGCGCAAGCTCACGGAACTGTGGACGTGTCAGCGTTTCAGAATAGCCGAAGCGGATCTGGAAATCCTGGAACGGTGTGACGGTGATCGTCGCTGCTGGCAGGAAGTCTTCCTTGCTATCACAGCTCTGGTCAGCCTGACGTTCGATACATGCCTCAACAAAGTTGCCTGCAGACGGGCCGTTCAGCGTGATTGTGTCGACAGCCTGAATGGCAGACTCATAGCGTCCGCCGATAGCTGCGCGAACGAATGGTGTGATCTGTGTATCGATCTGGAAGTAAGCCGCATCAGTTTCGAGCGTCGCGATATAAGCTTCCGGGAACTGAATGCCGCCTGTTTCCTGAACGGAGCCAGGGCCACCATTGAACAGAGCGCTATAGATGTAATCGAGACGGATGCCGTTTGCGTTTGGCAGACCACCGATACCGGTGATGTCGAAAATACGGACAGATGCGAAACGGTCGTTCTCTACGTAGGAATACCCTGCGAGCAGGTTTACTTCGCTGAACCAGTCACCGTTGAACTGAAGCGGCAGTTTGAAGTCCAGACCGAAGTCTGTCGTGTCGTCCTGTACGTCAGAATACTGGATGCGGTTCGCAGCCGGAGACGACGACAGGATGAAGTCACCATTCGCATCTTCACGGTAGCGGTTAGACAGCTGGAATGGGGCATCACGCTGGGCTTCGGAGTAAGAACCGCGCCATTCGACTTCCAGATCCATCAGGTTCGGGAAAACGTGCTCACCGCGAAGCTGTGTCGTCCAGAGTTGACGCTCGAACCACTCCAGAGAGTCATCACGGAAGACACCGGCATCTTCTTCGGTTGTACCGATGATTGTACGTGCTTCCTTCTCAGAAGAACGTGTACCGAGTGCAGTCAGCTGGATTTCGTGGTCCTGATAAAGCTCGAAGCCGATCACTGCCAGCGCGTTTACGCCGACAGTGTTCTGCGTAGAGCGGCGCTCACGCTGTTCTTCGGCTGCAATTTCAGGGCTGTTGATAGACGGACGCACTGCCTGTCCACGAATACCTTCGCGCGTCGACCATTCATTTGAATAGCCTACAGAACCGAGGATACCCATAGTGATATCAGTGCTGAGGTCGTAGACATCGCCAGCTGTAACACCGAATGAGAAGTTAGGTGCGACGTCGCCTTCCTGCATCACGAGCAGAGAAGAATCATCTGTGAAGGCACGACCGAAGTCATAGTTTTCCGTTGCAAGGTCGAACCCCGGAAGATCGCGCGCACCATCGTCAATACCGAGCCAGTCAGTACCGGAACCATCATAAAGAAGACCGCTCTGCAGCGTTGTCTCTGTGTCGCCGCCAACATCGACCGAGATGTTCAGGAAACGGTCATCAGGAACGGCGCGTGTGCGGATGTCTACGAGACCACCACCGAATTCACCCGGCAAGTTCGGAGAGTATGTCTTTTGAACAAGAATACCGGACAGTGCAGATGTCGGGAACAGGTCAAGCGGAGCAACACGGCGAAGCGGCGCCGGGCTCGGCAGCGGAGACCCGTTGAGAGTCGCGCTGGAATAACGCTCGTTCAAACCACGAACATATACGAATTTGTTGTCAGACGTTGTGACACCAGCCACACGGCGCAGAGCCGCAGCAGCGTCGCCGTCACCCTGAAGCTGGAAGTCACCAGCGTCGAGAAGGCTAGAGACCTCTGAGGTCGAACGACGTTCATCCGGAATGTAACGGTAGCGAACCTGTACCGTTTCAAGTGTACGCTGCTCCGCGGCTTCTTCCTGTGGCGCTTCCACCGGATCAGCTTCCTGAGCGAATGTCGGAAGGGCAAAAAGGAAAGACGCGCTGGTCAGAAGGACAAGTCGGGCACGCGATTTACGGGTGAACATAGTGACCCCCAAAAAAGGAAAACGGGATGAAGCATCCCTGATTGAGTTATTGATATCGGATAGGAGAATGGGGCCGGAGAAAGCTCCGGCCCCGTCTCGGATTAATTTGTGACGTTACCGTCTTCGTCGACTGTCCAGCCGCGGAACCATGTGTCGTTCGCATCTTCGACCGCACCGACATAAGTCGTTGCAGAGAGCGTACCGATGCCGGTTACATCATATGCTGGAACAGCTGTTTCGTTCGCGCCTGGAACAACACCCGGACGACCCGCACGGAATGTGAAGCCAGACAGAGTGTTTGTGCCTTCGACAATGTTGTCGCCAGCTGATGGCGCAGGTGGGTTGTCAGAGTCGTTGCGGAAGTTGTTGACGTTATCGAGGAAGATAGAGCGAAGCTCCAGCGTTCCGTTGGTGATGTTGTCGATCGTCGCCTGATCGTCCACGTCGATACCGTCGTCGAAGCCGACGATAATGCCGTTAGAGATCGTACCGGCCATGCCGCGGCGGAGAACTGCACCAGCGTCAACCGCTACGTCACCAGAGTTGATGATCGTGAAGTTAGACAGACGTGGTGTGGAAACCGGCTGCAGGTCGTTTGGACGCTGGTTGTCGCCCTCGATGCCGCGTGGGTCGCCAGACATGTCGCCTTCGCCCGGATAGACGATTGCGTACTGCATGGAGCCCTGCCAGCCGTCAGTCCAGTCAAGAGAGTCGTCACCACAACCAAGTGCTACAACGTGGTCAGCAGAAACTGTACCGCCGAAGAACTCGAAGCAATCATCGAGATTGTTGAAGACCTGAACGTAGCTGACGTCTGTGCCGGAACCCACGCCCTGGAATGCGATGCCGTTCAGCTCGTCTGTGTTTGTGAGACGTACGCCTGCATACTCAACACGTGTGTAGAAGAGCTGGCCTGAGTCATCGTCAGATGTCGCGCCGCCGAAGAAGCCGGAAGCACCCTCACCTGATTTTTCACAGTCAACTGTACCGCCAACAGCTGTCGCATCAGCACAGTCATTGATTGGTGCGCGGCCGTTGATGACCAGACCGCCCCAGATACCTTTTGTCGTGCGGTCAGTTGCAGTCGTGCCGTCCAGAACGCCCTTAGCTGTGAAGACAACCGGGTTAGCTGCTGTACCGTTCGCGAGGATGCGGGAACCACGAGCAACCACGAGATAATCGTCATTGCCTTCAGACACGACTGTGACGCCAGCGTCGATTGTGAGCGTCGCGGACGCAGAACCTGCGAGAGGCGCTGCCGGGTCTGCACCACGGTCAACACCGATGAAGACAGGGTTCACGAGTTCGTAGACGATGTTGTCACCGTTTGTGAGACGAAGATCTGTTGTGATCGCGTTTGTACCGTCGATCTGGCAAAGCAGCTTCGTTTCGTTTGTGGCTGCAACTGTGATGTTACCAGCAGACGCTGTGCCTGTTGGACACTCAACAACCGGCTCGTCGAACAGAGTGCCCGGAAGAGCGAAGTTCGCCCAGCTGTTGTTAACATCTTCAGTTGGACCGAACGCACCGATATAGCCGATGTTCGCGCCGAAGAATGCCTGATCAGCTGCAGCAACCTGAGTTGGTGTAATGCTGGCTTCAGCAGAACCCGGGAAGAACAGGTCAACGAGAGAGTTGTCGCGTGCAACAACTGAAGCGTTGAACGCTGGAACACCGTCGCCGTCCGTTGCGAATGGTTCCGGAGAGTCTACGAGGATAGATTCAACAACCAGATCGCCGTTTGTGAAACCGTCGAATGTCTGTTGATCGTCAACGTCGATCCCCGTCGCGAAGTCAGTGATGACACCGTTCACGAATACACCCTGTGTACCGCGGCGGAGCAGCATGCCCTGCTGGTTACCAGTTGTACCAACGAGGGTGAAGTTGGAGATCGTCGGGCTGGAGAATGGCTGAGCGTCGTTTGGACGCTGGTTGTCACCCTCGATGCCGCGTGGGTCACCAGATGTTGGAACCGTAGAACGAACTGCAGCGAACTGCAGGCGACCTTGCCAGCCGTCAGTCCAGTCGAGAGAGTCGTCGCCCGCGCCTGTGATGACAACGTGTTTCGCGTCAACAGTACCACCGAACCACTCAACACCGTCGTCGAGGTTGTTGTGAACCTGAATGTAATCAACGTCTGTGCCAGAACCAACGCCCTGGAACGCGATGCCGTTCAGCTCGTCATCGTTTGTGAGGCGCGCGCCAGCATACTCAACGATGAGATAGTTCAGAACGCCTGAATCGTCGGCAGGGTCTCCGCCGCCGAAGAAGCCAGAAGCACCTTCACCAGACTTTTCACAAGCGGCCGAACCGCCAGTCGCGGTCGCATCAGCACAGTCGTTGATCGGTGCGAAACCGTTGATGACCAGACCGCCCCATTGAGCGTTCGTGCCAGCTGCGATGATAGAAGAACCAGTCTCTTCGTCATTAACTGCTGCACGAGCCGTCATGCGCACAGGCGCTGCTTCCGTACCGTTCACAACAATTTGGGAGCCGCGTGTGACAACGATATAATCGTCTGTCGCGTTTGCTGTACCGGTAGAAGAAGCTCCGAACAGAACTGCGCCAGCTTCAAGTGTCAGCGTCGCAGACGTTCCGCCGTCCTGACCGACGAATACCGGGCCTTGAATAGCCACGTGTGTGTTTGCAGGGATAGTGACGTCCGCTGTCAGTTCGCCGCCTGTCGCCGAGCCAAGCGTACAGACACTAACTGAAGAGAAGCCATCAGCTGCAACCGCATCGAACAGTTCTTCTGTCGTGCCGGTCGGGCAGCCTGCTGTCGGAACGAGATCAATCGTTGCCGTAGGCGTTGGCGTAGGTGTTGGCGTCGGTGTCGGTGTTGGAACCGGCGCTGGAGCACCAGGCGATGAGATGTTGGTGTCGGAACAACCGACCAGTGCAACTGCTGCAGCGCTTGCAAGTGCAAGTGCGCGCAGGGATCCTGCGATCTTCATACTAAAGCCCCCTCAATGAGCTAATGGCGAGTTTGTGTCGTTGAGAGAGGAGCTGGCTGTTCTTTTATTCCTGCCACTCTCAGACAGGGGCCGATTATGCGCGTATCGTAACGGTTTTTTGACAGTCAGTGACAAATTTCGGTGCGCTCGGAATTAGATGCATTTTTGCAATAGTCACAAATGTTAGCGCAAACATTTTTCATATCATGGCATGAACGGCCAAAGATCGCTGAGATTCCAGACAATCCATGCTGCAAAGCACAATGCGGGACCGAACGGGATATATCCTCCGGGCGGCAACTTCCTGCCAAGTGTCGTGGATTGTAACAAAACTGACAGCAAAATTCCTGCGCCGCTGGCCATTAAAAGAACTGGTGGAAGCGCGAGAGGCCCCATCCAGCAGGCTATGGCCGCGAGCAGTTTTCCGTCTCCGAGACCGATTCCCTGCCGTCCGAGCCATTTTTCAGAGGCAAATGCCAAACCAAGAATGCCGAGATAGGCAACCAGTGCCGAAATCACATGAACCGCTACACTGGCCAGCCCCGTCTGCTCACGCCCCACAAACGTAAACAATAGTCCGCTCACCGCCATTGCGATCGTAATCAGGTTTGGCAGTCGGAATTCTCGCAGGTCGAACCAAATGAGCGCAAGGCAAGCGACGCCGAGCACTAGCGACCCTACGCTCCAGAACGGCTCACTGAGAGGATACCCCGCATCGAAATGAAGGCCTGCCGCATAGATAAGCGCAAAGAAGACCACGCTCACGCAGAGCAGGAAACCACTCGTCCGAACCGATAATCCGGTCAGCTCTATTGAATTGTCGTGAGTTTTCGTCACTGTTGCAGCCTTCGCGCCGATCCAGAGTAGCGATACAATAAGGGGAGATCAGAGAATGTCAGCCGATTTTGCAGTGGATGGAACATTTGATCCAGAATTTGGCGGCGTCGCTGATGCCTTTTCTCAGAACTTTGAATCGCGCGGCGAAGTCGGTGCCTCTCTGTGCGTATATAAAGACGGGGAATGTCTGGCAGACCTGTGGGGCGGAACAGCCGATCTCAAGACCGGCACGCCCTGGACCAAAGATACCGTCTCTATTGTATTCTCCTGCACAAAAGCCGCCACAGCGCTCTGCGCGCATCTTCTCGTGCAACGTGGGCAACTCAATCTGAATGCACCGGTTGCTGATTACTGGCCGGAATACGCGTGTAATGGAAAAGAAGATACGACCGTTCTCATGATGCTGAACCACTCAGCGGGCGTGGCGTCTTTCCATGACGCTGTAGAACCGGGCGCACTTCTGGACTGGGATAAAGCTGTCTCTCTGCTCGCCAATGAAACGCCATGGTGGGAACCAGGCACGCGAAACGGCTATCATGCCCTCACCTTCGGCTGGACGGTCGGCGAACTCGTTCGTCGTGTTTCCGGAAAATCACTCGGCGATTTCTTCCGCGAAGAACTGGCAGAACCAATGGGCACAGATTTCTGGATTGGATTGCCTGAAGAACACGAACCTCGTGTCGCGCCTATGATCCCGTTCAAACCCGAACCGGGCGCACCGCTCTCTCCTTTCACGCAGAAAATGCTCACTGATCCGGAGTCGCTCCAGCATAAGAGCTTCTTCAACAATGGCGCGCTGCAGATTGACAGTCGTGACGGACGCGCAGCCCATCTCGGCGGTGCTGGCGGCGTATCTAACGCACGCGGCATGGCTCAGCTTTTCCTTGCGCTCTCACCGTCTCACGCATCTGACTTCTATTCCAATGCCCGCATTGGCGCGATGGGATATGTGTCGACGGCAACGCGAGATGACGCCACGTTGATGATCCCGACCCGCTTCGGTCAGGGTTTTATGTGCAGTATGGACAACCGCCATCTGCGCCACGGACATGATTCATCCTTCATCATCGGGCGCAACGCGTTCGGCCATGTAGGCATGGGTGGTAGCTGCGTCTTCTTCGATCCGGACGCAGACCTGATCTTCGCCTATTCCATGAACAAAATGGGCGGCGGTATTCTTCTGAACCCGCGCGGTCAGTCTCTCATTGACGCAACGTATGAGGCACTCGGATATTCAAGCAATGCTGCAGGTTATTGGATGTATTAAGCCGCCTCTGCGCGAGATTCGATAAAATTTCACCGAACCACCTTACTCAATCTTGTCTCTAATTCGGTATGCACAATGCCGGAGAGAAGGTGGACCCATATGAACCAGACGGCACAATCGCTAGATGCGCAGCCATCGGCACAGAGCGCGCCCAATCCGGCGCGCTTATCTGTGCATGAAGCCAAGCGTCCTGGTCTGGAAGATGCCCGACCGTTTCAGCAGCAATTCGTGATCGACCGCAAAGCGATCCGTCTGGGCGCACGTATCATTGATATTGTCGGCCTTTGCCTGCTCGCGCTGATCTCTGTCACTGCGCTGGGCGCACCATTTCTGGATGTGCCGCTCGGCGTTGCCCTACCCTATATGACGCTACCGCCGCTGGTGGTTTGGGGCATGTGGTCAGCAGGCGCATACCGCTTTCCATTCACCGAAAAAATTCTCGATCACATGGCAAAGGTTGCGCTTGGTGCCAGCCTGACGCTGGCAGCACTTCTGTCTGCAAGCTGGCTGATCGGCCTTGGCGGCGACTTTATGTACTTTGCCGGCACAGGCACGCTCGCTGGCGTTTTTGTACTCGCTGCACACGCCCACCATGTGAGCTGGACAAAGCACCTCATCCGTAAAGGTCGACTGTCGGAGAACGTCGTTATTGTGGGCGCTACAGCACACGCATCTCGTCTGATCGAGCGCAACTCCGAAGACCGTGAACTGAATATCGTCGCCATTTTTGATGACCGTCTGGGCCGTGCGCCGCACCGTATGCATGGTGTTCCGGTTGTGGGCACGCTGGACGACCTTCTGGCTTGGGACAACCTGCCAAGCGTAGACCGCATCATCGTAACCGTGACGTCCAAGGCGCAAGACCGCGTCCGTCTGCTGATCGAACGTCTGCGCTACCTTCCAAACCGTGTCGTGCTTCTGCTCGATCTGGAAGACTATAATCCGGAAGGCGCGAGCCTCGCTGAAGTTGCCGATGCCCCAGCTGCCTATGTTTCCGGTGCACCAGCTGATGCGCGTCGTGCCTTCGTGAAACGCATTTCCGATGTCGCGATTGGCGCGATGATGCTGGCGGCGTTCTCGCCATTCATGCTGATCATTGCTGCCTTGATCAAATTGGACAGCCCGGGGCCGGTCTTCTTCAAACAGAAGCGTCACGGGTTCAACAACAAGGTCATCCGCGTCTGGAAGTTCCGGACAATGCGCCCTGATCGCAAAGCCGAAGAAGGCATCATCACGCAGGTAACTGATGGTGACGACCGCGTCACGCGTCTTGGTCGCTTCCTGCGCAAAACCAGCCTTGATGAGCTGCCACAGCTGATCAATGTGCTGAAAGGTGAAATGTCTCTGGTTGGCCCACGCCCTCACGCTGTCGGCATGACCACAGAAGAGACCGAAGTTCACCACCTTGTGGGTGACTATGCGCACCGTCACCGCGTCAAACCGGGCCTCACCGGATGGGCACAGATCAACGGTTCTCGTGGCCCTGTTCACACTGCCGAACTCGTTCGTGAACGCGTGCGTCTTGATATGGAGTATGTGAACCGGTCCAGCTTCTGGTTCGACCTTTACATCATGATCATGACAGCGCCTTGCCTTCTGGGAGATGACACGAATGATCGCTGAAGCAGGCGCGCGTCAGGCTCAGCCTGCCTCTGCAGGCATTCCCGAAGCGACTGACGGCGAAACCATTCACACCAACGCAAACTGGACAGACGTGACACCGCGCCTGTCCATTCTCGTGCCGACTTACAAGGATAGCGCCAACCAGCTCCTAAGCATGCTGGCGGCGTGTCATTACGCGGAAGCTGTCGAGATTATCGTCTATGATGATGGCAGTCAGGATATCGCGCTGACGAACGCAATGCGAGAGAGCGTAGATGCCTTTCCGGGCGCGGCCTGCCTGATCACAGCCGAGCACAATAAAGGCCGCTCTGCGGGGCGAAACCGGCTTCAGGCCAGCTCGCGCGCGCCATGGCTCGTCTTTCTCGATGCCGACATGATCCCCGATGATGAAGGCTTTATCGTACGCTATCTGAAATGCGTTCAGGACGATTCCGCTCCGCGTCTTGTCGTGGGCGGCTTCTCCATGAAGCTGACGCCGTTCTCATCGAAGACGGATTTGCACCGCGCCCAATCAGAGCGTTCCGAATGCATGGCCGCCTCAGTTCGCTCTGAAGAGCCGGGCCGCTATGTGTTCACAAGCAATGTTCTGGCGCACAGAGACATTATGAATGCTGTCCCGTTTGATCCGGCCTTCAGCGGCTGGGGCTGGGAAGACGTCGAATGGGGTATTCGCGTATCGCGCCAGTATCCGGTTGAACATATCGACAATTCGGCAACCCACCTTGGCCTCGACACGGCGCAGGATCTGCTGCGCAAATACGAACAATCCGGTGCTAATTTCTGGCTGGCCGTTGAGCGACATCCCGACGTGATGGAGCAGACACCGCTCTTTCGTATGGCATCCATGTTCAGCCAGGTGCCGGGCCGTTTCCTGATCCGCGAGGTCAGCCGCTATGTCAGCCGCATGCCGGTCTGGCTGATGCCCCGCGCTATCCGCTTACTTGCGCTGAAGACTTTCCGCGCTGCTGTTTATGGAGGAGCCCGTCATGCTCGCACCTAAACCTTATGAGCCGAACCGCTCTCTCTTCGCCAAAATCGAACGACGCCTGACGCAGTATCGCAAGGCTGCGCCAGCTACGGTCATCACGGATCGCCCTATTCTTTCGATCACCTTCGACGACTGCCCGACGTCAGCGGCAGAAACAGGCGCACGTATCCTTGAAGAGTATGGTGTTCGCGGCGGCTATTATATCGCCACAGGTCTGATGGGGCGCGACTCCCATATGGGCCTGGTCTCCACACCGGACCAGATCGCCGAGCTTTTTGCGGCAGGTCATGAAATCGGCGCGCACTCGCACTCACACCTCGACTGCTCTCAGGCGAAGCATGATGAAGTCATGGCCGATGTCGAGCGCAATATCGAGCTCCTGAAAGAGATTTGCCACACATTCAGCGTGGACAGTTTCGCTTATCCGTATGGCGAGACGCGCTTTGATGTGAAGAAACATCTGGCTGGCGACTTCCTGACGCTACGCGGCATTCTTCCGGGAATTAATCGCGGGATGGTTGATCGCGCACAACTGCGCGCATTCGAAATCGACCACACACAGCACAGCTTTGACCGCGCGTACTCAGCGCTCCATTGCCTGAAACAAACATCTGGCTGGATGATTATCTTTACGCATGATGTTGCGGAATCTCCGAGCCAGCATGGCATGACGCCTGATCAGCTGCGCAGAATTCTGGATCGCGCTGAGGAGCTCGATATCGAAATCTGCACCCCGAAAGTCGCTGCAGAACGCGTGGGGTTCAGCGTTTCATGACCGAGATCCGTACCTCTGTTGTTATTCCGACCTTCCGTCGTCTGGAAAGCCTGACCCGCGCCATTGATAGCGTGATGGCACAGGAAAACGTGTGCGCGGAAGAGACTGAACTGCTCGTCGTAGATAATGATGCAGAGCGATCTGCGCGTGTCGTGGTCGAGCGATATGGAAACGCGCCTATTCAGGTCAGATACGCATCAGAGCCCGAGCCTGGCGTCGCCAATGTGCGCAATAAAGCGATTTCAGAAGTACGCGGCCGCCTGATCGCGTTTCTGGACGATGACCAGTCTGCGCCGTCGAACTGGCTCGCAGAAATGCTCCGCGTTTACGACGAACATAAGTCGGCCATCACTTTCGGCCCTGTCGAAACAGCTTTGCCTCACGAGAACCAGCTGCACGAGCGCTATTTCAAGAAGTTCTTCTCGCGCATTGGTCCTGAAGATACAGGCGTGTTCGACGAGTTCTACGGATGTGGCAACTCGCTATTCGATCTGGATCAGCTGTCCTCTGACGGCCCATTATTCGATACCCGTTCGAACGAAACTGGCGGAGAAGACGACATCCTCTTTTCCAAGCTGGATCAGGCTGGCCATAAATTCGGCTGGGCGAGCAAAGCGCCCGTTTTTGAGCATGTGCCAGAGAGCCGCCTGCGTCTGCGCTACACACTGCGCCGTGCCTTTGCCTATGGTCAGGCGCCAACGACTATCTGCGCCCGCAAATCGCCACGTGATATTCCGGGCATGGCGTTCTGGACGTTGGTCGGTGTCGGTCAGGCCGGGCTTTTTGGCCTCATGTCAGCTGGTATGTTCGCAGTCCGCCATCCGGACCGCGCCTTCTGGTTTGATCGCACGGCACAAGGGCTCGGAAAGATTTTCTGGTTTGGTCCGTTTGAACAACGCTTTTACGGCGCACACGCCCGCTAGACCATTGCCGGCCGACGCGCAGTACGTGTCCGTTCTTTCTGCTCAGCCCGCGCGCGAACGCGGTTTCTGGCATCGAGAGACAGCTTTGCGGCTACGGCAACATACGTCACCCATGTCAGGTTATTCTGAAGCAGGAACACACTTTCTGACACACTGAACAGCGCGAACAGCGCCATTGTACCGAAGGCAAAGAGCGAAGTTGGCCGTGAGCTGACAGTTGAAGCTGAGCGATACAAGTTCATCAGGAAATCGATGATCATCAGGCCGCCGCCGATCCAGCCGAGCGCCAGAACGACTTCCAGAATACCATTGTGGGCCGTCGGAACGAGCCATTCGGTTGCGAGCCAGACCTGATAGGCAGGACCGTTTTGCTCCCCCCAGAATGCGCCATACCCATAGCCAAGCAATGGACGCTCCGAAATCAGCTGTAACAGCACTTCCCAGATATCCGTACGCCCCGTCAGTGAGAGGTCACGCCCGATCAACGCTACGACCGCCTCAGGCGCGACCGTCAGTACGAGATACCCTGCTCCCGTCAGCCCCACGATGAGCCACAGCGTCGAGATCGTGACGATACGTCCGCGCTGCATCCAGAGATAACAGAAGATGATTCCAAACCCGAGCATCATGCCCAGAAGCGAGGTTTTGGACGTCGATAGAAGCACCAGTAATACGGACAGGAAGAGACCAAAGCCCCACCACCTGCGATTGCCTTTATCGACCATCAACAGGAAGGCGAACAGAAAGCTTGCACGCGCCAGATAGCCGCCCAGCGCGTTCTTTTCGAACCAGAGGCCATTCCATGCACCAACATGGATTTCATGCATGCGGCCAAACCCCGGAAAGGCCGCACCAGCAATGAAATTGCCGACTGCCAGAATGATCCAGACAATCCCCAGCACGCGCAGCATCTGTTTCCAGGTGAGCGTAGAGGCGACATAAAAGCCAAAGACCGTTGTGAAGAGAATAGCGATGCCACGGCGGAGCGATGTTCCTGGATCAACCGACCAGAACATTGACGCCACGGCCAGACAGGACAGCGCAACAAGCGCTGGCGAGCGAATGACGATCGCCGCAAAATCACGCCACCGCGCCAGAATGGCGACGGCACCAAATCCGTAAATCGGGAGCCAGAGAAAGCGAAGAAACGCGCCGCCCTCAGGGTTTTCGGGCGTCGCAAAAACACGTCCCAACAATGCTTCGGAAAAGAGAAGCAAGCTGATGCCCACGCAGACCACTTCCAGCCAGCGCAGTCGGGCGAGAAATGGCATCTGCGCCCTGCTCATGACTTACCCCGAAAACCTGTCAGCGAAGCGTGCATCGCCTCTGATCTGGTTGATGACAACACCAACACAGCGGCCACCGTGAGCTTCAATCTGATCGCGCGTCGCATTGAGAGATTCAGCGGTCGTCTGATCTGCTTCCATCACTATGACAACACCGTCGACATAACGACAAAGTGCAAGCCCGGCGGTTGAGCTATCGAGTGCAGGTGCATCAAGCACCGCCCAGTCAGACACTTTGCGCAGCGCATCCCAATATGCGCCGCCAGAGCGAACCTGAACGCGCTGGCCCGGTTTGATGTGTTCAGTGCGGAACCGCGTCACAAACAAATTGGAATGCTCAACACGGTGTGCGCCCAAAAGCTTTAATGGCCCGCGCGCCGCGCCGCCATTTGCCCTCACCTGAGGCACCACCTGATAGAACTGGTCTACGTTGAGTGATGCATCAAGCGGCCGGCCCGGAAGCCCGATGCGCGGAAAAATACGCTGTTGAAAGGCATTGAACTGGCCATTGCCGCGAAGGTCGAGGTCGATCAGCCACGCTGCACGCGTAGCACGCCCCGCGAGAAGCACAGCCAGTGAAGCTGCGACGCTGGACGCGCCATTGCCCGGGTCTGCACCAATGACCATGACAGACCGTCCGCGATCGCTTCCCGGAATACGGTCAACCGCACGGGCT
This sequence comes from Ponticaulis sp., assembly GCF_029210165.1. Taxonomy (NCBI): domain Bacteria; kingdom Pseudomonadati; phylum Pseudomonadota; class Alphaproteobacteria; order Hyphomonadales; family Hyphomonadaceae; genus Ponticaulis; species Ponticaulis sp. Next base: position 538,129 of record NZ_JARGNT010000002.1, read on the forward strand.
AGGTCGGTAATTTTAGAGCGAAGGTCGATCATCTATCTGCTTCCTTCACACACGTCTGACACTTGCCAGAACCGGCAAACCGACGGTGCGAGATGCACAGGCAGCTGTTGGCATTGTATTCTTTGAGAAGATCCAGATCATCGCTACGATGAGGCCGGTAAAGCCGCCAAACAGAAGGCCGGCAGCAGCCACGAGCAGGCGCATGCTTTTACCTTGAGCAGGCGGACGTGCTGGCTCAAGAATCTGGATGTTATCAAGGTTCGCCCGCGAGACTTCCCGGATCAGGCGTTCATCACCTTCGCGAACTGTAAGGTTCCGCAACTGGTTTTCCAGAATAGAATGGTCACGCAGCAATTCCTGATAATGCGGCTCAAGGCGTGTCAGCCGGAGCTGGCGCTCTTCAATTTCATTCTTTTGGCGACGCAACTCTTCAAAGCGTGTCTGCAGCGCAGACGCTTCTGCCTCGAGTTCGGCGCGCTGTTGATCAAGGCGCTGGAACACTTCGTTCGGGCCACGACGGATTACGCCGACGCCATCGCCCTGAGACGAGATCAGGTTCTGGACATTCTGGATGCGGCGATCAATGGCATCGATTTGCGGCGTACCGGGCAGATAGGTAGACAGCAGGCTCTCACGCTCGATCTGTAAATCCAGCAATTGCTGTTGATAGTTCGTCTCGACGTAAAGATCGATCGTTGGTTCAGTCAGTGCAAGCTGGGCTGTAAGCGATGCCAGACGCCCCTGCACTTCGCTGCGCTGGGCCTGCACATTAAACAGGTTGTCGGTCACCGCACCATAGAGTGAGGCAACGGATTCTTTTTCCGTATCAAAATCGCCGATGCGGTTGTCTACCAGAAAACGCTCAATGGCAGCATCCGCTGCCGAGAGTTCATTAGCCAGTGTTTCGCGCTGTTGAGAGAGGACACCGTCATCGTCATCAAGGAAGAGTTCGGAGCGATACTCCAGATAGGTCCGCACAATTGCATTCAGGACGCGCGCAGCCACAATCGGGTCCTCATGTTCGTATGAAGTCCGGATAACAGGGTTCTTGGGTGCTGCGCCGGCCGCAAAATCTTTCTGAAAGCCAAGAAGCGTACGCTCATACAGCAGAGGACGATCTTCCTCGGGCGCTTCCATCATCGCCTCATAGTCATCAGGATAGATGACATCCATGCCGATCTCCTGCAGCACACGATCAAAGATGACCGGGCTGTAGATCAGCTCGATTTCCGAACCGGTGATCTCTTCCTGACCGAGATTTGCAGACTGGGCATCTGCCCCCGTCGTCAATGGCGCAAAGACACGCTCGTTACCGAGGGTAACCTGAACACGAGACGTCGCGGCGTATTTAACCGGCAGCATGAAAGCAAACAGGATTGCGAGCGCAAGTATTGGCAGAGCAATAAGAATAATCGCCCATTTTGCGCGCCAGAGCAGCAGAACATACTCGGGTATATCCAGTTGAGGCCTGTTGGAACGACGTGCGGAAGCTGACGTCGATGAGGCGACTGAAGTCGCTACATTTGACCATCCATCATCCGCTGCCATTAGATTCGGCCCTACTCTCGCTATTATCACAAACGAAAATCGGAAATTGACCTTAATATTTCATTGATGATTAACCACGATGCTGCCGATGATTTCGAAATTTATAGGCCGTGTAATGAGACGTTCTGCAGCCATCATGTTCGCAAGCATTCTCGCTGCCTGCGCCAGCCAGGGTAACCCGCCTACTACAGTGTCTGGTATACCCGGGTTCCAGCCCTACTCTCCGAGCCTTCCAAACTATCGGATTTTCCCCGGCGACCAGCTGGAAATCACCGTATATTCAGCACCTGAGCTGTCTCGAACCGTCACGGTTGGCCCTGACGGACGCATTCATATGCCGCTGCTGGATCCGATCATGGTCGCAAACCGGACTTTGCCGGAAATCAACCAGCAAATTTACAGCGCCATGAGTTCCAGGCTGGTTGATCCAAGCCTGGACGTATTCGTCGCGCAGTATGGGCCGCAGCAAGTATTCGTGGGTGGACAGGTCGGCCAACCGGGCATCATCGAGATTCCGGGGCAGATTGATGCGCTTCAGGCCGTCATCATGGCCGGAGGCTTCACCAGCAACGCGAACGAGCGTCAGGTCATTCTGGTGCGTCGTCAGCCAAGCGGCGAAATCAGCAGCTGGGCAATAGATGTTCGCTCCGGATGGCATGATCCGCAGCTGGCCAATCTTGGGCCACTTCAACGCTATGACGTTATCTACGTCCCGCGTTCACCGATCGCGCAGCACAATCTGTTCATTCAGCAGTACATTCGTGAAGCACTGCCGATTGATTTCAGCCTGTTCTACGACGTGCGCAGCGGTCTGAACTAACGTCCCGAACACTACAGGCACTTCAGGAGTGCCCTGCCCGGCTTACCGGGCAGATTGCATTCGGTTGCGTAGAGATTTTTCGAAACGCTTAGTGCGCGAGGACGAGCCATTCACGCGCTGCTTTCTGAGCAGCGGCGATCTCTTCCGAGCTCATATACTCGGCGAGTTCTTTACGTGACGCCTTGGCTTCTTCATAGCCGCGCAGAGCAGCCAGATTGAACCATTTATGCGCCGTGATGTAATCGACTGCGACGCCCATTCCCGTGGAATAAACCAGTCCCATCCGATAAAGGTCTTCACCTTTAGACTCAGGACCCATTTCTTCGCATGGGGCTTCCAGTTTGCTTTCAGCAAATGCCATTTGTCTTTCTCCTAATGCGGAACACCTCGCCTGATTTTCAGGTCTAAAAGCGATCCTTCATCACCTGTCGGTCATTGCCGACAATGAAAGTAAGACAAGGATAGATTGCTTATTGGTTAACCAAGCTACTTTTCGCAACTGTATTTAAATCAACACAACACTAACAGTAACCCTTTGTTTATTTGGGTTTCCGGAAGCCTAATATTTGGCGAATATTTCGTTACCAAACCATGGTGAACGGCATCTTCGCCTGCGACGACTAAGCCATAGCAAAACACCGAAACCGGCGTTATTTTCCCCGCCAATCAAAAGGTGACTCACTTATGGACACTCTGAAACCCATTTCCCTGCCAGCGCCGGGCGCTGATGATACAGATTTTACGAAAGCGCTGATGGCGTCTTTCATGGAAACCGGCTTTGCCGTTATCGCCAATCACGGCCTCGATCAGACGAAGATCGATGAGGCCTATCAGGCATCGCGTGATTTCTTCGCTCTGCCCGCAGAAACGAAGCAGACATATTTCGACCCGAATGGGGCCGGCCAGCGCGGCTATACGCCTTTTGGTCAGGAAAATGCCAAAGGTGTTGCGGCCATGGATTTGAAAGAGTTCTGGCACACAGGCCGCGAGCTGCCGGAAGACCACCCTTACCGTGAAACAATGCCTGACACGCCGAGCGTTCCGGAAGTTCCGGACTTCGACGCAGCGACGAACGGCATATTCAAAGAATTCGACGCTCTCGGCCACCGTCTTCTGCAATCGGTCGCGACAGGCCTCGGCCTTGAGCGCGACTGGTTCGTGGACAAGGTTCAATACGGAAATTCAATTCTGCGCCTTCTTCACTACCCTGCGCAGAAAGAGCCGCCGCCGGAAGGTTCTGTACGTGCCGCAGCGCATGAAGACATCAACGTCATCACCCTGCTACTTGGCGCCGATGAAGCAGGCCTTCAGGTCCGGCCACGTGGCGTAGAAGACTGGATATCCGTCAGCGCGCCTCCGGGCACAATGGTCATCAACGTGGGCGACATGCTGCAACGCCTGACCAATGGCGTTCTGCAGAGTACGTCCCACCGCGTCGTGAACCCGTCGCCGGAACGCTCGAAATTCGGCCGCTATTCCATGCCGTTCTTCCTGCATTTCGAACCGGACGTAGAAATCCGCGCGCTGCCTTCCTGTGTGTCTGACGAGAACCCTGAAAAATTCCGGCCTATCACTGCGAACGAATATCTTATGGAACGTTTGCGCGAGATCGGACTTCTTAAAGAGAAGGCCTGACTGCAAAAAGGGGCTGTTCAGCCCCCGTTCACTTTGGTTAACTATTCTTTATCCATGTGTGTGGGGGCCCAGACTGGGAGATTCTCCGAATGAAGCCTCTGAAATTCCTCGGCGTGTCGTTTCTGGCTGGCTGTATGATCACGGTTTCCGCTATGCCTGCGTCCGCGCAGAGCTACGGGCATGGCCGCGGCAACGGACACGCCCAGCAAACTAACGACCGACATTATAATGGCAATGACCGTCATCGGGACCGCAATTATCGCGGTGATCGACACCGTGACCGTGATTACCGTGGCAACCGCCATCGCGACTATCGCGGGGATCGTCATCGCGATCGCGACTACCGCAACAATAATCGTCGTCATGACAATTATTCACGCCATAACAACAATCGTTATTACGGTTACAACAATAACAACCGTCATTACGGCTATAACAACTACAACCAGCGCCACTACAATCAGAGGCAGTATAACAACCGGTATTACAACAATAACCGCGGGTATAATTACTCGTACAACAACTATAATTACCGGAATTATCGCCCGAGCAACAACTACTACCAGCCGCGCTACCACTGGAACCCGCGCACGCCGGTGCTTTATTCACCGAGCTTCGGGTACCGTCCGAACTACCAACCTTATTACCGTGTAGGTTCGCGCTTCCACAATCATGGTCGCTACCGGATTAACGACTATCACCGCTACGGCCTTTACGCGCCGCCATCCGGCCATTACTGGGTCCGCCATAATAACGATGCTTATCTGGCCGCGGTCGGAACAGGCATTGTTGCAGGCATTATTGTTGGCGCAATCCTCGCCGATTAAGGCCTGCTCAAAAATACTTTTACGATCAGCCCGGCCCTCGCGCCGGGCTTTTTACTGGCCCGGTAAAGTACAAATCTTCATCGAATCAAAAGTCTAAATCCAGATGTATTTTAGCGAAGTCTAATCCAGGTCCAGAATCGTCTTTCCGCCACAATCTCTCGTTACACTCCGGAACCAAGTAGAGTTTGGAGTGTTAAACTGAATGTGATATAAGTTGAGGCGGTATCAGAATGAAAAAAACCTTTCTTCTTCTCACCGGCATTCTTGCCTGGACAGCACAATCTGCAACAGCAGAGGAAGAACAAGGTATTATCTCCGCCCCGCGATACTCTGACACGCGAATCAACATTCAGCCGACGACAGTCCCCGGCACTGCGCAACTCAACCTTGCCAGACCGAATGCGGACATTTCGCCTCCACTGCCATCTGATTTTGGCTTTGGCACGGAAAATAGCCTGCACCTGTCGCCAAGCCGACCAACAGACACGCAGACTCAGCTGAATTTCCGTAATGACTGGGCAATTTCAGCCCCGGAAGACAATGACGGCTCAGGCCTTTATCTGTCGCCGCGCTACACAGCTTTTTCGTCAAATGACGCAGGCTTTGAAGGTTATTCAGCCGAAATCCGCTTTGGTAACGTCGTTCAGTTCGAACGCGGCGAAGCGACCAGTGGCTGGTATGTATTCGCAGCCGCAGACGGCGAAGCTTTGAGTGTCAGCACAAATAACTTCTCGCTGTCAGATGGCGCGCCTATGACGATGAGCCTTGATGACCAGATCACGATTGGCGATCTTCAGGCGGGCGTTTCGACCTATTTTGGCGGCACTCAGTTCACAATCAGCTATATCGAAACTGAAGCGTCTTACTCTGCGCCGGGTGGTATCAGCCATTCCGAACGTGAATCCTTCGCAGGCTTTTCCCTCGCACGCGAATTCTAAGACGGCCAGCGGGCATCAATCCCCCGCTTAATGTCTCCCCATCCCCTCTATCAATCGAAGTCACGCGTCCACTCGATCGTGAGGTTCTCACCTTCGCCCGGCGTTGTGTCTGCCGTCACGGAAATATTCTCGCGCGGCTCCCACTCAACGCTGACGCCAGCATTGCCCTGCGCGTCGGACATGACTTCCAGATAGACATCTTCTGAAAGATACCGGCCGGTAGACACTTCAAACTGGCCAGAGTCGTTCTGACGCACGTCCAACGCATCCAGCCCTGCGAGCTGCTCGATACCGCCCAGCAGGTCAAATCCGCCACCACCGCCCATTTGCGCGAGCGCTGCGGCCAGCCTGGCAGCCTCCAGCCCTGTCAGCTGAGACGGGGACCGCCCGAATAGCACGCGCGACAGAACTTCATCCTGTGGCAATTCTGGAACCGAACTGAGCGACACATCAGGGCGCGCAGGTGTGCCGGTAATATTCACTTGTGAAAGCAGGTCATTCGTCTCGCGTTCGGCCGTGATATCCAGACGCGCTTCCATAGGCGCACCTTCCAGAAAGACTACACTGTCAACAAACTCGAACCGCTTACCAAGAAGCTCGAACCGCCCGCGTACAATATCTGCGCGTCCGTCAATTCTCACATCCGACAGCGTGCCAGTAATCCGCGACTCCAGAGAGAGTTCTGCGTCCATGCCCTGCCCCGTCACATAAAGACGCCGTGGCGCATTGAGCGACACGTCGATCTCGACCGTGCGCTCTACATCAACCTCCGGCTCTTCTTCATCGCCGAAGCTGACATCAAGTGTGGTCACACCTGAAGACGTCGGCAGCCGGTCCAGATAGACATGGCCTTCATCGAGTGTAAGATCGCCAGTAACGACAATCGTCTCGTCGTTCAGCTCCATGCCGAAGATCCCTGACGCCGTGGCGCGGCCTTCATATCGGTCAGCGAGCACCAGACTGTCTGCCTCCAGCCTGAGGTTACTGTCGCCCGCGCCCGTGAGGGAAAAACTACCCTGCCCTGCAAGCGTGCCGCCGCTTCGGCCATTTGCGTTTAGCCGGTTTAGCGTCAGCGTTTCATTGGCAAGTCCGATATCGAATGCGATGGCCTGCAAAACTGCGCCTAACTCGCCCTGTTCGAACTGACCATCATCCATGCGGACATAGCCTTCCAGCGCCTGTGGCTGGAACGGGATGGGTCCTGTAACATTGGCATCAATACCGCCGGTAAGCACGGTCCGGTCCGGAAGCGCGAGCGCAGCAATATTGTCCACACGTCCGCCAAGCGCTGCCGTAAAGCCGCCTTCACGGCTGTCATCGAGAGCAATCGAGAGCCCGGCCGCGTTCGTAATGAGCGGCAGGTTTGCCTCAAAACGCGCGTTCAGAGCCTGACCATCGGCGCTTCGGAGACGAATATTCGCCTCTTCGTTCTCAATGACACCATTCAGGAAGAAGGTGACAGGCGACATCTCAGAGTCTGGCAGTGCAACGTCACCCATTTTGCCATTGATCGTTCCGACAAGAGCGTCTCCATTCTCACGCAACTGGACCGAGACATCGATTGCGCCATCCAACGGCGCGCGTCCAGTCGCGACGAGCAAGCGTGGCAACTCAACAGAAGCAATAGAAGCCGTAGCGCGCGCTTCTGGGTTGTCACTTAAAGCGGCGGCGACTTCCCCACCAAACACGGCGAGGCGGATGTCGCCTATATATCCAGTTTCAGTCTGAGCGAAGGAAAATGGTTCCGCAGTCCCGAATTCTTCAAGGCCGAGATGCCCGTTGATTTCACCGGACACAGACCTTGTCATATCTGCGAGATCGCGCGCTTCGCCCGCCAAACGCAAATCCACATCCTGGGGAATACCGGATACAAGTGTGAGCCCAGTGAGCGCGATATCATAGCGCAGCTGTTCAAGCACGCCCTGAATATCGAGCGTCAGTTCACCATTCTGAACTGCACCAAGCTCAACACCTTCGAGCGAACCGGTGATCGCGACGTTGCTACTCTCAAGGCGCGCATTCAGATTGACCGTCTCCGCGGGCAGCCCGTCAGGCAGCGGCCCTGCGAGATTCGTATCTGCCCTGATGGCCTCAAGGTCGCCGCCATCGCCATAAGCCTCTCCCTCGAGAACGAGCTCACGCCATTGGCCATCAATTGCACTGACCTGCCACGCCCCGCCGTCAACACGCGCAGTAGCAGCAAGCCGCAACGGATCGCCTTCCAGACCACCGGTGAACAGAATATCGCCATCAAGAACGCCGTCCAAGAACGCACCAGTGAAGCCGAATTCCGGTTCTGCGACGACAACGCCGCCTGGCGCGAGTTCAGACGCATTCAGCAGTGCTTCAATGTTCAGCGACTCCATCGGCCCGGAAACTGTCGACCGAATGCGTGTACCGGGCGCCATATCTGCAAGCGGATAGCTTTCTGTCGTCACCAGTTCAAAGGATGACCGAAGCATGCCTTCGGCAGTTCGCGAGGCATTCCCCGAAAGTTCAAAAGCAGATGTGACAAGCGACAATGATGGCACCGTGAGCGCGCCATTGTCGGAAACGCGACCGTTCGCATTCAGCGCGACGGATTCGCCAAGCCAATCATAAGCCGCACTTCCTTCTTCACCGAGGCCACGACCGTTCAGAGCCACGCGAAACTGTGCTGGCGCAGCCGAACTATTCTTTCGAAGCTCCCAACGCCCTGAAACTGTACCGCGCTCGTAAACTCCGAACTCAGACAGCCCGGCCCGCACATCGCCAGCCAGATTGATGACAATGCCGTCTGCGAACGACCCGCTACCACTTACATTCAATGAAGAGCGCGGTGTTGAAACGGCCAATCGCTGAAGGTCGAGGGCCATAGTCTCCAGAGTAAAATCAGCGATACCATTGGTACGGATAAACCTTAGAGCAACCTCTTCTTCGCCTGTAGCGACACCCGCGCCTGTGACCTCAAGCTGTGGCTCGATGTGAACGACGCCGCCATCGAACCTCGCAGCAACGGGGCCCGAAAGCGAGCTGCCGCTAAAGCCAGGCACAACAAGATTTCGACCGGTAATATTACCATCGAACGCCAGAGCGCTCCCTCCACGCTGCACCTGCCCTACAAGGCTCAAGTCATCAATCGAGACATCTGACGTCCCCGCAACGCGGCTGAGATCACGTGCTCGAAAATCAATATTGGCCGTCTGGGAATCATCAGCGTCATTCGCATCAGATACCGTGAGAGACATTGTTTCCGTCTCAGCCGTCAGTGTCGCCGTCGCCAGCGGATCGTCCAGCGCAAACATGCCACTCAAGTCGAGCACATCACCCAGACGGACGATCTGTGACGATGTTGCCGGGTGGCGCGCAAGTTCAACCCGCGCCGTAACAGCCTGAAGGCCATCTGCCGGCGTTGTCTCGAACTCAATCCAGTCCTGATCATTGATCCGGGCTGTAAGGGTCGCATCAACCGCGTCCATATCTCCGGACGCGTTGAACATCGCGTTTACACTGTCGCCGTCTTCGAGTTGAAGCAGCGCCGCAAACAACCCGCCCGCCGGCCCATTCAACTCCAGAGCACCGGAGAGCGGCGTGCGCCTGCCCCACTCAACTTCACCGACGAGACGATCACCATCGGCATCCTCTGGCAAAACCTCTACGTCGAAACGCGACACGGCAGGCGTCCAGTTAAGAGCCGCATATACTGACGCCGCCACTTCCTGCTGAACCACACCTTCAGCCATGAAGAGCCGGTCAATATCCAGATTGGACAGAGTGACAGAGCGCAGCGGGTTCGTGCCGTCAGACGGCTCCTCCTCCGGCGCATCGGACTCAGGAATCAAAGGCCTGCGCAACACCTCCAGATCCGACATAGTCAGGTCAGTCAGCACCAGCCGGCGGCCGGCTAGATTGAACGGCTTCCAACCCAGAGAAATGTTTCTCGCCTCGGCCCAGATGCCGTCTTCATCGCGCACCACGAGCCGGTCGATAGTGGCCGACGACAGAATATCTCCGTCGAAACCCTCGATCTCGATCTGCTGGCCGCTGAAAGTCAGAGCCTCGAGGCGGGTTTCCACAAAATTACGCCCGACAGAGCTGCCAGCAATAATCCGCGCAGCAATGAGTAGCACGATGACGGTGAGCAGAACGCCCGCAAGCCATTTCGCCCATAAAGGAATGCGCCGCGTCTGCGAAGGTTTTTGAGCAGTCTCAGTCATCAGAATGCCTGCCCCAGTGCGATATAGACCTGTACTGGATCATCAAACTCTGACCTGTCCAGTGGCGTAGCGATATCAATCCGTAGCGGTCCGGCCGGTGTGAGATAGCGTACACCGACACCAGCGCCGAAGCGCAGCTCTGAGAAATTTGGCACTTCCGTGCGTGATACGCTGCCACCATCCACGAAGCCGACAATTCCGATTTGCGGACGAACCTGCCAGCGGGCTTCAACCGATGTCTCCAGAAGCGCGCGTCCGCCGATAGGATCATCGTCAGCAGACCTCGGGCCGATCGCCTGATAGCCATAACCGCGAACACTACCGCCGCCGCCAGAATAGAAGCGACTATCAGATGGCAGCGCGTCAATGTCAGCACCATAAACCGTGCCGACTTTTACGCGGCCCGCGAGAACCAGATCGTCATCGCCAAGCACAGGCCAGTAAGCTCGCGCCTGCGTTTCAGCCCGTATGAACTGACTCTCTTCGCCACCAAAAGAGACATTCGGGTCGATTCGACCATCAAGACGCCAGCCACGCGTCGGGTTCAGGAAGTCGTTTGACCGGTCAAGACGAGCGGCAAGGAACACCCCCAGAAGCTGGAGGTCACGCTCGCCAAAGTCATCCTTTTCATGGATCAGAGATGCCGTCGCGCCGAATGTGTACGTGAAGTCCGGTGACCGGCTGACCTCGAGCGCCGCGCTCACACCAAATTGCTGCCGGTCGAACCCGTCTGTTTCTTCATTAGACAGGCTGGTTGAAAGCACGATGTTGCGGCCATATCCGAGTTCATTCGGACGGCGCCATTCAACCTCGATTTCCTGCTCCAGCTGCGCAAAATCAAGTCCTGCGGTCAGCGTATCGCCTCTGCCGGTGAAATTACGGCGCGTATAATCAAGACTGAAACCGACGCCGACGTCGGTTGCTATGCTGGCGCCGACAGCGACCGTATTCCGCTCACGTTCGGTCAGCGTCACGACGACATCGTGGATTGCATCGCCTTCCGGGCTTTCTCCCGTCGGCTCATCAGACAATCTGACATTGGCGATCCGGAAGGTGCGTAGCTCATTCAACCGGGCTGCATAACTGGACAGCTTTGACGGCGCATAGATCTCGCCCTGCTCAAACGGTTGCAGGTCGAGAATGTACTCCGCATCCGTCTCAGAATCTTCCGGTAGCACTGTCTCTCCGAGACGCACACGAGCCCCCAGATTGAGCGTGTAGGTGATATCGAGCGTTGCGGCTCCACGGTCTCCACGGACGCGCCGGTTGGATACATCCGCAAACGCGTAACCTTCATTCTGGAAGAATTGGGAAAGCTGGCGTTCCACGTCGATTATCTCGGCTGGTATCGCGATATCGCCTTCGCCGACGCCGATTTCTGACATGGCCTCCTGGATTTCGTCGTCTTCGGCACTGCGGCCTTCAAATGCGAGGTTGAGCCCTGCAATGCGGAACCTCGGCCCCGGGTTCACCTCGATGACGGGTGAATTTACCGTACCCGTCTCAACCAGAGCGGTGATCTCTGGCGCGTAATAGCCACGTGAATTCAGAATGTTGTTGATGATACCGCTTGCGCGCTCAGCCTGACGACGCGCATCAAACAGCGTTTCAGGCGTGCGTTCGTCCGGCAGCGCATTGCGAAGCGCGCTCCAGAGATCATCCGGATAATTAGACTCGGTCGTCCGACGGATATCCACGGTATCCGCCTGTGCGACTGACGCTGGCAACAGTGCGACAAAACTCAATGCAAACGCGCTGGCGAGTGCACGCACGGACACAAAACTCTCGAACATCAGACCTGATACACTCTCCAGCGGCACTCAAACGAACGGCCACCCCCGCCTGTGAAGATAATGGAGAATGTCGGGCTTTGCATCAGGGCAATACACTTTCACGCTCACCTTACGGAAGGCTGCAACTATTTTGCATCAGCGCCTGCGTAAAGAGATTCATTTTGTGTATTTAATGCACGAAGAGGCTTTGACGTTCCCATGAAATTACCGTCATATATCGCGCATTGGCTGATTTGCCGGGACGCGAAGTCAGCCTGCATTGTAATCCGGGGAGATTATACCTTGAAATCGAAGACTTTTATGGCTCATTTGGCCACGACCTCAGCTCTGGCGCTGAGCGTCGCGCTTGCGCCTGCCGCAAACGCTCTTACCGTTCGCGATGACGTTACTGTTGCTGGTTCAGAAGAGTATGGCGACAATACCCAATGGGACGGCGTTGTTCAGATTTTTATGCTGAACAATCAGACAGGTAGCATCACATTCAACTGTACAGGTTCTCTTATCAACGGCCGTACGGTTCTATCTGCAGCGCACTGCTTCAATGACTATCCATCTTATTTTTACGACGACTATAATAACGCGCTTTCGCCGATCATCGCATACGGCCCTGATACATTTGACGCCCTGTTTGGCTGGCTGAGCACTGGCGCAGCAAGCAGCTTCTACGAAATCGACGAGCGCAACGGTCTCGTCCTCGGTAACCAGGTACTCATCCATCCGGACGCAGACCCTGCATTCGGTTCCGCGCTGAACTTCCCGGCTGCGGACGTTGCTATGGTCAGCCTGTCTAACCCGCTTGCACATCTGCCGAGCTACGCCATGCTGTTCAGCCCTGTTGGCGTTGGCGAGCACGTATCCATGGTCGGTTATGGCGGCCACGGTATCGGCTCCACCGGTGATGTGGGCATTGATGGCAAACGTCAGGCTGGTGAAAACCTCATCGGCATGGTCGGTTCTCAGGTCGACTTCCTCAGCGCCATCTTCGGCACAGATGCATCGCCATATTACACGAATGCTCCGGGCGCGAACCAGTCCATGTACTGGATCGACTTCGACAATCCGGACCGTACAGGTGAAGAATGTGGCCGTGACGGCATTGGCGACTGGGCATGTACTGACGGCGTTGCATGGTGGTACTTCGACAACCCGGTCACAAACACCTGGTTCAACACCTCTCTGTCCAACGACATCTTCCCTGATGACGCGCTCCCATACGAGTCCGGCACAGCAGGTGGCGATTCTGGTTCTGCGATCTTCTTTGACCAGCTCGGCGACGCTCCGATCATTGGCGGCGTTCTCAGCGGTGGCTTCACATTCGTGTCTCCGGTTCCATCCGGCTATTCCGATGTCAGCTACTATAACCCGCTGTTCAACTATTATGACTTCATCGTTGAAGCGAACCCGTACAAATATGTCAGCGCAATCGAAGGCGACGGCCTCTGGAGCGATGCAACGCATTGGGTTCAGGACCTCGACCCGAACTATCTGATCATTGACGAGAACGGTAACCTCGTAAACGGCATTCCTGATGCGCCGGAACCTGGCGTTGGCAGCGACGGCCCGGACGAAGGCATTGTTCTGGACGTTGACATCAACCCGACGACAGCTGTTGGCGGAAGCACAGCGGGTACAGCTGGCGTTGATGCATCTGCAAACGCAGTGGTTGGCTCTGTCGGTGAAAACCGTCCAGCCGGCGGCCTCCTCATTGAAGGTGACGGCATTGGTGACGCGAACTTCGGTTCTGTTTCAGGCGGGAGCGTCTGGGGCACAACCGGTGACGCTGAACTCATCACCTTCCAGTATGGCGATATCGGCTCTCCGACGCCTCTGGCAGGCCCGGGTTCTACGAACTTCGTACCGAACAACGGCCTTCAGTCTTC
>NZ_JARGNT010000006.1:0-3205 GCF_029210165.1 Ponticaulis sp.
TGCCCATAATGCCGCGCTTTTGATTATGCCGCGCTGCCCCATCAAAAGCCTGATTTGATGGGGTATTCAGCGCGGCAAGTTAGCATAACTTACAAGGCTTCGAGGAACGACAACAGCTCGTCACCGGGTCGATAGCGACCGCCCGGCGCGTCCACAGGCTTTGTCAAAGCCATCGCCTTTTCCTTAAGTTCGATATCAGCGTGGATATAGACCTGCGTCGTCTCGACGGATTCATGGCCGAGCCAAAGGGCAATGATGGTCCTATCGACACCGCTTTGTAAAAGCTGCATTGCAGCCGTGTGGCGCAAAACATGTGGTGTGACACGCTTCAACCTGAACGTCGAGCTGTGCTGGGCAGCAGTACTCGCGTGTTTCCGAACTATTCGTTCGACTGCGTCTCTGCTCAAGGGCGTGCCTCGAATGGTTGCGAACAGAGGCTGGCTGGAAGCAGCACCCGATTGAGCCAGCCACCACTTCAACGCATTTTGACTGTCTTTTCGAAGCGGTGTCGCGCGTTCCTTTCGGCCTTTGCCCATGCACCTGACATGAGGCCCCGCTCCAAGCTCAACATCAGTTGCCCGCAAACCGATCAACTCCGATACTCGCAACCCTGTCTGGAGCATCGTAAGCAAAAGGACCCGATCACGCCGACCAAACCAAGTCGATTGGTCGGGTGCTTTTAGCAGCGCCTCCATTTCATCACGGGTCAAGAAGTCTACGACACGTTTTTCATAACGTTTGGAGGGCATGGCAAGAACCCTTTGGCAATGATGCAACAACTGAGGCTCGCACCCAGCCACATATTTGAAGAATGACCGAATGGCGGCAAGACGTGTGTTCCGGCTTCTCGCGCTGTTGCCTCGATTTTCTTCGCAGAAAGTCAAAAACCGCCCAATGATGTCAGCATCAATGTGTGCAACATGCAGGTCCGTTGGTTGTAGTTTCGTCTCTACTTCTGCATATTTCAGCAATAACCTGAAGGTGTCACGATAGCTGGCAATGGTGTTCGGACTAGCCTGCATTTGCGTCAAAAGCCGTTCGGTAAAGAACCGCTGAACGTAGACCGGCAATGGATAGGTTGCGATCATGATGCACCCTCCAAAACCCGTTGTTCGGCCCGCGCAGCGGCGAGTTGCATGAGTTCTGGCACCGCCTCGATGTACCAGAATGTGTGCTTTGGCTCTGAATGTCCCAAATAGGTGCTGAGCTTGTACATCTCACATTCAATATCCCGATCTTCTCGGAACCAATCCAAGATCGTGTGGACCGCAAAACTGTGTCGCAAATCGTGGATGCGAGGGCCATGACCATGACGGTTGAAGGATTGAGGGGATCGTAGACCGACATTTCGGCTGACTTGCGCGAAGTTGTATCGCGCGCCGCAGTCACCAGCCGGTTCGCCATCTTCTTTGATAAAGAACCGCTGCGTTTGATGTTCGATCAAGCGATCTCTCAAGTGGGCATAAGACGCCAGCCGATTAGCGGTATCCTTGTTGAACGGGAGCTGTCGATCCCCTCCATTCTTGGAGTTCCTGACGACAAGAACCGCGCTGTTTAGATCAACATCGTGCTGTTTCAAAGACAGTGCTTCATTCACACGCATTCCTGTAACAGCGATCAAGCCAAAGAGGGTCTGCCACAGTGCAGCCCTTAGTCCATATGGCGACGGTAAACGACCGGCCTCAGTGACGATATCTGCAATTTGCTTCGGCGCGTAAATGTAAGGGACGCGTCTTCGGTATCGGCCTGCAACAAGTTGGCTTGATGGGATCTCGGTTTGGCCGTCATGTTCCGCAAGCCAGAAGGCAAATCTGCGAACCATCCCGAGGCGGTGAGACCAGGTGTTTTCGTCCGCACTGCCATAGTTTTCTTTCCAATCGAGGAACAAGGCTGTCGAGATCAGATGCTCCCCGATTTCGTCGCCGTAGTTCACGAACTTGCGCAGCACTCGTTCATCAAACGATAGATCAAAACCCATCGCGCGGCGCAAAGCCAAGTATTCGTCAAGCCGTTGGGAAAGCGTTTTCATTGCATGTCCTCCTCAGTCGGCCAAGGGCGCGAGATTGAGCGCAGGGCATCGATATCGTGTTGCGCATAGATTGTCGTTGCCAGTGGAGAACGATGACGCAAAACGTCGCCGATTTCAGAAAGTGATGCGCCATTTCGCAGCATATCTGTGGCGAGGCTGTGCCGAAGAATGTGGGTGCCGATGTATGCCTGTGGCGGGGTAATACCGGTTGCGTCATAGGCATCACGCAAAATCCAGCGCAGGATTTGAGCATCCTTGAACCTTTTGAATGGCGGTTTTACTGAGACAAACAACGCGCGGTCTGGCCCTCGGCGTTCATTTTGAATGTAATCCACAATTGCTTCGCCAATCTCTGCTGCCATTGGCATCTTGTCGTGCAACTGCCCTTTGCCCCGGATCAATATCTCACCTGCACGCCAATCGATGTCATCCAACTCTATCGCTGTCACCTCTGGTGCTCGAAGCCCCAGACGGGCGATAAGCATCAGCATTGCATAGTTGCGTCGGCCAGTTTTCTTGTGCCCTCGAACCACGCCTATCAAGCGGTTAACTTGGTCTGGTTCGAGATATCGCGGGATACCTGTTGGTTTCGGTTGTCGGGCCTTTGGTACCGACTTGCTCAGGTTCCGCTCTGTTTTGCCGCTCCAAAACAGGAACTGGAAAAGGTTGCGAAGGTGTGACGGACCCGTCTTATCGCGCGGCGCATTCTGCTCTTGGCGCAACCGAATGATGAAGCCTGTAATATCGTCCGGTTTGATCGAATGCAGGTCACCTAAGCCCTCGCCAAACTTCGCTGTCAGGAACCGCTCATAGAAGCGCAGGCAATGATAGATCGTATCATCGGACAGCCCACGCTGAACGCGGAGATACGTCTCATATTCACGTTTCAGGCAGGCTCGTGGCGACATATCCAGCTGTGGTGGTAAGCGTGGCGCGGCGTTGGCGTTCTCAATCAAATAATCTCGAAACCGGTTCAGGCGGTGGCGGCAGTGCTTTTGGTCTTTTTTAGAAACGGCATTGATTATCTGAGTAGTAAACTGCTCCATGCAGTCGTCGGTCAGGTTGGCGGGGCTGAGCTTTGCCGCTTCCATCGCAGACCAAAGGGCCTTCGCGGTGGCGCTGTACTTGGCCAATGAGCCTGAACCATAGCCCTCAGCCTCGATCTGCAACGTAAAT